>NZ_JBYISA010000001.1:0-581113 GCF_057708345.1 Streptomyces sp. bgisy130
CGAGTTCCTTGACGGCGATGTTCAGCTTGAGGACGTTCACCGAGGGTTCGCCGAGGAAGCCGGCTGTACGGCTGTCGGTGTTGGCCTTCACCAGCGCCTTGACCTGCGCGACGCTCAGCCTGTTGTTCTTGGCCACGCGGTGGACCTGGATCCCGGCGTAGTCGGGGGAGATGCCGGGGTCGATGGCGGAGGCCGAACCGGTGACCGCGTCCTTGGGGACCTCGGACTGCGGCACACCGTTGAACGTGGCGACCTGCTCCTTCGCCGCCTTCACGTTCTTGACCAGCGTGGGGTCGCTGGCCCCGAGCTGGCTGGAGCCGGTGGCCAGCGGGTCGTAGCCACTGTTGGACGGCCGGCCCTGGAACCACTGGGGATCGGGCTTGTCCGTTCCCTTGATGTTCCAGCTCTGGCCGATGAGTTCGGAACCGACGACCTTGCCGTCGGCCTTCACCTGGGAACCGTTGGCCTTGTCGTGGAAGAGCCCCTGCGCGATGCCGGTGATGGCCAGCGGGTAGATGACGCCGCACACGACCGTGAGGACCAGCAGGATGCGCAGCGAGGCCCACGCCAGACGAAGGGTGCTTGCTACGGAGTTGTTCATGGCGATCAACCGATTCCGGGGATCAGAGAGATGAGCAGGTCGATGATCTTGATGCCGATGAACGGTGCGATCAGTCCGCCCAGGCCGTAGACGCCGAGATTGCGCCGCAGCATCCTGTCGGCACTCATCGGCCGGTACCGGACGCCCTTCAGGGCCAGCGGCACCAGCGCGACGATGATCAGCGCATTGAAGATGACCGCCGACAGGATCGCGGACTCGGGCGAGGCCAGGCCCATGATGTTGAGCTTGTCCAGGCCGGGGTAGGCGATCGAGAACATCGCCGGGATGATCGCGAAGTACTTCGCGACGTCGTTGGCGATGGAGAAGGTGGTCAGGGCTCCCCGGGTGATCAGGAGCTGCTTGCCGATCTCGACGATCTCGATGAGCTTGGTCGGGTTGGAGTCGAGGTCGACCATGTTGCCGGCTTCCTTGGCGGCCGACGTACCCGTGTTCATGGCCACGCCGACATCAGCCTGGGCGAGCGCCGGTGCGTCGTTCGTACCGTCTCCGGTCATCGCGACCAGCTTGCCGCCGGCCTGTTCGCGCTTGATGAGCGCCATCTTGTCCTCGGGCGTGGCCTCGGCGAGGAAATCGTCCACGCCCGCCTCGTCGGCGATGGCCTTGGCCGTCAGCGGGTTGTCGCCCGTGATCATGATGGTCTTGATGCCCATGCGCCGCAGCTCGTCGAACCGCTCCCGCATGCCCTCCTTGACGACATCCTTCAGGTGGATGACACCCAGGACCCGGGCACCCTTGTCGTCCTCGACGGCGACCAGCAGCGGGGTCCCGCCGGCCTGCGAGATGGCGTTGCTGAGCGTGTCGGCGTCATCGGTGACGGTGCCGCCGCGCTCCTTGACCCAGGCGATGACCGAACCGGACGCGCCCTTGCGGACCTTGCGCCCGTCGACGTCCACACCCGACATCCGGGTCTGGGCGGTGAAGGCGATCCACTCGGCGTGCTCCAGCTCGCCCTGGTGGCGTTCGCGCAGTCCGTACTTCTCCTTGGCGAGGACGACGATGGAGCGGCCCTCGGGGGTTTCGTCGGACAGGGAGGACAGCTGGGCCGCGTCCGCGACCTCGGCCTCGGTGGTGCCGCGTACGGGCACGAACTCGGCGGCCTGGCGGTTGCCGAGGGTGATGGTGCCGGTCTTGTCGAGCAGCAATGTCGATACATCGCCTGCGGCTTCGACGGCACGGCCGGACATCGCCAGGACGTTGCGCTGCACCAGTCGGTCCATGCCGGCGATGCCGATGGCTGAGAGCAGTGCGCCGATCGTCGTCGGGATCAGACAGACCAGCAGCGCGGTCAGCACCACCATCGACGTCTGCTTGTCGGCGCCCGCGTAGAGGGCGAACGGCTTCAGCGAGACTACGGCCAGCAGGAAGACGATGGTGAGCGAGGCGAGCAGGATGTTCAGCGCGATCTCGTTGGGCGTCTTCTGCCGTGCGGCGCCCTCGACGAGGTTGATCATCCGGTCGATGAAGGTCTCGCCGGGCCTCGTCGTGATCTTGATGACGATGCGGTCGGAGAGCACCTTCGTGCCACCGGTCACCGCCGAGCGGTCACCGCCGGACTCGCGGATGACCGGGGCCGACTCGCCGGTGATCGCGGACTCGTCGACGGACGCGACACCTTCGACGACATCGCCGTCACCCGGGATGACGTCACCGGCCTCGCACACGACCAGGTCGCCGATGCGCAGCTCGGTGCCGGGTACCTGTTCCTCCACGGCATCGTTCAGTCGGCGGGCCACGGTGTCGGTCTTGGCCTTGCGCAGGGTGTCGGCCTGCGCCTTGCCGCGGCCCTCGGCGACCGCCTCCGCCAGGTTGGCGAAGATCACGGTCAGCCACAGCCAGGCCGCGATGACCCAGCCGAACCAGTCGCCCGGCTCCTTGATCGCCAGGACGGTGGTGACCACCGAGCCGACCAGAACCACGAACATGACCGGGGCCTTGACCATCACCCGCGGGTCGAGCTTGCGGAAGGCATCAGGCAGCGACTTCACCAGCTGCTTCGGGTCGAACAGGCCCGCGCCCACGCGCCCGTCGTCCTTGTGCCCGGTGGGCACATCGCTGTGCGGCGCCCGGGTCGGGGTATCCGTGGACATGGCGTCCTCGTGCTTCTTTGTCTCGGAGGTCATGACGACAGCCCTTCAGCGAGCGGGCCAAGCGCGAGCGCCGGGAAGAAGGTCAGGCCGGTGACGATCAGGAGAGTGCCGACCAGCAGTCCCGTGAAGAGCGGCTTCTCGGTGCGCAAGGTGCCCGCGGTCTCCGGGACCGGTTTCTGCTCGGCGAGCGAGCCGGCCAGGGCGAGCACGAACACCATCGGCAGGAAGCGGCCGAGCAGCATGCACAGGCCGAGCGTGGTGTTGAAGAACGGAGTATTGGCACCGAAGCCCGCGAAGGCGGAGCCGTTGTTGTTCGAGGCGGAGGTGTAGGCGTACAGCACCTCGGAGAATCCGTGAGCCCCGATGTTGGTCATGGCTTCCTTGCCGTCCGGCAGGGCGATGGCCACGGCCGTGCCGATCAGCACGAGCGCCGGGGTGATCAGGATGTAGCAGGCCGCGAGCTTGATCTCGCGGGTGCCGATCTTCTTGCCGAGGTACTCCGGTGTACGACCGACCATCAGGCCGGCGAGGAACACCGCGATGATCGCCATGATGAGCATGCCGTAGAGGCCCGAGCCCACGCCGCCGGGCGTGATCTCGCCGAGCATCATGCCCAGCAGCAGTACGCCGCCGGACAGGCCGCTGAACGAGTCGTGGGAGGAATTGACCGACCCTGTCGAGGTCATGGTCGTGGAGACGGAGAAGAGTGAGGAGGCGCCTTCGCCGAACCGCTGTTCCTTGCCCTCCATCGCGCCGCCCGCGAGCTGTGCGGCGGTGCCCGGGTGGGCGTACTCGAGCCACGTCACGGCGATGACGGCGCCGAACCAGACGACGCCCATGGCCGCGACGATCGCGTAACCCTGCTTGATTGAACCCACCATCTTGCCGAAGGCCCGCGGCATCGAGAACGGGATCACCAGCAGCAGGAAGATCTCCAGCAGGTTCGAGAGGCCGTTGGGGCTCTCGAAGGGGTGCGCGGAGTTGGCGTTGAAGAATCCGCCGCCGTTGGTGCCCAGGTTCTTGATGGCCTCTTGGGAAGCTACCGCTCCGGGGCTGATGGCCTGCTTGCCACCGGTGAGGGTGGTGATGTGGTGGATGTCGCCGAAGTTCTGGATCGCACCGCACGCCACCAGGATGACCGCGGCGATCGCGGAGAGCGGAAGCAGGATGCGGACGGTGCCGCGCACCAGGTCGGACCAGAAGTTGCCCAGGTCGCCGGTACGGGACCGGGCGAAGCCGCGCACGAGCGCCACGGCGACTGCCATGCCGACAGCGGCGGAGACGAAGTTCTGCACGGCCAGACCGGCGGTCTGGGTGACGTGGCTCATGGCCACTTCACCCGAGTATGACTGCCAGTTGGTGTTGGCGATGAAGGACGTGGCCGTGTTGAAGGCTTGGTCCGGGGTGATCGGCTTGAAGCCGAGCGACAGCGGCAGCTTGTCCTGTACGCGCTGCATCACGTACAGGAAGAGCACGCCGACGGCCGAGAATATGAGAACGCCGCGCAGGTACGCGGGCCAGCGCATCTCGGCGTCGGGGTTGGCGCTGACGCTGCGGTAGATCCACTTCTCTACGCGCAGGTGCTTCTTGGAGGAGTAGACGGCGGCCATGTAGTCGCCGAGGGGGCGGTGCACCAGGGCGAGCGCGACGAGGAGCGCGGTGACCTGGAGCGCGTCAGCAAGGACGGGGCTCATATCTGCGGCTCAGAACCTCTCCGGGAACACAAGGGCGAGGACGAGGTAGCCCAGCAGGGCGACGGCCACGGTGAGGCCGACGATGTTCTCGGCAGTCACAGCTTCGCCACCCCCTTGGCAACGAGGGCCACCAGCGCGAAGACCGCGATCGTGGTGACCACGAAAGCCACATCGGCCATCGTGAACTCCTGAGAAGAGGTTCGGTTTTGAACGGACCAGGAGAGAGAATCGCGCGATGGCTCGATTTCGCCCCTCATTGACGGGGTCTTTACGGCCATTAGCGCGACGTTGACGAATCCCTAACGCCTGCCGAAGGGCCTACGGAGAGGTGGCGTGGTGGGATCAAGGGAAGAGAGTTCGGCGTGGGCCGAAGTGTGGACCGCCCCACCATGAATGCGCATGGCCGCGGGCTGGACATGGATGGCCTCCCGCTGCGCCTCTGCTCCCATGCCTCAGACATATCTGCCGGAAGACACTCCGAAATAAGCAAGTGCGCCTTTTCGAGTGTTCTCATAGCGTGAGCAGCGCACCACAACTCGAAGGAGATCACTGCATGTTGGGCAAGTTACGTTCGGCAGCCACCGGCCTCATAGCTGTCGGCACGCTGATGAGCGCTACCGCCGGATCCGCCGGGGCAGCCGAACCCATTACCACCCGGGGTGGCAGCGGAAGCTTCACCGCCAAGGTCGCCAAGATCGATCCCAAGTCCGGCGTACGGCTCAAGACCAGGACCGTACTGTGTGAGTGGAGCGCCAACTGGAAATGGGGTGCCGGGAACGTCCCTGAAGTCACCGGCAGCACCCGGTTCTACTGCGCGGCCGTAGGCCCCGACGGACCGAAGTTCACCGGAGAGTCCCGCGCGCGGCTCATGGATGACCACAACAAGTCCATCGCCGACGGCGAGCGCACCGTCATCCAGCCCCTCGACCCGACCCCCACCATCTCTGAGGTGAAGGCGAAGGTGAAGCGCCCCAAGAGCATGCACGTGCAGCACGACATGTTCGCCGACTTCCTCTCGCCCGGCTGGGTGTGGGAATCACACCCCAAGGGCTGCGGCGGCGCCGGCACACCGGCAGTCAAATGCACCATCGACTATAAGTCGTTCAAGATCTGACAGGCGCGGCCAGGCCGGAAGCCGGATCCAGGGATATCCTGGATCCGGCTTCTGGAGTTATTGATCGAAAGGGGGGGCGGGATGTGGTCAGGCAGGCACGACGATTACTTTGAACAAACCGGACGGATGGTCGCCGAGGAGTTGCAGCGAAGCCGCTCCAGGAAGCGCGCTGAGGCCGTCAAGTACAGCAGAGAGCAAGCGGAACAGAGCCGCAGGATCGTTTATGAAACCGAGGCCGCCGAACTGGAACGCCTCGCGGTTCTCGGGCAGATTCCGCAGGCCGAATACAAGGCCCGCATGGCCGCCCTGGAAGAAGAAGCGGACGAAGGGGCCGGACAATAGTTACCGGACACATTGTGGCCCCCGTACCTGAAGGTGCGGGGGCCACAATGCACTTCCGGACCATCCGAGGGACGGGCCGGGTACTCCGGCTACTCAGGTGGCAGATTCAGTCCGCCAACCCCCGTGCGTCGAGCGGAAGTTTCCAGGCATTGCGGCGGTGTACGGCATCGAGTGCGTGGTGCAGGGGAGAAGGCGGCACGGCCAGCACCGGGCAGCAGGCACGTGCCACGCAGTACCGCGCGACGCAGGGCCACACCGCCCGGCGCAGCCTGCCGCGGGCTCCGGCCCCGACCACCAGGAGATCGTCGGGCCGGTCGGCGGCCGCCAGCAGGGCATCGCCCGGTTTACCGCGTATGACCAGGCACTTCAGCGGCACCTCGGGTCCGGCGCTGCCGAAGGCGTCTTCGAGTGCGGTCAGCAGGCGCTCATTCGCCATCCGGTGCCATGCGGCCATCGGCGCCGGGCACGGCCCGCCGCGGTGGGATATCTCGCCACCGGGAGGCTCCCAAGCCAGTACGGCCCACAACTCGGCTCCGGTGACGCGGGCCTCGGCGGTGGCCCGGTGCAGAGCCGTCAGGCTTCCCAGCGAGCCGCTCACGCCGGCCACGATGCGCCGGCCACCCGGTCCGCCCATGGGGCCACGCTCCTCGTCCTGTTTCACGTTCATGTCGTGTTTCATCGAAGGCCCACTGGCAGGGCGATGGCGACGTGTTGGCGCTTCCCTGACGAGCGGCGGGGAGTCCCTGACGGCTCCATGACGACACACGCGCGCCGGACGAACACTGACAAGCCGAGGGCGTTGGCCCGTCGGTCATCGACGGGGCACCGCACAGCCACAGAGGGAGCTGAGCCCCCTGATGCCGACGGCGGGTCAGAGTTACGTCAACGTCTCCGCACGCCATCGTGGTATTTGCCACCGTGAAGTGACGATGCTCCCAAGAACCTCGCACGCCGTCCGGCGCAGGCCGCAAGACATCTTGGCGGTGCCACCCGGCGTGCTGCTTTCCCGAAAAGGGGTACGTGGAGGAGTACGTGATGGCGCGGGGCAGCGATGTGACCGACGGGCCGGGCTCGCGCCCTGGCAGGTTCAAGGTCTTTCTCGGAGCGGCCCCAGGCGTGGGCAAGACCTACCGGATGCTGGACGAGGGCCGGCGTCGGGCAGCGCGTGGCAAGAACGTGGTGGTGGCCTTTGCCGAATGCCATGGCCGTCCGTCCACCGAAGCCATGCTCGACGGGCTTGATGTGCTGCCGCGCGTGACGCGCAGGCATGGCGGGTCGGACGTCAGCGAACTCGACCTCGACCTGGTGCTGGAGCTGCGTCCACAGGTGGTGCTGATCGACGAACTCGCCCACACCAATGCGCCGGGCGGCCGCCACACCAAGCGGTGGCAGGACATCGAAGAGCTGCTGGGCGCCGGGATCGACGTGGTGGCCACGCTCAACATCCAGCACCTGGACTCGCTCAGCGATGTCGTCGAGAAGATCACCGGCGTGCCGCAGTACGAGACCGTGCCCGACGAAGTCGTCCGCCGCGCCGACCAGATCGAACTGGTCGACCTGCCTGCCGAGGGGCTGCGACGCCGTATGGCGCACGGCAACATCTTCCCGCCCGAAAAGGTCGATGCGGCGCTGTCGCACTACTTCCGGGTCGGCAACCTCACCGCGCTGCGGGAGCTGGCGCTGCTGTGGGTGGCGGGCCGGGTGGATGAAGCGCTGCGCAAGTACCGGCACGAGCACAGCATCGGCCGGGTATGGGAGACCCGCGAACGCGTAGTGGTCGCGCTCACCGGCGGCCCGGAGGGCGCGACCCTGATCCGCCGCGCCGCCCGGATCGTCGACCGCTCCTCCGGCGGCGACCTGCTGGCCGTCCACATCACCCGCAGCGACGGCCTGTCCGGCTCCTCGCCCGCCGCACTGGCCGAGCAGCGGCAGCTCCTGGAGAGCCTCGGCGGCAGCTACCACTCGGTGGTCGGTGACGACGTCCCCGCCGCCCTGTTGGACTTCGCCCGCGCCCAGAACGCCACTCAACTGGTCATCGGTGCCAGCCGTCGAGGGAAGCTGCGGCGGGTGCTGGCGCCCCGGGGCGTGGGGGAGACGGTCGACGGACTCTCCGGCGACATCGATGTCCACACGGTCACTCACGAACATGCCGGTCAGGGAAGAAGATGGCCCGCCCCTGGCGGTGGCCTGCCGCGTGCGCGCCGCGTGGCCGGACCGGTTGCCGGCCTCGTACTGCCCCTTCTGCTCACCCTGGCACTGCGGGTGACATCCGGCCCGCTCGCGCTCAACCTCACCAGCGAGGCTCTGCTCTTCCTGCTCACGGTGCTGGGCGTGGCCTGCATCGGCGGCGTGGTCTCCGCGCTGCTCGCCTCGGTGACGACCTCGCTGCTGCTGAACTACTACTTCATCCCGCCCATCGGCCACTTCACCTTCGCCGAGGCCAATATCGTCGTCGCCCAGGCCGCCTTCACCATCGTGGCCGTCACCGTCGCCGCCATCGTCGACCGGTCGCTGCGCCTGAGCCGGCGGGCCGCGCGGGCGACCGCGGAAGCCGAGACCCTGACCTCGTTGGCGGGCGGCATCCTGCGCGGTGACCGGGCCGTATCCGTACTCCTGGAACGCACCCGCGAGACCTTCGGCATGGACAGCATCGAACTGCGGCCCCGCAGGGGAGAGCCGGAGCTGGGTGCCGTGAGCGGCCCGGTATCCGAGCACGAGACCAAGGTCGCGATAGGGGACGACAGCGTCCTGGTGCTGAGCGGACGCCGGATGCCCGCCTCCGAACACCGCGTGCTCACTGCCTTTGCCGCGCATCTGACCGCCGCTGTCGAGCGCGCCCGGCTCGCCGAGGCCGCGGCCGAGGTCGAACCGGTCAAGGCGGCCAACCGTATGCGTACCGCACTGCTCGCCGCGGTCGGACACGACCTGCGTACGCCCCTGGCCGGCTGCTGGGCCGCGGTCAGCTCGCTGCGCAGCCAGGAGGTGGACTTCTCCCCCGAGGACCAGGAGGAACTCCTCGCCACCGCCGAGGAATCCCTGGCCAAACTCAGCCGCCTGGTCGACAACCTCCTCGACATGAGCCGGCTCCAGGCAGGTGCGCTGACCCTGCGCCTGGAACCCATCGCGCTCACCGAGGTGCTCCCCACGGCGCTGGACACCCTGCCCGACTCGCCCCCACAGGCGCTCGTCCACATCGTGACCCAGGGCCTGGAGACCACCCCCGATGTGCTCGCGGACCCGCCGCTGCTGGAACGTGTCATCGCCAATCTGGTGTCCAACGCGGTACGCCATTCGCCCGCCGGTCGCCCGGTCACCATCGGCGCCAGCGCGCTGTCCGGGCGCGTGGAACTGCGGGTCATCGACCGTGGCCCCGGCATACAAATCGCCCACTGGGAGAAGGCGTTCGAGCCCTTCCAGCGTCTCGGGGACACCGACAACACCACCGGCCTCGGGCTCGGCCTCGCGCTCTCCCGCGGCCTCACGGAGGCGATGGGCGGCACGCTCACGCCCGAGGAGACCCCTGGAGGCGGCCTGACGATGGTCGTCTCCCTGCCGGCCGCACCAGTTCCCCTTGCGGGCTTCCCCGGGAAGGAGTGCCGGACGGGGCAGGAGACATGGACCGAGGTGTGAGACAGCACGCGCGAGACACGCTCCGGATGCCGAGGCTTCGGCGCCCTGCGTCAGCCCGAGACGAGCGATGCGGACGGCCGTCCCGTTCCCTCGGCTTCGATGATGAGCACCCGCCGTTCGGGCTCGTCGGGCGTGCTCAGCGCCGCGGCCATGCTCCTGGCGGCCCGCGCTCCAGGGACATCGAAGGCGGCGATGTCCTCCCGGGCGCCGAGAGCGTACGCCACGCGGGCGGACTGCCAGCGGGGCGGGACCTGCCGTCGCTGGACCACATAGATGATGACGTCGAGGTCCGCGGGGTCCACGACGGCGTCGCGCAGGGTGCGCCGCGCCGCGTATATCGCGCGGTGCAGAGTCTCTGAGGGCAGGCGTGGGGAATCCGCGACATCCGAGGTGATGGATATGGAGGGCGTCTGTGCTGGATATGCGTCGTGGACTGTCATGTCGTCCCTCCCCGTTGATCCCGCATCGCATCGCGTCTGAACGAGCCGTGTACAAAACCGCGCGGGCCGGGCATGAGCCGGCCTGCGACGGATGTACGGACCCTGACTCCTCCGGCTTCCCCTACCTGGCTTGTTTTCAGTGGTAGCTGCCGAAGTTCTTGACGTGTTCCAGACGGGGCGCGCGGAAGCCAGACGGGGCGAGGGGAAGCGCCGACCGCTGCGTCACCGAAGCGTGGATCACGCTTCTCGGGCGTAGTCCAGTCGGGTGTATTCACCATTCGAATTCCGTTAGGGAACCGGCCGCCGTCTTCGTATGCCGCCGCGGGGGCCGTCACGGTGGATTAGGCAGGGGAAGTGGGTAGCGGGTTGAGGAGATTTCTGATGTGCGGAGACATGATGTCGGCGGTGGTGTCGTGAGCGCGGAACGCATCGTGGGGCTGCTGGTAGCGGCATCGCTGGTCGGGCTTCTCGTGATCGCCGTCAAGTTCCCGGACCGATTCTGAGGTTGAAGCCGCGTCCCTGCCCGGGAAACCGGGGGAGCGCATCAGGTAATCACTCGTCGCCGAGCCCGGCCTCCTCGAGGTCCAGCCTGCGTTGCAGCCGGCGACGAGTGAGGTCGCTGATGTGGTTGTCCGCGTACAGGCGCTGGAGTTTGGCGGTTTCGGCGGCTATCACGGTGCGGCGCAGATCCCGGTATCCGGTGAGGGCGGCCGAGGAGGACGGGGCGGTGTCGTCGTCCTGGTCGGCGTCGGCCTGGTCGAGCCGGGCCAGCAGGCCGCGACGCAGCTGATTGACGAGAGTGGCAGGCGCTGCCTCGACGGCTTCGAGTTCGTCCAGGCAGTCCAGCCCGGCCCTGGCGAGGCCGGCCCGAGCGCGGGCCTCTTCGCGGGCGGTGTGTTCCGGTTCCAGTGCGATCTTGGACCAGCGGACGACCGGGGCCAAGGTGAAGCCCTGGAGGACGAGGGTGAAGACGACGACGCCGGTGGTGAGGACCAGGATCAGCGGGCGGTGCGGCAGCGGGCTGCCGTCGTCGGCGGCCAGGGGGACGGACAGGGCGGCGGCGAGCGGCATGACGCCGCGGGTGCCCGCCCAGGAGACCACCGCGGGGATACGCCAGGTGACCGTGCCGTTGCCCCGACGGCGCTGCATGACGGCGGAGAGGGGAAGGACGCCGAGGATCCGTACGGCGATCACTGTGCCGGTCACCGCGAGCACACCGAGCGGCCAGCCGTGCTCGTTCGCAGTCAACTGACGTACCAGAGACGGTAGTTCCAGGCCGATAAGGGCGAAGACGACACTCTCCAGAAGGAAGATCACGGTGCCGTAGACGGCGTGCACCTGGAGACGGATGGTGGCGGTGGTGAGCTTGTGCCCGGTGCTGCCGAGCACCACCCCGGCGACCACGACCGCGGTGACGCCGGAGGTGTGCAGGTCCTCGGCCAGTAAGTAGGCGGCGTATGGCGTGACCAGGGCGATCACGGTCTCCAGGATCGGGTCCTCGGTCCGTCGCCGGATCAGCGCCACCACACCTGCGACGACGGCGCCCACCAGCACCCCGCCCCCGGCCAGCACCAGGAACTGACCGCCGGCGGTCGGCAGGGTGACCGCGTTCGCGGCTATGGCGGTGCCCACCGCGACCTTGAAGAGGACCAGGCTCGTGGCGTCGTTGAAGAGGCTCTCGGACTGGACGAGCACCTGGATGCGCGGCGGCAGCGCGATCTTGCGTCCCAGGGCCGTGACCGCCACCGGGTCGGTGCTGGCCAGTACGGCGCCCAGGACGAACGCCATGGTGGTGTTGAGCGGGGTGACCGCGGAGGCCACGGCGCCCACGGCTGCCGCGGTGGCCAGCACCAGGCCGAAGGCGAGGACGGTCACCGGCCGCCACACCACCCGCAGTTCGCGCCAAGGGATCTCCTCGGCCGAGGCGTACAGCAGCGGCGGTAACACGACGACACTGATGACTTCCGGAGCGACCTGGATGTCCGGAATCCAGGGCAGCAGCCCGATGAGTACGCCCCCGACGACGAGCAACGAGGGGGCGGGGATACGCCAGTGGCGGGCGCCGGTGGCCACCAAGGTGGCGAACACGACGAGAAGGAGGAGGGCAGTAAGGTCGGTCACGGGCTCGTCTCTCGCTGGCTTCCGGCAATAGCTGAACCGCCGCCGACCAGACTTCCCGGCACACCGCAAGGAAATCTACCGGGTGTTGTCGGATTACTGCCACAGCCTTGACGCCTTCCGGCGGCACTCGGCCCGGACGGCGTTGCCTCCGCGGGCCGCCGTGAGTCCCCTTCTGCGTCAGCACCCCTGGACGCCGCCGTCAGCCGGCGCCGTCACACTCCAGGGTGCTGCCCGACCGGCCAACGGTAGGACGGGGCAACAGGGCAGCGCCAGTACGGCCGGCCCCCCTCGCCGTCCGACATGAGACTCATCGGATGTTGGTGCTTGCCGCGACACGCGGGCCAGGCGCGGCTGCCTTCGATCTGCTGGAGGTTTTTGACGACGTGGCTGGTCGGAGGTCGGCCAGTGCGATCACGATGCCGTCGGCGAGTGCCAACGCTGCAAGCGCACCTCTCCTGACGTAGACACTCACGACCACGGGCACCGGTGCTCACAGCAGCCCGGATGCTGTGAGCACTGCGCGCGTTTCCTGCCCGTCGATCCGGTCCGCCAACTCCTGTAGTACTTTCCTGCCGTGGCGCAGCGTGCCGTTCTCCAGGGAGCGGCGGGCGCCGGCGTCGAGCAGGTGCCAGATCAGCGGATTGGCTTCCAGGACATGCAGGTCCAGCTCCAGCCACTTCCCGTGTGCATCTCGCAGTACGAGGTGCGCGGCGATACCGCCATATCGCCGTAGCGAGACCAGCGCGTCGGTACGCACCCGGCGCTCGCCCATAAGGCCCCGTACTGCCAGGCACCCTTCTCCGGCGGACACGCGCGACGGCACGAGAACGGCGAGGACCATGCCTCCGAGCGCTCCCCAGAGCCCGGCGCGGGGCAGCGTGAGACCGCCCGCGCCCCAGTCGAGCAGCATGATCAGGCCGACGAACGCCAGGGAGTGCTGAAGGGCGCGCCGCGCGTCGGCACGCCAGTGGCGGTCGACGGCTGTGTCCGGCCGACCGGCGTGCGCCGCTGCGGCGGGAGCGGTTCGCCGTTCCATTCCGCTGACACTAGGCAGGACGTGCCTGGGTGCCCGCTCTCCTGACGCTTCCGTGACGTCGTGTCGCTCTTCTTTGTCGCTCTGCTGACGTGGCGGTGCTGTGTGCGGTTTCAGCCGACGTGGACGCGGGGGCGGCGGGTGCGGTCGGGTTCTGCCTCGCGGAGGACTTCGCGGGTGACGGGGGCGACCTCGCCCTGGCCGAAGAGGAAGAAGCGGAGGAACTGGGCGAAGGGATTGCCTTCGGTCCACTCGAAGTAGATGTGCGGCCGGGCCCCGGTCATGTCGCGTGCGTGCAGCAGAAAGGCGGCCAGCGCATTGGAGATCGTGGAGCTCTCCAGTACGAGCACCCGGTAGCGGCCGTGCAGTACTTCTCCGCGGACCTGTAGTTCGCTTTCGAATTCGGACGGGTCGCTGACGGTGACCTCGACGAAGACGAAATCCTCGGATGCCGGGAGGTCGTTGTCGGTGCGGATCTGTTCGAGCTTGTCGCGGTACTCGGCCAGATCTCGCTGGTCGGGTTCGTTGGCGATGAAGCGGATCTTGCGGTGGGCGATGTCGCGGATGAACCGTTCGGCCATCTCGTCGAGCACGACGCTGGTGACGCGCAGTTCGAAGGCGCGGGCGAGGCGGGAGAGGAACGACACCAGGATGATGCCGGCGATGAAGCAGGCACCGATCTTGACGCCGTCGGGGCGCTCGATGATGTTCGCGACGGTGGTGTAGAGGAACACCAGGGAGATCGTGGCGAAGCCGATCGTCCAGCCGCGCTCCTGGGCCCGCCGTGCGGCGATGGTCACGGCGATCGCGGCGGAGCTGATCAGGACCAGGACGCCGGTGGCGTAGGCGCCGCCCTGGGCGTCCACGTCGGCGTTGAAGATCCAGGTGACCAGGAAGGCGATCAGGGTGAAGACCAGCACCATCGGGCGCACCGCGCGGGCCCAGTGGGGCGCCATGCCGTAGCGCGGCAGGTACTGCGGCATCAGGTTCAGCAGTCCGGCCATGGCCGAGGCGCCGGCGAACCAGAGGATGGCGATGGTGGAGATGTCGTAGACCGTGCCGAACGCGGAGCCCAGATATTCGTGGGCCAGATAGGCGAGGGCGCGGCCGTTGGCCTCCCCTCCAGGCTTGAATGCGTCCTCCGGGATGAGCAGGGTCGTGATGAAGCTGGTGACGATGAGGAAGACGCTCATGATCACGGCAGAGGTGGTGAGCAGCTTCTTCGCCCCACGGATCCGCCCCCTGGGGCGGTCCTCGGTGTCACCGGGGTCGCCTTCGATGTGCGGCATGACCGCTACACCGGTTTCGAAGCCGGACAGGCCCAGCGCCAGCTTCGGGAAGACCAGCAGCGCTACACCGACCATGGCCAGCGCGTTGCCGTGCTCGGTGGTCAGGGCCTGCGACCAGTCGGTGACGACCTGCGGCGCGGTCGCCACATGCCACAGTCCGACCACGACCACGGCCACATTGAGCCCCAGGTAGAGACCCACGAGGACGACGGCCACCCCGATCGCCTCCAGGAAGCCCTTGAGGAACACCGCGCCCAGCAGGGCGACAAGGATCAGCGTGATGACCATCTGCTGGTTGTGCAGCACGCTGCTGACGTGCGGGTTCTCCACGAGGTGGGTGGAGGCGTCGGCCGCCGAGAGGGTGATGGTGATGAGGAAGTCGGTGGCGGCGAAGCCCAGCAGGGTCAGGACGAACAGCTTGCCCTTCCAGAAGGACAGCAGCCGCTCCAGCATGGCGATCGAGCCCTGGCCGTGCGGGCTCTCCTTCGCCACCCGCCGGTAGACCGGCAGCGCGCCGGCGAGCGTGACGATGACCAGGACGATGGTGGCGACCGGTGACAGCAGCCCCGCCGCCAGGGCGGCGATGCCCGGCTGATAGCCGAGGGTGGAGAAGTAGTCGACACCGGTCAGGCACATCACCCGCCACCAGCGCTGCCCGCGATGGGCGCTCTGGGGACCTGCGTGCGGCCCGGGGTGGTGCTTGGCCATATCGGACAGGCCCTCCAGCATCCATGCCCGCAAACGATGCCGTCGTGCGGCCCCGGACGAAGAACCGGCAGGGGCGGAGGCGACCATGATGTGTGCTCCTGTCGTACCGAAAAGATCCAGCCATCGACGCGATGGCCACGTCAGGGTACGCAGGCACGGGGATTTCGCCATAACGCTCGTCAGCGGATCGGCGTGATGTCCCTGAAACGGCGGCTGGTACGCCCAGGGGCACGGGGCAGCACAGAAGCACAGAGCGGGGTGGACCGGCCCCGTGAAAGGCTGCGCCTCAGGTCCTGGTGGCCGAGGTACGCAGCTTCAGATGACACGGGTACTCCTGGCCCCCGCAGAGGAAATCGATCCGAATGCGGACCTCACATGCCATCGCCGCAAGGGCGGGCTGTGCGGTGATGCTGCCGCTGGTGTGGGTGCCGTCGGGGGCCGCCCCGTAAGCGCCGCCCCAGTCGAAGTATTCGTTGCCGATGTCGTCCATGGCATCGAGGGCGAGGAACACGGGGGTGTGATCGGCCGCGTCCGGCAGGGGTGGGGTGATCGTGTAGTGGAGGGTGAAGGAGTCGTCCCGCCGCTTGAGACCGTGGACGGAGAGTTCGTGGGCGCCGTTGAGGATCTTCACCTTGGCGAGGGGCGTGCGGTGCGGCTTCATGGCTCCTTGTTCCGAGCGGTGTTCAGGCGGGGAGGCCAGCGACTCGGCTGGCGGGATGTCCGGTGAGGTAGTGCACGTACTCGTGCGCCAGGCGGAAGCCTGCTGTTCAGGCGAGGAGCCGGCTGGGGCGGTTGTCGCGGGAGCAGGTCCAGCTCGGGGTGTGGCGGCGGGCGGCAATGTCCTGGCACAGGCCGGTGACGCAGGCCAGCGCGAGCCGCCGGCGGCGGTGTTCGGGGACGGTGAGGCAGGCGATGTCCTCATACGCGGTGCCACGAAAGTACGTGCAGGCCACGGCGAGGACGCGGTCCTTGTGGAAGGCCGCCCAGCCGTGTCCGGAGGCGGCGAGATCTGCCGCGCTGCCCCAACTGGCGTGGACCCAGGCCATGTCCGCGGCCAGTGCGGTGAGCGCCGGTGTGTCCCGGGGCGTCAGCCGACGTACCGTCACGCCGTGCGGCGGGCGCGGAGGCGACACGGGGACGCGGTGCACGTACGCCAGGCGTTCCCAGGGCACGAGCAGATCGAAGGCGCTGCCCAGCAAGGGCAGGAAGCGGACCGGGGCCTGCACGTAGTGAGCAGCGAAGGGGGCCAGCGCGATCGGAGCCAGAGCGGTGGGTTCGCCGCGGAGCAGCAGGTGGTCGGCGCAGGCCACGGCCACGGCACGGGGATCGGTGGCGCGGTCGGCCCACCAGTGACCGGCTCCCGAGACCAGTGCATGTTCGGCCAGGGCGGTCGTGCCAGGGGCGTCGGCTGTGAACCAGTGGGAGAGCGAGGGGAGTTGGTCAGCGGAGAGTTCGATCACGGAGGCTCCTTGTGGCTGTCGCGGGGTGGCCCGAGTGGGGCCACCCCGCTCGGCGGTCAGCCCTGTCCGGCTTTGCTGCCGTGGTGGGACTTCTTCTCGCGGCGGGCTCTCTTCTTGTGGGCGCGCTTGGACACGGCCGTATGGGCCTTTCGTTCTCGGCAGTCCGCCTTGTCGTGGTTCAGGCGGGGGCGTTCTTCAGGTGTTGTGGCCGACCAGCTGGTCGGCGAGTTTGCTGAGGCGCTTGACGGTGCGGTCCTCGGTCGCGGCCTGGGCGGGCTCGACGCGCTGGTCGCAGTCGTAGTAGGTGCCATTGACGATCTCGGTCGCGGGGTCGCACAGCCGCACCACATGGGCGGCGCCCTCTGCCGCGGTTGCACCGCTCATCGCGTAGAGCGACAGCAGGTCCGTCTCGCAGACGCCCGGGTGCACGGAGACGGCCGTCACCCGGGGATCGGCGGCGAAGACGGTGAGCGCCAGCTGCGACTGGGCGTAGGCGGCGAGCCGGGAGTAGCGGCGGGCGCGCTGCGGGTCGCTCCACTGGATGGAGGCGGTGCGGTGCAGTGACGAGGACACATTGACGACCCGGCCGCCCGGCTCGCTGGTGAGCGCGGGCTCCAGGAGGCAGGTCAGCAGGTAGTGGGCGAGGAAGTTGACCTGAAGGGTGATCTCGTTGCCGTCAGCCGTGAGGGTATGCCGCTCGGGGGCCGCGATTGCGGCGTTGTTGACCAGGACATCCAGTTGGGGGTGCTCGGCCACGACGCGCCGCGCCATCGCTTCGACCTCCTCCAGGCGCGTGAAGTCCGCCGCGACGCCGCACAGCTGGCCGGCGTCGATGCCTGCGGAGGCGATGAGTCTGTCGGTGGCGGCTTGCGCGTCCTCGGCGGTGCGGCCGTGCACGAGGACGGTGGCGCCGCGCTCGGCGAGCTGCCGGGCGGTTTCGAACCCGATGCCGGAGGTGGCGCCGGTCACCAGGACGGTACGGGAGGAAAGGTCGGAAGCGGACATGATCCATTCCATAAGGAGAGACGAAGGGGGGGCATACCCGAGGCCCTGTCAGGGCCTGAGGGTGTGCGGGAACCCCAAACGGGGCGCCGGTTCAGGTCACGGCGCCCCGTAGGGTGCGGGAGACGTCTCAGCGGGAGGTGGAGGTCTCCGGGCAGCGCGGCGCACGCAACAGATCCGCCGGATGAGGCGGACGGTCGAGAAGAAGCCAGGCGCTGTTCACATCACCCATCAAACGTGCCTGCCCTTCGGGCTTCAAGAGTTCCACGCGCCTCTTGACACACCTCTGATGAGCGGCGGTTTCGACCGATGACGAACACAGACCGGATCCCAGAAGGGCGAAGGAGTTGGTCGTCGGCCTGGCACCGGGACAGGAGTACGGCCAGTGAGAGAAGCACGTGGCTCAGTTCGTGTTCTACCCGGTGCACGACCGCAAGGAGTCCACCCTCAAGGCGTACGCGTCCGCGGTGCTCGGCGCCTTCTACTGACCCGGCTTGGCCTTGTCGGCCACCTCGGCCTGCCCGCCACAGAACACCTCCTTGACGAGCCTTTGCTGCGCCTTCTGGAACGCCTCGGCCGTGGCGGCGAAGTCGAGCTCGGCGTCCCCGGTGGTCAGGGAGGCGGTCAGGGTCTTACTGCCGTCGGGCGAGCTGTACATCAGCGCCGCCCAACCAAAAAAGCCGCCGTTGTGGTGGAAGATGGTGCCCCCGCCGTCCGTCTCTTCCATGAACAACCCCAGGCCGTAACGGTGGTCGCCGCTCTGAGGGTGCGGTGTGCGCATCTCGGCCAGCAGCGAGTCCGGCAGGAGCTTGCCGCTCATCAGCGCGGAGAAGAACGTGTGGAGATCCTCGGTGGTCGAGATCATGTCACCGGCGGCGGAGATCCAGGAGACGTTGAAGCGGGTGACGTCGACCACCTGCCACTGGCCGGCGTGCTCGTACCGGTAGTAGCCGTGCGCGTGCGGCTCGGGGATCTCCGGCGAGGCGCCCGGCACCACGGTGCCCGACAGTCCCAGCGGCTGAAGGATCAGCCGCTGCATCTCCTCGGCCAACGAGCGGCCGGTGACTTCTTCGGTCAGCAGCTTGGCCAGCACGTAGTTGGTGTTGGAGTAGCTCCAGTCCGTCCCCGGTTCAAACCGCGCCGGCTTGGACAACGCCAGCCGTATCAGGTCCTCCGGCTGGTAGGTGTGGAACTGGTTGTCCACGTACTCCTGGCCCTGCCACGGGATCCCCGGTACGACCGTCCCGTCGTCGTAGTACTCGCCGGTGTAGTTGAACAGCCCGCTGGTGTGCTGTAGCAGCATCCGCACCGTTATCCGCTGGTCCAGCCCGAACCGCGGCAGGTAGGCATCCACCGGGCTGTCCAGCCCGATCCTGCCCTCGGCCACCAGTTGCAGTACCACGGTCGCGGTGAACGTCTTGGTGGTGCTGCCGATCCGGAAGTGCCCGTTGGTCGGCGGCTTGGCGCTCTCGCCCAGCTTGCGCACCCCGGCGCTGCCGACCCACTCGCCCCGCCCATCGTGCACGCGCAGTTGCACCCCGGCGAAACCGGAATCGACGATCTCCTCGATGGCCTTCTGTAGCTCCGGGCGATCCTGCCCGATGAGGGTGCGGGACATGGCTGTGCTCCTTATGGGTTGGCGGGTGGTTGTCGCGGTGAGGGTGTAGCTGTCCAGGGCGGCGATGATGTGGTGCCGCCGCCGAGGGCATGGGCGTGAACGGGCGAGCGCGTCCAGGGCGATGGCCATGCGGCGTTCTCTGCGCGGGATGTCTCCCGGCGCGGTGGGTCAGAGGCTGCGAGCGGTGATGTTGCCGTAGGCGGTGGTCGCGTGGATGGTGAGGCCGGCGGCGGCGCCGTCGGTGTTCTGGAGCGCGTTGTGGATCCGGCCGTAGGCGGTGCCGGCGTCCAGGGAGGCGGAGACTCCGCGGGCGGCGCCGACCGAGATGTCGCCGTGCTCGGTGCGCAGCGTGACGGTGCCGTGCACGGCCTCGGTGACGTGGAGGTCGCCCTTTTGGGTGCTGATCTCGCCGGGGCCGCCCAGGCGGCCGACCGAGACGTCGCCTGCGGCGAGGGTGAGGCGGGCGCTTTGGGTCTCGTCGAGCTTGACGGAGCCGTGCGCGCCCTCGAAGGCGACGTCGCCGAGCCGTCCGACGCCGCGGAATTCGGCGCTGGCCGCCTTCGCCTCGATCCGGGAGCCGGCGGGCAGCTGGACGGTCACCTCAAGGGATCCGGGGCTGCCGAGGATCCGGTTCGTCGGCGGCGGGGTCTCGATCCGCAGCACGCCGTCGCGGTAGTCGACCGTCGTCTGCTCCGCCACCTTCACGTCGCGGCTCTTCGAGGCGTCCGCGGGCAGGACCTCGACCGTGGTGTCGGCCCGGTCGGCGGCGATGAACCGGATACGTCCCGCGGGGATGTCGAGGACGGCGGAGACCGGGGCGGGGGTGTCGAACTTCTGCATGGTGCGCTCCTTGCGCTCGTTGTTTCTGATGTCGAAAACGCTACGTTGCGTTCAGCGAACTGACAACGAGGTTGTTGCGCATAAAGTCCATTAATGCAGGTGAAGGCCATGAAATCGTTGCAACGATTTCGACGCTAATGCAACGACTTTGCATTCCCCTCGTTGCAATGAAATGGAGGTGAAGGCTATGGTGGAGGCACCACGGACCACGAAGGAGGCCGCTATGCCGGGAGGCAGGCTCACCCAGCCCGAACGCCAGCAGATCGCGCTGGGATTGGCCGACGGCCTCGCCTACGCAGAGATCGCCAGAAGCCTCGACCGTCCGACCTCGACGATCACGCGTGAGGTGATGCGCAACGGCGGCCCCACCGCCTACCGCGCCGACCTCGCCCATCGCGCCACCGAACACCGTGCCCGCCGCCGCAGACAGACCGCACCCCCGGACCCCACGACACACCCGCAGGCATACGGACGCGACGCCGAGGCGGTGCGCGAGTACGAGGAGGTCTTCACCACCGTCCTCATACAGTCGGGCATGCCCAAGATGATGGGCCGGGTGCTGGCCTGCCTCACCCTCACCGACGCGGGCAGCCTCACCGCGTCCGAACTCGTCCAGCGCCTCCAGGTCAGCCCGGCATCCATCTCCAAGGCGATCGCGTACCTCGAGAGCCAGGGCCTCGTCCGCCGGGAACGCGACGAACGCCGCCGCGAGCGCTACGTCGTCGACGACGACGTCTGGTACGAGTCGATGATGGCCAGCGCCCGCGCCACCGCCCACCTCGTCGAGATCGCACGGCAGGGCGTCGGTATCCTCGGCCCCCCCACCCCGGCCGCCACCCGCCTCGAAAACATCGCCCGCTTCGCCGACTTCGTCTCCGAGAGCATCGCCCGCGCCGCGAACCAGGCCCGCGACATCCTCCACACGAAACCCGACACGACCCCGGACGGCACCGCCAAGCCACGTTCAGACCGCGAATAGACAGCCGTCTCGATGGTCGCAGCCATGGGACGAAGCCAGCTGTGTTCTCGGCCCGGTGCTCGGAAACGTCCGCGAACTCACCGTCGCCCTCACCAAGGAGGGCCTAGCCGCTGCCCGCGTCCGCGGCAAGGCTCTCCTCGCTTCAGCCTGCGCCGGGCTCTGCAACCTCGACGACCGCCTCCGAGGCAGCGGCCCGCAAGGAGAGGACCATGGTCAGCCCGCCTCCGGGGGTGTCCTCGGGGGCGAGGGTGCCGCCCATCGCCTCGGCCAGGCCCCGGGAGAGCGCCAGCCCGAGTCCCAGGCCGGTGGTGTTGTCATCGTCGCCGAGGCGCTGGAAGGGGACGAAGATCCGGTCCCGGTCTTCCGGACGCAGGCCCGGCCCCCGGTCGATGACCCGCAATTCGACCCGCGAACCGAGGGAGCTGGCGCTGATCAGCACCCGCTGATGTTCGGGGGAGTGCCGTACAGCATTGATCACCAAGTTGGCGATGACACGCTCCAGCAGGGGCGGGTCCGCGAGCACATCGCAGATCTCCGCCAGTCCGTGGGACTCGATCGGCACCGACGTCGGAGAGAGCGTGTCGAGTGCCGGGGGAAGGACGTCGGCGAACGCCGTGGGCTGAAGGTGCAACGTCAAGGCGCCGGCCCGGAGACGGCTCATGTCGAGGAGGTTGTCCACCAGGCGGTTGAGCTTGGCGAGCGACTCGTCGGCCGTCGCCAGCAGCTCATCCCGTTCCTCCGCGGAGAAGTCCACGTCCGTGCTGCGCAGTGAGCTGATGGCGGCCCGTCCGGCGGCCAGTGGGGTGCGCAGGTCATGGCTGACCGCGGCGAGCAGCGCCGTACGCATCCGGTCCGCCGCCTTCACCGGTTCGACCTCGGCGGCGGCTTCCGTGAGGCGGGCATGGTCCAGTGCCGCGGCGAGGTGCGCCGCGAAGGCGGTCAGCACCCGGTGCTCGGAGGCGGGAAGGCTGCGGCCTCGTAGGACGAGCACGCGGTCCGGCCCGGCCGGCACCTTCACGAGTCCGTCGGCGCGATCAACCGCTTCGGCCTCCTGATCCGAACGCGGAACGAGTTCGGCCGACTCCATGCCGAAGGTCTCACGGGTGCGTTCCAGGAGGATTGACACCGCTTGGTCGCCCCGGAGGATGTTCCCGGCCATGGAGGACAGGGTCTCGGCCTCCGCGGTGGCCCGCGCCGCGCGCCGTGCCAGTCGCAGCGAACGGTCCACCATGGCGGCGACCGTGACGGCGACCACCACGAAGACCGCGAGGGCAAGCGCGTTGTTGGTCTCGGTGATGGTGAATTGGTCGCTCGGCGGGATGAAGTAGTAGTTCAGCAGCAGCGACGCGGTGAGCGAGGCGAGCAGCGCGGAGACCACACCGCCGAGGCAGGCCACGCCGATGACGGTGACCAGGAAGAGCAGGGCCTCGCTGGTCAGGTTGAGCGTGCCACGGGTGTGGGTGAGGACGGTGGTCAGCAGGAGGGGGAGGATGAGGCCGGCCAGCGGTCCCGCGACGCGGCGCGCGTGCGGCAGCTGCCGGCCGGGTACGGGCATCCGGCGCCCTCGGCCGGCTCGTTCGTGGGTGACCATGTGGACGTCGATATCGCCGGAGAGCTCGACCGTGTCCTCGCCGATACCGCGCGGCGCCACCAGGCGGGACAGCCAGCTGCGGCGGCTCGTACCAAGGACGAGCTGGGTGGCGTTCTCGGCACGTGCGAAGTCCAGCAGCGCGGTGGGGACATGGTCGCCGACGACCGAGTGGTAGCTGCCGCCCAGTTTCTCGACCAGTTCCCGTTGTTTCGCCAGCGCGGCGGGGGAGGCGTCGGCGAGGCCGTCGCTACGGGCGACATGTACGGCCAGCAGGTCGCCGCCCGAGGAACGGTCCGCGATCCGTTCGGCCCGGCGGATCAGCGTCTCGCCCTCCGGGCCGCCGGTGAGCGCCACCACGACGCGTTCCCGCGTCTCCCACACCGTGCCGATGCCGTGCTCGGCACGGTACTTCTGCAGGGTCTCGTCCACCCGCCCGGCGACCCACAGAAGCGCGAGTTCCCGCAGAGCCGTCAGGTTGCCGACGCGGAAGTAGTGCGCGAGCGCAGCATCGACCTTCTCGGGCTTGTAGATGTTGCCGTGCGCCATGCGCCTGCGCAGCGCCTCGGCAGGCATGTCGACCAGTTCGATCTGGTGGGCGCGGCGGACGACCTCGTCGGGAACGGTTTCCCGCTGCGGGACCCCGGTGATCTTCTCCACCACGTCGTTGAGCGACTCCAGATGCTGGACGTTGACAGTGGTGACGACATCGATGCCCGCGGCGAGCAGCTCTTCGACGTCCTGCCACCGCTTGGCGTTGCGCCCGCCGGGAATGTTGCTGTGAGCCAGCTCGTCGACCAGGGCGACCTCCGGGCGGCGGGCGAGGACACCGTCGAGATCCAACTCGCTGAAGGTGCCTCCCCGGTACTCGCGTTGCGTCCGGGGCAGTATCTCCAGCCCGTCGAGCTTCTCCTCGGTGTGCGGCCGCGCGTGGCACTCGGCGTACGCCACCACTACATCGGTGCCGCGTCGCGCACGGCGACGCCCCTCGTCCAGCATCCGGTAGGTCTTGCCGACCCCCGGCGCTGCCCCGAGGAACACCTTGAGCTTTCCTGGCCGTACGCCTGGCGTATCGGCTGCGACAACCCTCGGCGCCACCGAAAGCCCCTCCCTCACCTGTCCTGCACAGTCCCACGTCGCCTGGTGCTGCGAGGGGGACCTCGGGTGGCCGAGCGGCATAGGTGGTGTCTCATCGTCACATCAGCCCGGCAAGATCGTGGTTGGGCCCGACGATGTTGACGCTTTCCTGATCCGGGGAGCTCTGGACGCGGCCCTGGATGTGGCCGGCGACCAGGTGCCCGTGACCGCCCAGGTCAGTCGCAGGAGTCGCGCCCCGGCCGGCAGTCGCAACCATCCGGCTCCTGGCGAGGTGCATGCTGCGCCCCGACAGCCGCAGACGGCGCGCAACAGCCCTTGCCCTGCCAGGCATCGCGACCTTCCTTGACCGCGATGGCCGCGATGACCAGGGCGGCGATCGGGTCGGCCCACGACCAGCCAAGAGTGGCGTTGAGGAGCAGACCGACGAGCAGCACCGCGGAGAGGTAGGTGCAGAGGAGGGTCTGTTTGGAGTCTGCCACGGCCGATGCGGAGCCGAGTTCGCGGCCGGCCTTGCGCTGGGCGGCGGACAGGAAGGGCATGACCACCAGGGACAAGGCGGCGATCACGATGCCGGGGATCGAGGGGCCCGCCTCCCCGGTGCCTGCCAGTGCGCGTATCGCGTCGATGCTCACGTACGACGCGAGGGCGAAGAAGGAAACGGCGATGACCCGCAGTGTGGTTTTCTCCCGCGCCTGGCGCACAGCGTGCTCTCGGGCGGAGAACTGCCAGGCCACTGCCGCGGCCGAGGACACCTCGATCACGGAGTCCAGGCCGAAGCCGATAAGCGCGGTGGAGGAGGCGATCGTGCCCGCGGTCACCGCGACGATCGCCTCGATGATGTTGTAGGTGATGGTGGCCGCCACCAGCAGCCGTATCCGGCGGGCCAGTGTTTCGTGCCGGGCCGGCGCTGGGCCTATGGCTGTCTCCCCGGCCATCAGCAGCAGTCCTTCTCTTCGGCGTCCGCGCAGCTGCGGTCCGCCTCGACCGCCACGACCGCGGTGCGCAGATCGTCCAGCGCGTGGCCGAGCCGGGGGTCGGCCAGTTCGTAGCGCGTGCGGCGGCCTACGGGAACGGCGACGACCAGGCCGCAGTCCCGCAGGCACGCGAGGTGGTTCGACAGTCGGGTGCGGGAGATCCCGAGCTGCTCGGCGAGGTCGGAGGGGTGGGCCGGAGCCTCGCGCAGGGCGAGCAGCAGGCGACAGCGGATCGGGTCGGCGAGGGCGCGGCCGAATCGCGCCAGTACCTCGACCTCAGAAGCAAGAGTCAGCACGCCAATAAAAGTACACGCAATCGTGAATTCACGAAATCGTGGATGGATGCTCGCGATGCACCGATCGGCTTGAGCGCCCGCGTCAGTTGCACAGACGGCCGGGCGTCGCACGTCTGGCCGAACGGGCGCACTCAGAGCCAGCCGTTGCGGCGGAACCCGCGGTGCATGAGGAAGCAGGCGGTGGCCATGACGGCGAGGACGAGGGGATAGCCGTAGGTCCAGCGCAGCTCGGGCATGTGGTCGAAATTCATTCCGTACACGCCGCAGACCATGGTGGGTACGGCGATGATGGCGACCCAGGCGCTGATCTTGCGCATGTCCTCGTTCTGGGACACGGTCACCTGGGCAATGTTGGCCTGAAGAATCGAGTTGAGCAGCTCGTCGCAGGCGGTGATGTGTTCGTTGGCCCGGGCCAGGTGGTCGGCGACGTCGCGGAAGTACTTCTGGATGTCAGCGTCGACCAGCTGCGTTGGCTGCTCGGCGAGCAGTTGCAGGGGCCGGTTCAGCGGCACCACGGCGTGCTTGAGCTGGAGCAGTTCCCGCTTGAGCTGGTAGATCCGGCCGGCGTCTGCGCCACCGCGGTGGTCCGAGAAGACCTCGCTCTCCACCGCGTCGATGTCACTCTGCACGGCAGCCGTGACCGCCAGATAGTCATCGACGACATGGTCGGCTATCGCGTGCAGAACGGCGGAGGGGCCCTTGGCCAGATGCCCAGGCATCGACTCGAGGCTTTCCCGCAGCGGCCCCAGCGAGCCGTGACCGCCGTGCCGGACGGTGATCACGAAGTCGGGTCCGGTGAAGACCATGATCTCCCCGGTGTCCACCACCTCACTGGTGGCCGTGAGCTGGTCGTGCTCGACGTAGGTGACCGTCTTGAGGACGGTGAAGAGCGTGTCGTTGTACCGCTCCAGCTTCGGCCGCTGATGGGCGTCCACGGCATCTTCCACCGCCAGGGGGTGCAGACCGAAAAGTTCCCCTATGTCGGAAAACTCCTCCTCCGTTGGTTCGTGCAGTCCGATCCACACGAAGCCGTTGCCGGTCGTGCGGACCTGCTCAATTGCCTCCTGCGCCGGGCAGTCGCTGACCTGGCGTACACCGTCCACGTAGACCACGCAGTTCACGACGGAGTTGCCGAGCGGTGACCGTGCCGGGTGGCTGAGGTCCACGGCGTGCGGGCGCACACTCGGGATGCGGACTGCTCTACGAAGGTCATGGATCATCGACACGCTGGCTCCAAACAGGGTGGTACGGCCGCCAGTATGCCTACCCGGGGAGTGCTGGGCCATGGCCCCCGGGTAGGCCCTTACACCCGGCCTCACCGGGCCTGTGGCTCGCCTACGGCGCGTCGGCGTCGGGATCGATGATCGTGATCCACATGATGATCGCGCCCCGCTCGGGCTCACGGTTTCACGCTGGTCGGCGCGCCTGTCAGACGCAGCTGCCAGCATGGACGGCATGGCTGCCAAGAGATGCACTTGCTGGATGGCGTTTTCGCTGGCCTCGACTTCTTGGTGGAGGAGTCGAGGCCATAGCGGTCAGGGGCGGGGCGGCTGCGGCATACGCGTGTAGGCGGTCGTGGAGGTACTCGGTCCAGCTGCGGTGTTGTCGGGTGCCGGCGAGACGGCCGAAGTGGGGGTGGATGGCGGTCAGTGGTTCAGCAGGTTCCTCCAGGAACCGATCGGCGGGGCCAGGCTCCGCGTGAACGGCGGACGGCGCCGTCCACGGTGCGGGTGTCCCGCCCTGCACACAAAGACGGCTCCAGCGCTGCGAGTTCCCTACTCGCTTCCGTGCGGGGCGACCATGGGCCGGCTTCGCAGTTACGTCCTGCCGGTGGTTTCCCGCGTTCAGGAGCTCTTGGCGATCGCGATGATGACTGCGTCGTCGCCGAGGTTTCCGCCCGCATGACGGAGCAGGTCGTCGTGGAGGTGGCGTACGAGGGCGTCGGGGGCGGTCGCGTGGCAGGAGGCGACCCGATCGGCCAGAGGGTAGAAGGCGCCGCTCCGGTCCCGGGCTTCGATGACCCCGTCGGTGTACAGCAACAGCAGGTCGCCGGGCTCGAACGAGAAGGTTTCCACCTTGTAGTCGCTCGCCGAGGGGGCGGTGAGGCCGAGGGGGAGGGCGGGCTCGTCGGCTTCCAGAGACCGGACCTTGCCGTCACGTAGCAGCAGTGGCGGGGGGTGACCGCAGTTCACGAGCTCGATGAAGGGGCCGTCATCGTGGATGTCCAGTACCAGCGCGGTCGTGAACGACTCTTCGGCGTCGGGACCTCCGTCGACGCGGTGGCTCGTGTTCCAGTACGCGGCGTTTCCCAGGTGCGCCACGATCTCGGGCAGTGAAAGCTCGCGGTAGGCGGAGCCCCGGAAGGCCCCGAGGATCGACGCGGCCTCGTCCACGGCGGGCAAGCCTCTGCCGCGGACGTCGCCGACGACCAGGCGGGTGGCACCAGGGGAGGGCACCGCCGCGTACAGATCACCGCCGATCAGGGCCTCGGACTCGGCCGCGATGTATACGGAAGCGATCCGCAGCCCTCCGATCTTGCGGGGCAGCGGCCGCACCAGTACCCGCTGTGCCATGGTCGCCACGGCCCGTACCTCTTCGAGCGTCCGCTCACGCCGGTCGCGTACGTAGCAGAAGATCGTCACCAGTGCTGAGATCAGGAACAGGGCGGCGATCTGAGCCAGGTGGTTCGCGGTGAGCAGGCCGCCGTGCAGGTGCCCGATGAGTACTTGCGCCGCTACCGCGAGGGCGCCGATGGAGGCGGTGACGCCGGGGCCGGCGAAGGAAGCGGTGAGCGCGGGCGCGGCCACCAGGAACGGGCCCAGGTGGACGGCCTCCGGAATGTTGATGTCGATCACCGTGACCGCCGCGATGATCGCGAGCGGGATGGCGATCAACCCGGTGCTCGGCTGCCAGGATCTCCTGGAGCCGGGAGGGGCATGCCGGACGCGCATATCTCCTGCTTACACCCGTAGGGCTCCAGGCGCTCCGAGCAGCGATGCGCTGGTGTGGCTCGATGCCGGATGCCTTCGGATGCGACAAGCGTTTCCGCACACGCCTCGGCCCTGGATCGTGGCCGCGGCGCGCGAGCCACAGAAGGAGGCGGCCGAGGCTTCACTGGCCGTGATCCGGGCGGCAGCACCACTTCGCCGCAGGCCCGGCTGGCCAGCGCCCGGGCGATCGCCCCGCTGTCATCCGCGCCGCCGTTTCGCGCACCGGATACCGAGTCGCCCCCGCCGGCGCTTCAGACGCTCACGGAGCGCGCCCTCTGCTCGGCCGTGCCCGCGGCGCACCCGCTCACCCGCGGGGACTTCATCGACGTGGACGACCTGCGCCGACAGCGGTGGCTCGCTGGTTCGTTGTCCGGCGCGGACCGGCCCATGGGCGTGTGGCCGGGCCTGGAGAGCGGCCCGAGATCGTGCACACGGCACGCGACTGGCTGGCGAAACTGCTGCCCGGGTGCCGGGGGGGATCTCGACGACCTGAAGGCCGCTGTTTACGACCTCGTGCGCTGCCCCGGCGTCGGGATCTGCCTCGGGCGGGCGCCGGGTCCAGCTTCATCCGCGTCAGCCTTGCCATGTGGAACGCCGTGGACGCCCACTTGGGGGAGCATCGCTGTCCGTGGCGCCGGCCCTGTCAGTGCCGGTCCAAAGGTCTACCCGCTCGGCCTGGGCGCGCCTGCTGCCCCTGGCACCGATTGCCGCCTCTCCTTGCCTCTCCTTGATGGGCCGTCATATCGGCACGTGCCTTCAACTCACCCACGGATGAGGAACTCACTCGCGGGCCCAAGCCGGGGAGACCGGAGGCTGAGTGGCGGGTCACGTGCCTGGCCGGGCAGCTCGTAGGTGCCGGCGTCGGGCCAGTTCTTCGTCGTCGACGAGAGTGAGCATGGGCTGGCCGGGGGCGCACATCATGGTGACGAGGAAGCGGCTGCGGGAGTCCGTCCGGTTGTTTCCGTCCTGGTAGTGGATGACATCGCCGCCCGGTTCCCAGAACGTTTCCCCGGCCTTGATCACCCGCTCCGGCTCACCTTCCAGCTCGAAGAGCATCTCCCCCTCCAGCATGTAGCCGAATGCAGGTCCCGAGTGCCGGTGGGGAGGGGTGCCGGGATCGCCGGGAGGGAACTCGATCAGAACCGTCATCGCTTCCGCCCCCTCCGGAACGAACGGCGGTTTCGCCGACTGAAGCACGGTGAGCGCCGTCTTCCATGCTTCCGAGCGCGGCTGGCTCCCGGCGCCGCCTGCCGCCTGTTCGCTGTTCGACATGGCGAGGTCTCCAGTGGTGGGCCGGTCGGGTCAGGTGAGCCAGTCGGTGTAGTGGGTGGGGGCGATGCGTGCGTCGCCCTTGGTGGTGAGCACATCGCCGTCGACGGCGGCGAACATGCCGGCGGTGTCATCGGTGACGACCGTGCGGCCGTCGGGTCGGGCGTTCAGGGTGATCCGCCCGAGTTCGTCGAGGGGATGGACGTCGGGCCCACCGACGTTGAGGGTTCCGTTCAGAGGGGTACCGGCGGCGACTTCGGCGACGGTGTCGGAGACGTCCTGGGCGGCGATCGGCTGGAGTGGGGTGGTGGGCAGACGGACGGTGTCGCCCTCGGTGGACCAGGACATGAAGGCGTCGATGAACTCCATGAACTGGGTGGCGCGGACGATCGAATACGGGATCGGCCCGGCCTTGAGGATGTCCTCCTGCAAGACCTTGGCGCGGTAGTAGGCGAGGTCGGGCACCTGGTCCGCGCCGACGATCGAGAGGATGACGAAGTGTCCCACCCCGCCCTTGTGGCCGGCGGCCAGGAGGTTGTCCATCGAGGTCCGGAAGAAGGCAGGAGAGGCGTCGTCGAAGGTCGGGGAATTCGTCAGATTGACGACGCCGTCGGCTCCGGATACTGCCTCCTCCACGCCCTGGCCGGTGATCACGTCGACACCTGTGGACGGCGAGTGCGGCACGGCTTCGTGCCCAGCGGCGTTCAGCTTCTTCACGACCTTCGACCCGATCAGACCGGTACCGCCGATGACTGCGAACTTCATGGGTCACCTCACGTCGTGCATCGATAGGTCATGCGTCCAGATTGCGGCGATCCAGTGGCCCGCGCACTCTGGCCAGGTGGCGACGGCCTTGTGGACGCGTGGTTCGTGGCGGGGAAAGACGTCGGGGTGTCGTGCTCCCCGGATGAGGATGAGTTCGGCGGAGAAGGAGCCGATGCCGGGCAGCTGCGCAGTTCGGCAGGGTGTGGTCGAAGTACGTGAACGTAGTGGCGGCGCGGCCACGGCATCACGTGGTCCGGGGCCTCGATTCCCGCGCCCGGTGTCAACGCGCCGAGGGGCCGCCCTTCCTCGCTGCCGCCCGTGGCGCGTGCAGGATATTGGCATGACGCCCCATCGCGGCAGCCCGGCGGGCGGTCCTTGGCCTCGTCCCGTCATCCGCCTTCCACATGAGCAGGAGCTCTTCGCTCGTGGGCGCGGTGTGCAGGACCACCTCGCGGACGCGATCACCGCTTTCGCGGGGTCGATGGTCTTTGTGTATGTGCACATGGTGTGGTTCGCCGGCTGGATCGTGATCAACGAAGGGCTCTTCGGTCAGGCCGCGGTCTTCGACCCCTTTCCCTTCGGGCTGCTCACCATGATCGTCAGCCTTGAGGCGATCTTCCTGTCGACGTTCGTCATGGTCAGCCAGAACCGGCAGGCAGCGCGCGACACGATTCGCGCCGATCTCAACTTCGAAGCCAGCGTGCGTTCGGAGGTCTGGTCGACGAACTTGGGGCGCGCCTTGGGCCTGGACCCCGAAGAGATCGAGCGGCAGACCCAGGAGCTCATCGCGACGAGCCGCGCCAGGATGAACAGCGAGATGGGACAGCGAAAGCCCTGACCGCTTGAGCGCGGGGCGGCAGGGCACTCCGCTTCCGTCGAATGCGCTCAAGCGGCCGATGGTGTGGCCAGCGCACAGCGTGGGCGTTCCTTCGCGGTGCCCGACGTGTTTCGGGGCAGCAGGTCGACATCTCACTCCCTCTCGAGACGGGCGGTGGCGATGGCCGATGCTGCGAAGACCGCGGTGGATCGGTGGGGGGAACCCGGATACGCATGGGGAGAACGTCAGGTCCGGCGAACGGTTGCGGGGGACGAACCCCACCGGGCACGCCGCCGTCACGCGGAGTCGAAGCGTTCGCGGGCCGTCTCGATGGCGCCGAGGTAGCGGTGGGGCAAGTCGCACATGCCGTCGACTGTCGCGCGCAAGGCCCGGCCCGGTTCCGTGAGGGCGTACTCGACACATGGCGGCACGGTCGGGTGGACGGTCCGTTCGACCAGGCCGTTGCGCTCCAGCAGACGCAGGTTCTGGGTGAGCATCTTGTGGCTGATGCCCTCGATCTCGTTGCGCAGTTCGGTGAAGCGCAGCGTGCTATCGCCCCCCCCGCTTCGACGATCAGCAGCGCCCACTTGTTGGCGATGTCCGGGAAGATCTCCCGCGCCAAGGAGTCCGCCAGAGTCACATCCGCCTCGTCCTTGGCCGAGCCTTTGAGCTGCTTGGTCACCATGAGGTTCCCCAGTCACCGAAAAGTGCGTTCTTCCACGTCAGCGGCCACTCCCTTACGGTTTCCGAGTAACCACAAGAGAGCACGAGGGGGCATGCAGCATGGCTATCACCCTGGCTAACCCCGACGGACTGCCCAAGATCGACGTCTACCGGCAGGTGGCGGTCGCATCCGGTTCGAAGATGGTCTTCGTTGCCGGGCAGGTCGCCTGGGACACCGGCGGAGTCACGGTCGGCGAGGGCGATCTCGCCGCGCAGGTCGAGCAGTGCTACCTCAACGTCGGCACCGCCCTGGCCGCGGCCGGCGGGTCCTTCGACGACGTGGCGAAACTGACCGTCTACGTCGTCGACTGGACGCCCGAGAAGATGCCCCTGCTCCTGGACGGGATCTCCCGGGCGGCGGCGAAGCTTGGGGTCACTCCGGCGGCGCCGGCCACGATGATCGGCGTAGCGGCACTGGACGTCCCCGAGCATCTGGTCGAGATCGAGGCCACCGCGATCCTCGACTGATCAGCCCGGGCGGGAAGCCGTTGGGGCGGGAAGCCGACCGGGGGAGAGGCCACGAATCTGTCGGCGCAGATGGCCAGTTGGCCCGAAGCTGCTCACGCGGACGACGGGCGGCGACACCTGAACATGCAAACTCACGAGTCTCACTGTTGGTCAGCGTCCGCTTGTTCTGCGAGTTGGTGGTGATTGCGGTGCGGCGGTCCGGCCGCAGGTACGCCAGGTCGGGCGCGGGCCCGCCCCTCACGCTCGCCTGAGCCGACCACGGCGCCGGTGGCGTGTGCGGTCAGTTGTCGGGCAATTCGCCTCCGGCCGGGCAGCGGTCGACGAGGACATTCGCGCCTGGGAAGCGCTCTCCCGTTCCGCCGACTTCCCCGACGGCGCCCAGATCGGCTGAATTCGTCCTCGATGCCGACACCGAGAACATGCTCGGCGCCCCCCTGTTTAGCATCGACGCGCAGGAACTCATCAACGCCGTTGCGCTCGCCATGCGGCATGGCAGTCAGTCTTGCGGCACTGGGTTGGCCTGTAGGTCTGCAGGATGGTGTGGGCCCGTGGGCTGCGGCAGTGGGGGCAGGGAGGGCTCGTGCAGCCAGGTGTCGAAGAGTTCTTCGAGGGGTGCGGACGCGTACTGCTGGGCGTGCTCGGTGAAGTCGGCGGTGCTCACGGCGCCGTGGCGGTGCTTCGTGGCCCAGTCCTTGAGCATGCGGAAGAAGGCGTCATCGCCGAGGGCGCAGCGCAGCGCATGGACCGTCAGCCCGCCCCGCTCGTAGAGCCGGTCGTCGAACATCAGCTGCCGGCCCGGGTCGCCCAGTAGCAGGTCCTGTGGGAGACCGGCCAGCAGCTGGTGCGCGGCGGAGGCGTGGGCGGCCGCCGTTCGGCCTCCCGTGTGCTCCGACCACAGCCACTCCGCGTACTTGGCGAAGCCCTCGTTGAGCCAGATGTGCTGCCAGTCGGCGACCGAGACGCTGTTGCCGAACCACTGGTGGGCCAGTTCGTGGGCGATCAGGCGTTCCGAAGTGCGGGCGCCGTCGAGGTGGTTGGCACCGAAGGTGGCCATGCCCTGGGCCTCCACCGGGACGTCCAGATCCTCGTCGGCGATCACGACCGTGTACTCCCCGAAGGGATACGGCCCGAAGGTCTCCTCGAAGAACTGCATCATGCGGGTCTGGCCGGCGAAGTCCTGGGTGAACTCAGGCAGTAGCCGTGCGGGCAAGTAGGCAGTCTGTGGTACCGGCGGGCGCCGTCCGTCCGCCGGGTCCGGGTCGGTGAGCGGGACGGCCGTGTAGTTGCCGAGGGAGACGGTCACCAGGTAGGTGGAGGTGGGGGCCGGTTGCTCGTATACCCAGGTGGTGCTGCTGGCCCGGGTGGTGCGGGTGAGCAGCCGGCCGCCGGCAACCGCGGTGTACGGGGACGGTGTGGTGATCGCTACCCGGTAGGACGCCTTGTCGGCCGGCCGGTCATTGCAGGGATACCAGGACGGGGCACCGACCGGCTGACTGGCCACCAGCGCACCGTCGGTCAGCTCCTCCCAGCCCAGTCCGCCCCACGGGCTCGGCACCGGCTTGGGGTTGCCGGTGTAGCGCACCTCGACGGTGAAGGCGGTGCCCGGGGCGAGCGCCTTCGCCGGGCGGATCCGCAGCTTGCCCGCCCGGTGGGTGTAGCGCACGGTCCGGCTGTCCAGCAGCACCCGCTGAATCCTGAATGCGGCCAGGTCGAGTGGGATCTCCTCCAGTGGCGCGGGGCCTGCCTGCGCGCTGAGCCGGGCCGAGCCGCTGAGCCGATTGGACACGGGCCGGTAGTCCAGGTCGAGCTCGTAGCGGTGGACCCGATAGCGGGCATCCCCGTGATCTGCGAAGTACGGGTCTGTACCGGGAGCGGAAGCCTGCTGGGGATTCAACGGTCTCACTCCCTCCTGGCACCAGTGGGCTGACGGCGCATCGTCGCACTGTGCTTCATTCTCGCCAGGCCGCGATCGGGTTGCCCAGCCACCGGGTGTCGGCCGGGACGGTTTCCGCGCCCATGGCCAACGACGCCGGGCCGAGCGTGCTGCGCGCCCCGATGGTGCTGCCGGGCAGCACGATGCCGCCGGGGCCGAGGGTGGCGCCCTCGCGGAGCATCACGGTATTCATCCGCATCACGCGGTCGTGGAAGAGATGGGTCTGCACCACACATCCCCGGTTGACGCTCACCCCGTCTTCGAGGGTGACCAGGTCGGCTTCCGGCAGCCAGTAGGTTTCGCACCACACACCCCGGCCGACGGTGGCTCCCAGAGCCCGCAGCCAGAGGTTCATCAGCGGGGTGCCCGGCACCGTGCCGATCAGCCATGGCACGGCCAGCACCTCGACGAAGGTGTCGGCAAGCTCCGTACGCCAGACGAAGCCACTCCAGAGCGGGTGTTCCGTCGGGCGGAACCGGCCCACCAGCAGCCACTTGGCGGCGATCGACACCCCACAGGCGACGATCCCCGCGGCCAGCAGCATCAGGCCGGACAGCAGCGCGGCGACCGCCGGCGAGCGGTGTGCGGTCAGGTGGGCCAGCGCGGCGACCGCCAGCAGGCCGAGGGCGGCGGAGACCAGCACCGGCAGCAGCCGGCACCCTTCGACCAGTCCTCGGGCCCAGTACAGCCGGGCCGGCGGATCGTAGGTCAGACGGCGGTCTCCGGTGTCGGCCGAGCGCGGCAGACGCATGGGCGGCATACCCAGGTACGAGCTGCCCTTCTTCGCCTTCTCCGGAGCAGCGGACAGTACCCCGACCAGAGCTCGCTCCGGGACGGCACGGCCCGGTGCGGTCATGCCGGAGTTGCCGAGAAAGGCCCGTTCGCCGATCTCGGCCGCGCCGATCCGCAGCCACCCGCCCCCGAGTTCGTACGGGGCGACCAGGGTGTCATCGGCCAGGAAGGCTCCGTCGCGCACCGTGGTGAGGCCCGGCAGCGCCAGTACGGTGGAGACCTCGACGCGCCTGCCGACCGTCATTCCCAGGGCGCGCAGCCAGACCGGAGTAATGAGGCCAGCGTAGAGCGGAAAGAGCATGTTACGGGCCCGGTCCATGAGCTGGCTGACGGTCCAGACCTGCCAGCCGGTCCGGCCGTGCAGCGGATGCCAGCCGGGGCGCAGACCACGGCTCAGCAGCCGGACGGCGACGATCAGCAGGGCGGCGTACGCCAGCCCGAAGGCCAGGGTGGCGGGCACGAGTGTGATCAGCGCCCCGCGTACGGCGTCGCCGAGGCCCTCCCCGGTGTGGACGAAGCAGCCCGCCACCGCCAGTGCCGGGACCGCGGCCGGCAGCCACAGCAGCCCGAGCCCTGGGCCGCTCAGCCCGTAGAGCGCCGCCCACCCGACCCGGCGCGGGGGACGCCGCTTGGGCCACCGCCGTTCGGCCTTGCCCAGTTTGACGGCGGGCGCACCGCCCCAGCTCTGGCCGGTCGGCACCCGGCCGGTGACGACGGAACCGGGAGCGACCTGGGCCCGCTTGCCCACCCGGGCGCCGGGGAAGAGCGTGCTGCGGACACCGACCACCGCGCCCGAGCCGACCTTCACCGGACCAACCTTTAGCCGGTCCCCGTCCAGCCAGTAGCCGGACAGATCCACCTCCGGTTCGACGGCACACCCCCGGCCCAGCTTGAGCATCCCGGTGACCGGCGGCAGCGAGTGCAGATCGACCTCCGGGCCGATACGGGCGCCCAGCGCACGGCCGTAACGCACCAGCCACGCCCCGGTCAGGCAGCCGGCCCCGCTCAGCTCCGCGAGCCGCTCCGCGGTCCACAGGCGCAGATGGACGTTGCCGCCGCGGGGGTAGCTGCCCGGCCGCAGCCCCCGCAGCAGCAGCCGTGCCCCACCGGCCGCCATCGCCAGCCTTCCCGGCGGGCTGAAGAACAGCAGACCGCCGGCCGCCACCCACCACCACGAGGCCGTCGGCGCCCACGGATAGCTGCCCCACCACGCCAGGACGTTGCCCAGGGCCAGCAGCCCGAGCATCCAGCGCAGCCCGGCCAGGGTGAAGAGTGGCAGGAGCAGGAGCAGTTGCACGAGGCCGGCCCGGGCCGGGACGGGTGTCACCCGGCGCGTGTCGTCGCGCTCGTCCGGCGCGGAACGCTCCAGCAGCCGGGCCAGCTTGCGCAGGGTGGGCTGCCGGTAGACGTCGCGGACAGCCGTGCCTGGGTAGCGGTCGCGGATCAGCGTGGCGAGCTGGGCGGCGGCGAGGCTGCCGCCGCCGATCGCGAAGAAGTCGTCCCGGGCGTCGGTCACCGGCACGCCGAGGATCTCGCGCCACTGCTCGGCCAGCCAGGCTTCGGTACCGGTGAGCTGCCCGGCCGAGTCCGGGAGGCCGGTATCGAGCCCTGCCGTGCGTGGCAGCGGCCAGGGCAGTGCGGCCCGGTCCACCTTGCCGGAGGTGCGGGTGGGCAAGGCGTCGACGGGGGCGAGCAGCGGCACCAGGGCGGCGGGCAGCTGGGCGCGCAGCCGCTCGACGGCCTGCGTCCGGTCCCAGCCGTCCTGGATCACCACATAGCCGACCAGCAGGGGGTTGCCGCCGCGCGCGGTCCGGAGGGCGGCTGCGGCACCGTTCACGCCCGGCAGAGCCTGGAGGGCCGCGTCCACCTCGCCGAGCTCGATCCGCCTGCCGCCGAGTTTGATCTGTTCGTCGTCGCGTCCCAGGAAGATGAGTCCGTCGGGCTCGGCTCGTACGAGGTCACCGGTGCGGTAGGCCCGGGGCCAGTCGAGTGACGCCAGTGGGCCGTATTTCTCGGCGTCCTTGTCGCGGTCCAGGTAACGCGCCAGTCCGGCCCCGCCGATGACGAGTTGGCCGGTGCTGCCCATGGCGACCGGTTCACCGGCCCGGTCCACCACGGCCAGGTCCCAGCCGTCCAGCGGCAGGCCGATCCTGACGGGTCCTTCGCCGGTCAGCAGCGAGGCACAGGTGACCACGGTCGCCTCGGTCGGACCGTAGGTGTTCCAGACCTCCCGCCCCTCTGTGACCAGCCGCTCCACCAGTTCGGGCGGACACGGCTCGCCACCGAAGACCAGCAGCCGTACGTCGTTGAGGGCCTCGGTCGGCCACAAGGCGGCGAGAGTGGGGACCGTGGACACGACCGTGATGTCCTGCTCGGCGAGCCACGGGCCGAGACCGGCTCCGTCACGCACCTGGGAACGCGTCGCGGGTACCAGACAGGCGCCGTGCCGCCAGGCGAGCCACATCTCCTCGCAGGAGGCGTCGAAGGCGACCGAGAGACCCGCCATCACCCGGTCACCCGGGCCGATCGGCTCCTCCTTGAGGAAGAGCGCAGCCTCGGCGTCGACAAGGGCCGCCGCGTTGCGGTGGGTGACGGCGACGCCTTTGGGCCTGCCGGTGGAACCGGAAGTGAAGATGATCCAGGCGTCATCCGCGGGACTCGGGCGGCGCTGAGAGCCGGTGGCGCGGCTGCTCGTCATGGTGAGACGCCGTCCGGCTTCCAGGACGGCGCTCACCGCCGCCTCACCGAACACCAGGTCCGCCCGCTCGTCCGGGTCCTCGGCGTCCACCGGTACATACGCCGCGCCCGTGGCGAGCACCGCCAGAATGCAGAGGTAGAGGTCATTGGTGCCGGACGGCAGCCGCACCCCGACGCGGTCGCCCACGCCGATCCCGGCCGACGCCAGCCGACGCCGTAGTTCCTCGACCTCACCGGCGAGCTCCTGGTAGCTCAGCGAGGTCCGACCGTCGTCCAGGGCCGGCTCATGCGGATGGATCAGGACGGTGACGTCCAGGACGTCCAGGAGTGTCCGCGCGGCGGGAGCCGTGCGTCCGCCGAACACGGCGGGAGGGCCGTCGGCGCGCTCACCGACGGGGTTCTGCTCCCGGACCATGCGCCCTGATATCAGCTCAACCATGCGTTCCTCGTTCTTCGTTCCCCCCTTTCACCCCAGGGCCGGGGCGGGGGACCAGGTGGCGTGCACCTCGTGCCGCGCGCCTCCGCCCGGCAGGCACGGACCACATGAATTGCCCGCAGGGCACACTCGCCCATCCATACGAAGATCCGGCATCCCGCGATAATCGGCGAGAATTATGGGCAAAAGGATGGATTTCCCTGCGATCGCCTGCTGCTCCGCCCTCGGCGGACCGAAGGCGAGTCACCCATTCGGCCTCCCGCACGGTGCGTCGCGTCGGGCATCCGGCCCACGCTGCTCCCAACCCTGCTGAAAGGAAGTGGTACCGGTGACGCCGTTGGCCGACGACTGGCTGGCTCCGTGGGTGGCGAAGGCCCACTCGGCCCTCGAAGGGGGACCGCTGGCCGCGTTGCTGGCGGATCTTGCCACCGCCGCCCCGCGCTGGGGCGAGCCACGGCACACATCATCAGTCTCCCCGTGCACCCCGCCGCACTCGCCCTGCGTACGTCCCCCAAGGGCCTCGCCACGGCCTTGGCGCAACTCAGCGAGGCCGGCCTGCTCACGTGCACCTACGACGGCGACTCGGATGCCGCACATGCCACGATCACCCTGCTGCCCGGCAGCGCATCCCGGTGAGCTTGAGGCGGCGGACGGGGCCGGAGAGCCTGACGCCAACGAGGCCGCCGCGATCGCGAGCGGCGGCGTTCGTCCGCGCAGCCCGCTTCGAGCACGCTCCGTCCGTTGCCGCTGAGCCCGCGCGATCCGGCCGATGCCCCCGGGGCGCCCGGACCTCAGAATCGCCGGTCGGGATTGCCGCCGGGCCGTGATGAGGGCCGAGAGGGAGAGAACATGACCGCCTCGTACGAGACCATCAGCATCAGTACCAGGCTGGACGGGCACGTCCTGTCTGCCACCTTCAACGCCCCGCCGATCAACCTCATCGGCCCCGAGGTCGTGCGCGACCTGGTCGGACTGCTCGACGAGCTTTCCCAATCGGCGATTGCACGGGTGGTGGTCTTCGACAGCGCGGATCCCGACTTCTTCTTCCCGCACGTCGACCTGACCAAAGTGCCCGAATACACCGCTGAAGCGGCGAAAGCCGGGGGCCCGGGCGACGCCTCCCTGGGGATGCTGTTCCGCAAGCTCAGCGAGATCCCGGCCGTCACCATCGCCAAGCTGCGCGGCCGAGCACGGGGTGCGGGCAGCGAGTTCCTCCTCGCCTGCGACATGCGCTTCGCCTCTCGGGAGAGCGCTGTCCTGAGCCAGCCCGAAGTCGGCATCGGCACCCCGCCCGGCGCGGGGGCGATCCAGCACCTCACCCGTCTGCTGGGCCGGGGCCGGGCGCTCGAAGCCGTGCTGACGTCGGCCGACTTCGATGCCGAACTCGCCGAACGCTACGGATGGATCAATCGCGCGGTGCCCGATGCCGATCTGGACGAGTTCGTAGCCGGCATTGCCGCGCGCATCGGGGACTTCCCCCCGCGATGCGCTGGTCGCGGCCAAATCAGCCATCAACGCCATCAGCCTGCCGACTCCGGCCGATGTACGCGCGGATGCCGCCCTGTTCCAGCAGCTCGTACGGGGTGAGGCAACGCAGCAACGCACGGCAGAGCTGTTCAGGCGGGGCTTGCAGACCCGTGGCCCTACCGAACTCGACCTCGGTGACGCACTGGGCGACTTGAGGGCCGTCGACTGACGCAGGCCACGAAATCTATCGGTCTGATGGGGCCCGACCCGAAGCTCAACGTCGACTTCACCCCGCTGCGCGAACCGGACCAGACGGCCGCGCGCTTCGGTCGGGCCGCCTGTGCCCGATCGCACCGGCGTGGCCCTTCTGCCGCGTCCGGCCGGACGGAACGCGCAGGTCCGCGGCGCTAACCCCGCCACCGCACCCCGTGCCGCCGCCGCAGCCGGTGGACCTCCCACCAGGCCACCGCCGTCACCGATACCGGGCCGCCGAGGAACGCACAGACCGCGACCGGCACCGGGCCCGGCGGCAGACCGCCCGCCGACAGGCCGAGGAAGGCGAACACCCAGACCAGGACGGAGGTGACCAGCGCGGGCAGCGCCGCATGCAGGGCGGACAGGTTGAAGGCGTGGCGCAGCGCGGGACCGGAGGCGAAGCAGAGGAAGAAGATCACCCACCAGAACGGCGCCCAGCACACGAACATCACGGACACCCAAAGCAGCACCCCGAACAGCCCGTTGGAGCTGCTGGGCAGCAGACCCATCCCCTTGCCCGCCGCCGTGAACAGCAGCGGCACCAGCGTCCAGGCACCGAAGTACCACAGGGCCGACCGGCCGGCCGGCCACAGCTGCGTCCGCATGGCCCGCCGCGTGACGGGCCTTGCCGCCCAGAAGAGCAGCGCCACCACCACCGCCGCACTCAACAGCGCCAACCAGGGCGCGAACAGCAGCCGGTCCAGGAACTGCCTCTGTGCGTCCGCCACGTCCTGCCAGCCACCGAACACGGCCAGCAGCACCCCCGACATGGCGAGGGCCACCCAGGCCCGCACCCGCTGCACCCGGAGCACCTCGGGATCCTCGACGTGCCCTTCCGGGCGTACGGGGAAGACCCGGCGCGCCATACGGCGGGCCGTACGGGCCAGTTGGTAGCCGACCAGCAGCGGCACCGTCAGCCACCACAGGCACGGGAAGAGCAGCACCAGCAACACCCCGGGACGCACCTGCTCCCGCCGCCCCCGCAACACCTCACCCAGCGGCGGCCATTCGTCCTCACGCAGCCGTCGCCACAGCGGCGTGTACGCCCGCGGCGGGTCGCTCGTGGGCCGCGGCCCACCGTATGGCGACCGCCCGGACGGGTGGGGTGCGTCGATGCTCATGGGCGTCCCTTCCAGGGTCTCGGAAAGGGACGCGACCCGGCCCGGCCACGGTTCCCGACCGGGCGCCCCGTGCTGCCGGGACGCCCCGCGCCGGCCCCGGTACCGGGCATGAGGCAGCCCCCGGTCCGTGCGGATCGGGGGCCGGGCCGTACACACTTGCTCGTGCTCGCCCCTCTCGACGGGGCGCTACGTGGTGTCCTGTCGCCTCGAGCCTGTCAGATAGCGAGCCCCTGGCCTGCTGGAGTGCCAGATCGTTTGAGAGTGCAGGAGGCCGACGCTCTCAAACGACCTGGCTTTCGTGGAAGTCTCGTTAGCGATAGAGGCAGAACCGCCGGTAGAGAGGGCCCTGGATTCCGAGGGTGGTGTAGATCCGGGTGAATCGTCGGCTCAGTTCGGCAGTCGTGGCCAGATAGAGCTCGTTGGGGTCGAGGGTGCTTGTCGGCGGGCTGAGGATCAGGCTGGCCAGCACCTCGATCTCGGGGAACGCCGCGAGGTGGTGGCGGTCTTCGGCTGAAACCTTCTTGCTGGCGGACTGCTCCTGCGTGTCGGCTCACCGGCGGACGAGCTCCCAGACCGCGAGGCCCGCGAACAGACAGCCGAACGCGAGGCTCGGCACGATCCTCCACAAGCTTCTCCAGGCGATGTCGATCCGCGCGGTCCCCGGGGCGCTGGGAAGGTAGATCACCAGGGCCGGACCCCCCACACGCAGGCCCGAGTGCCCCGTTCCCTGGTCCCGCAACTCGCGCATGTAGCCCTGGTCGTCGACGAATTCGACCACCGCGTGTTGGGTGGGGCCACTTCCTCCTGTGCCGGAACTCGACTCGTATCGGGCCACCAGGCCCCTGGCACGGATCCCGTGGCGCCGCAAGCGGTAGTGGGTTACGGCCTCATCGACGCCGTACCCCATGATGGCCAAACCGATCACCAGGAACACCACCAAACCCATCGGCGTCTCTCCTTCAGCGCCTCGCCGTGCTCTTCGGGCATTTCATGCCCAGGAAAGGGACGCTCCGCTGACCAGCGGCGGTTCCTGGTGCAAAGGATGTGCGCCGGCACCCCGGCGCCGACCGGCCCAGCCCGCCGCGGCGCGAGGCCGCCCTCCCGTCCCGATCGCGGTCATCGACGACCCGGCCCTGCCGGAGGTGCTGGCCGAACTCGCGGCGGGCCTGCCAGCCGGCGAACGAGAGGCCCTCGAAGTGGTCCAGGCCCAGGGCTATTCAGTTCGCGGGCCGCCGGCGCCGCTGCGACGCCTCGGGTGGTTGGGCGGATCAGCCCGCTGCGCCGTCCAGCAGGTGGCTGTGGCGCAGTAGTAGTGCCCGTTCTGTGCTGGCTGCCAAGGTGGCGACGCCGATCGCGATGTTGCCCCACTTCGGCACGTCGATGGGCGAGGTGAAGGACCCGGTGTGCTGGGCGATGGCCTCGGACTTGGTCAGCTGTTCGGCAAGTTGTGGGACGAGGACGGCCAGGGCGGTGACGAGCACGCACAGCGAGAGGAGACCGATGGTGCGGCTGAGCGCGGGGTGCGCGCGGTCGAGGCGCGCCCGGCGTCCCTCGGCGGAGTCGGGGTCCGGGACCAGCTGGAACTCGTGGCCTTCGTCGGTGACGTAGTGGCAGCGCTTGAGGCCGAATCCGCTCATCTTCACTTCGACGGTGCCGCCCGGGACGGGGAAGACGGCAGGGAGCTTGGACACGGCGTGCAGCCTGCCGTCGAGATACAGGTGGGCCTTGACGTTGCCGGACGACTGGTTCTGCCAGTGCCTGACGTCGACGGCGTAGACCGTCTCGCGGCCGTCTTCGCCCGCCAGCCGCAGATGGAACAGGGCGCGGAAAGGCAACTGCCACCAGTGGAAACGCTTCAACTCTCGCCCGTCCCCGGGCATGACCCGCTGTATGGCACGACGGTGCCGCCACTCCTTGATCATGCGTCCGCTCCCGTTACTTGTTCGGCTTGAGCTGCTTGTTCGGCCCCGCCGCGCAGGCGAGGTCCTCGGCCGGGCGCTGTCCGTTGGTCAGGAACGCTGTCACCGTGTTGTTCGCACACGTGTTGCGGCCGAACGGGTAGACACCGTGCCCGCCCTGGTCGGCGGTCACCATCGTGGCCCGGTCGCCGAATGCCCGCCGCAGCTTCATGGCGCCGACCAGCGGTGTCCCCGGGTCGCGTTCGTTCTGCACCATCAGTACGTTCGACGGGCCGCGGTCACCGATCTGCACCGGCGGCTCGACCCGGCTGTCCGGCCAGTACGCGCAGGGCTTGATGTTTCCGGTGGTCCCGCCCAGCATCGGGTACTTCAGCCGGTCGATCGCGGCATTGCGCTGGTAGTCCCGGACCTTGCCGGGCCAACGCGAGTCACCGCACGTCACGTAGAAGTGGCTGGCCAGGAAGTTCTCCGAGATCTTCGGCGGCGCAATCGGCAGCGGTTTGCCCTGGTCCAGCGCCTGCCATCCCTTGGCCAGTTGGGGCATGAGGCCCTCGACGTAGAGGTGCTCGAACGTCACCCCGCGGAACTGCGTCCCGTCGGTGTCACCGACCGGTTCGGCGTCCAGCCGCTTCACGAGTTCGAAGAACTTGGCGGTCACCTGCTTCGGCGTGGTGCCCAGACCGTACTCGGGGTGCGCGGCGGCGTACGCCGCGAAGTCCGGGAACCGGTCCTCCATTCCGCGGCCGAGCAAGCGGAAGTTCTCCAGGTCGTAGCCGCCGGGGCCCATGTTGCTGTCGAGCACGATCCGGTCGCTGCGCTCGGGGAACAGCGTCGTATAGACCGCGCCGAGGTAGCTGCCGTAGGAGGCACCGAGGAAGGACGCCTTCGGCTCGCCCAGCGCCGCCCGGATCCGGTCCATGTCGCGTGCGGTGTTCGCGGTGGTGGTGTACGGCAGCATCCACGCCGTCCGCGACGTGGCGCACTGTTCGGCTATGGTCCGCGCGTACGGTGCCTCTTTGGCGACGTCGGCCGCGGTGTGCGCGTACGGCGGGAAGTTGCCGCGTGCCTGCTGCTGCGGGGTCAGGTCGCAGGTGACCGGCGTGCTGCGGCCGACGCCACGCGGGTCGAAGCCGATCACGTCGTAGGAGTCGAGGACGTCCTTCGGCAGCCCAGCGCCGGCGAGCTGGGCCGGGTAGTCCACCCCGGAGCCACCGGGGCCGCCCGGGTTGGTCAGCAGCACACCGCGGCGCTTGGAAGGGTTCTTGCTCGCCAGGCGGGAGACGGCGATCTCGATCTGCCGGCCGTCGGGATCGCGGTAGTCCAGCGGGACGTCGAGCGTCGCGCATTCAAGACGGGGCGCGTCGGCGTTCTGCGATTCGGTCTTCTGCGGACACGGGCCCCACCGCAGGGAGTCCGGCGTGGCCGTCACCGTGTCCGGAGTCGCCATCGCCGACGCTCCCGAAATCGCGGCGGCCGCGACCGCGGTGGCGACGAGGGCGAGGGACAGGGTTTTACGCATCAGGTGTCCTCCTGGGGGGCGCACGAGGTCGCGCGCCGAAGCGGTCGGGTGACGGATACGAGTCTGTTCACCCGGCGTCACCGGCACATCGGCCCGGCGGCTCGAGTCACCTTCGACCAAAGTCGAAGTGGTGATCCGACTCTGGGAGAGGGGGGAGTGTCCCTGGGTCTGGTGCAGCGGCCGCACGGGTTCGCGACAATGACCGGATGAACACGGACGTCACGCCACGGCTCGGGGGGTGGCAGCAGACATGGCGGCTGGTGGCGGCGGCTGCCCTGGGCATTCCTTTCTGGATCTCTACCGGTGCGGCGCTGCCGCGGGGGTGCGCGGCCGACACCTGTTCCTGGTTGGTCACCGGTGATCCGCTGGTGGCTCTCGGCTGCCTGACGGCGCTCCTGTGGCGGCGACGGTTCCCGCTCGCCGTCGCCATGGCGGTCGCCATCGCCTCGGGCGCGTCGACACTCGCCATCGGTGCCGCGCTTCTGGCTCTGTGCTCGATCTCCACTCGTCGCCGTCCGGTGGAGATCGGAGTCGTCGCGCTCGTCTACGTGGCCGCGTCGCAATTCACCCTCGTGCTCTACCCGATCAAGAGTCCGCCCGGCTCGATATGGCTCCAACTCGCACTCCCGGCACTGAGCGCGGGCATCGCGGTGGCCATAGGCGTGGCCATCGGCGCACGGCGCGTCGAGGTGCGGTCCTTGCGAGAGCGGGCAGAGAGCGCGGAACGGGAACAGACCGCACGGGCGGCGCAGGCACGGGCCCTGGAACGGAACCGGATCGCCCGGGAGATGCACGACGTGCTCGCGCACCGGATCTCCCTGGTCGCCATGCAGGCCGGAGTGCTGGACCACCGCGGCAACCTCACCACCGAGGAGAACCGCACGCTGATCCGTGGCATCGCCGACGGCTCCCACCAAGCGCTGGAAGAACTACGAGACGTCCTCGGTGTGCTCCGCGCCGACCCGGGCAGCCCGGAACCGCCACAGCCCTCCCTCGACCGGATCCCGGAGCTGGTGGCTGACGCCCGCACTTCTGGACTGGACGTCACACTCACCACCACGGTGACGGGAAATCCGTCCGACGTCGTGGGACGGACCTGCTACCGGGTCATCCAGGAAGGACTGACCAACGCCGCCAAACACGCCCCTGGCGCCCCCATACACATCACCGTCGAAGGAACAGCCGGCGACGAACTGCACGTAAGCGTCCACAACTCCCCGGCCACCACGACGACCACCGGGCCGCCGGCATCAGGATTCGGCCTGCTCGGCCTCGCCGAACGCATCACCCTCGCCGGCGGAGAACTCAGAAACCACCCGACACCCGACGGCGGATACGTCCTCACCGCGCAACTACCCTGGCCGAACCACGACCACGAAAAGAGAAGCTGAGTGGACAGCGAGCGGGAGCCGGTGCGTGTCGTCATCGTCGACGACGAACAACTGGTGCGGCTGGCGCTACGACTCGTCATCGACGGCGAACCGGACCTGACCGTCGTCGCGGAGGCGGCCGACGGGGACGCCGCGATCACCGTGGTGGACGAGCAGCGGCCGGACGTCGTGCTGATGGACATCCGGATGCCCGGCCGTGACGGTCTCAGCACGACCCGGGAACTCCTCACCCGGCCGGCGCCGCCCCGGGTGCTCATGCTGACCACATTCGACTCCGACGATCTGGTGCTCGGCGCGCTGCGCGCCGGAGCCCTCGGGTTCGTGCTGAAGGACACCCCGCCGGCGCGGATTCTCGACGCGGTGCGGACAGTCGCGGACGGGAACCCCGTGCTGTCCCCGGCGGCCACGGCACGAGTGATCGCCGCAGCCACCGGGCCACAGTCCTCCGAGGCTCGCCGCTCGTCCCGCGAAGCCGCGCGGAAACAGCTGTCCGCGCTCAGCGAACGGGAACTCGACACCGCCCGGGCCATCGCGGACGGGCTGGGCAACCCGGCGATCGCCGAGCGGCTGCACATCAGCATCGCGACCGTCAAGGCGCACACAGGCAACCTGTTCGCCAAGCTGGCGGTCGAAAACCGGGTGCAGATCGCACTCCTGGTCCGCGACGCAGAGCAATGACCGGCCACCCGGCACCCGGACGACTACCTCGGGTACCTCGCCAGCCACCCCGGTGAAGCGCCTGAGGGGCCGGGCAGCGCAGCCCCTGGGTCATCTCCGTCGTGAAGGCGTCCGCCAGTTCCAGGATCGTGAGGTGGCCCTCCAGTTCGGCCAGCCAGGCCGGCGGGAGGGCTCAGCCGGGCAGGAGCGCCGACAGCATCGGGTCGCTTTCGATCTTCTGCTGGGTAAGCCGGAAGCAGGGAGATGAGGACCGCGTCCCCGTCATCGGCGATCCTTCGGGCCGCCTTGTGGGCTGCCGAGACCTCCGCCTTGGAGGGATCTCGTTCCCACATCTCGATCAGGGTGCTGCGGATGCTGACTGTGTCCCGGCTGGCCAGCGCATTCTGCAGGGCCTGGTGAAAGGTCTCCGCCATCGATGCCATGACCGCGATTGTCACGACCGGCTGGCCCGGGGCCGTGCGCTTGAGGCGGCGCCCGGTGTATTCCGCCATACGGCAGATACGTACGGGGCGTCGCCGCCAACGGTTTCCTGGGACATCGTGCGAATTCCCGACGGACTCTGAACACTCCGACTTGGCTTTGAGCAGGTGTAGCGACAGTAGACGTGCACCGGTTCGGGAGGCGCTCGCCCGGGGCCGGAGTCGATGTGCACGAGAACGAGAACGTGCCGTTGAGGGCCTCGGCCATGGCGCTGTCATAGCTGTCGGCGACGGAGCCGACGGACGCGGTTGCGCCGGCCTCGATGAGCCGTTCGCCGTAGCGGATGGACACGTATTGCGAACCGCGGTCGCTGTGATGAATGAGACCCGAGCCCTACTTGCTCCCGCGCCGCCACAGGCCCATCTCCAGCGCGTCCAGTGGAAGATCGGTGCGCATATGGGTGGCAAGCTGCCATCCGACGATCATTCGTGAGTACACGTCCAGGACGAAGGCGACGTAGACCCAGCCCGACCAGGTGCGGATGTAGGTGAGGTCGGCGACCCGGAGCTGGTTGGGGCGGTGGGCGGCGAAGTGCCGGTTGAGGGACGCCGCGGCGGATGAGCTCGCTCGGGGGTGTCCGCCACGACTCACCCATCAGTCCGGGGTTCGAGTCGGGAACCAGCCAAATACCAAGCACAGCAGGTGAGTCATGCTCACCCCGTTCATCTTCCCCTGAGTATCGTCCTTGCATGAACCTTCTGAGCCCGGACGATCCGCGTGCGATAGGGCCCTATCGACTTCTCGGGGTGCTCGGAGAAGGGGGTATGGGCCGGGTGTACCTCGCGCGGTCCGAAGGGGGGCGGACCGTCGCCGTGAAGGTTGTGCGGGCCGAGTTCGCCAGGCAGGACGACTTCCAGCAGCGGTTCGCGCGGGAGGTCGACGCCGCACGGCGCGTGGGCGGCGACTGGACGGCGCCGGTCCTGGACTTCGACACGAGTGCCGCGACACCCTGGGTCGCCACCGGCTACGTACCGGGTCCCGACCTCCAGACCGTCGTCGCCGACGACTACGGCCCGCTGCCCGAGCACTCGCTGCGCACCCTCGCGAACCGGCTCGCGCTCGCCCTGGAGGCCATCCACGACGCCGGCCTCGTGCACCGGGACCTGAAGCCGTCCAACGTCCTGGTCACCGTCGACGGCCCCCGCGTCATCGACTTCGGCATCGCCCGCGCCCTGGACGCCGTTTCCGGCAACGGCTTCCGTACCCGCACCGGCGTTGTCATCGGCTCGCCCGGCTTCATGTCGCCCGAGCAGGCGCGGGGGCTCGAAGTCGGCCCGCAGGGCGACGTGTTCAGCCTCGGTTCCGTCCTCGCGTACGCGGCGACCGGGCGGCTTCCGTTCGCCAGCCACTCCGGCGGGCTGCACGCGCAGTTGTTCGCGGTGGCCGAGGGAGAGCCGGACCTGGAGGGCGTGCCGGAGGATGTGCTCGGGCTCGTACGCCAGTGCCTGGAGAAGGCGCCCGAGGAACGGCCCACGCCTACGGAGCTTGCGGCCCGCACCGCCGCCGGGCAGGTGCGGCCGTGGCTTCCTGGAGAGGTGCTTGAGCAACTGGGAAGGCATGCGGCGTGGTTGCTGGATCTGGATCCGCAGGGACGTACGTCGGGTGTGCCTGCGGATACGCAGCCGGACGTGCCGGCGGAGGCTCCAATGGATATGCGGGCGGACATGCAGCCGGACATTCCGGTGGATGCGCATGTGCCGGTGGATGCACGTGAGAAGGTACAGCCCGACGTGCCGGTGGTTGCTTCGGTGGGCACCCCGACGCCCGGCGGCCGCCCCACACGGCCGAGTGCCCCGCCCGCGCAGTCACGGTTCAAGCGGGCCCGATTCCTCGGCGCTGTCGTCGGAGTGCTGGTTCTCTCCGTCGGTGTGCCGATCGCGGCGAACTCCTGGGACGGCAAGGGTGCGGACCCCGGTGGAAGCGGCGGTACGAACGGTGGTGTGAACGGCAGCACGGAGGCCACCCCGGCGGCGGTGGCCGTGCCGAAGAGATTCCTCGGGGCGTGGGAGGGCGTGCCGTTGAGCGACACGCGCATACGTGTCGAGTTCAAGAAGGACGAGCAGCACCGCACGGTCGCCAGGTCCTTCTTCCTGACCGGCACCTCGCTCTGCGTGGTGAACAAGGAACCGAAGAAGGTGTCCAAGGGCTCGGTTTCCCTGGGGGACGCCCGTAGCGAGAACGCCTTCGGCGGCGGCACGTGCAAGTTCCTGCCGTCGTACACCCTGAAGACCCGTAAGGACGGCAACCTCGACTTTGCCACCGACAACGGCCAGTACAAGGCCGTCCTTTTCAAGGCCAGGGCCGGCAAGGCGCCCGTGCCCGAGAAATACGTGGGGCAGTGGGTGCCCAAGGGCGAGGAGGACCACCCGACGGCCCAGGTCACCATCAAGCAGGCGAGGACCGGGGATATCTTCGTCGAGGGCTGGGACAACTCCCTACAGAAACGCTGCGCTTGGAAAGAGGTCCTGGTGTTCGTGAACGACACCGGTCTCATCTCCAGGCCGTTCTACCGGCGCGGGTCGGCGCATCCCTGCGGCATGGCTCCCACCGGCGCCCGTGGGTACGCCCTCGCCGACTCCGGCATCCTGTCCATGAGCAATGCGGCGCAGAAGTTGGAGTTCGTCCGCAAGCCCGGCGCGTAGCACCCGCACCACCCTGTGCCTGCTGGCCCACCGGATCGAGCAGCTCACTGAGCAGATCCGAGACGTGGCGCCGCTTGGCCCTGCTCGCGGAACGCCACATCCCGCAGCTGCTGGCTGTGGTGGGTATCGGCCCGGATACGGCCGTGACTCTGTTGATCACGATGGGGGACAACCCGGAGCGGCTGGGCAGCGAGGCATCGTTTGCCGCCCTCCACCGGATCGTGCAGACCCGCCTGCGCTTCGACCCACGCACCCAGAACTACTACGAACGTCGCACCAAGGAGGGCAAAACCCGATACGCGAAATCGTCCGATGCCTCAAACGCTACGCCGCCCGCGAGGTCTTCCACCTGGTCAGGCCCACACAGCCATGCCCCCCCCGTCATAGGGGCTGTGAGACGAGAGGCCCCGCCGGAATGCTCCGGCGGGGCCACTACGCACGGCGGTTATGGCGGCGCAGTGTCAGGCTCGGGCACCGTTGTACTCCGGCTCTCCGCTTTCGAGAACCCGGAGCAGGGAGGCGGTGACGATACGTGTGCTACGGCCGATGCGCAGCACACGGCATGGGAACTCCCCGCGACGAGCCAGGTCGTACCCCTTCGCACGCGAGAACCCCAACGCCCTGGAAGCATCCTCCACGCTCCCCGTTCCGTCCCAGGTGGCGCGGATGCTCGTGGGGCTAAACCGGGCGCCCTGAACCACGTTGGTTTGTTCGTGCATTTTGCGATTCTCCGGTGCAAGAATAGTGCTGCTTACGCGTGGTCGATACGGTTGAAGCTGCCAAAATGATGCGGCTCTCATTGCGCGCTGAGGCCGACGTCGGCCAACCCAATGCAAGATCGACCTGTCTCCCGGGTCCCCTTGGGAGTAATGATGCTCTGCTGTTTGCGGCGCGGTCGACTTGGGGACGCAGATAGGCGTCCCATGGGATCGGGAGCGTGGACGGTACTCATCCCATAGGGGTGCGCGGCTACGTTGGGTGCTGAAGGACGTGGAGCAAGTTGCATTGACGGGCGTCTCGGCGATTCCCTTCGTTGCGTGGTCAAGTAGTGCTGGTGGACTATTTAATGATCCACGGGATCGCCGGTTTGGCTAACCGGCGATCCCGCGCTATGTTGCTTCGCTTCGAATCAATCGGCGTCTATCTGTCTCTTGTGTGGAGAGCCGCTCAACCCCAACTCGACGGCCACGCTATGAATCGGCCTACCTTCGCCTTGCGGAGCGGCCAGAGCGACGTCGCCACTTGCAAGCACGCACTGCGGACCATCTCCATGTTCGCGGAGATGCGCCGCCGAATCAGATCCACGCCTTGAAACAGTATTGCGCTCCGAGTGATCGCAAGTCGTGCGGCTGGCCAGTTCGTCAGGTCGGCGAAGCCGTGCTCGCGGGCCGCGCGTTCGCGGCTGACCAGCTTGTTCGCTCTGGGATGGCCCCGGGTCGCTTTGCGGTGACGATCAGCGGGTCGTCGGGGTCATCGTCCAGTTCGATGAAGCCGAGGTCCTCCAGCGCCCTGAGGCCGGCCTCCCGCAGCTTGACAGTGATCTTGTTGTGCCGGGCGGTGGTGACTCGCTGGAGCGGCCCGGCCGTGCCGCCGAGTTGCAGACCAGGTTCCCCTTCTCGTCGGTCAGCGCGAGAAACAGCAATAGTAGGCGAGGGCGAGCGGCCTGGTTCGGGCGACGGGGTGCGACATCGTTTCTGCGCGAAGTCCACGCCGAGTACTAGAAGTTGCGAATCGCCACATGACATCAATGGCCAGATGCTGTCCGAGCAACGCGAGTTGGCTTTGCCTCGCCGACATGCCGGGAGTGGGTGAACTCCTCGACAATTCCCCGGCCCGATTCCGGCCCGCCCACACCGAGCAGCAGCGGCGACAGCCCCAACAGGTCGGCGGCTAGGTCCTCGCGGCCGCTGTGCTGCACTTGCTGCAGCCACGTACGGACGATTAGCCAACGGTCCGAGAGGCCAAGCTCCTCCCAGCGGCCAGCCGCCCTTGCCCAGACGACCGCACGCCGTCCGAAGGCGCCGGAGCCGAAGCCGCCCATCCCGATCGTGACGTACTCGGCCCACCGAACGAGGCTCGCGGCCGGAAGGAACTCAGCCATGCCAGCAAGCGCGTGCGACCGCTCGGCGGCGAAGGGAATCCCGGGCAACAGGGCGAACGCCGAAGCCTCGTCACCGAGTTCGGCGTACCTCACCGCCGCTGCCGCCAAGAGATGCCCGCGTGCGGCGGGGGACAGTCGTATGTCCCGGAACCAGAGGCGTGGAACGATGGGGAACATCCGATCCAAGTGCGTGGCGTCGAAGACCACCAGAAGCCGGGACAACGCACCTGCCCATAGGTCGCTCTTGTGGAAAAAAGACTCACCCCTGATCAACTCGTCGGGCAGGAGGCTGTCCAGGTGTGCGCGACGTACCTCGTCGGGGACGGCGAGCAGGAAAAGTCTGCCTAGGCGAGAGTCGACCTCCAACAGCTCACGCGGAACGTGGTCGGCCTCCAACACTCGCTCGGGGTCGTCTTCCGATACCAGTTCATGAAGCACGGCGTCACTGAGGTTGTTTCGTGCGCCCGGACACCAGGTGACGTGGCAGCCCGCACGCGAGGCCCCCACCGCCGCTAGCGCATCCGGTAGGTCCGGTGGCAGTGGATAGAGGGACAGGGCCGCGGTGCGCGCACCCTCGAAGCCGTCCCGTGCGGCGATTCTGGTCAAATGGCGCAGCAGGATGTCGTCGAGCTCTGGGTGTTCCCCGAGCAGGCCGAGCGCCTCGGAGATCGCCCGGAGCTCGGCCGTCGCAAGCTCGCTGAAGGCAATCCGGGGAAGCAGCGTCCGTAGCGTTTCAACAGCGAAGTGATGGCTGCGGAATGTTCGAATGACACTCAGTGTCTCCTCTGCCGTTATCGCGCGTGAGGGCGGGAGCGCCGTGAGTGCAGCGCACCGCAGCGAGTCCACGCCGATCGCATCGGCGATTTCCGGAATCGGTACGGGGGGTGTCAGCAGGGTCTTCACAAGTGCGGTCGCCGCGTCCCCCGGCGTGTCGCCGGCGCGTGCGAGGTCGAGGGCCTCCACCGCCTCTTCGGTGCCGCCGGCGGCCAGCGCGGCGAGGGCAGCGCCTTCGGCGGTGGGAAGTACTCCCATCTCGGCGCCAGCGGCCCTCACCAGGCTCAGCATTCTTCTCGACTGGTGGGCGTCCAGGGACTCGGTGATGACGCCGAGGTCGTCGAGCAGACCGGGCAGGGTCGGGTGTCCGGCGATGAAGTCCAGCACCCACTCCGCCTGCCCGGCAGCCGCGATCGCGCGGAGCAGCTCCCGCCGGTCGGCCCGCTCCGGCTCCTCGGATAGCCGTGCACCGAGGTCCCGCAGGGTGTCGCCGCGGGTCCGGTCGTCGAGCCGGGCCAGGAGTCTGCCGAGCGACGAGGGAGTGAGGTGCTTCGCGCCGTGAGCCATGACCATCGCGGCGACCTCCCCCGGGTCTCCCGAAAGGTAGGGCATCAGTTCGGCCGCCTGCGCGGCCCGTTCTGCCAGGTCTTCCCGTTCGTGCCTATCCCGGACCAGGCTCTTCTCCTGGTCATAAAGCAGCGCAGCCAGCTCGAAGTCCTGCTCGTCAATGGCATGCTCCTTGTCGCGCCGGAGTCGGCTGATCCGATCGTCCAGTGCCTCCACGGTGTTTCGGGCCTGCACAGCTGTCCCGACGGCCTCGCTGATCTGTGGCCAGTCAGCGTCCGGGATCCAGGGCGCCACTACCTTCAGCAGGTCCTGATTGGCGAAGACGTCATCCGCTGATGTGAGGGTGAAGGGTGATGGGGCTCCCAGGAGCTGGAGGGCTTCCGAGGCCGGGTCCCGCCCGATGGCTGCGGTGGCCGTCTCGCGATCGATCTGCTCCGTCATCGACCGGACGATCCCGAGGGCCCGCGCGGGGGGCTCGCTCGCCGCGATGGCGAACAGGGTGCGCACCAGGAGGGTCCGTGTATCGCTTTCCAGGACCCGGGCGAGCTCCAGTGCCGCAGCGACGTGAGCCTGCTGAAACTCGTACGGGAGTGTCGGCAGGACGGCGAGCGCCTCCTCCACCTGACCCGTGTTAGCCAGGTGGAGGACGTAGCCGACCATCGCGTCGACAACGGCTTCCGGCTCGCCCTCTTCCTGCACGGCCGTGCACAGGACGGCTACGTGTTCGTTAGCGGCCCGGCTCAGCTCGGGCGCGACCAGCCGCAGTGCGTGGCCGCGTTCGTAGGGCGAGGCGAGGCTCTGTACGTAGGCGAGTGCTTGCCGGTCCGTCCACAGACGCTGGTGGCGCAGCTGCGCCACCAGCCCCGGAGTGATCAGGGCGGCGTTGACTGAGGCGTCCACCATCGCGACCTGGCAGGTGATCTGCTCCGGCAGGCGCGCGGCCATTTGGCCGGATGCGATCGCGTCGTCGTTCTCCGCCTCGGCTGCCCGGATAGCCCGGCGTACGTCGCCCAGGTGTCCCTGGAACTCCTCGGTGGCGAACTCCCAGGCCGCGCCCCAGTCCGCGCCGACCAGGGTGAACAATTCTGCCGCGGAAGCGTGGGCCCGTTCCAGGTGTGCTCCGTAGAAGCGCACCGGGTAGGTGTGTGCCGCCCGAGCGGCCTCGGGGCCCTGCTGGACGGCCTGCAGGGTGGTCCGGCCCCAGGAGAGGTACGCCTCGTCGTATGTCTTTAGCTCCCCGTCGCGCGCCAGCTCGCCGCGGCGGTGCTCGGCCAGGCGTGGATGGGAGAGGGCGTAGGTGGTGTCGGGCGTCGTCTTGGCGCTGTCGGTGATGACCCATCGGCCCAGATCGTTCAGGGCGGCGGTGAGTTCATCCCCACCCGACAGCCCGAATCTCTTGGCGATCCACAGGAGATCAAGTCTGCGGATCGGGCCGAGCGCACACGCCAGGAGGCTGTAGAGCTGTCCGACTCGGGCCCCTCTGGAGGCGATCGGCCCTTCCCAGAGCAGCTCCTGGCCCGCCCACCAGCGCTGCATATAGCCGTCGAGACCGTATGGAGCGGGCAGATGCTGCAGGTCGGCGAGCCAGGCAGTCCGGTCCGATGCGTCCTGCAGCTCCTGGAGGTACAGGCCCAGGACCAACGCATCGCCCTGCGTGACCTGATGGAGGATCGGCCTGGCCTGGTCCTGGGTCGTCTCGTCCAACGGTGGATCGAGACTTCGCAGGGCAGCGCCCACACCATCCTCGGTCAGCGGCAGGAGCGGAAGGCTCTCGGTGTTCCCAGACGACCAGCCCAAGACATCTCTCCATGCCTTGGCATCCGGGCGCTGCCCGGTTAGCCGGGCTGAGACCGCCACGTGTACACCGCTGCCGAAGGAGGAGGGGCGGAGCAGGGTCTTCGAGACGTCCCATCCGAGGGACTCGTCGAGGCCGTCGAGGACCAGCACGAGCCGGCCCCGATGCGGCGCGGGCAGGGCAAGATAGTCGGCAAGCCGTTCGCGTAGTCCGTCGACACTCGCCGCTTGAGTTGCCATCGGGTCTTCGTCGTGCAGGAGGGCCAGCCGCGCCACGGCCGCCTGAAGGACGGCATCCGCACCGCCGATGTCGTATCGCGCGCTGATGGGTACGAAGAGCGACGCCTCCTCGTCCGACGGCGTGTTCGCCAACTGCTGCCACCAGCGTGCCAGCAGGGTGGACTTGCCGGCACCCGATGGTGCAGTCACCAGCATGCACGGCGGGCCGTCGGCTGAGCGAAACCACGCGTCGAGCCGGCCCAATTCGGCGCCACGGCCGCCGAACGGCCGGTGGTCGACGGCCGTTCCCAGCTGGTCGGCAAGGAACTGTTCGATCTTCGAGGCGGACGGCAGGTTGCGTCGCGGCGGCACGCACCGAAGAAGATCCGGCCATCGCTTGGTCACCGCATCGACCGGGGTGGCGTAGAAGGCCCCACCGAGCGCGGTCCCGTCCGAGCGCGGCGGGTTCCAACGGACGATTCCCACCGCGAAACCCGGTCCCGTTCCTACATCGGCACTCGTTCGGAACAGGACGGGTCCTCCGCTTAGCCCCTGCAATGCTTTGCCCGCCGCGGCCTCGGGCGAGTGGAGTTTGAGAGTCGGCACACCTCCGAAGATCGTTGCGTCGGGCGAGTCGACGACCGCGCGGACATGGTCCAGGTCGCCTGAAAAGGGCCTTGTCAGCGGCCAACCGACTGCCAGAACAGAGTCATCGGTATGGAATCGAAGAGCGCCCAGCGGGATTGACCTGAGATTCGCCGGAGGCAAGGTAATCCGGAGAAGCGCCACGTCAAGATCGACGTCGCAGTCCTCAAGTTCGAAGCGTGTCGTGGCGCCGTCGGCGAAGAATAGTCGACCGGTGGCTGCGGGCTCGCCGCCGGAAGCACCGCTCCCACCCGGGAGGCACAGTACATGCCGCGCCGTCAGGGCGTACTCGCCGGAGATCACGAAGGCCGATCCGACCCACCCCGCGGGAGCATCGTCGGGCACGAGCCGACCGACCGCGATCGAGAACAACCGCGCTCACCCCCGCGACGGCTCACTCCGCCGGAACGACAGGGTCACCGCGAACCCTCCGGTCACCGCGGCTCTGGCCAGCACGACGCCCGAGGCGGCCTCCAGCTCGACCGAGAATTCCATGTCCACCGTGTCGAGGCCCCAGCCGCTCGTCTCATTGCCGTCAGAGCCGGCCACGAGCCGGGCGCGCAGACCGTCCGCCACCTCGTTCACGGTCGCAGCCAGTTCGTCGATCCGCTCGGCGAAGCGCTCCCGTAGCGCTGCCCCGGCCAGGTTTCCCAGGTCATTCGGTCCCGGTACAACCGCCACCTGGACGGAATCGAAACTGGGCATTGCAACTCCCAACATGGGCTGCAGTCCGAGTTCTCTACTTCCCATGATCCGACCGGATCTCCTCGCAGGCAAACCGTCCAGGTATGTCGCTCCCGTCCGCGCCCGGGGGCATTCCAGGGCACCGGAAGGATCACTACCGCGCGAGCGCGCCGGAATGGGCGAGTTAGGACCTTCCGGCCGAAGCCTTCAGGGCCTGGGGCAAGCGGTCCTTCATCCGTCTGATCTCGGACCGCCCGTGCTGGCGTTGCGGGTGCGGTTCTGGAGCGTGATCTGGTTCCAGGGAAGGGACTTGAGCTGTTTGCGGAGCTTCTTCTGGTTGCCCTTCACGATCACGATGGAGTGCGCGTCGCGGGAGCGGAGGTACTCGGCGTGCTCGAGCTGGGGGTGCACGCTCACAGCCCTGGCGGAACCTGATGCCGCCTTCCAAGGTTGGGGTGTGGACGTGGTCGAGTCAATGTGCGATGCGGCGCGCGCCCGCATCAGCCGAGTCGGCTTCGAGGCCGAATCAAGATCATTCACGCCCACGGCCGTAACCTCGCCGCGGTGCTGCCGGCCGACCTGCGAGAGCAGGTGGAGGTCATTCACTGCAAGTCGGTAGTCAATGAATTCTTCGGTGGCGGCGACAGCGGGGCCGTGGCCTTTGTGCGCACCCTGAGCGCGCTGTTCCCCGAGCGGTTGCTGCTCAACGTGGACTACTACGGAAAGCTCGGCCGAGTCGACGCCATCCCGTCCGTAATATCGGCACACGGTGGTACACGAAGTCATTCAGGCGCTCATTGGTCAAGGCGTTCCGCCTGAGCGCAGGGAGGAGTGGCTGCCGATCTACGAAGCTGCCGGGGTGCGGCTCGAGCATGTCTTCGAAGGAGATGACTCCGGCATCGAATGGTTCGTCCACGTCGTGGAGCTCTGACACCGAACAGCTCTCATTGCCCCGTCGGGTCTCACCGGCATTTCACGGGCGGACGCTTCGACGCCGTGTCACCACGGCTGGGCCGCGCTCGCCGACCGTCGCGATCACGGAAGCGTTCCAGTCGACCTGAACCTGGGCGGCCTGGTAGGCGAAGGTCTACGCGTCTTGCCTCCTGCTGGCCTTGTGGGTGTGGGTCCACGGTATCGTGCTGGTACCCGCTTCTCATGGGGAGCGAAGACCGGGTGGGCGTCGCGGTGTGGGTGGAGCGAGGGGGCCGGGTGCGCTCCGCATGGTGTGAGAGGCGCGGCCCCGCCGGTGTCGGTGGGCGGCTTTGGGGTGTTATTCATGGCCGAGTCGGCGAGCCAGAACCTGCATGGCCGGTCGCTGACCTGCTCGGCGACTCTCAGACTGACGAGCCTGCTGGGGCGTTGGCGATGGTGCCTGAGGACCTATCAATGATGCGGTTGATTCGGGTGGCGGTGAATGACTCGTCGGGGTGGCCTGGAGGTGGTCAATGACCACGTGCCGGAGCGCTCGGCGCGAGCGGCCTTCCACGCTTGGCGCGGGTACGCCGGTCGGGCTAAAGGTTGTCCCGTGACGGCGGGGCGGTGCTGAGATTCCCGGAAGGAAACGGCTGCCCCCGGGCGCTCGCGGAAGGCCGACCGACGTCGCTTCCGACCTCCCCCTTATCGGAGGATTCCGCGTCCTCGCCGACTGGCTCTGCACCGCAGCAGCCGTGCGACCGTGCCCGACTGGCAAGTCGAAGACCGGATGCGGCAAACGCCACCTGTTCTGGGAGACCCCACGCGCCTCTGACGGAATCGTGAGCGGCTACGCCGGCGACCGAGGTGATCGGCTCGGGGTCACCGTCGGCCGCACCATCATCGGCGCCGCCACCGGCAGCGTCGTGCCCATCTTCCTGCCCAGCCGCAAAGACCACCGGACCGGAAGCTTCATGTGGGTCCCCGTCGACGACCACGCCACGTGGTCCGACTACCAAGACGAGGTCACATCCGACGAGCCCGAACCAACTCCGGCGGATCACGACCTGCACTTCTCCGGCAACGATGCCAACAGCACCTGCAATTCGGCGATCAGATCTGGACTCCCAGTGCGCCCCTGCAGCGCCGTGGCATCGACAGCGTCGAGCTTGGCATCACCATCGAGACCGACGCCCTCCCGGCCATCCCGAAGCAGCGCACCTCGCAGGATCGAGTGCGTCCTCAGCCGTCGCCGTCGAACCTGGTGCCGAGACAACGGATAGTCGATTGGAGTGACCCCGCCCGCTTCCTGCCCGAACCGCAGCCTTGCTGGCACTGCGGGAAACCCACCAGCCTTCTCGACGACGACGCGAAACCGTCCCACAAGGTTTGCGCCGAGGAACACGCCATCGGATAGCGGGGACGGGCAGGGAGTCCAGCGTGCGAACGGTATGTACGGTCATGGCTTCAGCTGGCCGTAAAGGTCCGCTCGGGGACAGGGATGGGTATACCGGTTGATGTCCCCGCGCGCTGGGTTCTGGCTCGTGAGAAATCGGACCCGTGTGTCCGGTCGGCCTTTCGTCGATCACCAGTGCGGGATGTACTGCTGCCGGGCTGTTGAGGCGTGTCCCATGGATGGCCGTGCTGTGAAATGGGCACTGTCTCACTCCTGACCGGCTCGAGGGCCCGGTGGCGTGGGCCTGGCTTCTAGAGCAGGAGGTGCGCCGTGACGAATGCCCGAAGTTCTCAACACGGTCAGCCTGCTGCGGGCGAGGTCATCCTTGGCGTGGATACGCACCGGGATGTTCATGTGGCCGTTGCACTCTCCACGCTAGGCGTGGTTATGGGCACCGCGTCCTTTCCCGCCACGGCGGTGGGCTATCGCGGACTCTGGGAGTGGGCCAGCCGGCTGGGTACGGTGCACAGGGCCGGGGTGGAAGGGTCCGGAAGCTACGGAGCTGCCCTCTCCCGCTACTTGCGGGCTCGCCGGGTCGAGGTCTTCGAGGTGAATCGGCCTGATCGCTCGGTTCGTCGACGGCGAGGTAAGTCGGATCCGGTGGATGCGCAGGAGGCGGCCCGGGCGGTGCTCAGTGGCCGCGCTCGCTCCCAGGCTAAGACTGGGGACGGTCCGGTGCAGTGCGCCCGTCTCTTCAAACTTGCCAAAGACTCCGCTGTCAATGCCCGCACACAGGCAATCAATCAGCTCAAGGCGGTCCTGGTCACCGCCGATCCGGATCTGCGCGAGCAACTGGCCGGTCTAAAGACTCCGGCCTTGGTCCGCACTTGCGGGCAATTCGAAATTCGTGAGGGTGACGACGGGGAGAAGGATGCCGTGGAGCAGGCCACCCGGATCGCCCTGTGTCTGTTGGCTCAGCGGATTGATCAACTGGCCGGGCAGATTCGTGACCTGGAGCGGCGCCTGGCTGGGCTGGTGCAGCGGCACTTTCCACAGCTGCTTGTCCCGGTGGGGATCGGCCCGGATAGTGCCGCCACCTTGCTGATCACGATGGGGGACAACCCAGAACGCCTGCGGAGCGAAGCGGCGTTCGCGGCGCTTTGCGGGGTCAGCCCAGTGGAGCACTCCTCCGGTCGTCAGCGTCGCCACCGGCTCAACCGCGGTGGCGACCGGCAGGCCAACGCTGCCCTCTATCGGATCGTGCAGTCACGGCTCCGGTTCGATGCGCGCACCCGCAATTACTATGAGCGGCGCATCGCGGAGGGCAAGACCCGGCGCGAGGTCATCCGCTGTCTCAAACGCTACGCCGCCCGAGAAGTGTTCAACCTGGTCCGGCCTGGCATCGGGCCCCGCGAAGTGGCCTAAGCCATCCGAACGTTCGCACCAGGATGAGCGCTTGCGGGATCCCCGCGTCAGTGGTGGCATGCACCCTGGCCGTCCTTGCCCACACGCCGACTTATAGGTGGCGGCGAAGGGGTACTCGTCGCACTCCAGCTTGCCTCCCCGGCTGTATCCGGTTCCCCAATGTGCCTTGCACGCCTTGATGGCCTCCGCGCGGTTGTCGGACCTGGGCTTGGCGTCGTGGTACAGGCGGTTCAGGGGGATGTCGTGTCTGGGGGCATTCCTGCCCGCGCTTTTTTGGGGAAGGTGTTCCCGGGCTTGCTGAAGGCGTCCCGGACGTGTTCGGCCATGGCCTTCTCGACCGCGGCGCTCTGGGTGCTGTAGGGCTTTCTGCTCGCGAGAACCCGTTCTCGTGAAGCAAGCCACGTCGGCTTGTTTCCGCGGAAGGTCATGTGTGGCGGGTCACGACGGCGTGCAGTGTCCGGTGTGGCCGCCGCTGTACTCCGGCTCTCCGCTTTCGAGCACGCGGAGCAGGGACGCGGTGACGACACGTGTGCTACGGCCGATACGCAGCACACGGCACGGGAACTCCCCGCGACGAACCAGGTCGTACCCCTTCGCCCGCGAGAACCCCAATGCCCTGGAAGCGTCCTCCACACTCCCCGTTCCGTCCCACGTGGCGCGGATGCTCCTAGGGCTATACCGGGCGCCTTGTATCTCGTTAGTAAGTTCGTGCACTTCAGATTCTCCGGTGTAAAAAATGGCATTGCTTACGCGCAGCCAATACAGTTTGAAACTGCCATAAGAGTGCGGCTCTCATCGCGCGCTGAGGTCGACGTCGATGAGTGGGCTAACCCAATACGGGTCGACCTCTTTCCCGGGTTGCCCCGGGAAAATATGGCGCTCTGATTTCTTCGACGCGATCGACCTGGGGTGCAGATATGTGCCTCATGGGATCGGGAGGCGCACGTTACCTGTTCCTTACGGTGTACACGGGTGCATAGAGCGCTGAAGGGCGTGGAGCAAGTTGCATTGATGGCCGTCTCGGCGGTTCCCTTCGACGCGTGGTCAAGTACTGGCGGTGGACTACTAATGATCCGCGAGATCGCCGGTTTGGCTAACCGGCGATCCCGCGCTATGTTGCTTTGCGTCGAAGCAATCGGGGTCGTCCATCTGCCCCTTGCGTGGAGAGCCCCTCAACTCCAACTTGACGGCCACGCCATGAATCAGCCCACCTCAGCCTGCGCGGAGAGCACCCACGCGCCCGGGTGTTGCTGGCGCCAGGCATCGGCCCACCCCCGCCAGCGCGGATAGCACACGATGCTCCTGAACGGGGATGCTGGCCAGGACGGTTCACCTCTGCCTGCGCGGAGAGCACCGGGGAGAGCCGGGGCTGGCCTTCTCCGCGCCGGCCCACCTCCGCTCGCGCGGAGAGCACATCTCCTCCGGCCGGTCGGCGACGGCCTGGCGCGGCTCACCTCCGCCTGCGCGGAGAGGACGCCCGGACGAAGCCGATGACGCCGTAGTCCTTCGGTTCACCTCCGCCTGCGCGGAGAGGACGTCGTACGCCAGCTCCGGGCACTGGCGGACAACGGTTCACCTCCGCCTGCGCGGAGAGGACACACCAGCAGCCTCTGACCGGTCGCGGGCGTGCTGTTCACCTCCGCCTGCGCGGAGAGGACGCCGCCGTGGGCCCACACGACGCTGAGCGTCGCGGTTCACCTCCGCCTGCGCGGAGAGGACCAAGAAGTTCAGCACCTCTTCCCGGGCGTTGGCGGTTCACCTCCGCCTGCGCGGAGAGGACCGCACGCGTACACGCAGGCGTCCCACATTTTCCGGTTCACCTCCGCCTGCGCGGAGAGGACGCCAAGGCCCGGTTCGCGCAAGGTGTCCTCGACGGTTCACCTCCGCCTGCGCGGAGAGGACTGCTGCGGGATGGGGAACTCCTCGCCCCCCGCCGGTTCACCTCCGCCTGCGCGGAGAGGACGCCAAGGCCCGGTTCGCGCAAGGTGTCCTCGACGGTTCACCTCCGCCTGCGCGGAGAGGACGGCCCACCGCGGCGCCGGGTGTCCAGAGCGTTCGGTTCACCTCCGCCTGCGCGGAGAGGACGGTCACTTCGGGTCCTTTCGCGCGCCGACGGCGGGTTCACCTCCGCCTGCGCGGAGAGGACAGCCACCATTACATCGACGTGGGTCGGGCCTACGGTTCACCTCCGCCTGCGCGGAGAGGACTGGTCCACGATCTGCATGTACCCGTCCAGCACCGGTTCACCTCCGCCTGCGCGGAGAGGACTCAGTACCCCTTTCCTCACACAGTGTCCGTGCCGGTTCACCTCCGCCTGCGCGGAGAGGACGCCAGTCGCACATGAATCGCACGCGGAACACACGGTTCACCTCCGCCTGCGCGGAGAGGACGGGTCATCGACGACGTAGAAGAGGCAGTCGGTCGGTTCACCTCCGCCTGCGCGGAGAGGACCCGGCCGGCGCCGCACTTGGCCCGGACGACGCCGGTTCACCTCCGCCTGCGCGGAGAGGACCCTTCGCGACCTGCGGTGTTAGGAGCGCTTTGCCGATTCGTGATTCAAGGAACGCCGGTCATGCACCCGCCTGAATCTACCGGGGCGGCACAGCCTCTCGCAGGCACTGACCGGCGCACGGCCGCTCACCTGTGTCGCCGCGGTGGACAGGCCCGCACAATGCCGTTGAGGACCGTCGCGGCTCACCTCCGCTCGCACGGAGAGCGCGAATCCTGCTCAAACCCTGCTCTGACGTGGGGCGGCCTACCTCCGCTTGCGCGGAGAGCGCGCCACCTGCGGAGACCTGGTCGACATGCCCGGCGGCCCACCTCCGCTTGCGCGGAGAGCGCCTCGCGGCGCTCCCGGGCCTGCTGGTTGATCTCGGCCCACCTCTGCTTGCGCGGAGAGCGCGCGTCGTACGTCAACACGAGCGCGTAGACGGCCGGCCCACCTCCGCTTGCGCGGAGAGCGCGGAAGCTCAACCAGTACGCCGAGCACGGCCGACGGCCCACCTCCGCTTGCGCGGAGAGCGTCCAAGCGTGTCCGCGGCCGAGACCGACAGGTACGGCCCACCTCCGCTTGCGCGGAGAGCGCCCGGCCTACGGCTCAGACATCGACCCCAGTGCCGGCCCACCTCCGCTTGCGCGGAGAGCGCCCCTTCGCGACCTGCATCGTTAGAAGCGCTTTGCCAATTCGTGATCCTGTGAATGCTGGTGGCGCATTCCTTGAATGTACTGAGTTGGCCGCACCAGGTGCATGCCCACCGCGGGCACCTCCATCTGGGCGTCTTGGGCCGGCCAACCCGTACTTGATGACCTCGCCCCTACTCGGGGGACGTTGCCCGAGATGGAGCACTGGCCTGCAAGCTGCGTCGAGCCGGAGTCGATGCGGTGGCGCCCGTTGCTGAGGGTTGGCGGTGGAGTGTTCAGCGGGTGCTGGGGCCAGGACCGCTGCGGGGCAACGGGCCGCGGCGAAGATCTGCGTAGGCGCGGACCGTTACACCAGGTTCCCCTGGGGTGCGCCTAGGTGTGGAGGGCCCGGAGGAGAGCCACAGCCCGCCGAGCGCGGTCGCGGCCTGGGTAGCGGTCGCTTCGTCGGCTGCGGTGATGTCGAAAACGACCAGGCCCGGCTCGCACAGGTGCTCTTCGGAGATCTCCATGGTCAGCCAGACGCCCTTCGCCCGCCGGACAGTTCGCCACAACCGCGCAAGTCACCCGGACGTGGCACACACGCTCCTCGGATGCTTGGGGCAGCGCGCGGGCCACCCGACCATTGACTCGTCGGTTGACGCGACCAGGTGCGGTGGGTAGACCCATGACGCTGACTCCACCTCACCTGACCCGGGAGCCCTATGTTCTCCGCGCGCCGCCTGGCCTCCCCCCTGGCCTGCTCGCTGCTGACGCTCTCCGCAGCCGCGTGCACCCCCGGTACACCTCACCAAGACGCGAAGCCGCCCTCGACGAAACCGAGCGCCTCCTCCGACGGCAAGGACAGCACCCTGCGTCTGTCGGACTCGATAAGCCGACTGAAGGTGGCCCGCGAATCCCGTAGCGGATACGAGCGGGACAAGTTCCGGCTATGGACCGACGAGGACCACGACGGCTGCGACACCCGCAAGGAAGTCCTCCTCGCCGAGGCTGTGAAGAAGCCGCGCCAGGGCAAGGGCTGCAAGCTGACCGGCGGTAGTTGGCGCTCGTACTACGACGACAAGACCGTCACCGATGCTCGCAAGCTCGACATCGACCACGTGGTTCCCCTGGCTGAAGCATGGGACTCCGGCGCCTCGAAGTGGACCGCCCAGCGCCGTGAGCAGTACGCCAACGACCTGGGCAGCGAACGCAGCCTCGTCGCCGTCAGCCTTGGACCCAACCGCACCAAGGGAGACAAGGACCCGGCTGAATGGATGCCGCCAGCCAAGGACGCGACGTGCACCTACGTCGCCGACTGGGTATCCGCGAAGCTCCGCTGGAAGCTGACGGTCGACCGCGCCGAGCGGACCAAACTGCAGAAGGAGGCAGCCGGCTGTTCTGGTACCAACACCACCTTGACGCCGGCCCCATGAGACCGGCGCGGCACGGGCCGCTTCCTCCGGACGTGCCCGCGGGCAGGCCAGACCGGATCTGCCTTCCTGTGGCAGCCTGACCGAGACGCTATGTCCGTCGTCCGGCCTATCCGTGTTCCGCCCCGTTCGGGTCCGCCCCGGACCGTTCCTGCCCCGCGCCCTCTAGCGTCCCGGCTTCTCGCTGAGTGACCGCGCCCGAGCGGCTCTCTGGGCTGGACGGACCCGAACCCGCCACCCGGCCACCGGGGCCCCGGCCGCGCCGAGCTGTCTGGGGCTCCTCTTGCTGCGCCTCGGGCCTGTTGCCTGTTCGCGTACTCAGCCTCGCGATGCGGGGAGCGCGTCGAAGCTGAGCACTGTCGGCGGGAACCGGACACTTTGGCCGATTCCCGCGCCCTTCCATCGAAGTCCACCAAAAGGTGAGCAGTGCGTGTCGAGCCTGTGCTTTGATGCCGTCAACGCGATCGGGGGAGCGCGGAGTTGACCTGTGGTCCCTTGGTCGGCCGTGACCACCACAGGGGGCACAACTTGAAACTGGCAAAGCTGCTCACCACGGGAGCCGTGCTCCTGGGCGCGCTGGGAACAGCCGCAGCACCGTCCGCCACAGCCGCTCCGCCCAATGCCGGACAGCTGCGGGTCACCATCCGCCCGACCACCCACCAGACAGACGCTGCGGGCCGCAGCGCGATCGCCGCCGCCTCGTGCACCATCAACCGGATCACGATCAACCGGTTCAGCGAGTGCGAATGGGTCGCCGTCCACGTCGACGTCATCAAGGTCATCAACGGCCGTCCCGTCATCGAAGGCACCGCCGACTTCAACGTCAAGCACCAGATGACCCTGAAGGCCAGCTCCGCGAACTGGAGCGAGAAGTTCACCGTCTCCAAGGCGAAGACCACCCGTGCCGGCAAGGGCGTCCACCTGAATGTCTCCGCCTCCTCCGGCGGCGGCACCAAGGCCAGCGTCCACTTCCCGCAGGGCCACAGTCTCGACAGCGCCGCCTCCGGCACCGTCAACTACACCACGGGCACCATCGCCCGAAAGAAGATCAACCCCAAGGCGAAGACCACCTACGGCTACACCTTCACCAAGCCCGGCTACAGCCCCGGCAAGACCTCCTACGCCTCCGCCGTCTACCGATGCGACAACTACTACGGCACCACCGGCTGCGCCATGACCGAGGCCCCCACCGCCATCAACTTGATCACCCTGCCCCGCATCTCCGAAGGCATCCGCAAACTCCGCTCCCACGGGGGCCACTACGGCGACCCCAACGGCGGCAAACCCCTGCACTGGATGATCAACGCCACACAGCAGCGCAAGAACCGCCAGGCCGTCTGCAACCACCCCGTCCCCCCGGACATGCGCCGCGCCGGACGGACCTCCTGCGACGAGTACCCCTTCGCCTCCACCTACGAAGGCGGCACCCACCTGCCCGCCAGCCAGCGCACCATCACCTGGGTGAAGAAGAACGAGAACGACGCCCAGGGCGCCGGCATCACCAACTGGCGGCGCCAGTTCCACGTCATGGACCACGACCCCTTCTACGTGATCGCCTGACGACCAGCCCCGCGCTGCGCTAGACCAGGGTGTCTGCCTCCCTCCGTCACCGGGACGCAGACACCCTGCTCAAAGAAGGAGTCAACCCATGCTGGTCCGTGAAGCATCTTTCACCTTCGAGGTGGGGGAGAGCGGCTACCTCATCGGCTTCACCGAGCACGACGACTACCCCGACGAGATGCCCTATGGCTGGCACTGCGGACCCGCAGGCAAATCCAGTGCGATCGTCCTGACCGCCACCGACACCGGCCCCGTCCGCATCGCTCTCCAGGTCCACGACAGCCCGCCAGCGCCCGAGACCGATCCCGCCTGGGACCCCGCTGAGGAACTCAGCCTCCAGACCACGACCTCCCCCGTGCAGCTGTCGACGCTCGAGGCCGGCGACATCCTCGACGCCTGGCCCCCCGACCAGCCACCCCTCCACATCACAGCAGCCCCCGACAGCGGCGCCTGGGTGCGCCTGCGTCTGCACTGCCACACGGACAATCGCGAGCCCGGCCTCGGTGACCGCGGCGAGCGCCACCTCCTCCAGCTCTGGCCTGCGCCTCAGAGCCCGCCCCAGCACCCGCCCCTCACCGAAGCACACCAACGCGACCGTGCCGACTACGCCAGGCACGCCGCCATGCCCGTAGAGGACTACACCACCACCTACCCCTACGAGGTCCTGGGCTAGCGGTTCACCTCTGCTCGCGCGGAGACCGCATCGGGGGGCTCCAGCCGAATACCGCGTACACCGGCTCACCTCCGCTCGCGCGGAGAGCACCCGGCGGAGGTGGAAGTGACGTACGTTCACGGCGGCCCACCTCCGCTCGCGCGGAGAGCACGCGGTGCCCGGCGCCCTGGCACCGAGGCTCGATGGCCCGCCTCCGCCTGCGCGGAGAGCACAAGCCCGAGGGTGCCGCGCTCGCCGAGGGCATCGGCCCACCTCCGCCTGCGCGGAGAGGACGGTGCGAGCGGCTTTGGCCTCCCGCTTCAGGTACCTCCGCCTGCGCGGAGAGGGCCGGGCCCAAACGGTTCATCCATCGTGTCCCTCCGGTTCACCTCCGCCTGCGCGGAGAGGGCGGTGGACGGGATCTCTCCGGCGGATTCAGCGACGGTTCACCTTCGCTCGCGCGGAGAGCACTTCAAGTCCACGGCCGGTGAGGTCCTGGCACGCGGCCCACCTCCGCTTGCGCGGAGAGCACAACATCTCACCCAACCGCAAGCCGGTGTACGCCGGCCCACCTCCGCTCGCGCGGAGACCACAACCCCGCGCTCCAGCAGCAGGGTGCGAAGCTGCGGTTCACTTGCGGTTGGCCTCCGCTCGCGCGGAGACCACATGGCGTTGATCCATGCGGTTCGCGGTGCCTGCGGTTCACCTCCGCTCGCGCGGAGACCACGTCAAGTCCGCGTCTAGAGTGGCCTGAAGGTGTGGTTCACCTCCGCTCGCGCGGAGACCACCGGACCCGGACGGGAAGCCGTTCGGCTCGAAACGGTTCACCTCCGCTCGCGCGGAGACCACTCTCCGGAAATGCCGATGTGTGGCGTGGAATTCGGTTCACCTCCGCTCGCGCGGAGACCACGATCCGCTGAGGGTGACGCCAGCCGGCGCGTACGGTTCACCTCCGCTCGCGCGGAGACCACTCGGGGCCGGCCGCGGCGGCCTGGTCGTCGGCCGGTTCACCTCCGCTCGCGCGGAGACCACCCTTCGCGACCTGCGGTGTTAGGAGCGCTTTGCCGATTCGTGGTTCAAGGAACGCCGGTCATGCACCTGCCCGAATGTACCCGGCGGCTGGACGTCTCACAGGCTCACAGCCGCCCCCTCGGCGTGGCCAGCGGATGACGGCTCACCTCCGCTCTCGCGGAAAGCACCCGGCTGCCTCTCCCGGTGGCGGCGCGGACATCGGCTCACCTCCGCCTCCGCGGAGAGGACGGCCACTGCCCCGCCTGCGGCTGGGTCAGCCTCGGTTCACCTCCGCCTGCGCGGAGAGGACCCCCACTCGGTCGAGCGCTCGTCCAGGAGCTTCGGCTCACCTCCGCCTGCGCGGAGAGCACCTCACACGGCCGTCGGCCTCACCGGTCAGGTATAAATCAGCTCCGCCCGCGCGGAGACCACAGCGGTCTACTCAACTGCCGGTCCCTCCAGGTCGGCTCACCTCCGCTCCCGCGGAGAGCACGCCTGGTGCATGGCCACGGCCCGGTTCCGGTACGGCTCACCTCCGCTCCCGCGGAGAGCACTCCAGTACAGTCACGAACCGCCCGTTCGGCTCCGGCTCACCTCCGCTCCCGCGGAGAGCACTCATGACCACCCGTTGGACTGAGGACACCACCCGGCTCACCTCCGCTCCCGCGGAGAGCACTGCATCGGCGGAGCCCAAGCCCTCTCCAAAGCCGGCTCACCTCCGCTCCCGCGGAGAGCACCGCAGCTGCTCGCGCTCCCGCTCCTTCTCTGCCGGCTCACCTCCGCTCCCGCGGAGAGCACGGACCGCGCTCCGGGTCGAGCAGCCGGAGCGACGGCTCACCTCCGCTCCCGCGGAGAGCACGAAGTAGATGGCGGCGAAGCGCACTGCGGAGTCGGCTCACCTCCGCTCCCGCGGAGAGCACCCTTCGCGGCCTGCGGGGCTAGGGGCACTTTGCCAATTCGTGATTCAAGAAGCGCCGGTCATGCACCCGTCCGAATCTACCGGGGCCGCACGGCCTCTCGCAGGCACTGACCGGCCCACGCGACCGCTCACAGCCGCCTGCGTGGAGAGGACTGGTACATCAGGCGGGACCCGATGTGCGCCTCCGGTTCACCTCCACCTGCGCGGAGAGCACTCGCCCCAAGGTGCGGTCACCGCCGGGGCCAGCGGCTTACCTCCGCTCGCGCGGAGAGGACGCGAGCGGATCCCAGATGCCGCGGCCGCGCAGCGGTTCACCTCCGCCTGCGCGGAGAGCACCTGGGCGAGGAGAGCTTCGGCCTGCGACCGGGTGGCCCACCTCCGCCTGCGCGGAGAGGACTCCTCCCCGATCGTGAACCGCGGGCGGGTGACCGGCTCACCTCCGCCTGCGCGGAGAGGACTACCCGGGAAGGACACCACCAGTGGCGAACTTCGGTTCACCTCCGCCTGCCTGCGCGGAGAGGTCGAGGGTGAGGAAGAGTCTCGGATGCTGCTCCGCGGTTTACCTCCGCCTGAGCGGAGAGGTCCATGTCTCGCCCGGGGCAATCAGGTTGGTGGTCGGTTTACCTCCGCCTGAGCGGAGAGGTCCCTTCGCGACCTGCGGTGTTAGGAGCGCTTTGCCGATTCGTGATTCAAGGAATGCCGGTCATGCACCCGCCTGAATCTATCGGGGCCGCACGGCCTCTCGCAGGCACTGACCGGCGCACGCCGCTCACCTGTGTCGCCGCGGTGGGCAGGCCCGCACAATTGCGGCTCACCTCCGCTCGCGCGGAGAGCACGATTTGACCGGCGTGGAATGGGAGGAGCAGTACGGCCCACCTCGGCTCGCGCGGAGAGCACGCCTGCCCGGCGCCATTGGTGTCCTGGACGGCCGGGCCACCTCCGCCTGCGCGGAGAGCACACTCCCCGCTGGGCCGCGCGGGTTATCGGATACGGGCCACCTCCGCCTGCGCGGAGAGCACCCCGCATTTCACGGGGTGGAGCCGCCGTCTCCCGGGCCACCTCCGCCTGCGCGGAGAGCACATCGGCTCTCGGCATCGTGCTACCCCAGGCAGCGGGCCACCTCCGCCTGCGCGGAGAGCACGCCTTGTGCCCGTGCCGCAGCAGGTACAACCTCGGGCCACCTCCGCCTGCGCGGAGAGCGCGGTCTCGGCGGGGCTCATGCGCTGGCCCCGTTCGGGCCACCTCCGCCTGCGCGGAGAGCGCCCCCGCAGCTCCCGCGCGCCGTTCTCCAGCTCCGGGCCACCTCCGCCTGCGCGGAGAGCGCTCTTCGTGACCTGCGGTGTTAGGAGCGCTTTGCTGATTCTTGGTTCAAGGAGCGTGTGCTGTGCATCCCTGTGAATGTACCGGTCGAACTCGCCTTCGTGTGGGGGTCCGATAGCCCATGCCTCGAGCGGGGTGCGAGGGCTCGCTGGCCCGGGGCGTTGTCAGTGCGTGCTGCTATGCCTTGTGGTGTCACAGCGTCGTGATCGGGGTGGGGTTCGTGGACTCATTTGTCGATGCTCGGGTGTGGGGCAAGTCCCGCGGGTTGGATCGGCGGTATCCGCTGGTTTGCCATTTGTTGGATACCGCTGCGGTGGCTGGTGTTCTGTGGGATCGCGTCCTGACGGAGCCTGCTCGTCGCAGGTTGGCAGAGGCTGTTGGGGTAGAGGAGGCGCGTCTGCGGCGTCTGATCAGCCTGTGGGCCGGTCTGCATGATGTCGGGAAGGCCATTCCTGGATTCCAGGGGTTAGTGCCGGACGTTTACGCGGAGTTGGTGCGCGATCTTGGGGACACGCTCGAGGCCGAGCGGTCAGGGCAGAAGTTCGGTCACGACACGGCCACGCATTGGGGCTTGACGCCGGTGTTCGAGAAGTGGGGCTATGCCACGGGGCGGTCGGTGGGCCGGTCGGCATATCACCAGGTCGCGCAGTTGCTCGGTGGCCACCACGGTGTGGTGCACCGTACTCCGCAGCGCCGGATTGTGGCGCAGGGCGCGTGTGTGGCGGAGCTTGGGGGGCCTGGGTGGGAGGCGCAGCGGGTTGCTCATGCCGAGGCGGTGCGTCGGTTGGTGGGGGCGGGCCCGGACGATGTGGTGAGTGGGGTGTTGCCGGCGTCGGTGGCGGTGGTGGTGCTGGGGCTGGTGATCGTGGCGGACTGGCTGGCGAGCCAGGAGGCGGTGATTTGCCAGCGTCTTCCGGCTGAGGGGTGGGTTGCTGGTGAGGGGGAGCTGGCGGCGCATTGGGCGGGTGCAGTGACTGCGGCCGGGGCGTGGGTGGCTGAGGCGGGGTTGGGTGTTGCGCAGTGGCCGGAGAAGTCGTTCGGGGAGCAGTTTGATTTCGCTGCCAATGCACTGCAGGCGTCGGTCGCCGAAGAGTTGCCGAGGTTGGTCGATGGTCCTGGGTTGTTGCTGGTGACGGCGCCGACGGGGGAGGGGAAGACGGAGGCGGCGTTGCACGCAGCGTCGGTGATGGCGAGGGCATCGGGGGCGTCGGGCCTGTTCTTCGCCCTGCCGACGATGGCGACGGCGGATGCGATGCACGGCCGGGTGGCGGAGTTCGCAGAGCGCAATGTCGCCGGTGAACGTGCGCTAGTCCTGCTGCACAGCATGGCGTGGCTGAGCGAGGTGTATGCGGAGCCGGCGGACGAGTCGGGTGGGGTGGTGAGTGACGCGTGTTCGGCGTTGACGGCGGGGCGGTGGTTGAGGGGTGCCAAGCGTGGATTGTTGGCACCGTTGGCGACGGGAACAGTCGACCAGGCGCTGGCGGGGGTCTTGCCGGTTCACTACAACATGCTGCGCCTGCTGGGGCTGTCGAACAAGGTCCTGGTGGTGGACGAGGCCCATGCCTACGGGCCGTGGATGCACAGGCTGCTGATGCGGTTGTTGGAGTGGCTGGGCGCTGCGGGGGCACCGGTGGTTCTGCTCTCGGCGACGCTGTCGGGACGGTCGGCCTCGTCGCTGGTGGATGCCTATCGGCGAGGGTGCGGCTTCAGTGAGCCGTCCGAGGTGGCTCCGGTGTATCCGGGGTGGCTGTATGTCAGCGGGAGCAGCGGCGAGGTATCTGCACCGCGCTCGGTCGGGAGCGAGCGCGGCCGGCAGATCGACGTGCGCACTCTCACGGTAGGGGTGGAGGGGGTTTCGGGAGCGGTGCCGGAGCGTGGGCTGGCGGTGGTGGGGGAGTTGCGGTCGTTGGTGCAGCGAGGCGGGTGTGCTCTGGTGTGCTGTACGACCGTGGCGGAGGCGCAGGAGACGTATCGGCTGTTGCGGGCGGAGTTTCCGCAGCTGGCAGAGGCTGAAGACGGATTGTTGCTGCTGCATTCGAGGTTTCCGGCGGCACAGCGGTTGGCGATCACCAACAGGTGTGAGCAGGCGTTCGGGAAGCCCGGTGCCGGGCGTCGTCGGCCGCCGGTGTCGGTGCTGGTGGCGACGCAGGTGGTGGAGCAGTCGCTGGACCTGGACTTCGATGTTGTGATCAGTGATCTGGCTCCGCTGTCGCAGTTGTTGCAGCGGGCAGGGCGGTGCATGCGGCATGACCGTCAGGGGCTGGAAGCGCAGGAGGGCGGTCGGCCGGCGTGGGTGGGCGACCATCCGCGGCTGACGGTTCTGGAGCCCGTCGATGCGCAGGGGGAGGTACGGGCTCCTAGGAGGTGGGGGGCGGTGTATCCGGAAGCACTGCTACGGCGCACGAGCAGTCTGCTGAATGAGCGCAAGGGTTCGTCGATCGCGGTGCCCGGAGACGTCCAGGGCCTCGTCGATGCGGTCTATGCCGAGGACTTCTGTGACCGCCTGGTGGAGGCGTCCGACCGTGAACTGCAGGAGCGGCTCGATGCCGAGCACCTGGGGGAGGTGCTGGCCCAGGAGACCCTTGCCGCGCAAACGATGATCAACCCTCCCCGGGGGATGGTCGATCTGTCCGAGCTGAGCCGTGACGGCGATGTGGTCGACGAGACGCTGCTGACGACGAGGCTGGGGGCCGATTCGGAACGTGCAGTGTGTGTGTTCGTCCAGCCGGGCGGTGCGGTCACTCTGGATCCCGAAGGGAACGTGGCAGTTCCGGGCTGGGGGCGGGGCGGCCGTTTGTCGCTGAGGGATGCGCGTGTGGTGATGCGCCAGACTGTCCCGGTTCCGGGACGGTGGGTGCGAGAGCGTGGAGACGAGGAGCGGGTGCCTGCCTCGTGGGAGCGGCACGCGGCGCTGCGGGAGCTGTGCGTGCTGCCGATGCACCGCTCGGCAACTGGTGACTGGTCGCATTCGATCGGCGGGCGAACAGTTTCGTTCACCAGCGAAGGATTGGAAACTTCAACCCCCGGAACACCTACCTCACACTTCTAATAGCACTGTCTGCTTGGCGTGCTGCAACAGCACCGAACAGACGCGTCCGTCTGGCGGGGGAGTGTGCAGCTGAGTCCTACCCCCGCCTCCGCGGGGAGCTCGACCTGCAAAGGCTGCAATACGCCTACCTCACACGGGTCACCCCCGCGCTGGCGGGGAGCTGGATCGAAGCCTACTGAAGTTCTCGCAGAGAGGTGTCATGTCCACTGACCTCTACGATCTGCTCACCGAGCCGGCGTTCCCCGTGCGATGGGTGGATTCGGTGCCTGCTGACCGGCGGCCTGAGGCCGTCGGTCTGCGCGAGCTGTTCGTCCGCGCCCACGAGATCAGTGCGTTGGCGGTCTCACTGCCTCCGGCGCTGTCCGCGCTGTACCGGGTGCTGTACGCACTGACCACCCGGATCACCGCAGTTGATACGGCCGATGACTGGCACGAGGCACGCTTCGATGCCCGTGATGCCGGCCGGTTCGATCCCGACGGCATCGATCGGTACTTCACCGAGTTCGCAGAGCGCTTCCGCCTCTACGACCCCGTCTATCCCTTTCTTCAGGACCCGCGGTTGAAGGACCAGTGCGACAAGACGGCGGGACTCAACAAGCTGGTGACCACACGCCCTTCAGGCTCGAACCACGCCTGGTTTGAGCACGCCGCTGATGCGCGTCCGGTGGCGGTCGCCTCGGCGCAGGCTCTGGAGCATCTGCTGGTGTGGCGGTACTACGGGCCGTCGGGCCGCTGCTCGGCGCGGACCGTCGGGCCGGTGAAGGAGGCCAACTGTGTAGCGGGCCCGCTGCGGACTGCCCTGTCCTACCACCCCGTGGGGGCGACGCTGTTCGAGACGCTGCTGGCCGGTCTTCCCGAACCGGACCGCGCCCGCCGCTATCAGCGTGCGGCTGATCCGTGCCCGTGGGAGCGGAACGAGCTGACGGATCCGCTGACGCTCACGGGCGTGGTGACCGGTCCGATGTCGAAGCTGGTGGGACACAGCCAGCACGCGCTGCTGCTGGTCCCGGACGGGGCCGGGACCCAAACGAGGGGTGCCTACATCACCTGGGCCTACCGCGAACGTATCCCCCGCGACGACGACTTCCTGATCTGGCAGATCAGCCAGGCCGGCAACCGCTACGCCCGCTACGCCGATGCCCGGCGGGGGCTGTGGCGGGACCTGGATGCGCTGTTGCTGAGCGATCCGCCCGGGGTGGAGAGCCGCAGGCCCCCTGTCATCGCCACCGCGGCCGAGCTCTTCGACGAGACCTTTCGGATCCAGGCTCTGGGGATCGAGCAGGAGGGCCAGGCCAAGGACACCCAGGTCGTCTCCGCCACCACCGCGCCTGTGCTGCACCTGATGCAGGAACGCGACCTGGACACGGCACGCCTGGTGGGTCAGCTGCGTCTGGCAGGCGAGCGATACGGACAGCGCCTGGAGCGGGCGGCGAAGCAGGCGTGGGCGCAGTTCACCAACTCCAAGGTCTGTGACTGCTCCTGGTCGGCTGCCGCGGCCGCACGGTACTGGCCCGAGGCAGAGAGGGAGTTTTGGAAGCGGCTGGAAGAGGGCCGCTTCGAAGGTGCCGCAGGGGCGTTCCGTGCGAGTGCGGAGCAGATCTACGACTACGTGACCGAAGCGGCCTCCGGCACGGCGCGCGGGGCCCGGGCCCGGGAGTTCGCGCGCATTGAACTCTACGGAGGCCGCCCGAAGAAGAAGTCCGCCGGCGCCAAGCGGCCCGCCCAGGGAGTTGACCGATGACCACCACCCCCCTTCCCACCAATCTCCAGCAGGCAGGCACCGGGCTCGGTGCCGCCGGCCCGTCGGCATGGTTGACCGAAGCCCGCGAATTCGTCCGTGCCATCAGCCAGGTGGTGGCCAAGGACACCGGTGCGAAGGCCGCGTTGCGCAGCGGCGTGGGCAAGTCACTGGATGACGTGCCCCGCATGCACCGCATCGTCGCCCCGCGGCTTCCCGCCACCGTTGCCAGGGACGCCGACAGCCAGCTCGCCTTCTACGCCGTCGCCGCACTCATCGCCGCGCACCACCGCCGCGGCCCATCCGAACCGGAAGCCGCCCCGGTCCCCGCGCGAGGCCGCGGCGACAGCACCGACGAGCAGCCCGTCGACAACGGCGGTGGTATCCCCGAGCAGCGGGCGGCCCGTCGGGCGGAGGCTGAGCAGCAGCGCCGCGAGCGCTTCGGCGACAGCCTCGGGCTGGCCTTTGCCACTGCCGTCGCACGCGGTGCGCACAAGGGCATCCGGGAGAGCGCCGCCGAGACACGGCTGAATCTGCTGTGCAAGCAGAGCAGCGCGGGCCTGCACCGTCACCTTCCCGCCGCGGTACGGCAGCTGTGTGACCGCGGCGCCCCACCGGATTGGGCACGCCTCCTGGTCGACCTGCGCAACTGGCCCCAGCAACGCCGGCGGATCGCCCGCTGGTGGCTGCAGGACTACTACCGCGCTCGCGCCGCCGCCGATCTTGCCGGCGCCCGCGAAGCCGACAACGAGGCACAGCACACAGCGACAACCCCCGCATCCACCAACTGACCGTCCGCCCCTTCGCCTCGATCGACATCACAAGGAGATCCAAGACCGTGACCACCACCGCACAGCAGCACACCATCGCCGGCCGGTACATCGACTTCCATGTGTTGCAGAGCGTGCCCTACGCCAACCTCAACCGGGACGACACCAACTCCGTCAAGACGGTGCAGTACGGCGACCGGGAGCGGACCCGTGTCTCCAGCCAGTGCTGGAAGCGCGCGGTGCGCCGGTACTTCCAGCGCAGCATCGGCGAAAAGGCCCTGCGCACCCGCAGGATCGGAGAGGCCGTAGAACGGGAGTTGCAGCAGGAGCGCGACTGGCCGGCGGACCTGGCCCGGCGTGCGGGCCAGCACATCGCCGCCGGCAGCAGCATCAAGGCCGACCCTCCCTCGGAGGAAGAGCCGGCCTGGAGCACCAACGCCATGGTCTACGTGCCCACGTCCGCCGTCACCGAACTGGCCGACCTGGCCCACGCCCACCGGGACGAGCTGGAGGGCGCCAAGGACATGAAGAAGGGCGTCAAGAGCATCCTGCCGCAAGCCGACATCGACGCCGTCCTGCGCAGCCGCAACGGCATCATCAACCTGTTCGGGCGGATGCTCGCGGAAGTCGACGATGCCGGCGTCGACGGCGCGGTACAGCTCGCGCATGCCCTGACCACCCATGGCACCGACGTCGAAGTGGACTACTTCGCCGCCGTGGACGACATCACCGACGCCTGGCGGGACACGGCCGGCAGCGCCCACATGGGCAGCAGCGAGTTCAGCGCCGGCGTGTTCTATCGCTACGCGACCCTCGACCTGGCCGACTTGCTGCGCAACATCGGCGGTGACGTCGCAGCCGCCACCACCCTGGCTACCGCGTTCGGTGAGGCGTTCGTGCTGTCGCTGCCCGAGGCGAAGAAGACCTCTACCGCCCCGCACACCATCCCTGACCTGGTGCACCTCAGCGTCCGCTCCGACCGCCCGCTGTCCTACGCCGCGGCATTCGAAAAGCCGGTGGGCGCTGAGCGCTCCGGTGGGTTCGCCGAGCCGTCCCGCCGGGCTCTGGCCGACTACGCCCAGGCCGCCAGCCGGCTGCTGGGATCGCGCGGTGTGCTGCACAGCGGATGGGCCAGCCTGGAGGACAAGGACCTGGCCGGCCTGGGCTCGCGCGTCGACTCCTTCGACGAGCTCATCACCGGCGCCGTCACCGCGGCACTGAGCGAGGCCACTGCGTGAGCGCCCCGGACACCGCACTCGGGCTCCTGCTCCACCTGAGCGGGCCCCTGCAGTCATGGGGAACCCGCAGCCACTACAACGAACGCGACACCCTCACCCACCCCACCCGCTCCGGCATCATCGGCCTGCTCGCCGCGTGCCTGGGGCGCGCACGCCACCACAGCACCGAAGACATCGCCCGCCTGTCCCTGACGACCCGCACCGACCGGCCCGGTGTCCTGCTGCGCGACCTGCACACCGTCGGCGGCGGGCTGCCCGCCAAGGGCACCGTCACCACCGCCGAAGGAAAGAAACGCCCACCCGCACAGAGCACTCTGCTCTCGCACCGCTCCTACCTTGCGGATGCAGCCTTCACCGCGTGCCTCACCGGCGACCCCGACACCTTGCGCACCTGCGAACAAGCCCTGCTCGCACCGCACTGGCCGCCCTACCTCGGGCGGCGATCCTGCCCGCCCGAGGGCCCGCTCCTGCTCGGCTTGCTCCCCAACCCGCTCCACCACCTCGTGCACCTGCCCCTGGCCCGGCCCCGACCCCGATCCGGCGACGTACGGATCGACTTCCACTCCGACGCCCCCCTCGACCACCTGTCACCCCGAGCCCTGGTCCACCAGCAGAACGCGGACCAGGAGGGGACCGTGGCCGTCAGCGAACTCAACGACGATCCGCAAGGAGCCCGCACCTTCCGCGCGCGGACCCTCTACCAGCGCACCCTGCCCGGGCCCGCCGACCAGTGCGCAGGGCTGGGCACCGCCTACCTCACCGCCCTGTCCGCCTACCTGGACACCGCCCGCAGCGAAGGAACTGCGCGATGACAAAGCTGTGGCTCACCCGCATCCAGCCCCACCTGCACCACCGCCAGGCACGCAGAGACCTCTCCAGCGCCGTGGCCCTGCACCACAGCCTGATGCAGCTCTTCCCCGACCACCTCGGGGACCAGGCCCGACGCAAGGCCGGCGTCCTCTTCCGCACCGAGGACACCGGCCCCGCCCCCGTGATTCTCCTGCAAAGCCACCTGCAGCCCGACCTCGACAAACTCCCCACCGGCTACGCCACCGCAGCCACCAAGGAACTCACCCCCCTGCTGGAGGCCCTCCGACCCGGCCTCGCCGTGCGCTACCGCATCACCGCCAACGCCGTCCGCAAACCAGGCCACACCACCCGCGCCACCACCGGCGCCCCCGCCGTCATCCCGCTTTCCGGCGCCGACGCCGACCACTGGTGGCAACGCCAAGCCGAAGAACACAGCGGCCTGCACCTGACCACCGCTCACTCCACCCCCCTTGACAGCGCCCGCGGCGAACGCGCTCAGGACAAACGTCGTATCACCCACGCCCGCACCCGCTTCGACGGCATCGCCCACATCAAGGACACCGAGCTGCTGCGCCAGCGCATCCTCGACGGCATCGGCCGCGGCAAAGCCTACGGCTGCGGCCTGCTCACCCTGGCCCCAGCAAGCCGGCACACACCATGACCACACCCGCCAACGCCCGACGCAAACTCGCCGCCCCCACCGTCGCGATGCTGCCACGCACCGCCGACTCCCTGTCCTTCCTCTACCTCGACCTGGTCCGCATCCAACAAGACGACACCGGCGTCTGCGCCGTCGTCACCACCGAAGCCCGCGGGACCGAAACGGTCTATCTGCCCACCGCCGCCCTCAGCTGCGTGCTGCTCGGGCCCGGCACCAGCATCACCACCCGGGCTCTGGCCACCCTTGCCCGCCACGGCACCACCGTCGTGGCGACCGGTGCCGGCGGAGTCCGCACCTACAGCGCCACCGTGCCAAGCTCCCTGAGTACCCGATGGCTGGAGACCCAGGCACACGCCTGGGCCGACCCCCACGAACACCTCGCCGTCGCCCGGCGCATGTACGAACAGCGCTTCGGCCACGGCACCGTGCCCTCAGGAACCTCCCTGGAAAATCTCCGCGGCCTGGAAGGGCAGCGGATGAAAGCCCTATACAAACTCCTCGCCCAGCAACACCGCATTGGCAGGTTCAAACGCGTCTACGACCCCGCAGCCTGGGACCAACAAGACCCCGTCAACCTAGCCCTGTCCTCCGCCAACACCTGCCTGTACGGGATTGTCCACGCCGCAATCATCTCCATGGGCTGCACACCCGCACTCGGCTTCGTTCACAGCGGCAACCAGCAGTCCTTCATCTACGACATCGCCGACCTCTACAAAGCCGAACTCACCCTCCCCCTCGCCTTCACCCTCCACAATGCTCCCAACCCCGAGCAGGCCGCACGCAGGTCTTTCCGTGAGGGCCTGCGCCTCTTCCGGCTGATGCCGCGCATCGTCACCGACGTACAGCGTCTCCTCGCACCGGAGATCACCGATGACCAAACGGACGACCTGCAGGAAGAACTCGTCGATCTGTGGGACCCCGTGACGGGCTCCGTACCAGGCGGCATTAACCACGCCCGCGAAGGTGGCCAATGACACCACTTTGGATCGGTCGTGGCCCATGCCGTCGATGATCACCTTGTCCGCAACGGCGGTACCAGACCACCTGCGCGGAGCATTGACCCGCTGGCTCTTGGAGGTCACCCCAGAGCTGTACGTCGGCACCGTCTCAGCAAAGGTCAGAGACGAACTATGGGAAGCCATAGCCAACTGCACGGGAGACGGAATCGCCGTGCTGATCTACCCAGCCGATAACGAACAAGGCTTCGCCATGCGGATGGCCGGGCAACGCCGTCGACACCTTCGCGACTTCGAGGGACTCACCTTGATCTCGTTCAATTCAGCACAACCCACCGCAGGAGAAGATTACGAAACGGCAAAGCACCCCTAATGTCCCAGGTCGCGAAGGGGGCTCTCCGCGCAGGCGGAGGTGGGCCGCGGCATCAACCACCATGAAAGGACATGGGCATGGGCTCTCCGCGCAGGCGGAGGTGGGCCGCGAGGAGGGGCATGTCAGGGACGAGTCGGGGGGGCTCTCCGCGCAGGCGGAGGTGGGCCGGGAGCCGACCGTGGCTGACCGCCTGACCGAGAGGGCTCTCCGCGCAGGCGGAGGTGGGCCGGCGGGGATGACCTGGACGCCGGTGATGACCCAGGGCTCTCCGCGCAGGCGGAGGTGGGCCGATGAACCGGCATCCGTCGGGGGCGAGGCCGGCGGGCTCTCCGCGCAGGCGGAGGTGGGCCGGCTGAGGAGGCCGCGAAGGCTGCCGAACGCGCGGGCTCTCCGCGCAGGCGGAGGTGGGCCGGACCAGCACCCCGACCTCCAGCGCCTCGCGCGGGGCTCTCCGCGCAGGCGGAGGTGGGCCGACGTGATCCGCCGGCGCGACGCGGCAACGCACGGGCTCTCCGCGCAGGCGGAGGTGGGCCGGGCCGGTAGGCGTCGTCCCAGGCTCCGAGGAAGTGCTCTCCGCGCAGGCGGAGGTGGGCCCGACGGGTGGTGACGATGAGTTCGGTGCGGGACGTGCTCTCCGCGCAGGCGGAGGTGGCCCGTGCCGCAATGTGGACGTACCGAGGTGGAGCCCGTGCTCTCCGCGCAGGCGGAGGTGACCCCTACCGAGCACACGTTCGGCTGGCTGATGCAGAACCTGCGTTCGGCACGCGACTGCGAAGCCCTGCACCAGTGATCGAACGGTGCACAAACTCAGCGACGCCTACGGAGCGATGATCCGGCGCAGACCCTACCTACCTACCTACCGGACCGGTTCACGCTGCCCCCGGTCGTCGCCGGGGAGGAGGACCAGCAGCGGTGGGCCGAACTGGCCGCACATGCGCAGGCCGCCGCCTTCCAGTGCCTGCGAGAGGACCTGGCGAACACCACGGGCACAGGCACGAGCGCCGTGCGGTCGTCGCCCGAACGGACGGTACCGGGTTGCGGCGCCGACGGGAGCCGCCGGAGACTCTGATGGAGGGGGCTCTACGTCTGGAGGGTGCATGACCACATCGAACGCCCCCGAAGGCCCCACTCACGAGGACGCGCAACTTCTGATCAAGTTGTACGACATGACGAGGGACGGGCCGGTCCGGCGAGGCTTCCTCTGGTACCTCGACCACTTCAAAGAGGGTATGGATCCGTCCACAGTCGACTACGACGCGATTCGGGCCCGTAACCCCCGCATCTCCGACGGCTACGACGCCTGGACGTCCGTGGCGTCCTTCTTCGAAACCGCGGGCGTGCTGGTTCGCAACGGCACCCTCTACGGCGGCCTTGTCTTCGAGCGGTGGCCCGTCGAGTGGTACTGGCGCTACCTGGGCCCGCTGGTCCAGGCCGAACGTGACAGGGGCCAGGTCTGTGACACGGGCTGCTTCGCCGACAACTTCGAATGGCTCGCTAAAGAGGCGAACCAGTGGCGACTGAGCGGTAAGGGCCAGGCGAAATGGCTGTCCGGGCTGTCGACCGGCAAGAAGCCGGGAGACATGATCCCGCCGGCCATCGACCCGCCGTCGGCTTCCGAACAGACACGGGGGGCCATCGATCCGCCGACGTGAACACCGACCCCACGACGGACACGTCACGGCCACTGGTGTCGGCAGCCTCTGCCCTGGAGGACGCCGCTACCACGTGGCTCTGCCGTGAGCTCCCGAAGTGTTCGGTCGGTGCGGCCGGCCCCGCCCCGGGGGGTGTGAAGCCGCTCGTCGATACCTCCCTCTTCGCGTTGGTACGGGCACGGCTCCACCCCGCCGACGGTGTGCAGGAGAAGTTCTTTCGGCACCTTCGGCAGGAGGTGGAGAGGCCCGGCTATCGCCATCTCCTCGTCCGGAACGGTGACTTCGTCAACTTCTATGGCCTGCCGTACGCGGCCCTGGTGACCATGGGCGAGGACGGTTCCGCAGGTCGCCTGGTACGGGCGGTCATACGCAGCGGCGTGCCCCTGTGGACCGAACGCCCTCCGCACCGCCGTCTGGACGTGCTCTTCTTCCTCCGCGTGCTGGGAATCAGCGTCGGCAACGGACCGGACGAGGTTCTGTCCCTCTCTTCCCTCGTGTCTGACCCGAACGTCCTGCTGGTCACCGAGCAGGAGAGCTATGCGATGGCGCACACCGCGATGTACGCGACCGAGTTCGGGCAGCGCCGTGCCGTGTGGCCGGACATCGATCTGTCGGACGTCCGTGACCTGCTGGACGTGTTGCTGCGGCGTGCTGTGGCCACGGGCCGCGTCGATCTCGCCGCGGAATTGCTGTGCGGTGCCCTCTCCGTCTGCGACGGCCGCGTCGCGGTGGACCTCGCACCCTTCCTGGACCTCCTGGAGAGCTCCCGGCGCGAGGACGGGAGCTGGCCCCGCTACGCGGAGGAACGGTCCGGCCCCGAGAACTGGCCCCGTTCACACCATGCGACCCTGGTGGTGGCACTGGCTCTGACGATGGTCCGCCGGGCCCTGGAGCCGGGGCCGTACCCGGTGGGGCAGTTCGGTCGCGCCGACGGATGGACCCACCGCGGCCGGGTGAGGCGCGAGGTCGACGCGGTCCTCTCCCGCGCTGCGCAGGCCGCCTCGCCGGCGGCCAGGCGGCCTTGTGGTTGGGCCGCCGGGAGAACGGAGGCGGGGACTGGGGGGCTGTGGGACGTGTCCGGAGCGGACCGGCACGGCTGGATCGCGGCGTTGGAGGAGCGTGTCCTTCGCGGCGAGGCCGGACAGCGGGAGGTGTGCGACGGCGTCCTGCTGCTCGCGAGCTGGCAGGACGAGGATGGGCTCATCCGTTGCTGTGACGACGGGGAGCACCACGCGGGATTCACGGCCTCGGCCCTGCATGTCCTGAACGCGGCACGCCATCAGGTCTCCGCGTCGTGAACCAGCGCCGTCACGAGCGGCTCACACCCTGGGGAAGAGGGCGCAGTCGAGGGTGTCTCCCTTTCCGAGGGCAGGCGGGGTCACGTGGCCGGTCTGGCCCTTGTTGTGGAACACGTCCGCCGGATGCGGATCCCAGGTCACGTCGTCCCCGGTGTAGACGACGGCCACCGCCCGGCGAGGCGTCCGGGAGCTGTTCGCGCGGGCCCCGTGGACGGTCTTGGGGTGGCGCAGCAGCGCGTCTCCGGGTTCCGACTCCCCTATCAGCCAGCGGTGCTCCAGGTATTCCGCGTCGAAATCGGGCTGCCAGTCCGATATCCGCCCGGAGCCGGGCGCCTCGTACACCACACCCCAGAGGTGCGACCCCTTGAGGTAGTAGAGTGCGCCGCTCTGATCCGTCACGATGTCGAACGGTACCCAGATACGCAGGATCTGTTCGCTGTTGAGCGGGGAATAGGGATAGTCCTGGTGCCAGAGTGTGGTTCTGGGCGTGCCCGGTTCCTTGACGAAGACCTGGTCGTAGAAGAAGTTCAGGCTGTCGGCGCCGGTCAGCACCTGGCGCGCGACGAGGGGCATCGGCCCGGACAGCGCACACGCTTTGAAGGCTTGGTCGAGCAGCCACGGGGACGACTGTCCGAAGAAGCGCGGCTGCCCCGCCTCCGCGTAGTTCTGTGACGACGGATCGGGATGCTGCGTCAGCTGGTCGATCGCGGCGCTCATGTAGGCCACCCACTCGTCCGGGGGACGATTCCCTTCAGGAGGGCCGCGCCATCCCGTTCGTACGCTGCCCGCTCGTCATCGGTCACCCATCTGGTGGGCCCGGTGGCCGGGTGGTCGTGGTGGATGTCGTGGGCCGGCCGGTTCACTGCCGCTCCCGGAACCGTTCGAGATGGAGCCGGGTCTGGTGTGCCGGCTCGGTGCCGTCGGCTCCGGCGTCGCGGCCGCGGAAGTAGTCGCGCTGCCAACTGCCGGCCGGCAGATCGCCCCGTCTCAGCCTGGCCGTGAAGTCCTCCCGGGAGCTCTTGAAGAGCTGGAAGCGGGCGTTGTCCGCTGGTATCGACTCGATGTCCCGGATTTCCGGGTGGAACGACTCCAGCTCTCCCCGCCGTTGCGGAGCGACCATGCAGAAGGGTTCCCCTTCGTCAAAGACGATGTCCGTGAACGGTCGCGTCACCTTCCAGTTCATGGTGAAGGTCGCCGCCGTCCAGTCCGTTTCCACGATGCCGTCCAGGGCGGACACGCCGTCCTTCGGACAGTTCGTCGGCCCGCGGACGTGGAGGTTGAACCCGGGAGGAGTCCGGAAGAGGTAGGGGATGCTCCACGTGATGATTCCGTACCCAAATTGACTGTGCGCCAGAGGCGGGGGCCGGTCCGGCCTGCCGGCGTGGCTGATATTCAACGAGTCCGGCTCCTCCCTCCCCGACCAGCGCGCCCTGAAGCGGGTGTCGTTGAGGAGGATCCAACCGCTCTGATTGGCTATCAGAAGAGGGAGGCAGCGATTGGCGAAGTGCTGGAGCGTCGCGCACATCCAGGCTCGGTCTGCTGCCGCGGGCTCGATGGTCAGCGGGCGATCCGCTACGGAGTAGGCGATGAGGGACGCGGCGCCGTCCGACCGCGCCTGGGACTGCGCCTGCTCACGGTTCCGCCCGGTCGCGCTGCCCGGTTGTTCGTTCATGTTCGGCTCCTCACGGCCCGACGGTGCCAGGGCCCCTCCGAACAGGCACTTCCCAGTGTCGGCCGGTCGGGTACGGGCCGCAACCGGGACGGACGGCCTGTGCGGGTTCAGGTGTAACGCCAGCTCGTGGAGTGGCCGGCCAGGTCGAACGCGCCGACGAACGACAGGGAGATGCTCGTCTCCAGTGAAGCGACCCAGTGCCACCAGCCGAGTGGAAGGAAGAGGGCTTCGCCCCCGCGCACCGTCGCCTCGGTCACAGTAACGTTCCTCATCGCCGGGAACCTGGTTAGGTCCACACCGCCGAGGTCCACGGGGCTGCGGCCGCCCGGGTCCCCGTAGAGGCATGGCAGGTTGTGCGGCTCCACCAGGCGCACGAGCTTCGAGCCCCGGATCTGGACGAACAGGATGTTGGAGTCGTCATGGTGCAGAGGCGTGACCGTGCCCGCCGGCCCGAACCACAGCTTCGCGTGGTCGAGCGCGACGGGAGTGAGGAACCCGGGGAGGTGGCGGATGTCGTCCAGCAGCCGGTGGAAAGCGGGGCGTTGGAGCAACCGGTTCCGGGCCACCACGTACCGGTCGTTGCCCTCTTCCGCCATGACGTGGGTCACGAACTCGCGCATGGTGACCTCGCGGCGATGAGCGAGGAAGTTTTCCTCGAACCGGGGGTCGTCCTGCCGGTCCGTCGATATCTCGATCACCGTGTCTCCGAACTCCTGGACGAAATAGTCCGGGGACCACTTGTGAAGCGCCGACCACCTGTCCACGAGGCCGCGGACGACCACTGGGCGATTCGCGAAGTAGAAGTGCTCGAAGAACGTCTCCGGGTCCGGCGGATCCATCACGGGAACCGCCGTCGCCCGCGGCGACTGGCTCCACTGGTCGCTCAGCGCATCCGTCAGTGAACGAAGCTTTCGGTGTTCGCCCAGGAGTCGGTGCGCCACGCGGAAGACAGTGGCTTCCTCTTGAGTTGTGATCAGCTGCCGAGCGACCGCAGGGGGGAAGCCCCGTTGCCGCATTACGGTGACGATCTCATCGTGCGCGACCCCGCTGAGTAGACTTTCGGCCAGCCACTCCTGCCACTGCACGGTGAATGCCGGGGGTGTACCCGGGCGCTCTCCGTCCATCGCCGAACTCCGAACCAGGGGATCGTGCACGCCGCAGTCGCACCGATCTTCCTGCGAAGGCGCTGAGACAAAAGGTGTGGACTGCACCACCAGTGTACTCAAGGCGCATACAGGAGCCGGAGCAGGGGCGTGGGCGGTGGGAAGGTCAGGTCCGACCGGGTCGGTCTCCTTCCGGGCCCGGCAGGGACACGGCCGGGCCCGCGAAGCGTTCCAGGAGGCTGAGGGCCGGGCGGAGGGCCGGGTGAGGGTGGCCGCGGCGAGGGGCCGGCCGGCGAGGGGGTGCGCGTCACCCGGGTCGCGTGCCAGCTCCGCCGCGTACCGGGGGAGCGTGGCGGCCGGGTCGTCCGCGCACAAGTACTCGTCCGCGGTGCTCGGGGGTGTCCGCCCGGGCTGCGGGAAGGCCGTACAGGCGCTGCCGGTCGTCTACCAGAGCTCATGCGCGAGTCCGCCGGTCAGCTCGGTGGTGCCGCGGGCGGGGGTCCCATTCCAGATTGCGGAGCCGCCGCTCCACCCGGTGGCTGCGGCCCGCCGCGGGGCTCGGCGTACGACCGCCGGGTCCAGCATCACGCCGCATTGCAGACATTCGGATGCTCCCCGGTTGGGTGCAACGATGCCTTACGGATCCAACTCCCCGCATGCTTCGATCCGTCGGAGCTGCTCTCTCCTGGCCCCGGCGTCGTGCTCATCGGAACGACCTTCGAGGTGATCCGCAATGTCTCTGCGGAAGCCCATTGGCTTGTGATCGTCGTACTTGAATTTTGCTGCGACAGAGGTGACGTGCAGTTCCAGGCCGCGTAGCGCGGACAGCAACTTGCCGTAAGGCGGCTTATCGGGGACAACGGGTGCAAAGTCTCCGGCAGGCTGTAGGTGCGTCAGATGTCTGCGCAGGATTTGAGCCTTTCCCGCCGGGGAATCGACGATATTCGCCGTCGCCGTGATCTGGATTGCACTGTAGTAGCTGGTGGGCACTCCGGTCTCGATCGGCGCGGTGGCAGCCGCCCGCCAAGTAGTGGGAATGTACGCCCAGTCATCGACGACCGAGAGGAGCACTGTGGTGTTCTCTTCAAGAGCTGCCCAGATGGGGTTGGGCCGGGCCAGGTGCAGAAGAATGACATCGCTGCCGTCGTAAAGGAAGTGGGTCGGCACGACAACCGGCACAGTGCGTCCTCTTCCGTTTGCGATGACTTGACCGAAGTCGTGCCCGTTCGCCAGCCATTCTCTCCATTCGAGATCATCCATGGCCGCGTCCCACTTATTGATCAGCATCAGTGCCTTCCGCAGGTTGTTCAGTTCTTCACCGGTCTTCGAGGTTGCGGTCGCTTGAGCCGGGCTCTCGAAGGAAGGTCTGCCAGATGTCGAGGTCGACGTACTTGCCGAACTTCCGGCCGGCCTGGTGTATCGCACCCGTGTGCACGAAGCCGCAGTTGCGCAGGATTCGGTTCGGCGCCTCATTGGTAGCAGTTACGAAGGCAACAACGGTGGAGAAATCGCGCCGCCATGCCTCCTCCAACGCCCACTCCGTGAGCCGGAGGCCGTATCGCCGTCCCCGGCACTCAGGGGCAAGGTAGACGGAGAGTTCCGCCAACGGGTAGTAGCCACCGCGACGGGAGAACGGCGAAAGCGACGCATAGCCGGAGACGGAGCCGCCATCCGAGACGTACACCCCTGCGCGATGGCGTCCCTGGTGTTCTGCAAACCAGTCCTCAAACTCCCTCGCTGTCTTCTCCTCGGTGTCCAACGTGGCGTCCGAATGCACAACTGCATAGTTGTAGAAAGCTCGAAGTTGCTCCAGGTCGCCGCGCTCCACCGGCCGGATGAAACCTCCGGTGAGTGTCCTGGCCGACGCCTCGGACGCGCTTTGGCTCTCCATCGCCGTTTCCTCCCTCATGGTCTTCACGTCGTCAGGTGGACGTGCGGGTGGACCGTTCACTTCCGCCGACGAGGTGTAGCCCGTGGGTCGCTAGATGCCTTGGGGCGTGAAGTTGGGCCGTACTCCGCCCACGGAGCAGCGCGATCGGCAGGTTGCACCCCGCGGTGGGGAAGCCCAAGGCGGGAACGGGTATGGCCTTCCCGCACGAGATGGGCCGTTTCGTCTACGGCGGCTAGCTGGGGTACTGGAGACATTGTGTTGACCCACTGCCCCTCTACCTGCCACCTCGACGAGAACCCTTCCCTAAAACCCTGCGGCAGCCGGACAGATAGCGGTGCATGCCGCGCTCGGCTACCGAGGCGATAATCACGGTGTTCATCGCGCCCCTTTCATTCCTCTGAAATCGGTCCGCTCGGCGGTCATCACTGATGCTCGTGGTTGCCAGAGCACCGCGACGCTCACCACCGCGACCACCGTCCATACGACGGCGTGCCAAAGGGGTGAACGAAGGGCCGCCACGGCTGTTCCCACGTACTGCCCCGCTCCGGTTCCCAGGGTGGTAGTGGTGAAATTGAGAAACGCAACGTTCCTTGCCATCGCTGTCTCGTCTCGCTCCATCTCAGCCCTGATCAGCACCATTCCGATGGCCATGACCACGATCTCCCCGAGCGTGTAGAGCACCGCGGAAGCCAGGAGTGCCGCCAGAGCGGAGGCCGCGCAGCGCAGCAACACCAGACTCGTGAGCAGTGCGGTGACACCGATTCCCACCTGCCACTCAACCTGCGGAATCTTCTGCTGCATGGCACGCATGACAGGAACCGAGCCAACGACGAGCAACACGGCGTTCGTGGTGAAGAAGGCAACCGTGAGCCGGTCTCCCAAGGGGTAGTGATGCTCGATGGTGAGCGGTATGTAGGCGATGCTCTGGGCATCCAGAATGTACGCCGCACCCATTCCCAGGCAGATACGTGCTGCCCTGCCCGAACTCGGTCGCAGTCGTTGCACCAAGCCGGGGACCACAGCAACTACAGGCGAAGTGTCGATCGATGAGCCAACGAACCGCCGGATTCCCCACAGCAGCGGAATCAGACAGACAAGGAACATCGTGGCAGCCGTCGCTAAGACCGTACCGAGCCCCCCGACGGCCAGCAGTATCCCCCCGAGCACGGGCCCCATCGCCGACCCGATCCCGAAGAACGTGCCCACGGTGGCGAACAGCACACCCGCGTCTATGTTCGGACCGTTGGTCAACAGATGCAGGCTCCGAGAAGCGTTGCTGTACAGATTTTGACATCCTCGCAGCAACACCATTCCCACCATCACTGTGAATGGTCGGAGTCCTGGAGGCACAGAAGGAAGGAATGCCAGAGTGGTGGCTCCTGCGGCGAGTCCGGCGATGGACCAGCGAGCAATCAAAGCGCGGCCGTTGTGAGTGCCACCGCCGATCGCCGACAGCAACAGTGCCGCGACGCCACCAACCATCGCGGAGGACGCGAGCGTGACACCTATCGGGCCGGCACCAGGAGCGTATTCTGGGAGATGGACGGCGATAAAGGGATTGAGCGCGAACAGCGCGGTGGAGCCGATCAGGGTGACGGTCATCAGGGCTCGGCTGTCGGCTGACAGTCGGCGGAGGTTGTTGCTCCAGACGACACGTGCCACCGGGCAGCCTCGGAGTCGCATCACGACACAAGGCCAGCCGCGCCCAAAGCATCCGACAGACACGAACGGTCGAGTGCTCCGCACCGCTCCAAATAGCGAAGCGTGGCCCCACCCGCAATTGAGGCATCCTCACGCAAACGCGAGGGCGAGTACACATCATGACAGATGTCATCGACCTCACAGGATGTCAAACCGTAGCCGACGAGCTCCCGCCGCAGGCCCTCTACATCCGGAGCGGTGAACTCCATTATGAAGCGCGGCAGGAACGGCGCAAGGAGGTCCTGTTCCTTTGGGGCCAGCTGCTGCCACAGCTGTGGCAGGTAGCCAGCGAAGAATGAATGATGGCGCCCTTCGTCGACGGCGTGGTCGGCGATTGCCGCTCGAACAGCGCGGGCTACAGACTCGTCGCGCGGGATGATCGACAGCGTGGATGAGATCATCGTCTCGGACACAGCCACGAAGAGTTGACGGGCGAGAGCCCGTGTCCGATCGCATGGCAGACCAGCCAGCAGTTCTTCAAGACGTCGGTCTATCTCCACGCCCCGGCCCACAATGGGTTCAGTTCCCGTACCCTGGTGGACGTCGCGTGTCAGCTCAACGGCTTCAAGAGCGTGGTAGCCCTCATCCACGTAGATTTGGTGAGCTTCGTACGCGTCCTGCCCCCTTACTTTCAACGGGACATCACGGTGCGCAATGGCGAGGACGGCGGGATTGACCACATATTGCTCAAGTCGGATCGTGAACGCCATGAACCGGTAGAAGTGCTGTGTGTGGAGGTTCTCCCAGTTGGCCTCGTCCAGTCGGTCCAATAGAAGCGGATGGGCAGCGACCGGGATCTGCTTAGTGGAGAAGACCAAGTGCCCGTCGGAATCTTCCTGCTTCCAGATGCGCTGCGGCCGGGTGCGCACCGTTGCTGTGCGGTGCCAGCGCTCTCGTTGCATATGCCTGCTAGGCATTGAACCAGCCCCGGTGCTGCTCGCCCCTGTGCCCGTTTCTGTGGCACGGCGGTAGACGCCGACCCCTTCGGACGTCGGGAAGGTGAGGGCGCGGTCGTAGTGACGAGCGACAAGTCCGAAGAATTCTGCGAACTGCTCACAATTCTTGGCGATCTTTTGCTCGAAATAGGCATTGTCCGTGAGATTGGTGAGGAGAATATTATGAGCCAACAAGACGCCACCAGCTCGCAGCCGGGGAGTCAGCGCGGATGTTATCGGTCCGTAGATTGCCTTGCTGCGCCTATCTACCGGCCCTTCAGATATCGGACCTTCAGCATCCAAAACCGCGAGATCGCATAGCGCTCGATTGCGCTCCAGATACGCTATAGCATCCTCGCAGACAAACGTACAGAAATCTGCATAACCCAATCGCCGCATATTATCTACGGAAAGATCGAGGGCCCTCTGGTCCGGATCGATCAGAATCGCCTCACCTCCAGCGGCAACGATCCCAGGGAGGGCCCAAGCCGCCCAATATCCGTAGTAAGAACCCATGAAGAGGACGCGCGAAGGTGCCATTATTTCCGCGACCGCGTACAGCAGTCGCGCCTCTTCCGGAAATATATAGGTGGCGTTTCCTTCATGCTGGAATTTTGCGGCTACCCGGCTACGGTACCGGTCGAATTTTTCGCGATCATAGTCAGCCCCGGTGATCACGTTGGTAGTGTGTAGCTGCTTCAGCAACTCGTCGACCATAGACTCCTCGTCCACGGCGAGCCGTGTCGCAAGGTTCAACTGGTCTTCGTTCACTCCCCAGTCTTCAGGCTTCTGTTCAGTTATGGCCTCTTGCAGACACTCCCGCGAAATGACACCGTTACTGAATTCTGTCAGGGCGGTAATATCTCTGAGTCTGGAACGTATCAAGGAATCGACCGCTCCGGATGACTCTCGAAAACTCTCCACGGCCTGCCTTCTCCAATCTGAATGCTTACCCCTCGCTGCGGTTGGCCACAGAAATTTCCCTAGTGGAACGGGAACTCGAACAGTCAACGAGGCTCAGATTCCCGTCCCGCTGAAGCCGGTTCTCCGACAAGAGCTTCTGAAATGCCGGATCCCCGGGAATGAGATGGCGTTACAGCAATAACCGGTACTCATCCATGGGTGCTACTTCGCCCAGCTTCCCTGCGACTACCGCGAAGCGCACGCGGTGAAAGTTCAAGTTGAGCCATGTGGGGCGGATGAGTGCCTCACCCCGTCCGCCACGGCATGAGACCGGCGGAACGGGGTCGTGGAGGGCATTCGACGCGCAGAGGCGACCGTCAGGTGTGCAGAATGCGCACGGCGAGCAGCGTCTGCCAGGTCCAGCCGACCGTGAGTGAGACGCGCTGGATCAGTCCGCCCAGATCCACCCAGCGTTGATGCTGGCTGAACGCGGCACTGGCCAGCGCCATCGTAAGAGCACACCGCTGGCGATCGAGTAGAGGGCCCATCCCGGCGAGCTGGACAGGGCGAAGACGAAACAGGCTATGGCAAGGGCGAGGAATCCGATGAGGGAACAGGTCATGCAGAGCCCCGGCGTGGGTGGGGCGCTGAAGTTGATCGGGGGTGCCGACTGGGTAGCCGCTCACCGGATCCGTGCGGCAGGCACCTGCGCCCAGCAGACCGACCGCCCATACGCGGCGGTAGCCGTGGCCGTACTTGTCGGACAGACGCGAGGCGTCCGTGGCGGCGGCCATCGGTCCTGGGCACCGTGCCCGCCGCAGCGCTCGTACGTCAGCCGGCTGCGTCGCAGGGGGCTACAAGGCCCCGCCGGCGCCGGGGCCCCTGTGGCTGAACAACGCGACCACCCGTCCCAGCTGGTGGAGCTTGCGCGTGTAGGCCGCCGAGAGGAAGGCGGCCAGAGTGAACACCGTGAGGGGGATGAACAGCAGCCCTGCTCCCTCCGCCCCGGCTGCTGGCGCGATGACGAGGGAGGCCGCAGTTGCAACACCGGCGATTGCGAACACCCCGCCGAGCCCCTTCACGTCTTCTACCTCCGGGCCCGGCTCGGCGGGCAGAGCCTCGGCATCGAGGAGTGCCCCGTATGCCGCTTGAGACTGACGGGCCGCCACGGTGAGCGCCATGGCGCCGAGCTCGCGGGCCGCCCGCTCCCGGTCCTCGACAAGTTCGCTGAGCTTGTCGGCGAACGCGGTGCGGACCTTCTGCCCGTGCTCACGCAGACGCCTTTGGTCAGCCGCGTATTTGGCTTGCAGCCCTGCAGCGGCTTCCGCGCTGTTTCTCACCGCAATCATCAGTTCCGAGACCTTCTCGTGCACGTCAGTCAACGCTTCGGTCCGCGTACGGCCCGCTGGAGCGGAGGCGAGAGCAGCAAGGGATGGGAGCGCGTCCAAGGCTTCGGTCACCACCTGGTCGCCGTCCTTGACGTACCCCTTGCGCAGCCCCTCCCGCTTGTCCGACATTCGGCGATAGGAGGAACAGGCGAAGGCCACAACGAACCCCACCGCCGCGGCCTTCCCCCCACCCTTTGCCAGGGCCCGGCCAGCCTTCTTCTCCTCCTCGACCGACAACGGCGCTACCTGCGACTTCTTGGCTGCCGCGGTGGCCTCCCTCTTCTGCTCGGCTTCCAGGGCCAGCGTGACCATGGCGAGAAAGCCCACCACGAGCGCCATCATCAGAGCCGCGCCGAAGGATCCGGCCAGGAGCATCCGGCATGACTTCCACGGGGTACGAGACGGCCGGGTGTAGGCGGCGCGAAGGTCGTCCCAGGGCACCGGGCCGGTGTGCCCGAGTTCGACAGCGGCGGCTCTCGCCTTCTCGATGCGCTCCTCGGCGGCTGTGGCATAGCGGGCCCGTAACCGGTCTCGGTAGCCGGGCCGCTGCGCGGCGCTCGGTGGGGCCGGGGCAGGGGGCGTGGTCAAGGCCGTTGTCCTCTCTCCTGGGTACTTGAGGAACACACCAGGAGAGAGCAGCTGGTTGCAGCGGCCAGGAGTACACGGCACAGCCAGCGCGTGATGTCGGCCACCAACCGGACATCCGAACGCACGCGCCGCCCTCCAGGGCCTGTCTGTGCCCTCGTCGATCGGGCACGAGACGTCGCCGAACAGATCCGCGCTACCGCTCCGAGGGGCACCGACGTCGCACTCGACGTCGTCGCCGCGGGCTCGGTGAGTGAGGGTCTGCCGCTGCTACGCGAAGGCGGCCGGTGGGTCATCGCCGTCGGTGACGGACGGCCGGCTGGCGTGCCCATGGAGCTCGGTTGCAACTCAGGGGCCACCGGCCTGCGAGGGCAGGCCGGGACGATGGGCGCAGCACGCACCGAACCCACCGTGATCGTGCCGTCTGCTGGGTGGGGCGTAAGGGTGCCACGCGGTCACCATCATGGGCTAGACCTTGTCCGACAAGCCCGGCCACGGCTACCGCTTCGGCAACTTCCTCCTGAACGGCCACAGTCAGATCTTGTGTCCACACCGAGTCCTCTGCTCATGCTGCTGGGCCCCGTGAGTCCACATTGGGGCCCAGCAAACAGCGGGGATGAATCCAGCCGGACCGGACGCGTTGGCTACACCCGGTCGAACTCCACGTCGGTGCTCTCGCAGCCGGCGGCGAGCTGGCGCAGGGTGTCGCGCTCAGCGCGGTCGACGGTCAGCGACCAGCGGAGCTTGGTGCTCACCCAGTCGGACAGGTAGGTGCACTGGGCGTCGGCGGCCGGCGGCATCCACTGGGCGGGGTCCTGGTCGGCTTTGGAGCGGTTGCTCTTGGCGGTGACGGCGACCAGGGAGCGTTCGGCGCCGAGGTCGTTGGCGTAAGCCTGGCGCCGGGACGCGGTCCATTGGGAGGCGCCGGAGTCCCAGGCTTCGGCCAGCGGCACCATGTGGTCGATGTCGAGGCCGGACGGCCCCTGGACGGTGGTGTCGTCGTAGTAGGAGCGCCAGGTGCCGCCGGTGATTTTGCAGCCGGCTCCGATGGTGGGCTGGGTGACGGCTTCGGCGAGGAGGACCTCGTTGCGGGTGTTGCAGCCGTCCTTGTCCTCGTCGATCCAGTGCTTGAACTTGGTGCGCTCGTAGCCGTCGCGGGACTCGGCGGCCTGGGGGAGGGTTTCGATGGCGTCGTGGAGGCTGAGGGTCTCGGCGGCGTGTGCGGGGGCGGTGGCGGCGAGGGGCAGCAGGGCGAGGGTCGCGGCCGCGAGGGCGCGGGCAGTCGTCTTGATCATGGTCTGTTGATAGCGCCGGCGCGCTGGTGGCCGTGCAGGATCCGGATGGCGGTCACTCGGGGGAGTGGGTAGTCATACCGGCCCCGATAAACTCACGTGGGTGCCCTGTTTGGCCAGCTGAAGGCAGCAGGCCGCTACGGCATCAGCTCCGCGAGATCGATCGCCTGGGGCGGGAACTCGATTGTCGCGGCTGTAAGGAGGCTGCGGTTCAGTCAGTTGACAGGAGGCCCGGTGACTCATGATGAGGCTCTCGAGGAGCTGAGCCGGCTCGCGCACGAGAGAGCTTTCGGCGGATACTTCGGGTCCGACATGCTCATTCAGGTCGGTCTGGACGCACTGCTTGCCGGGGTCGAAAGCGAGTCCCTTGCGATGCTGGCCGGCCTCGGGCGCAGCGAAGAGCTCGAGGCGCCGGAACTCTTCGAGCGGGTGCTGTACGAGCTGGGGCTGGAAATAGAGGTACCACCCGACCCCCGGTCGGCGAAGTGGGCCCTGGCCTCCTGGCTCGCCGGGCGCATGGTGGACGGTTCCCTCGACCCTGCGGCCGGCGCCTTCCGGATCTGGCGCGACGTCGCCTGGGACCTCGATTACCCGGACGCACTGCAGCCGCTCGTCGTGTGCGCCTACAACCTCGACGACTGGCGCGACAGCTGGGGTGTACCAGTGGAAAAGCTCAAGAAGGAAGCGATCGAGGCAGCAGCACACTTCCTGGCCCAGCAAGCACAGCCTGAGCACGACTGAGCCCCAGCTCTCCGGTGGAAGTCCTCAGCGGGCAGGACATCACGAACAGTTGGCGAGCCGATCGACCGGCCGACCGCCTGCCGATGCCATACCTCGCCGACCGGTGAGTTCCGCAGGCTCACCACTGGATGGTGCGTCGCGCTACGGCCAGTTGGCCGAGTGGTGCCCCCACGGCGGCCGACTGTTATCCGCGACACCGGACGGGTACGGCTATCTCGGCCCTGATTCTCCTGGCAGCAGGCGGAGGTGGGAGGTGGGACCGTCGCCCGATCGCATTGCGGAGCCGTGGGGGCCGCGTACGCCATACGGGCTGGGGGAGGAGTGGCCGGTCCGGGTGGATACCTAGCTCGCGGACGGAGTGACCGTACGCGATGTCGAGCGATGGGTTCCCACGACCTCGCTGCTGCACTCCAACGGGGATGCGATGGACGTGGCGGTCGACGCGGGCCAGATCCTGGGGGTGCGGGGCCGGGCCGGTGACAGGGGCAACCGGGGACGTCTCGGTCCCAAGGAGCTCTTCGCCTGGCAGGCGAATGCCGCTCCGGACCGGCTCACCCGCCCGCTGGTGCGGGAGGCGGGCCGGCTGACCGAGACGGACTGGCCCACCGCCATGGAGCGGATCGTCGACCGGTCGCGGCATCTGCTGACGGTGTGCGGCCCCGGGCTCTATCGGCTTCTACACCACCGGCCAGTTGTTCCTGGAGGAGTACTACACCCTCGCGGTCATCGCGCGGGCCGGGCTCGGCACCAACCATCTGGACGGCAACACCCGTCTGTGCACAGCCACCGCCGCCGAGGCCCTCAAGCAGACTTCGGCTCGGACGGCCAGCCGGGCTCGTACGCTGATCTCGACCAAGCCGACACCCTCGCCCTCTTCGGGCACAACATGGCCGAGACCCAGCCCGTGCTGTGGATGCGCGTACTGGACCGGCTGGCCGGGCGCCAGCCACCGAAGCTTGACTTTGTTCACGTTTAGCGGCAGCGGTTGTCTGCAGGTTTGAACAGCAGCTGCCGGTCGGAAACGGCGGGGATGTTCACGAGAAATGGCTCTGGCTCAACTTCTGTGGAGGTAGGGTGCTGCACCTGCGGAGGGCGAGGCGCTTGCTGCACGCCCCATCGCTCGATGCGAGGTTCTGACACCCTTCTCCTATGGACTCAACGGGCATGGCGGAGCACGTCATCGAGGCCGAGTGGACGAGGCTACTCGCTTCAGATCGCGTGGACGGTGATCTGGTGCGCTCCGCCTACGCCGAACCCAGATTGCGGCAGCTCTTCCCCTGGGTTGGCATGTGGGAGCTGCACTTCAGCCGGTGCACCGAACATCCCTGCACGTGGGACGTGCCCTACATCGCCCCACGACCGGGCGGAGGCTTCGTCGTGGCGGGGCCGTCCAGGGTGGAGTCCGTCGGTGAGGCTGACACCGCTGAGGCAGCTGTGGAGATGGTGGCGGACCGTCTGCCTCCGGGCTGTGGTCGAGCGATTGTCGGCAACCGTCACGACCTGGCCGCTTTAGCACAGGAAAGCTGACAATCGGGCCGCGATTTGCCGAGCGACAGTTTTCACAGAAGTTGAGCCAGAACCCGAAAATGACGTCAATGGGTGGGGCCCAGTGTGATTCGGCGAGTCGTTGGTTGGTCATCTCGACAAGGCCGGGTGAGCGGGTCCGCCATGATCCGCTAGGGTCTGGGCTTCTGGGCTGAGCCTTGATCGGTAAGTGGCCTGTTCGGCGTGGGGGGAGTTGTCTTGGCTGTTCCGTGGGAGCTGGTGATCTCGAGCGCGGGTGGCGTTGCCGCCACGCTCGTAGGTGTTGTCGCCGGCGGTGTGGTCGGACGGCGGGGGCAGAATCAGCAGTGGATCAGGGACAACCGGACGGCTGCGTATGCGGCCTTCTTGCAGGCGTTCGCCACGCTGGAGATGGAACTTCGTGAGGCGTTCCTCGAGGACCGGCCCCATACGGCTGATTGGGTGCCGTGGCACTCGGCGCTGACCACGGTCAGTCTGGTTGCGCCGCGTGAAGTGGCGGCGGCTGCTTCAGAGCTGACGGGGGCTGTGGGACGCTTTTGTGAACTGGTCGACAACTCGCCCAAGAAGCGTGAGGACTTGCAGGGGATACACGCCGCCCTGGTTGAGGGCCAGATGCGTTTCGTCAATGCGGCCCGTGCCTCGCTGGACGGATCGCAGTTGCCGCTCGACTGGCAGCTTGGAGGCCCGCCGGCGTGGCATGAGGTCGAGCCGTATGCCCCAGCTCCGTCAGTGGACGGATCCGCATAGGTTAGGAGTTGTCAGCTCTGCCCCTCATGGTGGGGATGGCCTGCCGTAGAGGGCGGCAGGCTATCGAGGGGGAAGCTGCCGGCGTCAACCGGCTGGCTGGCGGCATCCAGTGGCCTCCTGTCGCGGAATGGTGGGCGTGCTGCTCCGGCCCACCGCCCTTCCGTCATTGGTGCGATCTGCCGTGCAGCGATGACGTCGACCCCGTTCCCTTCACGGATCTCTGCGACGCGGTCGGCGCACTCGTCTTCGGTCCAGGCCCGGCCCTGCCGCTGGGGACGAGCTCCGTTCGCCGCTGTCTCCTGGTCTCCCACCTGTGCCGGCCTCCCCGTCTTCACTGGCGAGTGGTCATCTCGCCTGTTCACGCCTTAACCTTCGCTCACCTGCGGCCCGTGTGCAGGCATTCAGGGGATGTCGAGCAGGGGGCGTCGGCGGTTGGAGGCGTGGTCAGTTGCTGAGAGCCTTGAAGCGGCTGGACCGGCAGGTGGTGGGAGGTACTGCTGGCTAACCGAGCTGCTCCTCCTCATGCCGGAGGACCTGGCCAACGTGTTCGAGCAGGCACTGTTCCAGCTCGGTCAGCGTCCCGCTACGGAGTTCCACCAGTGGCAATTCCCACTCCACGCCTTCGCGGATGTTCACCATGAGCCCGCTATCGGTCGGCACGATGGTTTGCTGGAGCCAGCTGGCGAAGTCGGCCGCTTCGGCGGCGGTGCAGTCCTCGATTGCTACGCCGTTCGGTTCGACTCCCATCATCCCTTCGTTGATCTCGCCGCGGGATGTGTGGAACTGGAAGGAGAGCGTCTCTCCTGTGTAATGCCCGCTCCATGCCTCCACGACCGCCTCGGGCTCTTTCGCGCGCAAGGCGTCGGCGAAGGCGGGGAAGGTGAGGCCCCATCCCTGGGGAGCGCCTTCGGGCGGGCTGAAGATGAACATGGTTCGGAAGTTGCCGGCGTCTTCGCTCATTTCCCATCCTCTTCGATCGCCATTGGGGTCAGGGCACGTGCCTGCTGTAGCCGTTGACCCCGTGGGCGACGAGCAGGGCATCCCAGTAGGGCACGGCATCGGGGTCATTGGTGGCAACCTCCACGCCGCGCAAGCGGCCCGCGTGGGCCGGGTACTCGATGGCCGCTTTGTACTTGTACAGCTCTTTCTCGTCCTTCTTGTGGAGTACCTTCTCCTGGAAGTTGTCGCTGTTCTCCAGGTCGTCGAGGTTCCGGTACGTGCATCCCGGCCTCTTGACGAACTTCGCTTCCACGGCCATGCCGTCGGTGTCGCGCAGGCCGTCCACCATCAGTGTGCCGAGGGCTGACTTGCGCGGATCGATCGGGACCTCCTTCTCGGGGTAGCCCGCGGTTCGGTGTTGGTAGTCCCTTTCGGCTTTGGTGCCGCCGGAGAAGCCCCCGTCGCGAAGGCTGTGTGCCCATCGGTTGAAGCTCTGTCGCTCGGTGGGCGTCAGCGGCGGGAACCGCGGGTCGGGGGGCACAGGGGGTGGCATTGCGGGACGGTAGAGGCTCGGATCGGGTTTGGTGTAGCCGGCCGGGATCATGATGGGAATTCGAGGAGGCAGCGGGAGAGGGAGCCCGGGCGGAAGGATCGGGCTGGGTTTCCAGGGGGCCGGGTCGGGCTGCGGAACGCGTACGCGCGATTGCGAGGAGTCCAGACTGTGGCCCAGGCTGGCGAGGTCCATGATGCGGTCGTCGCCAGAGACTGCCGCGTGGAGGCCCCCGTCCTCACCGTTGCCTCCGAAGGCGGGGTTGTCCCAGACGGAGTCGCCGCCGCTGTCGAATAACGCGTCGGAGGCGGTTTCTCCCCAGGACTTTTTGCTGGCGGCTTCGACGTGGTCGGCGTACCTGTCGCAGGCGTTGGCGAGCTGTTGGCAGGCAGCTGGCAGATTGGCCAGCAGAGTGCATGCCGGCTCGGCCTTGGCCGGCGGGTGGTCATGGCCCACGAACTTGGTGAAGAAGGCGTTGACCGCCTCTGCGGTCTTCCCTTCGTGGTTGCGGGCGGCCGTCTTCCAGCAATCTTGCGCGTCGGACAGGACGCGCTCAGATATGTTCTTCGCCTTTCGCCAGGTTCGTGCCACCGACCTGAGCTTTTCCGGGTCGCCGCGGAAGCGGTCACCGACGAGGTACTTGTCGATTGCGGAGGTCTCCCCGATGACCTCGGGCAGTTCGTTCCCGCGGCCCCGGGGCGCCGGGGCACAGTCCGCTGACTTGCCGGAGTACGGCTCGGACGTGCTGCGCTGCCCGATCGCGGCGAGCATGTCCTCCGCGACCTTGCTCTCCGTCGCCATGTAGTTGTTGGCCGTCTGCAGCAGGGACTCGCTTCCTCGCCCCATGACGTGCGCGGCCTCGCCCGCCTGGTTCACCGTCGTCTTCGAAGCACTGTCGTACAGGGCGGCAAAGGCCCGTCCAGCGTCATCGTCGCCGGCCATTCCTGCCTGCTCATCCAGTTCCCTGATCAGCGCGAGCACCAGCTCGATGAGCAGCTCGTTGAGGGTGTGCATACCCCACGAGGAGTTGATCAGGTCAACTGCGTGCGTACGAAAAGACAAGCTTGCAACCCCCGGCCTACGCGAGCGGGCCAGTCTGCCATGGGCAGTTGAGGTGCTTCCGCTGACCGATGCCAATCAGCCAAGGCAGGGGGCGATCCCGGCGGGAAGGGGCCGGTCTGGGCGTGGTGCTGGGCAGAGGGGGAGCCGTTGGCCCTCAGGCCGGTCATCTGGTCTGGGCGTCCCATCCGGAGGCCGGTGCCTCCCGGCGGTGACAGAGGAGCGCTGGTGGAGTCCGCTGCTGACAGGTGCGCGGTCCTCTCGTAGAGCAGTGTGCCGCCAGGAGTGTGGGCTTGGTTCGGCTGCTGCAAGCGTCTACCGAAGCGCCACCCGGCGCGCCGTGGGGTTCTTCCGCGAGCCGGGTCGGGGAGCGTGTGGCTGCGGATTGCAGGGGCTCCGGCCCCGAGAGGGCCTTTTTCACCCAAACGAGTGGTGGGACTCGTGTGATGCGTGCGGGGTTTGCAGGATGGGCTGATCAGTTTCGATCGACCTCGTTGAGAATGTTGTGCACCTACTTCCCATCGTGAGCGTTCAAGCGCCTAATCGCTGTCAACGCCGCGAGTTGCCACCGCGTGATCAGGAGTGCCCGGCTCCGTTTTCACGGAGGTCAACGGCGCCGGCAAGTGGATTGTGCGACTAGCGTCCGAGACGGCACGAAAAGAGGACCCCGAGGCTGACGTCAACCAACTCGAGGCCCTCTTACTCGTGCCTTCTCAACAACGCACCGAGGAGCGCGAACATTGATTCAGCACGTCGTCCGCCGGAAGCTCGCAAGGATCCTTCCGGCAGCGCCAGAGATTAGCATTCCGCTGTCCGCCGTCGTACAAACCGGGATTTCGAGCGTTCTTCTGCTGACGCTCCGGTTCAGTTCTGTTCTGCTCATTGGCGTTCTCGCGGCTGCTGCGGTCCGCCAGCAGCCTCTTGCGGTGGAAGTCCTCGTCGGAATGGTGGCCGCCGCTGTCTCCGACCGCAGCTGCATCGTCTATCTGAAGGTACGCCGCCGCACCGTCTGAGCCGTCGCTGCGGAATCATCCCCTCGCCCGCCACTTGCGGGCGAGGGCCTACCCGACGGCGCAGCGATCCGGTGTCCTCGAGTGGCGGCCCGCACCGTATTGCTGTTGCGCATTGGCCCTAACGCCGGCTGCTCGCCTCTGCCTTGCCTTGCCCGATCCTCAACTCAGTGAGGAGGAGAGCCATGCTGATGCGCGACGGTCCATGCGGGCGGCGCCCTGACGCCGAACTCGACGACCACCGCGGCCCCTCCCGGGGTACTCCGCCACTGCCGAGGCGGCTGCCGGTCTCCTACTTCGCCTTCTGTCGCGACCAGTGGGCCGTCTACCAGAGCTTCTGCGCGGTCACGGTGGGATCCGCTCGCATCGGCACCACCATCGCCCGGGCCGTGCTGCACGACCTCGGCGACCGGTGGGACGCCGCACTGCGCACTTGCTCTCCAGCGGCATACGCCTGGAATCTTCTCTCCCGCCGAGTCTGCGAGCGCCGCACCGAGAGCGGACTGCATCGCCTGCTCGATCGCAATGAGGCCGACGCGCTGGTTCTGCGGTACAAGCTCGGCCTCTCCTCCCTGGAGGCCGGCCATGCAATGGGCATGACGCCGGCCAACTTCGAGATGCTCCGACACCGCGCCGTGCTGGCACTGCTCCCCAGCCGCGCCAGGTGAATATGCTGCTGGCGAATGCCCTGGTCAGAGGCGTGGTGTGCGCCGCACCTTGATGAGTTACACCGCTGCTTGAAATGCCATCAAATGGCATGCCTCGTTGGTGGAGGCGGGTAGCCCTGGCTCAACTGGCCCTCTTAGCATGGGGCCTCTGCTGTCGGAGACACGCAGCGTCTACGGGGACGTGTGCGCCCGAGAGTGTGGGGAGCGGCTCATCATCGATCTCAGCAAGCCCAGCGTTGCCAGAATGTACGACCACCTTCTCGGCGGCACAGACAACTACCAAGTCGACCGGGACGCCTGTGCGGAGTTACTCCGTCTCGCCCCCAGCACCCGTGAACTCGCGCTGGTCAACCGCGCGTTTCTGGTGAGAGCCGTGCGCTATCTCGCACAGGAGCACGGGGTACGCCGATTCCTCGACCATGGCTCGGGGCTGCCGACACGGCCCAACGTGCACCAGGTCGCCCAGGAGGTCGATCCCACCAGCGAGGTCGTGTACATCGACAACGACCCTGTCGTCCTGGCCCATGGGGAGATGATGTTGGCGGAGGACCCGATCACGACGGCCGTCCTGGGCGCCGACATGCGCAACAGCGCTGGCATCTTCGACAGCCGCGCGGTCCGGCGACTGCTGCGTGACGACAAGCCGGTCGCGGCCCTCTTCGTCTCGGTCCTTCACTGCATTCCCGACAAAGATGACCCCTGGTGCCTCGTGCGGAACGTTGTCGAGCAGCTACCGCGTGGCAGCTATCTGGTCATTTCTCAGCTCGCCAGTGACGACGCGGAACTCCGCGATAGCATCACCGACTTCATGTGCGAGATCACCGATGGCTCCTGGGGGCAGGTCCGATCGAAGAGCGAGGTCCAGCGCTTCTTCGAGGGCTTGGACCTGTTGGAGGAATCCGAGCCGGTCGAAGTCTCGCGCTGGCACCCCGACAGCGACATCGCGCCCCGGCAGCGGTCTGAGGAGTGGATCGAGTACGGTGGCGTCGCCCGCATCGGGTGACGTGCAGATTACTTGGGTGCCCCGCTGACGAGCTGGTCGATGTAGTGCTGGATGCGCTCCATTGTTGCTGTCTTGGGCAAAGCCTGCTGCCACCAGTAGTCCATCGACGCCATGAACGTCTCGATCTGCCCCATGTCGGTGAGGAGTTCGCCGCTGACGTTCTTGTTCTCCAGGTAGACCGAACGGTTCTCCGCGCCCTCCCAGGGCTTGAACAGGGTTATCGCCGGGTGCAGCGGCGAGCCCTTCCGCAGCGCGCTTCCGGGCAGGATCCGGATGTGCACGTTCGGCTTGTTCTCCGCCACGTTCAGCAGGTACCTCAGCTGCTCCCGCATGACCATGATGCCGCCCAGCTGCTTGTCCAGTACCCATTCCGCGATGAGGGCCCGGAAGAGGGGGGCTTGTGGCTGGTCGAGGAGATGCTGCCGGCGCATCCGCATCTGCAGGCGGCGCTCGATGGCTGCGAAAGCCTCGCGCCGTTTCTCGGGGTCGACCTGCGCTTGGGCGTAGTCGGCCATCAGGGCCCGGGCGTAGCCCGCGGTCTGAAGCATCCCGGGGACGTTGTTCTCCTGGTACACCTGGACCACCTTCGAGGTGGATTCCAGCGCGAACAGGGATGTCAGGGTGTGGTCTGCGACGTCGGAGAACGCGGACCACCAGCGCTGGTCCGCACGCCACTGCAAGAGCGCCTCGGCGTCACGGAAGATGTCCTCCGGTGCCTTGTAGAAGCGCAGGAGCGCGGTGACGTTCTCTGGCTTGAGCGGGGTCTTGGCGTTCTCGTAGCGGCTGAGCGTGGAGATCGAATTGAACTCCGGAACCGCCTCGACGGCCTCGTGCTGATCGAGCTTCTTCTCGTCGCGCAGGTGCCGCAGCAGGGCGCCGACGAGCTTGGCCGCCGCCTGCGGGGTGGACGGGGGCGCTTGCCCATGTCCACCCACCAAAGCCAAAATTCGACCTGACATGAACACTCCTAGCGCGGACAGGTACCTCCCGCCCGCGCCAGGAAATAGCATTCCATTGGCCAAAGGCAAACCTTGGCCGATGGCTTTCAGACAGTCATGCTGTCGAAATCGCCGTTCAGAACCCCGCCGAAGAATGCCACAATCTCGTCGCGCGTGAACACGAGTGCGGGGCCGTCAGGGAATCGCGAGTTCTGCACCGCGATCTCGTTTTCACCGACCCTCGCAACCTCCACGCAAGAGTTGAGCGCGTCACACGCGGACGCCTTCACCCACTCTGCGCCCGGCACCGAACCGGACGCCATGCCGTTGTGTACCCCGATCATCGTGAACCCGCCTTCCCATTGCTGACGTTGCCAGCCAGCCGCGATCGGACGCTGCCGGCCTCCCCCGTTCCGTCACTCACTTCATCCCGTTTTCGCGTCGCCATGCAATTTGCATGAGCTGTGAGAACGGGTGAAATCCTAGAGGGAGTTCGCCGCGTCCGGCGTCCCTCGAATGGGTGTTCTCGGAAAGATGGAAACCATTAGTATGCCTACTGGCAGGTCAGGGTGATGCACTCCGAATTGGCTGAAGATCGCCTCATGTATTCGGAGCCCTGTGAATGGTTGTGCGCTTCCATGGATTTTTTTGCAGGTCTATTGGTGTAGTCCATATGCGAAGTCGAGACCGGAGGGAGCTGGCTTCACAGTTTCTGACAGTGACGGAATGCGGCGGCGAACTACGGGGTCTCCACGCCCCGGACGGACGGCGCGCAGCCGAACTTGCTGCACCAGGGCCCCTCGTGCAGCCTGCCGCGGAGCGGTGTCTAGCGGGACGAGCGGGCGAGCAGCCGTCTCCCACACGCCGGTGATCAGCGCGTGCGACTGACTGCAGGGCTGGCCTTGGCCGCCGGATGGCCGACGGCGTGGTGTCGGGGCTCGTCTTGTATTCGGGGACAGGAGCCCGGGGCTGGCGGGTGGCGGGCCGTGGGTGAGGTTTGCACGGCGGCAGGGAGCGTCGTGGTGCGCTGTGCGGCTGCCGGGGCGCTCGGGGATGTAGCCGGCGTCGGATGCCTGTGCCACGCGCGAGTTCTGTGCCCAGCTCGGCGATCACTGGCGCTGGCGTGTGGGGCAAGGCTGCAGTGCCCTGGTGGGTGGTCAACGCTCGGTCCTGCCCAGATGGTCCAGGTGTCGAGGCAGTCGCTCGTGGTGACAGGTGCCGCGCTGCCGGGCTGGATGGTCTGCGTGCGGCACCGGTCCGAGCAGATCGCGGCGAGCGCTGAGGCTTGAACACCTCGATCACCTGCATCCTCAACACATCTGGTGGAACGATGAGTTGGGACGAAGGGTCGGTGTTCATGCAGGGTGACAGGCGGCAGATTCAGACAGCGGTGCTGGGCAGCGCGGACTCGGAGGAACCGCTGATCCTGCCACTTGAGGCGATCGAGCTGGACGCCTTCCGGCGCCAGTATGCGGGGCAGACGTTCTGGTGCGGAAGCTGGCTGGGCGGCTGCGGCCGGCAGCTGACGACGAAGCTCTACGTGGACCGGGTGTGCCACTTCGCCCATCACGCCGACTCGGACACCGACCGGCTGCCGTGCGCGCGCCGGGCCCGCGACGTGACCAGCGCGGATCACCTGTATGTGAAAGCGGCTGCCGAAGAACTGATGCGCACCCAGCAACTGCCGGGCCAGGTGGTGTGTTCGGAGCCGGGGCCGGCCCCGGCCGGCTCCCTGGTGCAGCTGCGGCTCGGCGACGGCGACGGACTGAACATCCATATGAACGCGGCGGTCCCGCCCAACTGGGCAGACTTGGAGACTGCGGGCCGCATCGTGGTCGGAGCCGATGTGCCGGTGGACCACCGGGTTCTGCAGCGTCTGCCGTACGTGCACCGCGTCCGGTGCGAGAGCCGTGGCAACAGGCGTGGCGTCCTGATCGGAACCCAGACCGCCCGCGGCACCCAGTGGTTCAGCCCCGAGCAGTGCTCCCTGGGCCCTGCGGGTCTTGTCACCCCGGCACTGGATGATCTGCCCGACCAGCCCGTGGTCCGTCCCTCGGCGCGCACGCATACCGAGATGTGCGAGCAGCCGGCGCGGATGACCGAGGAAGTGCGGCGCCTCCTGTTACGGCTGGCCACCGCACGCCGTTCCCGTGAGATCGGCGTCACCCGGGCCCTGGTCAGGGAGTGTGACGACATCCTCCGGCGCAGGTCTCCCGCACCCCCTGTGTTGCAGCAGGCTCGCGACGCAGCTGTGGAGTGGCTGATGGAGCACAGCCGGGAGGTCATGAAGACGCGGGGGCGCAAGGGCAAGCTCGTGGCCCTGACCGGTAAGGATGCGAAGCGGGAGCAGGAGGAGCGTCAGCGCCGGGCAGAGGAGGCCGCCGTGCAGCGGCGGGAGCATCTGGCGGAGTTGGCCCCTGCCCTGAGGCAGGAGCGCTTTGGTGATGTCCGGGCGCTGCTGCGGGCGATCTCTCAGCTGCCGGACAGTGGGGTGCCGCTGACCCGGGCGGAGATCGACCTGCTGAAGGCCGCCAGGGCCCGTGTCTACAACGGTCACAAGCTCGGAGTGCTCCAGGACCAGGTTGCCCGCAGGAAGTGGCTCCAGCGGCACTGTCCGGTATGCAAGGCTGGCCCAGGCCGGGACTGCTTCGACGATGCCCCGGACGGGCAGCTGGTACGACGCTTCGGCGGTCACGACGAACGGCTCCTCCTGGTGGTCCAGTCCCGGGAGAAGGAAGCAGCCCACAAACGGGCACAAGGCGACGGGAGGAAAGCTTCGCGCAGTGGGGGAACCACTACCGAGGACCTGTCCCGGAACGTGTCACGCGTGTCGTGCCCGACCTGCAAAGCGCGGGTAGGGCAGCCCTGCACGGTGCCGGGCAGCCACCCATCCCGCTTTCGACGCGCAGCCCGACGAAAGCCATGAACGAACGGCGAGTTAGAGGTCATCTCAATTGGTAGGTGCACCTCCGCACATGAGACAGGCTGTCCGGCTCAGGCGCCATGGCTTGACCGTGATGTGAGACTTGCAGCATGGACATGGGGCGTGAGTCGCGGTGCGAAAAGGACGCAATGACGGTGGAGATCGTTTTCGCCCTGGTGACTGCCGTCGCGCTGGCTGCGGCGGTCTTCGCCGTCGCTCTGGCTCTCGCACTAGCCTTTGACATCTCTGGTTCAGCGAAGAAGGGCGTGTTGGTGGGGGGTGCACTGCTCGGAGCGGCGGCCGGAATATGGCGTCTGGTACGGGTGCTGCTTCGGTTCGACGCGCAGCGCCGAATGGGCCGCTGACTGCGGGCTTCTCCTTGATGTCGGTAGCCTGCCGGCGTGCCAGGGGCAGCCTGCACGCTCCGCTCAGGGCCATCAAGTCAAGCACCGGCCCGGTCAGGGCGTGCGGCGGGGGATGATGGCTGCGGGTCCGCTAAGTCAAGGCGTGTTCTCGGTCCGAGGGCACGGGAGAACTGCTCTTGACCGAGTTCTACAGCTCCTTCATGGTCGGAACACCTCAGCGGACGGGCTGCGTTCGCAGCCGAAGCTGCTGAGGTGTTCCGCCATGGTGTCGCAGTCAGGGAGACAGTTCTGCCGGCTTCCGCAGCCCGCGGCGCCCAGGGCGGCGTTTGCCGGTTCGCTGACGCCCGGTGAAGGCGAGCGTGAAAGCGCGCATGGCGCTCCCGAACTGCAGGAGGATTGAGGGCCCCGACCCGCATGCTGTCTGAGCCCTCGACCGCTCCTTGAGGGTGCTGGTGCATCACCGGTCCGGCGGTTCAGGCGTGTGCCGGACGCTTTCGCCACCAGCCCCACACGATGATTCGATTGAGCCCTGTGCGCCTTCGCGCGCAGCTCCCGCATTCCGGGATTCGAGCCCGACGGGTGATCGCCGAAATCATATCTCCCAGGCCGATCGCTCGCCGACTTCGGTGATGCTGACCATCATGGTCAGGGATTTGTCCCTCCAGGCTTTCCCACGTCAGCGGAAGACCTGGAAAAGGATCGATTCGCTTCAGGTCTTCAAAACTCAGCAGTCGCACATCCGGGTGACTTGCGAGCGTTCCGACCATATCCTCGTCGGCCGTTCCGACGTATGCCGAGCACGGCCCGTATACGATTACCGCATTTCCGGTCTCGTATTTCACTGTTGGGGATTCGTTGTTTCGCGAGGATGGCTGGACGGGAACCTCCAGCCATTGCACTGCCTTCACGTGTCGCCTCTCCCGGTCAGTCTTCGCAGCACCCGGCTGCCCACTTGCACCACCAGGAGCAGTCGCAGGTGGCACAGGCGCCGCACTTGATTACGCACACCCCGCATCGGCCTGCGAGGCAGATGAGGAAGGCGGCCCAGTTCACCTTCGGACACGACACCGCGGCACTGAGGCACACGCCGCCGCAGTCGCGGCCAAGGCAACTGACGACCCTGTCCCACCAGCCGTCGCGCTCCTCCATCGCGCCTGTCGAGGCGACCACGAGTTCGTTTGCGTGGAGCAAATCCCCGTCTGCCGCTTCGAGGACGAACACATCCACCGTCTTGTAGCTCGTTCCGGGTGCCTCGGTGATCGTGGCGCAGGCGGCCACCTGCTCCCCGTTCTGGCCGGTGAACGTCCTGGCCATGAAGGTGTTCTTCACCTTCTCCACGGCTTCGCGCGCCGTGACCTCCTCGGGTGGGTGGAGCGGCCCTGAGAGGGTGGTCGTCGAGGTGAAGCCGACAGTTGCTCCCTCGTTCAGCGAAGCGCCCTTGGGCAGCCGCAGTCGACTCGGCAGGGCGCTGATGACCTGGTTCATGGCGTACTCGCTCCCAGCGAGGCGCTGCCATTCCTGGGCGGCCGACTGGGGATTGTGGACCTCGAAGGAGGATTCCTTCACCGCTGGTATGGACGTCATCTCGTCTTCCCTTCGTGTTCCGTTCCGGGAGCACCTGTCGGATTTCCCGATCGGAACCCAGGGTGCGCATGCCTACTTAGCGCCGCAAGCCGAGGAATTGCCCACCAGTCCGCTTTTCTGACGCCATAAAGTTTGCAAATTATGTCGTGCATGATGAACGCCGTGACGGAGGAGGGAAGCGTTCCAGTAACGGCGCGACTGCCCTACGGGACACGGGCTAATGTGCGCGATTTGTTGAACCACGAACGGAAGCGGCGGGCTGATCTGGCGGCCCATCCCAGGTGGAGCACCGATCGGCTGAGCCGCCGCAGCATCACCGAAGTGCGGTCCGCCTGGCGCCAGAGGCTGGCAGTCATGCGACACGAGGGAGAACTCCTCGACACTCTCGATGCTTTAGTGCTCTTCGGTGTCCGATCGGAGCTGAGAGAGCGAGGCTGGGACCATCCATGGCCAGCCTGCCCGCCAAGCGCCCGATGCCCGGGACGCTGGCCAGGCTCGCGAGAAGGCGGCTATCCCGAGCAACTGTCCTTCCGGCTGCCCGCTCCCCTCGTGGGCCGGGTGCGCGCAGCATGCTGGTATACCTCGGCAGTCACTATCGCCGAACTACAGGACTGGCAGGACCGCTACCGGCTGGTCCTACGGAAGCGGCGACAACCCCCTAGTGGTATGGAGCACGTCTTGGAGCTCTACGACCGCCTGGCGGCCGGAGTCACGACAACCGGGGTCATCTGGCGGGCAGGTCTCCGCCAGGGCATAGAGGTCGCTGCCCCACGAAGTGCCATCCCGCTGCTACCGGCCGGCTGAGCAGCACTTTGGCGCGGCCTCTGGTCGGCGATGGTGAGCAGTGGGTTTTTGAAGGCCCTGCGGGTCCGGCGGCTCCGCAGGTCGATCTTGAGAGAACGAGGCTTTCCGCCCTCAGAATGTGGCCAGCGCGGCGCTGTCATGGCCACCTGAGGTTCACAATGCCGAAGGGCCCGGGTGCTTCTTCCTCGCCCCTCAGGATCCCTCATGCCTTGGGGAGCCGTGGCCTTGTTCGTGAGTTGTGAGAGCGTGTGCTGCTCAACGGGCGTTCGCTAAGGCTTCTCCCGCAATGATCTTCTGAGAGGTGTGAAGAACGCCGTCGGCTGATGTCCCTTTCGGGCTATACGGCGAGGGCGAGGATGTGCAGTCGGGCGGATGTCGCTCATGGTGTGGTGGACGCCCCGTCGCCCTTCAATCGGCAGTCACGGAGAATCTTCCAGCTCTTCATGCGGGCGAAGGCGTGCTTGACGCGGCACGCACTTGCGATGGGAGGGATTGTGCTCTTCCTTCCAGGCGAGCAGTTCGCTCTGCCCGCGCTCGCGGCGAGGCGGGACGACCAGCCCGGTGCCCTTAGACACCGACTCACCAAGTGAAGTGGTGTCTTAGGCGCAAGGCCCTGCGAAAGGGGCAGACGGACGGTACGGTGCGAGGGTGGCTCCGCGGCATCCCCCGTCCGCGGAGCCACACTTGTGTCCGTGTCTGCTTGCCGGGGCGGTGTAGTCGAACTCGCCCCACTGCGGCTCCGGACGGCTGGTGATACCGCCCGGGTGACGGCCGGGGCGCACGTCCTCGGCCCCTACAGTCCGTCGCACCGCTGGCCCCGTGACTGCGGCTTCGCCTTCGCCGCGACAGCGCCGTTCAGCGCGGGAAGCGCCCGGTGGCGAGAACAACGGCACACGCGAACGCGACGGCACTCCTTGTCAGGACGGGCAGGTGGCCGGTTCCTATCCGATACTTCACGTGAAGCAGGTCTTCCCCAAGGGCCTGGTGGGGTTGGGTGCCGTGCGCCGCCAGAGCCCCGTAGTCATTGACGGAACGCAGATGGCACCACCTAGATATTCAACTTCCGTCACGTGCAGGGAAAATGGTGCATGTGCTGCACCGCGTTCTCGGCCCAGTAGGGCTCTTCGTGGTCGATGCGGGCCAGGACCAGGGTGTTCTTGGTGACGACGTGCCAGTCGGCGGCTTCCAGGCTCACGTGGGGGATGTGGGCCTGGGTGCCGGTGAGGGTGGCAATCACAGCGCTGGGGTGTGTGGGGTGGGTGTCGAGGCGGACGTGGGCGTCGATGGAGGGGGGTGTCACCAAGGAGTGCTCTTTCTGCCGGTGCCGGGCCAAGGGGGCCGGTCGTCGGCGGGTTTGGGTCAGCGGGAGATGCGTGGTGTGTGCGGAGCTGTGGTCCGCGGTGGACTGGTCCGGGGTGCCGCCGTGCCCCTGGTGCGCGCGGGTTTGCTCTCCGGGGCGGGTGAGGTGGCGTGCTGCCACCGGGTGCGTACGGCGGTCAGGTCGGCAAGAGCGCGGCGGCTGCCGACGACGAGCTGGTACGGCGTGGTCGCCGGGTCCTGGGTGAACGCCTCGATGCGCCGACCGATGTGGTGGGCGACCTGGAGGACGGAGCGCTGGAGGATCCGCTCGCCCCAGTACTCCGGGGAGCCGACCGGTCCGGCGAGGAGGTCGAGCAGCTCACTCGGCTCGGCCCCGGTGCTGAGGAGGCCACGGTGCTGCGCTTCCCACAGGACGGTCACGGGGTCGACGGGTGTATCGCGCCGCGTCAGGGCTACCAGGCACTGCCACAGTCCGGCGTGCAGAGGGTGCGTGAAGTCGTCGGGCTGCAGCCACCGCATGATTGCCACTTCGTTGGGGTGGGCGGTGGCGGTGGCAAGCAGCAGTCGCTCCTCGTCGAGGGCTTCTTCTCCGGCCTCGGGCGGGGGCGGCGGTGGTGCAGGGGTGCGGGGTAGGGAGCCGGGGTGCGGGGTGAACTGGGGCGTGAGTTCGTCGAGGTAGCCACCGAGGGCATCGGCCTGCACAAGGACGGCCACGGCCGGGTCCGGCAGCGTGGTGTCGGTGGCGGTCTGGCACAGCCGGTCGGCGTGCTCGCGCAGCGTCCGGCGGGCGTGATCGGCGCGGATCATGCCCGCGTAGGCCGTGGCGTGCTGGGGCCGGGGGCAGCTTTGGATGAGCGTGTGCAGGTATGAGGCGGTCAGCCCCGGCGCTTCGTGCCGCGCCTTGGCCAGTACGGCGCCAAGCCATGCCGTGTCCTTGGCGTGCTGCTTCGGGTCGGGGGACGAGACCGTGCGTATGGCGGTGAACAGGGCGTTGTGGGCGTGGTTGCCGAAGTGGTGTGGCTCCAGGTGGCCGATGGTGTCGAGCCGGTGTGGTTCGAGCAGGAGGGCGCCGAGCAGGGCTTGTTCGGCGTAGTGCACGGCTTGTGGCGGTGGCAGGTCGTCCAGGTCGTCGCCCTCGTACGGGTCGGTGGGGTGGGGCATTAGGCGGCCAGGGTGAAGTCGTCGGGGGTGAGGGTCTTGCCGAGGTGCGGGGCGAGGAGGTGGGCGGCGAGGCGGGGCGGTACGGCGTTGCCGATCTGGCTGAAGACTTGGCCCTTGTTGCCGGCCCAGGGGTAGTCGGCGGGGAAGGTCTGCAGAACTCCCGTCTCCTGGGCGGTGATCCGGATGGGCGCCGGGACGACGGGCGACTCCGCGTCCCCGGCCGGCGGGGCAGCGGGTTCGGCTACCCAGGTGCATTCGTTCGAGCGGTGCCCGAAGAAAAGCGTTCCCGCGGGCTCGGACAGGGGCCGGACGGTGGCGTGGGCCTGGTTGTTGCTCCGCAAGGACCACGACCAGCCAGGCACCGGCACGCGACGGCCCGCTGCCTGTTCGCCCTGGGCGCCGGAGTGGCCGGCAGGCTCGGTTCCTGCCCGGCCGGAGCGCTGGTGGGGGGTGTCCGGGTGAGGTGTCCAGGTGCCACGGTCTCGGGCAGTGGAGAGCGCCTTACGGGAGCCGGACGGGAAGGGCTCGGCGCCGCCGCCGGGTCCACCGCCGGCGCAGACGGTAGGCACAGGCCGGTCGGTCGCTCCCCAGCCCAGGGCCTGCGCCATGCTGACCCAGCGGGCGCGGCCCGGCCCGAACAGTGTCTCGGGCTCGGCGGCCTGGGCGTGGGTCGGTGGGGGTGGCTGGGCGGTGCGGACGCGGGAGGCGAGCAGGATCGCCCTCCTCCTCGTCTGGGGTACGCCGTAGTCCGCGGCGTTGAGGATGCCGGTCCACACGGAGAACCCCCAGCGGCGCAGGATCACCGCGTACTGGTTCCACAGCGGGAGGACGTCGGGTACTTCCTCCATGGCGACCCACTCCGGCTCTCCGACCGAATTCAGGTCGTGGAGGTAGCGCATGGGCTCGGCGGCCAACAAGGAACGCACATCCTGGCAGGCGCCGAGGAGCGCTGCGCGGGTGTCGCGACCAGCGGCGAGGTCTGAGACCGCTTGGTGGACCAGGGGCTGGTCGATCAGACCGAGGCGTTTGCCGGCCATCGACCATGCCTGGCACGGCGGGGACGCGATCAGTCCGCGGGTCCGACCGAGGAAGGGCCACGTCGGATACATCGCCACGTCGGTCCGAATCGTCAACTGCCCAGCGGCAGTACGAGTTTTGCAGGCCCACTGGTCCCACTCCAGACCAAGGTCCTGGGCCCCGAGGACGCTCAGTGCCCTGCTCCAGCCGCCCGGCCCCGCGAAGAGATCAAGTATCAAGCGGCCAGCCCGAAGTCGTCCTGCACCGCGGCCTCGACGTCACCGCGGCAGGACCAGGGCGAGCAGCCGTCCGTGACGCCGGTCTCCAACTCGTCGGCCTCGCCTTCGCCGACGCCCAGAGCCGCCCGTTCGGCGGCCGTGACGTGGTCGATCGGCGCCTGGCTCAGCGGGACGCGGGAGCGGTGCAGAAACGCCTCCCCGAGCAACCGGTTACCGGATGCGTTGGCGCGGGCGTTCCCCTGCCGGATGGCCGCGTCGAATTCGACGACGTCCGCCCACTCGGACGGGGACGTATCCCTGATGTGCCGCCACTGCGCATTTCCGTGGAACGGGCATCCCAGGCAGCTGGATTTCGGTGTTTCGGCCAGTCCGAGCGAGGTGAGATAGCGGACGCAGTCCGCCCTGCTCCAGTCGAGGTCCAGAAGCGGATGCCGATTGCGCATGTACTTCACGTCGGCGTCCTTGGCTCGGTGGAACTCGTCGGTGGAGATCCCCACCCACTGCTCGACGAACACCCCCTTGGGGATGCGCGAAGGGTAGGGGTGCCCGAGTAGCTCACGGACCTTCTTTTTAATCGGCTTTATCTTGTATTCGCCGGTGCACTGCCTTCGGGTCATTCCCGGACGCCCGTCCTTGTTCAGGATGTGGAGGGGCATGGAGGCGAACCGGTGATCCGGGTTCAGTGCGTCATTGCGAATGTTCCCGGACGACACGCGCAGAACTGGAATCCCGGCGGGCTTGGCGACTTCCCGTTCCAGGCGGTCTAGATGGGCATAAACGGCTTCGGGTTCCCATCCGGTGTCGGCGAAAATCGCGTGATCGACCTTCGGGAGGGTGCCCTCGGCGGAGAGGGCGAGGAGGGTGCTGGACTGAACTCCCGCGCCCAGGGAGAGGGCGCGGAATCGGGGCTGATCTGAAATGGTCTGTCCTGGGGTGGGGAATGGGGGAACGCGCTCTCAATGCGGCAAGTGCGTCGGCGGGTTGGGCGGGACCAGCCGGTCGCGGTGTATGGCGTGGTAGAGGGCGGGGATGCGGTCGAGGAGGTCGGTGGCTGACTCGATGAACTGCTGCGGTGAGGGCCCGATGAGGACCACCCGCTGTGACACGGCGTCGGCTCGGCGGCGCCGGTTCTCCACGGCCCGGGCGAGGGCGGTGGCCAGTTCGGCGCCCGCGTCCTGGGCGGCCTTGGCGATGTGCGCGACCCGTTCGAGGAGCAGCAGGTCCGCGGAGGTGGTGTGCGGCGTGTGCTGTGCGAGGGCGCGGAACAGATACAGGGCGGTGTCGGCGAGGTCTTGGGTCTCGGTGATCCACGCGGCCAGCGCATGCGCGTCGTCGGTGATGCTGGTGCGCAGGGCACGGTGCAGGGCCAGGGCGTCGGTGGTGATCCGGTCGAGGGTCTGAGCCGGTGCGGGGCGATCAGGCACGGGTCTCCCTCAGGGCCTGGGCGAACGCGGCAGTCAGGGCGGGGGCTTGTCCCGGGTCGGTGGTCAGGGCGCGGACGACCGGGGTGCCGATGACGACGCCGTTCACGACCGGGGCGACGCGCGCGGCGAGGGCCGGGGTGGAGATCCCTACTCCCGAGACCACGGGCAGCGGGCTCACGGCGCGCAGGCGCCGGGTGAAGTCGGCGAGCGCCGGGAGGTCGAGCGGGCCGCGGTAGCCGGTCGGGGCTGTGCTGGCGGGTGCGTAGAGCCATCCGGAGGCGTCGGCGACCGCGGCGGGGAGGCTGGTGTCGGGGGTGGTGCGCGGGGTGAGGCGTGGGGTGCGAAGGCCCGCGTCCCGCGCGGTGTCGTGCCAGCGGGCCGCATGGTGGGCGGGCAGGTCGACGACCATCACGCCGGCGGCACCGGCGTCGGCGAACAGGCGGGCCAGGTGCTCGGGGCCGTGGCGGCGGACGGGCTCCCAGTAGGTCATGACGACGGTCGGCCGGAGGCCGGCGGCATGCTCGACGGCGCGGACGGCGGCATCGAGGACGTTTCCGCGTCGCAGCGCGCGGTGGTAGGCGGATTGGATGACGGGGCCGTCGAGGATGGCGTCCTCGGTGGCCAGGCCGACCTCGAACAGGTTGGCACCTGCCTGCGTGAGCTGGTCGAGGTGACGGCGCTCGGCGGATACCGGATGGAGGCCGGCGGGGACGAACACGCCAAGCGAGCAGCGGGGTTGGGTGAGGAGGGCGTGGAGGGGATCGGCAGTGGTCAGGGTGGGGCCTTTCCCGGCGGGGCTGTCGCCGGAGGTCAGCGGCGGCGCCCGGCCGGTGGAGTCGGGCGTGCGGGCGGGGCGGCGGTGTTCCGCGATTGCGGGCCGGGCAGCTCGGGCGCGGCGGGAGGGCTGCTGAAGGCGGGGGCGACGAGGTCGAGGGTCTGGGCGACCTGCTGGGCCTGGTCGTGGGCGTCACGGAGCTGCTCGGCGACGTCGTCAGGGAGCCGGTCCCACTGGGCCCGGTACTGGTAGCGCTGGATGATCTCGGCACCGTTGCGCAGCTGGTCGGCGACCTGTCGCAGGATCGCGGTCTGCTGCTCGGGCGCGGTGGCGGTGTGTGTGGCCTGCAGGAGCGTGTCGAGGGCGGTGGGCAGCGGCTCGTCGTCCGTGGGGAGGCCGTAGAGGTGGGCGTGCAGTGCTTGGGCGAAGACCGTGACGGGTCCGCCTCGGCCGCGGTGGCGGTACTCGGCTGGGGCCTGTCGGCGGGCGCTGAAGTGCACGGTCACGTCGCGGGGTGCGGCGCCGGGGGGGATCTGGTCGGCGAGGGCCCGGGCGAGATCGTGTGCTGTTGGGGTGTCGGAAGGCGTCGTGGAGACTCCGGGTGTTGAGGTCAGCGGACCGCGGCTCGTGCTGCGGTCGCGGCTGGTCGGGCGGGTGGGCGTGTTGCGGCGGGTGCGGTGGAGTGGGGCCGGGCGAAGGAGGCGGCGAGGCCGCGGCGCCCGGCTGCGGTGAGGTGGACGCGCTCGTCGCGGAACCAGTCCGGGCAGTCCTCGCGCATCACCAGGCCGCGGCTCTCCAAGGAGCGGATGGTGCTGATGCTGATGCGGAGGTCTTCGCGGCGCAGATAGGGCTTGCCGCTGGTGATCGCCACGTCGCCGCGCGCCACCGCGCGCAGCGTGGTGTCCTGGGTGGGGGACAGGGCGGGCGGCTGGTATTCGGGTACGAAGCCCCGGTGCCGGTGTTCGGCAACGAAGAGTTCAGCGGTCGCCAGGGCGTCCTCGGCGCCCAGGGCGGTGAGGCTCGCAACAAGGGTGAAGCACCGGCCGGCTCCCCGGCGGGCCTCCTGCTCGGTCACGACCGCCAGGAAGCCGTCGCCCAGCTCAACGGGCAGCCCCGCGCGGGTGTCGTCGAGAAGGTCCACGGCATCGACGAGATAGTCGGCCGCGTCGGACGCGAGATGGGCGAGTTGGCGCACGCGTGCGTATACCGCGTGGATGGCGGGCTGTGTACATCGGCTGGGCATTGAGGGTGTCCACGATGGCGAGCGCGGACCGGGCCAGGTGTTGCGCAGATTCCGTCTGGGGGTTCAGCAGGGTGGCGGGGGCTGGCCCGTTAAGCGCGTGCAGCTGGTGAGCGTCGTTGAATCGGGTGAAGTCGGCCGCCAGATTGAGGAGTTGTTCGGCGGGCTCAAGGGAGGCGGTCTTCTCGGTCAGGATGGCTCCGGGGCGATCAGGGAGTCAGCGGCGGCGGCCGGGGCGGCCGGGGCGGCCGGGACGGTCGAGCTGTGCAAGGGCGTGATGGATCGGGGGATTCACTCCGGACCCGCGGACCGGTGTGATCAAGGCGCTGTATCCATGCCGCGTGCTGAGGGGGATGTCGGAGAAGATCCGCTCCACCGCCATTGGCGCGGTCAGGTGGGCGAAGAAGTTGCGGACGAGGCACTCAGGGGTGTCTTGCGTGAAAGTGGCCAGCGGCGCGCCCTCGAAGTAGGCGTGCTCGACCTGCCAGGCGATTTCCTCGCCGGGCGTGTGCTGCAGCCGGCAGTACAGGTCGGGCGAGGTGAAGGTGTTCTCCTCGGAGGTCCAGTCGTTCAGGTCGGCGATCTGGCCCAGGGGCATGTCCGTGATCGGGATGCGGTCGGCGTGACGGGTATCGCCGAGCAGCTGGGGCAGCGCCTGGGTGACCGCAGCTACCGCCTCCAGCGGCGCCTGCCTGCTGAACGTCACTTCCCAGTACGGCTCATGGTGCGCCACGGTGAACCACTGACCGCGCCGGTGCAGTGGAACGAAGTCGACGAACAGGCTGCCGTCGGGGCTGTCGATTGCGACGTGCCCGGTGGCGGCATCGTGCTCGTGCTTCCACCTGAAGAGGTGGATGAGGGGGCCGAGCACGTCGGCGATGCGGTCGCCGGCGCCTGCCATGTACGGAGGCGACACCATGACCCGGTCATCGTGGGTGTACGTGCTCATCGGCGGCCCTCCCGTTTGGCCGCAACCGTGGGGGTGACCGGCGCGGTTGTCGGCATCGTGGTGGCATTGGTGCGGGCGCCGTGCTGGGCCGGCGTGCGGCGACCGTCGGCGGTATCAGTGATGCCCCGGTCGGCTTGGGCGCGGGCGATGAGGCGCTGGTCCTCCTGACGGGCGGCAGCGGAGGCCAGGCGGCGGGAGAGCCGCTGGGCCAGCCCGCGGTACACCCCGGCCGAGGCATCCATCCTGCTGATGGCGTCCGCCAGGACGGAGCGGCTCGCCGCCGGGGTCGCGTCGGCGTCCTCGTACAGCAGCACTTCGGTGCGGGAGTGGATGGCGAGGGCGCACAGGCCCGCGGAGAGCGATACCTGGGCGGATGCCTCAGCCAGAAGGGCGAGGTTCTTCATGCCGTCCTTCATGGCCCCGTACTGGCTGGCGGCAAGGTCCGCGACCTGCTGTGTGCACTGCGCCGCCAGCTCGTGCGCTCGGCGAGTGATCGGACACAGTTCCCGGACCGGCTTAGCGATCTCGCCGGCACGTACCCCGGCCATCTCCGTGCGCAGCGATTCCAGGGTGAGCGCCGTCTGGCTCAGGAGGCGTGTCTGCTTCGCCAGATCGAGGAACTGCATTTCGGACTCCGTTCAGGGTGGGGAAGGCGCTCGACGGTGTGGACGGCGGCATCGAGGGGACGGTCTGCTCGGTCAGGGCGGCGCTCATCGGCGGCCCTGTCGTTTGGCCGCAACCGTGGGGATGGCCGCCGCGGCTGTCGGCGTCGTGGTGGCACCGGTGCGGGCGCGGTGCTGGGCAAGCGCGCGATGCCCCTCGGCAGTCACGGTGATACTCCGCCCTCGGTGGAGCGGTACCGAGGTGTCGAGGTGGACCAGGCCGCGCTTGTCCAGGGATTGGAGCGTGGCGATGGTGATGCGGGCGTGGTCGGGGGAGAGGACGATGGCCGAGCCGTGGTCGCGGGTCTGCATCGTGGCCCCGCCCTTCGCGAGCGAGCTCAGTGCTTCGCACTGAGTGGGGCTGATCTTCTGCAGCGCCTGTCGGGTGGTGGGCAAGGCGCGTTCGAGATCCTGGCTGATGCCGGTGGCCAGCTGGTGGCAGGAGGCCGCGCACACGTTGAGGTCCCATTCGGCGTCGCCGAGGTGGCCGGCCATCTCCGGTGCGTCACGGGCGTGCCTGGCTTCGCGGATGCTGACCTCGTCGTGGCGCGGTCCGCCGAAGCCGATGCCGTCCAGGGGGTTGACGGCCAGGGCGTTTGCGAGGTCCCAACTGGCCTGGGACGCGGCAGCAACGAGGCCCCCCAGACCCCTGAGCGACTGTCGGCTGCCGCTCACGGTTGCGTAAGGGCTACCGTCGAGGGCGGACAGCGACTGGAGCACCTTCCCGACCAGCTCCTGACTTTCGAGCACGAGGGGTGCGAGCTGCCGAAGGGTTTCTGTTCCTGGCGAGGTGGCGAGCCCGCGGACCCGGTCGTGGAGGGCCATGAAGTCGTCGCCGAGGTGGCGCAGGTGGTAGATCTGCTCGTTGAGATCGATGTCGGTGGTCAACAGGTCTCCGGGGCATGCCCTTGAGAAGGGCGGCGGGTGTGGAATCAGCGCGGGCGACGACGGGTCGCCGGTCCGGACGGCGGGCTGGGGGCCACAGGTGATGCACGGCGGGGCGCGGCCGGGATGTCCATCGGTGTGGGGATGCCGAGGCCGACGTGGACGGTGAGGCCGTGGGTGTAGGCGTGCGCTTCGGCGGCCGTGACGGCACCCAGTAGATGGCTTTGCTCCAGCCCGGGCGGCGGCTGATAGGTGGAGCCGTCCGCCGCGAGGGCGAAGCCGTGCTGCTCCAGGAGGGAGCGGGCGGTGATGGTCTCGGCTGTGGCCGTCACGGTGCCGTCGGTGAACTGGAAGCGGAGGTCCGGATCGGCGTCGGGAGTATCGGGGCTCCAGCGCGTTGTCCAGGAGAGGTCGACGATGTCGATGGTGCGGGCCAGAAGCCCGTCCATTGCGTCCCCGGCGCTCTCGTGGGCGTCCCGGGTCGTGCCCGGTGGGAGCAGGTAGAGCGTGCGACCGAGATGTTCACAGGCGAGGAATCCGGCATCCTTCAGCAGCCGGTCGGCGTCGCGGATGCGGCGGTTGAGGACGACGAAGGTGTGCCCGTCGTCGGTGGAGCCGATGAACACATCGGGGATGTTCAGAAATGACAAGGCGGTCCAGGGGAGGGTTTGGGGTACGGGGCTGGCGGTTGCTCAGCGGGCCCGGCGAGAAACGGTCTGTTCCGATGTCGCCACCGGGGGCGGGGCGGCGGGGGACGGAAGCCGTGTCGGGGTGGGCGTGCCCAGGGTGCTGCGGGCCTCGTCGAGGGACTGTGCGGCGGCGTGGAGACGCATGCGCAGCGCGCTGTGATGCTCGATGTCGTGAAGCCGCGCAGCCGTGGACGTGTCAGGGTTCGGTTTGCTGAGCGTGGCGAGCGGAACCATGGCCTGCGCGTAGTGGTACTGCGCTCTGCTGAGCGGGACGGCCGCGTAAGTGAGTGCCTCGACCGGATGCCAGGCGGAGCCCGTTTCGTGAGCAGAGTCGAGGTGGTAATGGGCGTCGCCGGCGAAGCGCAGGGCGAGATGGCTGAGCAGGTCGATGTGGCGCAGCGCGGTGAAGAAGCCGCCGGGGCCGGCGCCGACGGGGTGGGAGCGAACGTCGGCGATGACGGCGTCGAGTGCTGCGGCTGGTGTCATGTCGTCGAGTTCGTAGGGTTCGTAGGTGTCGATCAGGGTCTCCTGTCAGGGGCTTGTCAGAGCGTGCGGGTGATCTGCTCGGTCGCGCGGTCCGTCCGCGGCCGGGACGGCGTGTGTCGTCCCGGCCGCGGCGGTTCAGTGAGGCGCGGGGAAGGAGAGGCAGGTTGGCGGGGCCGGAGTGCTTACGCGGCCGTTGTGAAGTCGCTCTGCTTCGGGGTGGTCTTGGCGACGGCGCGTTCGGTGATGGCCTTCGAGGCACGCTCCGAGGCGGCGGAGATCTCGTCCGCTTCGGGCTGCAGGTACCAGGGCTTCATGTCGAGGGCGGCGACGCGCATTCCGGTGGCGAGCACCAGGGCGCTGCCCTTGGGCAGGGCGCGGATGGCGTCGGCCGCCAGGATGCGTTCCTGTCGCATGGACACGCTGGTGGACTTGCCGGACTCGGAGTGCGAGATAGACGTGCTCTCCACGTCGTGGTCGCCGATCATCCGGGACAGCTTGTCGGCGAAGTCGGGGTCGTCGATACCGGGGCCGATGACCTTGATGGTGGAGGCCGACCACATCGCGTCCATGCCGGCGTCGCCCCAGACTTTCTGGCCCTGGCGGTAGGACTGGAGGATGGTGATCGGGATGATGCCGCGGCTGCCCAGGTGGGAGTACAGGTCCGGGAGGTCGCTGATCTTGCAGACGTTGGCGGCCTCGTCGAGGATCGCCAGCATCGGGGGGTCGAGTCGTCCGCCGGCTCGTTCGGCGCGGGCGGTCGCGGCCCGCATGACCGAGTCCGCGCATGCCGCGATCAGTGCTGAGGCACCGCCGCCGCCGTCCTTCGACAGCAGGTAGAGCGTGTCGGTGCTGTCTACGAATTCCGACGGTTTGAACTCAGGGGTGTCCTCCTGCGGGGTGACCCACGCGGCGATCTCGGAGTTCAGCAGGGCGGCAGCGTACTGGCGGGCAGTTTCGTAGATGCCGTCGCGGGTCTCCGGCGGGCCTTCGACAGTGCCCTTGAGCTGGGCGGCGACCGCGGTGTGGCCGTGGTCGCGCAGGATGTCCAGCGGGGTGCGGTCGGCGGGGAAGGCCAGCCAGGCCATCACGTCGGTGATCGGGCGGTCGTCGAGCGCGGCGGCGAGGAAGAGCTGGGAGAGGATGTTGGATCCGGCCTTGGACCAGAAGTCGCCCTGCTGGGAGGCGTCCACGCTTGCGGCGAGGAAGTGCCCGGCGAGGCGGCCGGCACCGTCAAGGGTCTTGGCATCCGCCAGGGGGTTCCACCACATGGTGCGCTCGGCGTGGGCGATCTGCTGGGGGTCCATCGACCAGACCCGGCCGACCTCGGCCCGCGCGGTGATGGTGGCGGTGTAGGCGTCGCCGCCGGCCTTGTTCGAGGTCAGCAGGACAGGGCCGGGGGCGCTGAGGATCGAGGGGATGGCCAGGCTCGTGGTCTTGCCGGAGCGGGGAGCCATGATCGCCACGGCGACGTCCTCCCAGCCCATCCGCACCTCATGCCGGGTGCCCTGCAGATCGCCGAGGAGGACGCCGGTCTCACGGGGAGCGATGTGCTTGGCGTCCTTCAGGCTCGGGCGCAGGGACTGGGCCTTGGCCGTCATCGCCTTGGCGAGCAGGGCCTCGATGTCCCTCTTGCGCGCCAGCCCCCGGATGGGCTTCTTCATTCCGCCGGAGGCGCTCTTGCGCCGCGACCACCACCAGGCGCCGACAGCGGCGAGGGCGAGCAACACGGCGATGGGGGTGATACGGGTGCCGAACAGCAGCGCGGTGTGGTCGAGGCCGGGCCACAGCTTTTCGGGGTGGAGGAGGGCTCCGATCGGTTGGTACGGAGCTGAGGGGCCGGTGTCGGTGAGGAGAGCTGCGGCGTTTCCTCCGAGCCATGCGAAGTTGGACAGGGGGACGGCGACGGCGAGAAGGACGAGGAGGATCTTGAAGGCTATGTCGTAGCCGTCGTTCGAGGCCGGTGATGGGGAGGCGGGGTTGGGCAAGGGGGGATGTTTCCAGGGATGTCGGGGAGGGACGGCGTCAGCGGGTACGCCGGGGCGGCGGCGCCGGCGGCGGCACGGGGGCGGGCATTGGTTGCTTGGACCGATCGGCAAGGGCCCTGACGCGGCGTTCCAGGGCGAAGTCGACTTCGGCGGCGGGGCGTTGCGTGGTGGTCACGTGGGTCTGTCGGCGGGCGTTGAGGGGGACGCGCAGGGGATAGGGGTTTCGGGGTAGCGGGGCTTCCTCGGCGAGTGCGCGGGTGAAGCCGGTGATCAGGTGCGCAGGTGTGTCGCCGCTGAGGTACGCGCGCCAGATCAGACCCTCGGGGTCCTCGCTGACCGCGGTCCTTGCGAACCAGCAGTCCGTGAAGCCGTGGGTGAAGTGCTCCACGTGGGCGAGGCCGTCGGGGGAGGTGAGGCCGTCGTGGTCGTGGCCGTCGAGCCATCCGGCCTGACGCAGGGGCTCGTAGGGATCGGGGGCGGGCACCTGGGCGGCGGCCGGGTCGGTGAGGGCGTCGGTGAGTCCGGCGATGATCTCGACGGGGGTGCGGGCGCCGAAGCTCACCGACCAGGCCCGCCAGTTGTCCACGGGTGCGTGCTGGAGGTTCCACCATGGACCGTCGGGGTCCGGTCCCAGACGCAGCACGGCCCTTCGGTCGGGACTGGTGAGCACCAGGTGCGGCACGAGCGGGTTGGGTTGGGCACTCCAGTCGCAGGATCGGTGCAAGGGGGCGGTGACCCACGAGGGATCGCCGCCGCCGGCCAGGTAGCGCGGGGCGACCAGTGCCACATCGACGATGTCGGACTCGCTCACCGGCGGGCCGTAGCTGTGCGGTTGGCCGTAGCCAGTGGTGCGGGGGCTCGCACCGGAGCCGGGGCGAGTTCTGAGGGAGCCTGGAGGGCGGCACGGTGGATTTCGAGGAGGACTTCGCCAGACGACGCCCACTCGTCAATCTCCGGCCAGGCTTCCGCGTTGCGCTTGGCCAGTGCGTCGTCGTAGACCTTGGTTCCCGGCCGAGCCGAAGGGGGCAGGCTGTCGCAGGTGACGAGCCAATCGTCGTGAAGATGGGCGAGGCTGTCGAGCGCCATGCCGAGGACGCTGAGCTGCCAGACCCACCGTGACTGAACGGCTTGGGGCGGGAGACGCTGCAGCTGTGCCTCAGCGGTGGCGACAAGTGCTCCGGCGCAGGGACGGATCCGGTTGAACGCCTTCCAAATATCGGCATCGTGGAGGCTGGCGCGCCGCGCGTAGGCGTCATCGTCGTCGAGCCAGCCGTAAAGGTCGGTGTGATGCTCGGAGTAGGCGTGCCAGTCGGCCAGGATCTGGTTGCTTTCACGGAGGAAGGCGGCCAGCTGCTCCAGATGTTGCTTGTGGTTGTCGTGGGGGGATGTCTTCACAGGGGGCAGGGGGCTTTCGGAGTGCGGCTCACCGGCCCGCAGCGGTGGGGCTGCGGGCCGGTGGCGGTCGGTTGGTCAGCGCCGCAGAGGTGCGGTTGCGCTCGTGGGCGTGGCTGGAGCCGTGGTGGCGGCCGGTTCCTGCCGGAGGCGGGTGGCGCTTGCCTGCGTGCGGAGGGCCTCGAGGCGGGTGATGTGCGCGTCGAGGACCTGCTCCGGGGTGAGCGGGCGGCTCGGCTTCGGCACGACGCTGTGGTGCGCGGTGCGTTCGTACCTGCCGCGCTGGAGCGGGGCTGGGTCGGCGAGCGCAGTGATGAAGGCATCCACGAGGTGGGCGGGTGTGTACAGGTCGAACGAGGCGTGCCAGATCCGGGCCCCCAGCATGCCGGGGGCCGGCTCCGTCGTCTCCACCTGCCAGTGCGCCATGCTGCCGTTGCTGCGGTCGGTCTGCAGTTCCACGTGACACATGGCGTCGGGTGAGCTGGCGGCGTCCTGCGCGTCGATCACCCAGCCGGACGACTCCAACGCCTTGAAGGGGTTGACCTGTTCGGCGGGTGGCGGAGCGATCAGGGCGTCGGTAAATGCGCTGAGGATCTCGGCGGGTACGAGTTCGCCGAATTCGGCGCTCCACGACTTGGTGTAGATGGGCTCGGCCCGCAGCCGCCACCAGGCGGAGGTGGCGGACTGCGGGTTGAATTGCAGGCGGTAGCGCTTGTCCGGGCTCGCCAGGGCGATTTCTGGGCTGAGGGGGTCCGACGTGCGGGTCCATCCGGCCGCGGCGAGACCGTGGGTGACGTGGCGGGCGTCGCCGGGGCCGGCGAGGTAGCGGGGAGTGATGTCGAAGGGGGTTCGCCAGGCGTAGGAGGAGGCGAACGCGACGAGTTGCTGTGAGCTGACCGGCACCGCTAGGACCCCGCCGTGGTGGAAGGCGCACTTCGGGCAAGGGCGCGCAGCTTGTCGAGGGTGTACTGGAGGGTGTGCTGGTCTGTCTGCTCCCACGCGGCGGTCCGCAGGTCATCGACCAGGGCGTACACGGCCGTGCGGTTCGGGATGCCCGGGTGCGCGAGTGCCGCGCGGGCAAGGGCGCGCAGGAGGTCGCCGATCTGCATGGGCAGCCCGGTGTACTCGTCGAGCAGGGGTTCCATCAGGGCGATTGCCTCGTCGAGGTCGGGGTCCTCGCGCAGGTGCTCGGTGAGGTGGGAGAGGGTTTCGGCGGCGCAGCGGACGTCGTCCGGAGTGGGTGCGGGCATGGATCTCCTCGTGGATGCGGGGCGGTTCAGCGGGTGGCGCGGGCGCTTCCGGCCGCCGCGTGGGGCCGGGCGGTGCGGTTGCGGGGTTGGGCGGTGGCCCAGGAGTTACGGGCCCAGGCGGCGGCGCGGGCGGCGGTGATTCGGGTCTGCTGCCACGCGCTGAGCTGGGAGGGCAGCACGGAGACGGAGGTGGTGCGGACGCGGGTGGAGGGCGGAACGGTCCCGCGGGGCCGCATAACCGGCTGCGGGTCGGCCAGGGCTGTGGTGAGCGCCTGGACGAGGTGCATCGGAGTGGTGGGGGACAGGTGGGCCTCCCACGCTCTGCCGTGTTCGGTGCGTGCCCCTGCCCACCAGAACGCCGTGCCTGGGGCGGTCTGGTGGAACTGCATCCAGCTGCTGTCGTCCGGGCTGGTCGCCGTGGGGTGTCGGCGCTGCTCGGTTGTCCAGCCGTGCTGGTGAAGCGGGGCCCAGGGGTTGGGGGCGTGGGCGGAGCGGGGCTGAGTGAGGGCGTCGGTGAATCCGGCGACGATCTCCACCGGGGTCTGACGGCCCAAAGTCACGTGCCAGGCCGGCTGCTCACGTGTGGCTTCGGCGCGGATGATCCATCCGCCGGGCTGGATGTACGGGTCGTAGGCGACGCGGATGGTGCGGTCGGGGCTGTCGAAGGTCAGCGGGCCGCCGCTTTTGGACCGGTCTTTCCAGCCCGAGGCTCGCAGAAATTCGCTGACATGCCGTACGTCGCCGCCGCCGGCCAGGTACCGCGGCTCGACCAGGTAGTGCTGCTGGGCCTGCTCACCCGGGCCGCCAGCCGGCTGCTTGTGCTTCTTCACCGGTGCCGCCTGACGACCATGTCGGAGGCCACCGGCTTGGCCACTGCGGGGTGTGCGGCGGTCGGCGGGTTGGCGAGGCGGCGGATGTCGTCGGCGTGCTCGTCGAGGTCGAGCGCAATGTCGTTGAGTTCGTTGGCAGCCCGGCCCAGGGCGAGGGCGACCTCTGGCGGGAGGGTGCCGTCCTGGGCGCGGTGCTGGGCGATCTGGGAGCCGATGGCCACTAGTCGGGTCATCCGCCCCAGGACGCCTTCGTGGGCGTCGAGGAGCTTTCCCAGGATCTTGGCTGCCTTGCGAGGTGGGGCCTGGGCGAGGTGCTCGGCCATCTGGTCGATTCCATGTGCGATGTCCTCGGCGAGGGTGGCGGCGTAGGGGGTGGGGTCGGGCATGGTCCTCCCGGAGCGCAGGGGCAAGGGGGTCAGGTGCGGTGTCCGAGGCGGCGGGATTCCCCCAGGGCACCGTCGGACCGGCCAGTGGCGAGCGGGATGCCGCGGTCCCGGACGACGCAGGCGTGCAGGTATCGGCGGAACAGTGCGGTCGCGAGTCTGGGCTTGAGGTGGTGGGTGATCGGTGGGGGTGTGCGGGGTGTTACGGAACTCTCCGGTCGGTTGTGCGGTGCAGGCACTGGCGGCCCCACGGGATACGCCGGGACGGCTCGGGGCGCGAGGAGGGGACGGCAGGAGCCGGGCGCGTCGAAGCCGGTCGGGCTCGACGGGAACGGATCTCCTGCACGGCCTGCTGGTAGGCGGCCCCGTCGAAGACACCGGGGGCGCAGTTGACCTTGTATCCGGCCACCAGGAGCGCGGGGATCGCGCGGCTCGCCAGACGTTTCTGCTCGTCCCCATGAAGGTGCTCGGGAACCTCGTGCCAGATGTAGACGGGTCCGGCGGTAAGAACTTCCCGGCGTTCCAGGCCAAGCTGGTCGAGCAGGTCGAGGAGCCGCTCGGGGGCGCCGCTGGGAGTGTCGGCGTGGATCGTGTCAGTAAGGGGCTTGCGGTATATCTCGACGTCGGTGCCGCACTCGTCGGCCCTACTACCCATGAGGTCCCCAGTTCAGATCGTGATTCATCGAGTCCTGGTCGTTGAGATGCGGGCAGCAGGGGCAGGTCGAGCAACGGCAGGTGTGGCGGCGGGTGCGATCCGGCCCGAGGGATGCTGAAGGGCGGTGTCGATGCCGAGAGCGTCGAGTTGCCGACCGGTCTCGCGCACAGCGCGCGCCTGGGCAAGGGTGTCGTCGCCGTTGAGGCGGTACACACCGGCGCTGTCACGGACGAAGCCGTTGGCGGCCAGGACAGAGCCGGCCTTCTCACAGATAGGGGAGGCGGCGAGGCCGCCGTCGTGCTGCCAGGTCAGGACGACCCGGTCCGCCAGTGACGGCTGCACTCCTTGGGCAGCGTTGTGCCGGGCCTGCGTTAGCGCGATGTCGTAGCGGGCCAGCAGGTCACCGGCGACCTGCTCGGCCCCCAGGAAGGGGTCGTCGGTCAACGCGATGCCGTTCGGCTCGTGGATATCGCGGTATGCCTCGTCGGGCAGGTCGCGGGGGGCGACGGCGGCGATGAGGAAGCCGTCGCGCTCGTCGTGACGGTGGAGAACGGCGAGCCGGGCACCGTCCGATCGGGTCAGGACGGCAGCCTGCTGGAGCGGGTGATGGGCGAGGGACTCGGCGACGAGGTCCAGGTCCCAGATCCGGTCCCCCAGTTCGGTGAGGTCGCCCTTGTGCTCGGGCGGGATGTAGGTGCTGGTCCAGCCGTCAGGGAGTTCGCTGGCGAGGACGTCGGCGTACGAGGCGAGACGCTCGGAGTGTTCGTGGTCGTGCATGGTGTCCTTGGGCGGGTGGGTCAGCGGCGCATTGCGGCGGCCACGGGCGGGGGAGGGGGTGCCGGAACCGTGTGCGGCAGGGGCGGGCAGGCGCACCCGGCGGAGCGCTCGCGCTCGTCCGCCGGGACCTGCTCGGTGCAGATGCTGCGGCCAGGGTGCGGGGCGTGGCGGTCGGCGAGGGAGTTACGGGTGTAGGAGAGATCGCTCGTGATGACGCCCAGGCGCGCGTCGGCCAGGTAGCGCAGGCGTCGGGCGACGTGCGGGTCGGCCGCGTCGCCCAGGCCCTCGTGGAACTCAGCGAGTGTGGCGAGCACGTCGTCGAGGGCGGCGAGGACGCCGTCGTGAGGGGCGGTCAGCTCCGTGAGGACGTCAGCCACTTCGTCGGTCGTGGTGGCTTCGCGGATGCGCTCGGCGAGGTGGGCCACCGAAGCCCCGAGCGGCAGATAGTGCACCGGGCGGGCGTCGGTGTCGAAGTCCTTGTCGCAGTCGACGTGGTAGCCGGCGGATCGAAGGCGGGCGACCCCTTCGGTGGCGAGGCGAGCCTCGTCGTGGGCAGAGAGGTCAGTGGGAGCGCGGTGGTATGTCTCGTGGGCTCGTACGACGGGGACGAAGCCGGTGCGCTGGAGGAGGCTGTGGGCCTCCGGGGCGCCGCCGCGGGCGAGGACTTCATCGGACTGCGGATCGCGTCGGATGCTCAGATAGCGGTCGGCACGGGGCAAACGGTTCTCCTAACGTGATTGGCGTGTGGCCGCTTTGGCTGCAGGCGGTGCCGGAACGGCTGCGCGCGGCGGGGATGGGGCGTTCAGGCGGGTGGCGGTGGCTTGGAGGTCCTGCTGGATGCCGTAGAGGCGCTGAGCGATCAGCTCCAGGCGGTGCGCGGTGTCGGCGCCGGCGGCACCGGGGTGCTCGGCGAAGCGGTGTGCGGTGTGCTCGACGAGGCCGCGCACAGCGACCAGCGGGCCGTCCTGTTCGTTGGCGAGCTGGGCGAGAATTCTGGCGAACTGCGTTGACGCGGTCGGTGCATCCTGGGTGCTGCCCTGCTGTGGGGTTGCGGTCCCTAGGGGAGTGAGGCGCAGGTCCCCTTCGATGAGACGGGACTCGCCGGAGAGTCGTCGCAGGATGTCGGCTGGCTGGCGCTGCCAAGTGCCGTCGAGGCGAATGAGGTTGGCGATCAGATCGAGGCGTCCGTGTTTGCCCTGGACGGCAACCCAGTGGCAGCCGTTCGTGTCGCCCGGCGTTTCGATGCCGGCGGCCCGGGCGAGACGGTGGGCTGCCTCAGCCCACTCCGCACGGGACAGCTCCCGGTCGTCGGGGTGGAGCCGCGCATCGAGGTGGAAAATCGCCCGCCGGTCGCCCTTGGGGCTGGCGGTGAACGGATGCTCCAGGAGTGGGTCTTCGAGGTGTTCGGCCCACTGTTTGGCTGTCCACGTGGCCTGTTCGTTGTCCAGGAGGTAGGAGTCCAGCCCCGGCCAATATGCGACGACGGCGTGCTCGGTCAGAACGCCCACGATGGGTACCGCGTATCCCAGCGCCCCACTGAGCGGGCCGTGCGGGGTGTGGGAGCGGTCGTTGACGCGGGTGATCACGCTGCTGTTCCTTCCTTGGGACTGGGGCGGGGCAGGTCGCGTGCGGCTGCGATCAGGGAGCGCTCGCGCACCAGGTCGGCGTGCACGGTGATGTCACCCGGCGGGAGAAGGTCCAGCGCCCGGTCGATGGCAGCGAGCCCTTCGTCGTATCGGCCTAGCCGACGCTGGGCGCCGGCCACGCGGAAGAGCATGATCGAGTCTCTGTCAGCGTCGAAGCCCGGTCGGGAGCTGAGAGCCAGGAGCCGCTCCGCGCCTTGCTCCAAGTCCTGGCCCAGCCAGAGACCGTGCAGCAGAACGTGCAGCGTCTTGGTGTGCTCCCCTGCCTCCGCGAGTACCTCGTCCATCAATGCCAGGCCCTCGGGGCGGGACTGGCCCAGCAGGGCGAAGGCGTACAGGGCGCGGCTGTAGCAATCCAGTGACCCGAGCGCGCTCGGGAGCTGTTCGACGACCGCTTGGAGGGTGGGGCAGCGGAAATCGAACCGAAGGGCGCTCAGGTACAGATGCCGGAACGTGCGACTGGTGACCGGATCGACGCCGGCGGCGGCGACCTGCTCCGGGCTCAGCAGGCCCAGAACGCTGTGCCCCGCGGAGCGCGCCGCCCACGCGGCATTCGCGCATACCTCGGCCGATTCGCGCCAGTCGGCGTCGAGTTCGCGCAGATCCCCTGCCAGGCGGATCGGCCAGGACATGTCGGCGGGATGCGAGGTGGCTCGGGCTTCCGTGTCGAGGAGGGCGCGGGCTCGGCCCGGACGGCGTACGGGGAGGGTCACCGGCAGTTCCGGGCGTCGGCGATGTGCACCAGCTGGCCAAGGGCGGTGGTGGTGTACCAGCCGCAGTCGATCAGCGCGTCGTGCTCGGCGTGCTTCGGCAGAAGGTGGTCTTCCATGGCGCGCAGGTGGATCAGGCAGTCCGGGCAGCGGCGCGAGAGATGTACCAGGTACCGGGGGTGGCCTGTGATGTATGTCTGCGCGCCTCCGGTGGCGTCGCGCAGTCGCCATCCGTCCTCGTCGGTGGGCGTGTGCCAGGAGGGGGCAACGACGTGCAGTGCATCTCCCCACAGTTCCCCGCCGGCAACGCCCTTGAGGATGACGACCTGGTCTCCGGGTTCGAAGTGGGCGTGGGTGATGTCCCGGGCGGGTGTGAGTGGGTCGGGCGTTGGCGCGAACGCCGGTGTGGGCGGGGGCGTCCAGAAGGGCGATGTCATGCAAGTCCTTCCACGCGGATAGGAGCGGCGGTGGAAGGATCAATGGTCCGGAGGATCGCCGGTTTGGCTAACCGGCGATCGTCGTCTATGTTGCGCCCGGTTAGCGGAACGGGTTCTCCGTGCCGCGGTCTGCCTCGTTGGCCGCGTCGAGGAGTTCGAGCAGGTCGGAGCCGTCCGCGTCACGCTGGTCGATCCACCAGCCAGCCCGGGTTATCGAGCGGGCTTTCTCCTCCAGCTCCGCCCAGTCCGCCTCGTCCCAGGCGCCCTCGATGGCCAACGCGGTGTGCGCGGCGGCCATCAGCTGGTGACGGGAGCGTTGCCCCCAGTCGAGGGCCTTGTCCGGGCCCTCCAGCGGCGGCATGTCGAACTTCTCGGCCCATTCGGCGGCGGCCTGCTGCTCCTCGGCGCGCTTGGCGGCGAGCCACTGCTCCTTGGACGCGGTGTCGGCGTCACGCGCCGCCTTCCAGCAGTCGGTGCAGTCTCTCCCCGAGAGCCAGCGGGCGAAGCCGGCCCGCCGGTCGGCGGGGCGGTCGGACAGGTCGTGGGTGACCGAGTGGCCACAGGAGTGTTCGGTGATCCAATGCGTTCGGACGGCCATAGGTGAATCTCCTTGAAGACGTGCAAGAGACGGGAAGTTGGGGTGCCTGCTCAGGCGTGTCCGCGTCGGTGCGTCGACCGGGGCGGGACGGTGCTCTAGCGGTGGCGTGCGGTTGCTGTGGTGCGCGGCGGTGGTGCGGGCGGTGTGGTGTCCAGGGCGGGTCGCGGGCGAATCCGCGGTGCGGGGGTGCGATGGGGCGGCAGGACGGCGATGGTCTCGCCGAGGTCATCGGCTGCCTCGTGGACTTCGCGGGCGAGGAATTCGACCTGTCGGCCGAGCGCGTGGAGCCGGGCAGCGACTTGGCGGCCCTGCACACTCTCCAGAGCAAAGGCGAACTGGCCTGCCGTTTTCAGGAGTTCCTGGAGGCGGACCAGCGGGCCCGCGTCGTAGCCGCGCTGGGTGGTGGCGAGCAGAGCTTCGGAGACGTCCGCAGCGGTGCGGGCCTCGACGACGTCCCGGCGCAGTTCCTGCAAGGACACCTCGGGCACGGGCTCCGGGCGGTTGAAGCGCGAGACGTCCGGCCGCAGTACCCCAGGGGGAGCGGGGCGCGGTAGCGCCTGCCCGGCTGCGTACTCGTTGTCGTAGTGCCCGATCACCTGACACTCCGGCCCGTCCGGGTCACCGGCCAGAGCAATCGTGGTGGAGGTGTCGTCCTCGACCAGATAGGCGAGAGTGATCCGTCGGCCGTCGGCGGCGTACCACGACTCCATCAGCTCCAGCTCACCACGCCTCTGTGCAGCCTGGGCCCTTTCGGTCCACATCTGCCGTTCCTCGTCGGCCAGTTCGGGCGCGGGCTGGTGATGCTGGGCGGTGAGGTCGGCGGCGATGGAGCCGTAATCGGCCCAGGCGGCGAGATGCGGCCACAAGCTTGCGTGCTGCTCGCGCTCCGCGTCCGAGCCAGGAGTGGGGGGCGCATCAAGGACGCGCATGATCTCGGCGTGGGACGCGGCGAGGCTGTCGAGGACGCTTCGCCACCCGGAGGTGTGCCGGGCGGGAGGAAGCTCGTCGAGAGCGCGGTGGGCGGCGGTCAGCAGCTCACCGGCGCGCGGGGCAAGATCCATGGCGTACGCCTCGACGGCTGCGTGGTTCCGGCGTGCGCGGGCTGCCGTGGCGGTGTGATGGTGGACGGTCCGACCGTGGCGGTCGCGGGTGGTGTCGAGAGCGATCTCCACCTCGCGGTCGATGACGGCCATCCGCAGCCGGAAGTCACGGGCAGAGGCGCGAAGTTCGGCGGTCGAGGGCGTGGGGGATGTGGGGATCGGTTGCTCCTGGTGGTCGGCGTCAGCGGTACCGGGCTGTGCTCGTCACTGCCGCCGGCGGGACGAGAACGGCGGTTGACGTGGCCGGCCGTGCAGCGGTGGTCTAGCGAGTGGGGACAGCCTGAGCGAGTTCGATCAGTTGCTCGGCCTCGGTGAGCCAGAGGGCCATCGCATCGCCTCCGCCTGCGCCGATGGCCTGGGCGCCCCGCCGTGGGTGATGCGCATCGGATGGCGCGTGGCCATCATCGCGACCGGCCGGGGGAAGGGGCGGTGGGCGCGTAGCCGGGCTCCGGCAGGGCTGACCGTGCGGGTGGCAGTGCAGCCGTTGGTGTCATGCCGTACTGAGGCGACTGGCCAGCGGCGGCCTGTGCGATCCGGCTGCGCCGCTCCGACAGGCTGTTGGACTGGATGGGACGAGACGGGCTGGCCGAGGCAGCCGGATCGAGAGCGACGTCGGTTTGCGCGTCGTATCCGTGGCGGCGCAGGTCGTGGACGGCTTGCCGGGTGCGGCGCGGGCCGTCGCGCTCGGGCTCGGTGAGTCGGAAGAGGCCCGGTGAGCCGGGTACGGGCTCGAACGTCTCCCGAGTGAGGTACCAGTGGGCCAGATGCGCGGGCATGGCCGCGGTGGCGGTGGCGACGAAGCCGTGCTCCGGATGTGTATCGAAGGCGAAGTGGGCGGATGGATCCAAGGTGCGGAGCTTTCTGTCGTGGCTGGGCGCGGGCACCGATGGGCGGCTACCGGGTGGGAGGGGTACAGCGCCTGCGCGGAGGGCTGGGCGCCGCCCCATCGGCGGTGCGCCAGCGGTAGTGGCCAATGACGCCCTGGGGGGGGACGTACGGGCGTGGTGCTCAGCGGCGGGGTGCGGGGGTGCCCGGCGGGAGCGCGCGAGGTGGAGACGCGGCGGCGAGGCTGTTGCGCACCTGCGGGGCGCAGGTGCGTGCCTGGCGGAGGAACGCTTCGCCGTGGGTGAGCCAGGTCTCGATGGGAGTCCAGGTTCGTGTGACGTGCTCTTCGCGGGTGAACGGGATGCCGGCGGCCAGTTCTTCGTGGACGGCTTGGGCGTCGGCCAGGGTTCCGGCCAGGCGTGCGAGGGCGGTGGCGTCCTCGGGCCACTGGGTGGTGGTGGGACGGCACCGGGTCAGTAGCGGAGGAGCGTGGTCGAGCACGGTGAGGAAGTCGCGCCAGGAGTTGTCCAGGAATTCCTCGGTTGAGGTTCCAAGGGCATCGAAATCGAGCGGGGTGGCGTCGCTGTACCGGCCGGAGGCGACCATGGTCGTCCAGGTGCTGTGTTCGCTGCGGAGGCGGGCGAGCGCCGCGGCGACGGCGTCTGTGCAGTGGGCATGGACGGCGCGGTCGTAGGCCGGAAGGTATCGATCGGTGATCGCTCGTGCCGCGAGACCGGGGGAGGGCGGCAGGACGATGCTGCGCGGGGCGTGCGGATCCGCGAAGCCCACTTCGACGGGCATGGGCGCGAAGGCCCCGATCAGATAGTCGCGTGGGTGCCCGGGGCGCTCGGCGAGCAGGAGGGTGGTGCCTGTCTCGGTGTTGGTGAGGGTGGCCGCGTAGGGGACGCGCTTGGCGCACACGGCGCGGCCGAGTTCGCCGCTGTCCCACAGCCACGGGACGAGGTCCTCTTGCCACAGGGGATGGGAGTAGATGTCGACCTGTGTATTCCACTGGCCGGGCAGCAGGGGGGCGATGCCGCTGGCCATGTCGCCGATGAATGGCCGGCTGCTGACGCTGATGGTGGCGCGGTGACGCTCGGCGCGCAGGGTCAGTCCGGCCATCGTGGCGTGGGAAGTCCTCGGCAGGCGGTACTCACCGGCTTCGCCCCTCTGGAACCCGTGCTCTTTCAGGGCGGTTTGCGCCCAGGAGTACTTCTCGCCGGTGGCGATGGCGACGAGACCGGTGTGAAGGCTGTGGGTGAGGATGATCTGTGCGTCAGCCACGGGTGAGGGCCTCCCCGGGACGGAGGGCGGCGCGCAGGCTGCGGCCGTAGTTCCAGGCGTGCTCGCGGGCCGCGGCTTCCAGCTGGTCGTATGTGGTCTGTTTCGTCATCTGGCCTGGGTGCTTGCGGTAGCGGTAGACCGGGACGGGCAGCAGGATCCCCGGGGCGAGGCTGGTGACGCCGATCGCCGCCATGTAGTCCTCGCCTTGGACGAGGCCGCCCATTGGCGCCGCCCTCACCAGTTCGGTGCGAGCCAGGATTGTGGTGGGGCCAAGCGGAATGGTGTCTGACGGGCACTTCCAGTACGCCCACACATCACCGGCCTCGTGCAGGCCGGGCGGGGTGGGACAGCGCCACAGGGCGGTCGAGCCGTCGGGGTGACGGTCCTCGCTCCATCCTGCGCACCAGCCCACTCCGGTTGATTCGAGGACGTTGAGCCGCCTCGCCATGGCATCGTTGGTGAACTCGTCATCGTCGTCCGCCCAGTTCACATATGGGGTGCGGACCTCATTGAGAGCGAGATTGCGGGCGCAGGCGGCGCCGACCGGGCGAGGCAGCGCCAGGGTACGGATGCGCCGGTCCCCGGCCAGCGGGGCCGGAAGACGGGCGGGGTCCGCGCCGTCGATAGCGATCACGGCTTCCCACGACACGGTCTGCCGGGTGAGGCTGGTATGCATGGCGGTCAGGTAGTCGAGACGGTCGTCGTGCAGGCGGGTCGCGATGACGATCGTGATGCGGGGGGTGGGCAGATCGGTCTCCGGAGAGCGGTCGGTCGGTGTCAGCGACGTGCGGAAGTTCGGGGCTTGCCTGGCGTGGTGGCGGGAGCGGTCGTCGGCGGCGCTGGTGGGACTTGGTTGAGGGTGGTGTCGCATGGCGGAGATTCACGCCGATGCCCTGCTTCGCGAGCTGGTGGGCTACCGCCTGGATGCGAAGTGCGCGCTCTGCCTCGCCGTACGCGGTGGGCAGAAGGAAGGCCGCTCGGTGCGGGTGGTACTGGAAGCCGTGCGCGTACAGGTGCTCCCGTGCCTCCTCGGGCACGCTGGCATAGGGAGTGCCCAGCACTCCGTCTTCATGCCAGACCAGCGTGATGACCTGGCTGGCCTCGGGTGGGACGTGAAGCAGGGGCGGTTTGGGCTGTACCAGGGCGTTGCGGTGTACGTCGATCAGCGCCCACCTGTAGTGGGGCAAGAGGCGTCGGGTGACCGCGGCGGCAGCCCGCAGCGGGTCGCCAGAGACCTTGATGCCGTTGGGCTCGATCACACCGTCGAAGTGGTGTGGCTTGAGGCCGTCGGGTCGGAGGGGCGCGACGAGGAACTGGTGGCGGTGCTGGGGGCGGTCGATGACGCAGAGCCGCTGTCCGGCGGGGCCGTCGAGCTGCGCGTGGTGGCGGAGGACGAACTCGGAGAATGCCCAGCTGGCGAGGCCGTTGTCCCAGAGCTCTTCCTGGAGGGGGAACTGGTCGCGGTAGGCGGCGTGCTGGCGATATTCGCTGGTCCAGGTGCCGGGCAGACGGGCGGCGAGGGTGGAGGCGAAGGAGGACAGGTCTGCGCGGTGAAGGGGCATGGGCTCCCTGGGGCTGAGGGGGTCGGGAAGGCTTGGTGTGGGCGTTGTCGTGCACGACGTCTTGTGCGGTGCGTGTTACTTGAGCTGGTGCAGTGCCGGGCTCGGTCAGGGGGCGCGTCGGTTGATTAGCGCACGCGTCTGAGGCAGGGGCATGCGTGGCGGCGGAGAGGTGGCGGAGGCTGGGCGGGGCTGCTTAGACGCCGGACGAGCGTCGTACCCGTGGTGGGCAGGAATCGCCTGCCCTTGGGCTGTAACTGCACGAGCATGAACTCGGTGTGGATTTCGCGGGGGAGCTTCCACTCGCCTTCGAGGTGCTTCGGTTCGGGTTAGCGGTGGCGTGTGTGCGGCTTGGGCGGGGGGAGCCGGAGAATCGCCGGCTTGGCTGAGCGGCGCTTGTCGTCGATGTTTCGCCGCGCACGGTGGGCTTGATGCTCAGCGCGATCGGCCCGGCGGGCGCGGTGCAGGTGCCTTCGGCGCGAGAGTCGGGCGGTTGGGCGACGCCGGTGCTGAGACAGGGGGGAGCGGTCCGGCCTGTCCTTGGAGCCGGTCGTCGCACCACTGGAGGGCTTCGTGGACCGTGGCGAAGCCGCCTTCGCGCAGGGTGTACGTCCACGCGTAGGGATCGGTTTCCCGGACCACGACGCGGAAGGGGGAGGAGGCGCGGCCATCGAGCGCACGCAGCGCCGCCACGACGACCGGGTCATTTGGATCGTCTCGGGTATAGGAGTACCCGAGCGCAAAGTGGTCTCCGTCCCCCATGAGCCGCCGTTCCAGGACCCGTGTTGCGACGTCCGCGGAGGTCGGGCGGCCCGGCTCAGCGCTGAATACGATGGACTGCGGCGGACAGCCTCGGTGGATCAGCCAGGACTGGACCATCGCGGGGAGAGGCAGCCGGGCTTGCTCGAAGCGGAACGTTCGTGACACTAGGTCCCGTTGCAGGTAGAGAGCGGCGTACTGGGGTATGCCGGGGAAGCCATAGGTGGCCGAGGAGTCGCGCAGGACGTAGAAGCTGTGGACGCCATCGACGGTGTGGTGCTCGGCGAGCGGGACGAGCGAGGGCTCGTCCAGGCCGATCTGGCGGCGATACTCATTGGCGGTCTGCTCATCCGCCGCCTCGAAGCCGTCCAGCCGGACATCTAGTCCAGCCGTGTGCCAATTCAGGTCGTCAAGTGCGTTCGGTTCGGTATCTGGCATGCAGTCTTTCGGAGGAAGTGAGCGTCCCTCGGCGCCGATGAGGGTGGGGGAATAGGTGCCTCCGCAGGTGGGCGATTCTTGTCGAAGGGGTATTCGCCTGCGGGTTCATGGGAATGCAGGCATCAACTACCCGGAATCGACGGGGATTCAATGCATGCGGGCGTCGGTGTCGAATAGCGCCAGCTCGCGGCTGTGCAGGAGGTGCTGCACGATGAAAGATCGTCCGGCGACCTTCCACAGGCCCCTGCCGCGGTTGAGGTGCGCGATGGCATCCATCTCGACAGAGGTCAGTCCAAGCAGGGAGGCAGCAGCCTGGAGCTGGTCGGTCTCCTGGCGGTAGATGATGCGGGTGGAGCAGTCGGCGAGGAGGCCCTCGGCCAGTGCCCGGCCTTGTGAACCGGCGTCGCCTGCGGTGAGCAGATCGCTGAGGCGATGGATCACCATCAAATTGGCGATGCCGAGGCCGCGGGAGAGCTTCCACTGGGCCTGCATGCGTTGCAGCAATCCGACATGGCTCATCAGGCGCCATGCCTCGTCGTAGACGATCCACCGTCGGCCGCCGCGCGGGTCGGTGAGAGCGGACTCCATCCAGGCGGAGGCGCAGGTCATGGCGAGAACGAGGGCGGTGTCGTCACCGCCTCCGCCGAGCCGGGACAGGTCGATCGTGAGCATCGGTGTGCTGGGGTCGAAGCGCACGGTGGAGGGTGCGTCGAACATGCCGGCCAGGTCGCCGTGGACCAATCTCCGCATGGCGTGGGCGAGGTCGGACGCTGCCTCGCCGAGCCGTCCCGACATCATCCCTGCGGCTTCGTCGAGCTGGGTGGGGTCGTTGAGGGCGGCGGCGACGTCGCCGAGCAGCGGGGCTCGGTCGGCGGCTTGGGCGCGGGTGACCACGGCGCTGAGGGCGACGTCGAGGGCGGTGTGCTCCATGGGCAGCAGGTCCCGGCCGAGGACGGTCTGGGCCAGGGAGCCGAGCAGCAGGAGACGCCTCTTTCGGACCTCGCCGACCCAGTCCGCCTCGGAGATGCTCTCAGGGCGTGGCGCGGCGTCCAGGGGGTTGAGTCGGCCGGGCAGGCCGGGGCCGAGCGCGACGGAGGTACCGCCCAGCGCCTGCGCCACAGGGGTCCATTCGCCCTTGGGATCGCACGGGACATAGACCCGGTAGCCGAAGGCGACCGACCGCAGCGCGAAGCTCTTTGCGAGTGCCGACTTGCCCTGCCCGATCACACCCGCGAGGACCACGTTGGGGTTGGTGAAGCCCTCGACCTTGCCGTACAGCGCCCACGGGTCGAAACAGAAGGACGCTTCGGCGTGCACGTCGCGACCGATGTAGATGCCTTCCGCGCCGAGTCCACCTTCGGCAAGGAAGGGGTATGCCCCGCTCGCGGTAGCGGTGGTCATGCGGTGGGCGGGCAGCTTGAGCTTGTTGTTGCGGGAGGAGGCAGAGCCGGGTCGCCCCGCGAGCGGGAAGAGGGGCGCCGGCATCTCCGGCTCCTGCATGCCGGTGCCGCTGGCGTGGGCGGCTGCTTCAACGCGGGCCTTCGCGGTCGCCTCGGCGAGCTGGCGGCGGGCGGTCTTCCGGGAGGCGCGGTCCGTGCCGTGCGGGGTGAACAGGGGGCTGGCGCTGGCGCGGCGGGCGCGGCGCGCGGGGCGGTGGCTTATGACAGGGCGGCTTTCACGTGATGACGGTCTGGACGCGGTGCGGGGTCAGACGCGCGGGGAGGCGCGGAAAATCAGCGGCTTCCGGTAGCCCTTGCCATCGCCCGCCCAGTCCAGCTCGATGTAGCCGTCGGCGAGGTAACGGCTGGAGCCCGCCTTGTGCTTGAGGGTGCCGGTTTCGTACGAGCCGTTGCCGTTGCTGCTGCTGTGTGCAAGCGCGCGTCCCAGGCCGGTGTAGTTGGCGTACTTCACGACCGGGTCCGTGCCCTTCACGCTTCGCTTGGTCTGCAGGTGGAAGCGTGCCTTGTTGAACCGGTTCCTCGGGGCCGAGTAGGGACCGTCCCAGTTGACCTTGGCTGTGGTGTAGATGTAGCCGCCGCTCCGCTTGGCGCACAGCTTCACGTCGAAGTCCCAGTTGTCGGAGTCGGGGTTGAACGACGGGTCGTCGACGGTGTAGCTGCTGGTGGTGCAGTGGTAGCTGGCGGCGGAGGCAGGCGTGGCGGTGGCCAGGGCGGTGGTGCCGGCCAGCGCGGCGAGGATGGCGGCGGTGGAGGTGGATCGCTTAAGGGCGCGCATGTGGTGCCTTTCGGTGAGGGGTTACTGGCTGCTGGGGGCGGTGTGGCCGTGCAGCGGGGTGTTGAGGTCGCTCGGGGTGGTTTTGCGGCGTACGACGTGACCGGCGGCGAGGTGGCGCTGGCAGATGGTGAGGACGGGGGGTCCCTTGGGCAGCCGCTCGGGGTGGCATTCGGCGTCTGCAGAGGTTTCGTCCGCCACGGGCAGGACGTGGAAGGCGTCGTGCACGGCGGCGGCGGCCTGCCACAGCCGTGCGTGGGCGGTGGCGAGGTGTCTGCCGGCGGCGGGGTGCGACGGTCGGGTGGCTTCGGCGAGCTGGTCGAGCAGCTGGTGGAGCGCGGTCAGGTGGGCGTGCAGCACGTCGAGGTGCATACGGTCCACTGACGAGGTGCTGTGCTGGGCGAGTGAGGCGAGGCTGCGCGTGTGGTGGCGGATGCCGGCGGTGGCGGCGCGGAGGTAGGGGTTCGCGTCGTCGGCGTGGGGAGGAGACTTCAAAGGTGCGGGGTCCTTGCTGCCGCCGTATCAGTGGAGCGGGCGGCGGGGTCAGAGAGTGGTGCGAGCCAGCGGCAGCGCGGAGACGGCAAAGGCGTCGGGCTGCTGGTAGTTGAGGCGTCGCAGGTCGACGCCGGCAGTGACGGCGGCGGTCTCGATCTGCGCGCAGGCAGCATCGAGGAGGTCGTCGGTCTGGGCGGTGACGGTGACCAGCCCGGTCAGCGCGACATCGGCGTGTCCGGCGATGAGCTGCCGCTCGCGCTGCTTGACGTCGGCGTATTCGACGCTGTCCTCTTCGCTGTCTACCTGTCCGCGCCGGGCGCGTTCGCTGGCGTCGGCCATGATTGCCGATTTGCGGCGCTGGACGTCGCGCAGTGCCGATTCGATTCCCTGGGGCACGTACACCAGGGACAGGCTGCGGCGGACCCCTGCGGTGAACATCAGGCCGTGGAGGAAACCGGCGCCGACTTGGACGCGCGGCCAGTCCTCGACCCAGTAGGTGGCGTGGCGGGCGGAATCGGTGGCCAGCCGGTCCCAGTCCTCGACCTGGACGACGGGCCCGGCAGCGGCGGGGTCGGCTTCCGCGCGGCCGGTCTCGGACCACTGCTGTAGGGCCGACAGGGCTTTGGGGTCGTAGGCGGTGCGGATGACGGCGGCGATCTCCCGTGCGCTCAGCCAGCCGGTGACCGTCAATCCGGCGTTCCGGGCGGCCTGGGCGACGCTGGCCGTGGTCTGCTGCATCACGGTGAAGGCGCCGGGCAGCCCGCCGCCGGCCTGCGATATCAGGCGCTTGGCGGCCTTGAGGTCCAGGGAGATCGCGAGGTACGTCTCGTGCGGTGCTGCCGCGGGCCCGGCGGCGGCGACCAGTTCGGAGTAGACGTGCCCGGCGACCGGGGCGTCGGGCCGGCCGTGCTGGCTCCAGTGTCGGGCGAGGGTGTCGCCGCTATCGGGGACGGTGCGCTCCAGGACCTGCACGGTGGCGACGTGCCCGGTGCGGGCGATGCCCGCCAGCGCTCGGCCCCACCCGTTGACGTTGTGGTTCTGTGTCGCGGGGTCGAGCAGGGCGAATGCGCGGCTGCTGACGCGGGCGATGGCGGTGAGGGTCTGCTGATGCGGGTCGTGGATGGCGGCGGAGCCGGTGGCGGAGTCGCCGGGGGTGACGACCTTGAGGGAGGCGGAGTTGCCGGGCAGGTGTAGGGCGCCGTCTTGCCGGGGTCTGGTGATGGGGCGGGCGAGCCAGAGGGTCTGCCCGGTGCGGCGGCGGTTTGCGTAGCGGGCCACGGTGGGTGCCCAGTCGATCAATGAGCGGCCGTGTCGGCGGATCATGACCAGGGCGGCGACGGCTGCCCACAGAGGTGTGAGTGCGATGGCGCCGAGCAGCCCGGTCGTCGTGACCGTCACCAAAAGCAGCGCCAGTGCAGCGGATACAAGGGTGAGTTGGGAAAGGGTGAGGCCGAGGAGGACGCCGCGGCGGGACCGGTGCGGGAACTTCACCGAGACCGGGGCGACGGAGAGATCAGACAAGGAGCGGTGGTCCTGGGCGCGGGGCTGGGGGCGGGAGACGGAGACCTCCCGCCCCCAGGGGTCGGGCAGGGGTTAGGGGCCGGTCGGCGGCGGTGGAGAGGCGCTGACGGGCTGTGCGGAGGGCGGTGCCCCCTGTGGCGGCGGGGTTGTGGTGGGCGGCGTGAGCTGCCATCCGCCGGCTTGGCCGGCTGCGGCGGCCTGTCCGGAGCCGTCTGCTGCTGGACTTCCGCCTACGAGACCGCTGGTGTCATCGGCGGCGCTGGTCGGTGGCGGCTGGACGGCTTTCTCCAGACCCGACTTGGCGGCGTCACCGCCGGGCGAGACCCCCGAGTCTCCGCCGGAGGACGTGGCGGCAATGTCGCCGGGGAATTCTCCGGAGCCTGCGTCGGGGCCTTGGGGGGCTGCGCCGGCCCCGGCGGCTGCTCCGCCCGTTCCGGCAGTGGCGGCCATGGAAGCGCCCTTGCGTCCGGCACGCTCGGCGTGCTGCCGGGCCATCTGGGCACCGGCACCACCGGCGCGGTGGATCGACTCCCCGTCTGTGCCCTCGGCCGCCCAGTGCACGAATTTGAACACCGCATAGGGGCAGAGCAAGACCAAGACCATGATCACGATGCCGGACAGGACGTCGGCGAGCGCACCGAGCCCACCCTTGGGAGAGGTATTGCCCATCGCGGCCACGCCGAGCACGAAGATGATCGTCATCAACAACTTGGAGACCACGAGGGTGGCGGTGGCTTCGATCCAGCCGCGTCGCCAGCGGCGGGCGGCTTCCCAGCCGCCACCGGCGCCGGCGAAGATCGCGAGGGTAACCATGACGAGGATGCCGACCTTGCGGACCAGCATCACGCACCAGTACAGGACGGCGCCGAGGGCGACTCCGAGGCTGGCCACGGTGGCGACCATCCAGCCCAAGTCGGTTAGCGCGCCGATCTCCGCGACCTTCACAGTGCGTCGCACGGCCGTCTCGATGGACTGGTGCGAGGCTTTGAAGAGCCCGTCGGACAGGGCGTCGACCACTTCGATGGCGATGGTGGTGGCGGCGACGGCGCCAAAGGTGAACAGGACGCCCGACATGGTGCCGGTGAATGCCTGGGCGAGGGCCTCTCCGTCGCGTCGGACGGCGGCACGGATGAGCTGCGCGCAGAAGGTGGCGACCAGGATGGTCAGTCCGATGGGCAGCAACATTTCGTAGTTGTCGCGGAACCAGCTGGCGCTCAGGTCGACTTGGGTGGTGGAGTTGACCGCTTTCGCGGCGAGGTCGGCTGCCGCGGCAGCGAGTTCGCCGGCGCTCTGGGCGATCCAGTTGCCGATTGCCTTGCCGGGATTGGAAGCGAAGTCGATCGCGCCGCCGGCTGCGTCGGTGGCCGAGCAGACCTTGTCCGCCAAGGGCAAGTCACAAAAGCCCATGAGAGTGTTCTCTCCTTTCGGGATCAGGCGGTCAGGGCGCGACGCGGGGGGCGATGGCGGCCAGGGAGCAGTTGTGGTGGGGCCGGCACTGCACGGCGAGGGTGATGGCGCGTTCCTCGGCACCGCCGCCGTGCTTCTTCCAGGCGATCTTCTGCTTGCCGTTGACGGTGACGACGTAGATGTATGCCTGGGTGATCGCTGACGGATCGTCCGCCAGGGCCTGCTTGAACGTGCTCGGGAAGCGGCCCTCGGCGGCCGTGCCGGTGGCGTGCTGGTCCTGGTCGGCCATACGCGACCACAACGCCGGATCAGGGACCTGGCCGGAGACGGAGGTCCAGTCGGCGTACTTCGCCTCGCCGGTCATCCACGCCTGCATGCCGTCGAGTTGCTGGCCACGGCTTGTATTCCTGGTGTCGTACGACCACAGCATCGTCGCTGCGGCTTTGGCGTAGGCGACCGGCTCGGCGGTCCGCGGCGGCTTTGGCACGGACCCGGTTTTCGCCGGCCGGTCTGGCGAGGGCGCGGGCGGAGACGAACTGCTCGTCGGTGTCGGGTGGTCCGGGGGCTGCTCGCTGCGGCCGGTGAGGAAGGCGACGCCAACGGCGATGGCCAGCAGTACGGTCAGGGTGAGGGCGCCGATCGCGATGCGTCGGTTAGCCGGCCAGCCGAAGCCGTACGCGGATCGGGGAGAGGGGGGCTTGGGCATCAGTGGATCTGCGACCCCAGCGAGCTGAAGAAGGCCACAATGCCATTCGCGGCGCCAAGACCGAGGGCAGCACCGGCGGAGACGGTGGCGCCCTTCTTGCCGTTGGCCTCGGCCTGGTGGCCGCCCGAGTGATGGCCCCAGGCCCACACACCGAGCGAGACGGCGAGGGCGCCGACTACGGCGATGATGCCGAAAAGATTGATGCTGTTGACGACGGACTTCAGGACGGAGAGGCCGGGCAGGCCACCATCCTGCGGTGTGATGCCGGGGTTGTAGGCGAGGTAGACGACCGCGCGGTCTACGAGTGACGTGGTGATGGAAAAGGCTCCTTGCGTGCGCAGGCCCGGTGAGACCCGGCCCGGCGGGAAGGGGAGAAGAGAAGGGGGAGGGGCGCCGCGCTCTGGGACGGAGGAGAGGCGACGGGCCGGGCGGGCGGCGTCAGAGGACGCGGCGGGCGGCGAGAATCGTCCAGTCCGTGATCGGCGTGATCCGGACCGGCTTGGTCGTCCTGGGGGCCTCGATGACGAGGCCGTCGCCCATGAACATGCCGACGTGCTCGGGCCGGGAGGCGGTGCCGCGGCTGAAGATCAGGTCACCAGGGCGAAGGTGCGTGGCGGCGACAGCCTTGCCCTCGTGGACCTGTGTGTACGTCGTGCGGGTGAGCTGGACGCCGCTGTGCGCGTATGCCTGCTGCATCAGCGAGCTGCAGTCGCAGCGGTGCATCGGGTCAGGCCCGTGCGCGGCGGTGCAGGTGCCGCCCCACTGGTAGAGCGTGCCGAGCTGGTGCATCGCCCACTCGATAGCCCTGCGGGCCTTCGGATCGGCGTCCTTGGGGATCTTGTAGCCCTTCGGGACGGTGCCGTCGGGGATGGGACCCCAGCTGGAGCCGTCCTTGCCCGGGACACAGGTCGAGGGGGCGCCCGATGAAGCGCCCGTGGCGTCTTTGCCCTGGGCGGAGTGGGGGAGCGACGCGGTGATGGCTCTATCCAGTGCGGTAGCCAGGCTTTCCCACTTCGCGTACGCGTCTGGGAAGCCGGACTTCTGGACGCGTTGGGCGGCCTGCGCGACGGTCAGCTGCTGCCAGCCGTGAACCTTCTCCAGCGCCTTGTAGAACCGTGTCGTGGCGTAGACGGGGTCATGGAGCTGCTGGACGGTGCCCCAACCCTGACTGGGCCGCTGCTGGAACAGTCCGACCGAGTCGCGGTCGCCGCTGTCCAGGTTGCGCAGGCGTGATTCCTGCATCGCGGTGGCCAGGGCGACGACCCGGCCTCGGGGCGGCATCTTGAGGCTGATGCCGGTGGTGACGATGGTCTGGGCGTTGGGGATCTGTGTCGCGGGCAGCGTGAGGTCTTTGATGTGGACGTGCTTGCTGTCCGCGCCGTCGAGGATCTTGGTGACCTTCTTCGTGGCCGTGTCGGTGTTGCCGCCGGTGGTTAGGCAGTCGCCGAACTCGGCTTTGTTCTGGGCGGCTTGGCTGGCGGTGGCCATCATCGTGGCCGTGCCGAAGAGGAGAACGGGGGAGAGGACGACGACGCCGAGGCAAGCGGCGAGCGCCTTCAACCCGTGCGGCCCGCTCGCAGATCATCGATTTCGGGCAGGGGTGGGTAGGGGCGAGAGGTCATGAAGCGGTCCTTCGAGTGCAGTTCCGGCGTGCCGCGTGCGCTTGGGATGGTGGAGGGGGCGGCGGCCAGTAGTGGGCGGTCGAGGGGTTGGTCGGCTTTGGCGAGTTGCCGCTCGCCGTGCCGGTCCAGGAGACGAGCTAGGGGTGCCGGGGCAGGGGAAACCTCCGTGAGGCAGGGTGGGAGCAGCCAGCGGCGGTGTGCGCCGGGCAGTTCAAAAACAGTAGGCCCAGATCGGCAGTTGACCAAAAAGTCGACGTGAGGGGTCGGAATCCGACCCCTCAGTACGGCACTTCTTGGTCGTCGGCGAATTAGCCTCTACAGTTTTGGGACTCTCCTCGCCTCCCGCTCGTAGCCCTGGGCATCTGTATGCCCGATTCGGCTCGCGGGGACTTACACGTGCGACGGGGGAACTATCCCACCTCAAACTCCCACCCGAATCGGGGTCCTCTTTGCCCTTTTCCCTTCACCAGGGTGACGCCCTCAGCGTCCTCGCCGATCTTCCGGACGACTGCGTCGACTCCGTCATCACCGACCCGCCGTACAACTCGGGCGGGCGCACCGCGAAGGAGCGCACCTCGCGAACTGCGAGGCAGAAGTACACCTCCGCGGACGCCGGTCACGGCCTAGCCGACTTCACCGGCGAGAACATGGACCAAAGGTCGTACGGCTTCTGGTTGACACAGATCATGACCGAGGCGCACCGGCTGACCAAGACCGGTGGCACCGCTCTGCTGTTCACCGACTGGCGCCAGCTCCCCGTCACAACGGACGCGATCCAGGCGGCCGGATGGCTGTGGCGGGGTGTGCTGGCCTGGCACAAGCCGCAGGCCAGGCCCCAGAAGGGGCGCTTCACCCAGAACTGTGAATTCATCATCTGGGCTAGCAACGGCGCCATCGACGCTTCCCGTAACCCGGTCTACCTGCCGGGTCTGTACTCGGCCTCGCAGCCCTCGGGCAAGCAGCGCCAGCACATCACACAAAAGCCCGTCGAGGTGATGCGCGAGCTGGTCAAGATCAGCCCCGAGGGCGGCACGGTGCTCGACTTCTGCGCCGGCTCCGGCTCGACCGGAGTGGCGGCCCTGCTGGAAGGTCGCGACTTCATCGGCGTAGAGAAGACGAAGCACTACGCCTCGATCGCGGCCGACCGTTTGACGGAGACAAGCCGCGAAACCCTCACCCAGGACGACATGACGCTCGCTTCCTGACGCCGTAACAGCGCGACCTGAGGCGAAATTGCACCTTCGCCGTCCCGACGGCACCCCATTGTGCCCGGCCGACAGTCCGAGGGCGGAATTGCTCACCACATCTCCCGCTTCCCCATTTCCACGGCTCGTAGGAGGCCATTCCTGTCATGCCTGAATCCGTAGACCTCCCCGCCGACGGAGAGTTGGAACCAGTCCGCATTCCAGATGCTCAATTGGAGGGGATAGAGGCCAGCGTCCGACGGCTGATGGAGCAGTCGGCCCAGCAGGCTCAACAGCTCGACCACCTTGCCGCCACCCCCGCAGCCGGGGGAGGCTCTCCGTTCGCGGCATTCGGCCTGCCAGCGCCCGGCGGACCGGTGCCGGCAGCGCCGCCGGAGCCACGTCCCATCTTGGAGCTGGAGGGCGAGGCGTACGAGGACGAACTCGACGGCCTCTCGGACTGGGTGGACGACTTCCTCCTACCCGCCTACGGGACGGAGGTCACCACGGCCACTCCCTGGTGCCTGCAGTGGCAGGAGCACTCCGACGTCGTCGCTTGGCTTCATGCCCTGTGGCTCGCCTACCAGCAGCACAAGGACCCTGAAGCGGGCCCGTCCGGGATGCTCGTGTGGCACCGGGATTTCCTGACCCACACCATCGCCGCGATCCGCTCGCCTGGCGGTCCGCTGTCGGCGTGCATGACCTCCGTGGACCGACCCGCGCACCGGATCCTTCCCGGACCTCCGCCATCGGCGCGAGCCGAGAAGGCGAAAGAGGCTGAGCTGGAGCCATCGGTCTCCGGTGAGCACGAGCCGACGTCATGACCGGGCCGGCCTTCGGCCTGAGCTTTGATCCTCGTGCCCTCACTGACCTCCTCCAAGCCCCCACCGACATCCGCGACCTCACCCTCGCGTACCTGCAAGAAGTGGTGAACGCGGAGCGATTCGGGATCCGGCTCACGGGTGACCTGCAGGGCTATCGCAAGCTTCTTGTCGACTCCCGGAAGGAGTGGCGCGTCGTCTACGGCCTCCGCCCGGCGCCCGAGACATCCACCTACCGACAGGAGATCCACGTCGTCGCTGTCCGGCCACGGGCCGGAAACGACGTCTACGACACCGTCGGACGCCGCCTGGGGATGACCAGCCGGCCGCTGAGCGCGCGCACCCACGCGGCCCGCTCCCGCTCCCCGCAGCTCACGACCCGCAGCCCGGCGCCCATGCCTTCCGCGGTTCCGGGCCTGCCCCACCTCCCACAGGCCCCCTCGCGCCACCACGCCCGCTGAATACCCGGAGCCTTGCCTATGCCTCCTGATCCCGCGCCGGAATCCGCCCGGCGCGCGGTCCCCCAGCTCGACCACCGCATCGAGTCCAGCACCGGCCACGACGTCGATGCCTTGCGAGCCCACCGCGACCGCGGTGTTCTCGACGAGCAGCACGCCGGCCTGGTCGACCGGCACTGCGAACTGGCTCAGGCCGAAAACGCTGTGACCTTCTACCGCACCCTCCTCCACCGCTTGACCAGCGGCGAGTTCCCGGTCGATGTAGCCCTGTTCGCGCGCATCAAGAGTGCCGTGGAACAGCTGCAGAACGCCGCCGACAAACGCGACGCCGCCGCTCCGCAGGTGATCGCCGCGCTGGAGCCGATCGAGTCCGCTGCCCGCACGGCGCCAGCGGCCAGCAGAGAACCAATCTCAGCTGCCGACCAGACAGCGCTGCTGGCCATCATCGGCGGCGCCAAGCTCTACCAGCACCTCCATATCGGGCGGATCTCGGCAACTAATGCCTCCGGCATCCGCATCCCCTATGCCGAGGTGGAGCGGCTCGAATCGGCAGGGCTCATCTCACGGGATACCAGTCATCCCCTCCACGCGGGTCAGTCGCTCGCTCTGACCGAAGCCGGGCGCACCGCGCTGGTCTCCGCCCGCCGCATGCCGGCGACCGAAGCGGCCACGAGGGTCCCCAGGCCGGGAGCGTGGCCCACCACCTCAGCTCATCGGCGCTGACGCGCCGATTCCCCATCGAAAGGCTTCATGCCAGCTACCGAATCGAACCCGCCTGACGACCGAAGTCGGCGCGCGCCTGAGCTGGATGCTCGGCTTGACGGCTTCGAGGCCGACGAGAAGACCACCCGGGCCTATTACGGTCAGATCTCCGTGATCGAGGACCAGCTCATCCCGATCGGCGAGCACCACACTGCCGACGGCGTCCACAGCTATTACGTCCTGTACGACTCCTCGGCCACCTGGGACGTGCCAGGCCACCCCCAGTACATCGCTCTCCACATTCAACGCGACCTTGGGTCAAAGACGTTCCGCTTCGAACGAGCCCTGCTGCCACTGCCCGCGATGGGGCAGTCGTGGCTGATCCACCGTGGCTGTCCGCCGCAGTCCATCGGGCTCAACGACCTGGGCCCGTCGCCTGCGGACGAGGCGACGCGGGCCCTGGAGCGACGGCTCATGACCGACGGAGATCGATTCGCACTCGGATACTCCTACACCTGTGATGACCCGGGCGACCCGGTCATCGTGGCGGCGCTGCGTGCCCTGGACGACAAGGCACCGTCCGAATTCCGCGTCGTGGTCGAGGAACTCGATAGCGACGCGTGGACCTACCGCCTGCGCGAGGGCGGCTTCGACACGGTCGAAGAAGCTCTCCAGTGGTGCGACGACCGGCTCAGCGGTACGGCCGGACCGCTCCCGCCCGTCAGGCCAGCCACCTCGTTCGCGCGCTCGGCTCCCGTACCGAAGGCCCCTGCTCCACACCCGCCGGGCCGATCACGCTGAGCCTCAAAGCGGCCGTGCAGGGCGCAACATAGCCGACGATCGCCGGTTGGCCAAACCGGCGATTCTCCGGACTCTTATATGGCTGCCGGGACGACAGATCTGGCCACCTCTCCACGCATTCCACCTTCCGTAAGGAGGCTTACTTCGCATGCGCTCAACCCGAATTGCGGTATCCGCCGCGATGCTCGGCGTTCTCGCCCTGCCAATTGCCTCGGCGGCGGTGGCTATGGCCGCCCCGGCTTCTGCGGCGAGTAGTGCCCAGATCGCCCGGCCGTGTGACCGTTCTGGCCCGTGGGCAATCGGTACGAAGGCTGTGGTCACCCACTCGAAGACGTCGTCGACTTCGACCGCCATCGGGATTCTGTACCGCGGCCACAAGTTCACCGTCCATAGGACCCACGGCAACTGGCACTACATCACCGACGCGACCACCGGTGAAAGGGGCTGGGTTTCCGGCACCTACGTATTCCGGCAGGTCTACATGTGCCTCGACTGATTTAGCTGTCTCCGCATACCCCCCTCGCTACCTCCCTTCAACTGTTAGGAAATCTCCTTGCGACTTTCCCGCATTGCCGCTGCCGCAGCTGTGACCGCGGCCATCGCGCTGCCCGCCGTCACCGCTCCGGCCGCCAACGCCGCAGTCCCGGCGTCTTTCGCCGCCTCTGCCTCGTGTGACAAGTCCGGGCCGTACAAGGTCCACGCCAGCGCCGTGACCATCCGCTCCAAGGCGTCGTCGAAGTCGACCGCCGTCGGGGTTCTCTACAAGAGCCACAAGTTCACCGTCCACAAGGTGACCAAGTCCGGCTGGTGGGTCTACATCACGGACAAGAAGACCGGCGTAAAGGGCTGGGTCTCCGGTGTCTACGTCTACCCGACCGTCTACACCTGCCAGCACTAACCCGGTACGCCGAGTCCCTCTTGACTATCGGCGACCTCTCACGGAACTGCCGCAGATGAAAGGAGTCCGTTGTGCTTGACGGCGTCGACGACGTCATGGGCGTTATCACCGAGCAAATCGAAGCCCATTTCGATATGAACCTCGCGGAACTGCAGAAGGCCGTCACTGCGGCTCCACAGGCCAACCGTGAGGCCACAGAGATCGTCCGCTGGCACGGCATGCTCGCAGAGTCCCAGGAAGCACTGGAAAGGGCTGAGGACGAACTCGTTGCCGTCCTCGAATCCCAGCCGATTGAACTCGACGATCGAGCTATGGCAATGGCTCACCGAGTGAATATGGCCGTGACCGCGAGGAACGGGCGAGCCGGGGTCGTGCAGTGGCTCCTCGACCCTAACGCGTACGGGAAACAGGGCCTGGCCGCGGAAAGGCTGGCCCGGCTCAGCCGCGGCGCCCGACAGGGCCCGGCCGTGCAGACCAGCGCGCCACTCCGGCCAGCGACTGCACCGGAACCGGCAACGGGACGAAGGGGCCTGCGGTGAGCGTCCGGCTCAAGCCCAGCACCCTGGACGGCCGGCTGGAGCAGGTCTTTCACGCTCCCATCGCCGACCTGTACGCGACAGCCACCAGTCCGGACGCCTCCGCCGCGTTGTCCCGCGCCATGGAGCTGCGCTCGTTCCTCGCCCTGGCCGAGGAGCAGGTCATCCGTGTCCGCGACCGCGTCCGCCACGCCATGGCGGCCGAGCGCGACATGGCCGAGCTGTCCGCAGGTGACCTGCGGTTTGACGCGCAGTGGCTGGAGGCCGCGCTCGACGCCCGCACCGGCTACCGAGCCGCGCTTGATGACCTGCTGCGCACCATGCCGGCTGCTGGCCAGCAGCCCCGGCCCGCCCGCATGTCACAGCCGGTGGCCACCACCCTCCCCACCGCCGCCCCGGCACCGCAGCGTGCCGGGGCGGCCCGGGCCCGACCGTGAAAGCCCCCGATTGCCTGATCACGTCACGTCCCCCGAGATAGCCGGACAGATCCAGGACCTGTACGGCGCACCGCTGGCCGACCTGGAGGCATACAGCCAGGACCAGCCGCCCGGCATGCTCGCCGCCCTTCTCGGCATGCACTGCGACCTCGCCGTCGCCGAGCAGAGCATCTCCGTCCACCGCGACCGCCTCGCCCAACTCGTCCACCCGGATCGGCAGATCGGCGGGCCTGAGGTGTCGCACGTTCTTGACTGCGCCCGACGGCTCGCCGAAGCAGTCGCCGTGCGCGACCTCCAGTCCAAGACGGCCTCCGCCGTCCTCCAGAGCCTCGGTCGCGTCACCTCGCCCCCAGGGCGTGCCGCCTCACCCGAGCCGGCACCCGCCCCCGTGCCAGCACTGCCCGCTTCACCCGTCCCGGCCGCGGGCACTGCTCCAAGCCGCTGACCCACGGGCCCCGTTCACTCACCCAGGAAGTTCGTTCATTGGCTACCACCGGTCTGCCCTCCGACACCGACGCCGATATCGCCCGCGTCTCCGAGGCCCTGGCCATGATCACTCCGCGATGGCACGTGAGGATCCTGCTGGCGCTATCCGGATCCGGCCACCCGCTGCGCTACAGCGAGGTCGCCGACAAGGTTGCCTGGCTGCAAAGCGGCCAGCTCCACCCCAAGCTTCAGACCCTGTGTGAAGCCGGCCTCGTCCAGCGCACCGAGCACACCGCGCGGCACGTCACCTACGGCCACACCGATCGCGGCGCCGCCCTTCTGCCGGTACTGCCGCTGATCGTCACCTGGGCGGAGGAACATCTGGAGAAGGCAGACCGGCCCCTGCCCGCGATCGAGCAGGTCGAGGACAGCCTCACCCTCCTCACCCGGCGCCACGCCGCCGCGATCCTGTGGGTACTGAAGTCCCGCGGGGAGGCCAGCGGTCGGGCCCTGGCCAAGACGGTCATGCCCGACAACGAATGGACCAACGTCTACCCGCCGCTGCGACAGCTCGTGGCCGATGGCTTGGTCGACAGCGCTGGCATCGGGAAGCCCTACCGCCTATCCGGTGCCGGCGAGGCACTCGGGCCTGTCTTCGGCGCGCTATCCGCGTGGTCGGCCGGGCAGCCCCTCACCCAGGCCGCCCGGCACCCGCTCTGGGGACGCCCCGACACCGCGCCCGCTCCAAAGTCGTGGGTCAGCAACCAGTCGCGGCTACCGGCCCCCACCGCCACGCCCGCACCGAGCACGAATGGCCAGAGCTCCTCACTGACGTGGCAGCACCGCGACCTGTTCTCCCATGCCACACCCGCTCGCTCGGGGGCGGCACTCGCGGCGGGAGGTCCGCGCCGATGAACAGCTCCCCCTCGACGGCCACCCTGCCGGATGCCTGCTCGGCGCTTTCCTATCCGGCCCTTATCCGCCTGATCGCCGAGATCGACGACAACGGACCGATACTCCTGCGCCGACTGGTCGGCACCCTCGCTGATCTCTCCGAGTACCGCCTCCGCAGGGCAACCGATCTTGCCCGTGGCCTCGGCCTTGTCCACGTCCGGCCTGGAGGCTGCCTCGGGCTGACCACTTCCGGGTCGGAGTTGGCGGACCTCTACGACGCGACGGCACGGTGGGCCCGCCGCCACTCCTATCCGAGCGCCGCCTCGGACTTCACCAGCCGCATTCAGAGCACCTTCGCACTCTTGGCCGCGGCACAGGCCCTCACTGAGGAGCCCGGCCTCTGTGGTCCACCAGCCGACTCCCAGCTGAGCGCGGACGCTCTCGCCGACTTGACCGGGGCACGCGATCTGCTGGATCAGTGGCTGGTCGCGAACCAGGCAGTCCAGCTCGGCGCACCCCAGTCCGCCGAGTGACGGGGCCCACCGTCTGCTCCCAGCAGCCCGGCACAACCACTCCAAGCTTGCTGCGTGGCGTCTATCTGCCTCGGACGGCCGACGGCGCCGCGTTCGCGATGACCACCTACGGCATTCCCCTCCTCGTCCTGGCCACTACCGGGTCTGCGGGGCTGACGGGGTTGGCCTTCGCACTGGAATGGCTGCCCCGGCTGGGCGCCTTCGTGGTGGCCGGCACCCTCGTCGACCGCCACGGCACCGCATGCGTCTTCCGAGCCGCGTGCGTCCTGCGGGCCCTGGTCGTCCTCGCCGCTGCGCTCCTGCTGACGGTCCAAGATGCCGGGGCGCTCGCGGCGGTGATCGTCATGGTGCTCGCCCCGGTATCTGGCGTCCTCACCGAGTTCAGTTACGTCGCCGCCGAGACCGCCGGCGGCGAGGCGAGCCGGACAGCCGGAGGCCGGGCGCACCGAGTGCAGTCCGTTCTGCTGGGGATCGACCAGAGCGCCATGCTCGCCGGACCTGTGGTGTCGGGCCTGGTGTTGGAGCACGGCGGCCCGGCAGTGATGCTCAGCACGCTCGCGGGCTTCTCGCTCCTCGCCGCCGCCCTCAGCCCCCGCCAGCGCTCGCACCCGGTCGGTGCCATGTCGCAGAAGGGCGGGCTCGGGGCCGGCTGGCGGACGTTGCGTTCGCTGCCGGCGCTCGCTTGGCTGGTCGGTGGCCTGCTCGTTTCCAACGTAGCCATCGGCCTTCTTCAGGCAGCCATGCCGGTGATCGTGGTCAACGAACTCGGGCGTTCCCAGTCCGATGCTGGACTCATCTGGTCCGCCGCGGCCGTCGCCTCCCTGCTCGCCGTCACCGCAGCCCGCCGGGCGATCGACCGCTGGGGCCTGTGGCCGGTGGGCACCGCCTCCGCTGCCATCGCAGCCACGGCAACCCTCGCCGTCGCCCAGGCCGACTCCTACCGCGGCTACCTCCTGCTGATCGCCGTCCTGATGGCCGGCGAAGGCGGCCTCACCGTCGTGCTGCGCACCATGCGCTCCCATTTCATCCCACGCGACGTCTTCGGCAGCACCCTCGCGGTGACGATCCTGCTGCTCCTGCTGCCGTTCCCCGCAGCCGGACTCCTGGTCGCGGCGATTCCGCCGTCCGATCTCGGACACGCCGTCACCGCTGCTGCCCTCCTGCAAGCCTTCGGTCTCGCGATCGCCTTCACCCGGCTGCGCACGCTGCCCGCCGCATCTTCTTGACCCTCGGCAAAGAGAGGACCCACTGCTCATGCCCACCATCACGCAGGACCGACTGCCGGGCCTTCGTCTTTCCCCGACGATCACCGATCGGTTCCGCGGCTTCGATGCCCAGCACCCCTGGATCTACCGCGCCTTGGAGCAGCTCGTCGTGGAGAGGCTCGGCGCGGGGGCGAAGAAGGTCGGGATGAAGGCGCTTTTCGAGGCTCTGCGATGGCGCCACCCGAACGAGGTCAGGGGTCTCAACAACGACTACACGGCCCTGTACGCAAGGCGGCTGCTCGCCGAGCACCCGCAGTGGGAATCCGTGATCGAGATCCGCCGCCGGCGCAGCCCGTGAACACCCCATCCCATCACCCGATCCCGTCCGTACCTTTGAGGAGCCTGTTTGTCCGACCGTCCTGTCGCCCTGGGCGTTGCCGCAGCCGACACGGAGGGGCAGGCCGGTCGCGTGAGTCCGACAGCCGCCTCCGCCCGGCGCAGCCGGAGCCTGCTGACCGGCTACTTCCTCGGCATGGGAGTGGTGATGGCCATCTGGGGCGCCCGAATGCCGGCCGTACAGCAAGCCGCCCCCCTGACCACCGCACAGCTGGCCCTGGTGCTGCTGGCCGCCGCGCTCGGCATGGTCGCCGGACTGAAATTCGGAGGCCGTCTCGCCTTCCCCGAGCGACTTCCCACCCTGCTGACCGGCGGAGCCGTCGGCCTCGCCGGCTGCCTCGCCCTCCTGGGGCAGTGCCACAGCCTTGCCTCGCTGCTCGCAGCGGCGCTGGCCTTCGGAGCCGCCCACGGCGTATTGGACGTCGCCGCCAACGCAGCGGCGGTGCGCTGCCAGAACGCGTATGGCCGGTCGATCATGTCCGGCTTCCACGCCGCCTACTCCCTCGGTGCTCTCGGCGGCGCCGCCCTGACCGCCGCCACCGCCCACACCGCGCACACCAGCCTCTTCCTCGTAACCGGCTTGGCCATGGGGGTGGTTGCGCTCGGCGTCGCACCGGCGACCGAGTCCCTGAGCGGTGCCGATCAACCGACGACGCCCACCCACCGAGGGGCCGACGTACGCCGACCGCCGCTGTCCCCCGCGAAGTTGTGGCTTCTGGGGGCGCTGGCCGCGGGATCGCTGTTGGGTGAGGGGGCCGCCGCCGACTGGGCCGCCGTCCACCTGCACAGCCTGCATGCCACACCGGCCATAAGCGCCACCGCATTCGCCTTCTACAGCGGCGCTATGGCCCTCGGACGCCTCACCGGCGACCGTCTCCACACCGTCTTCGGCGCCCCGGCCGTGGTCCGGGCCGGCGCGGTGCTCGCCGCGGCCGGGCTTGCCACCGGCGTCCTCGCCGCCAGTGTGCCGTGGGCACTGGCTGGATGGGCGGTCTTCGGACTCGGCCTGTCCACCACCGTCCCCTCACTGATCACCGCAGCCGGAACCGGTGGCCCCAGAGCCGTGGCCACGGTCGCGGTCATCGGCTACGTGGGCCTGCTGGCCGGCCCCGCCCTCATCGGCGCCCTCGCCAGCGTCACTGCTCTGCCCGCGGCTCTACTGCTCCCCGCCCTGCTCGCCGCCTCCGTTGCCGCCCTGTCCCATCGCGCCTTGGAGAACACCGCCCCGTGCCCCTCACCACCACGCACACCGGCCCCGACGCCGTAATCCTCGACTACAACGGCGTGCTAGGCGTCCAGCCCACCACCACTCAGTGGCTCCGCCTCGCCCGCACCGCCAGCTGGGAGGCAGACCTCTCCACCTTCCAGAACGCCTTTTGGAGCGCGCGCCCTCTCTACGACGCCGGCCAGCTCAGCGACCAGGCGTACTGGACTCAGGTCCTCGGATTCCATCCCAGCAGGCGCCTGCTGCGCGAACTACGTGTCGCGGACACCAACATGTGGATCATCACCGACGACCGCGTCCTGAGCGTCCTGCACCGCACCCACCAGAGGGGACTGCCGATGGTGCTCCTGTCGAACGCGCCCGCCCACCTCAGCGACGTGCTCGACACCCACGACTGGCGCCGACTGATGACCCACGCCCTGTACTCGGCCCGGCTGGAGGTGTGCAAACCCGACCCAGCCACCTACCAACACGCCCTGAACACCCTTGGATCCGTCCAGCCGGAGCGCGTGCTGTTCGTGGACGACCGTGCCGACAACTGCAGCGCCGCCCACCGACTGGGACTGCGCACGCTGCATTACACCGGCCGGCCTGCCGACCTCGAAGCGGCCATGCTGCCCGCCGACTGACCCGCCTCCACCCTCAACCTCTCAGGATCCCGTGGCACCCCCCGATCACCCTCCCACCATCGACGGGGACGTTTTCGTCTCCCCGCGCTACCTCGCCGGATCCAGCGGATTCGGCGACCCCGGCTTCGCACCGGTCGCCGCCTGGCCCCACCACCACCTGGACGACGGCCCGTGTCAGCTCGTCGTGACCTCTCCGGACCACCGCATCCGAATCGGCTGGTTCGGCGACGACCACGACCTGTGGAAGATCACCGCTTCCGAGGACGCTGCCTCCACGCCGCGCTGGACGGCGACCTTCAACCAGAACACTCCCGCTGAGATCGTCGCCGGCCTTACCACTGCTCTGGCCCGCGACTGGGCCGACAGTGCAGCCCCCTTCCTCGCACCCCCGTCGATCTACTGGCCCGACAGCATCCAGCCACTGCTCACAGCCGGTTGGAAGCAGGGGGCGGCCGAACGAGGCACAGTGGAGATCGTCGCCCCCGACGGGCAGGCGGGAGCCCTCATTGACGTTCGCCTCCATGACCCGGACGACGAGACAACGACTCTGTGGGCCGGACCTCCCGGCTGGGGTACCCGTGCGGAAGCACACTTCACCGCCCGCACCCCGTCGTACCTGATCGCGGCCACTGCCGCTGCGCTGGCCGACCCTTCCCCCGTCCCCCGCTACAAGCACGGCCTCGATCCGCGGCTCGCTGCTCTGGCCCAGCTCACCCCCGTACGACCGCCCAAGCCTGCGGCACCGACGCCGCTGGAAGTCCGGAGAGCCGCCCCTAGCCGACCGGCCGCCTTCCCCACCTCCAGCGTCCCGCGCTGGAGCACCACCAGCCGCCCTGCCCGGCCCGGACCACGTCGCTGACGAGGCAGTTCCCGCAGACCGATCAGCCCTTGAGACCCCGGCTTCTGACAGGACCCGTCTATTCCCGAGACACCTGACGTCAAGATCAGCAGAGATGTGTTCGGCATCGTCGACGCCGAAGGCGAGGACGACCTAGCCGTCCAGTTGCTCGGGCGTGCCGGCTTCCTCCGGTCGATGTGGAACGACCGGACCGTGCATCACCTGCCTTTGAACATCGGCGAACAGCGCGAGAACGCAATGGCCAGTGCGGCGGCGCAAATGCTCACCGTCGCCCGCTACACCGTGGACCTCGACCCCGCCCTCCGCGGGCCTGAGGCAGCTAACGAGGCAGACGCGCAGGACAGCCACAGCGCCCAGTTGCAGATACGGGACCTGACCGACCGGATGCTTGGAGCCGACAGCTATGTCCGCGCCGAGTACCACGCCGATCAGGTGCTGCACCCGGACTTCGGCGTGATGGCGCGGCTCAGCGAGTTCTTCAAGGCTGCGGCCGAGCAGGCCCAGGCGTCCGGCAGCGATGAGGGCTCGGAGCTGCACCACCGGTTCACGGAGGCCGCCACCACGCTCACCGCTCTCGGTGAAGAGCTGGCGGACGCCCCCGAGAGGCTCAGGGAACTCGGCCCGCCCAAGCCGCACAGGCGCGACCGCGCTTCCCACTACAACGCCACCACACCGAAGCGCCCGATCACCGCCACACCGACCGCCGGGTGCACGCGCTCGATTCCGCCTGCATCTCCCGCCCTGCCCCCGCGCCACCATCGCTAGCAAACTGGAGGCCCATATGCCCCTGTACGCCCGTGAGTTCTTTACCGAGCTGGGAATACCCTTCGCCAACAGCACCGTCGTCGGGAACAAGTACTACGCGACGCCCATCCCCGGCGATCCGCGGCGGCTGCGGATCGAGTTCTCCCCAACCATACGTGCGTTCACCTACGGCGGACTGCGCGTCCAGGTCATCCATCCGCACACGGGCGAAGTCGACTCCACGGTTCTGACATTCAGCGACCATGAGACCTTCCTCCGCCGCGATCGGATCGAGAGCGAGCGGCCCGGCTACAGCCACGGCACATTTGACAAGTACCACCGCGCTGGGGAAATGCCCTGGCAGGGTGCCGAGTTCGACGGCCTGCGCCGCGCCATCGAGCAGTACAGCCAGGTGTGGTTTCCCGGCGCGTGGGCTACGGCGACGCCCTCTCGCAGCCTTGGCCGGACCGTTCACCAGGCCCCGGCCCCGCCGGCTTCCCCCAGCGCGGGGCGCACCCGCTGAGCCACCCCATGACCGAATGATCACCTTCCAACAGCAGGCCCCCGGAACCCGTTCCGGGGGCCTGCTGCGCATGCCCTCCTCGGCCGAGAGCCACTGGTCCGGCGAAGGCCGCTACGCGTACCCCTGCCCCAACTCCAGCGCGGGCACGAGCACGGCAGCGGCGTCGCAGTCGTGACAAGCCCGTGCACTGGGCCGCATCAGCGCGTCGAGCGCCTCCATCGCGCCCAGCTCGACCCCTCCTCCGCCAGCCTGTCGGCAGTCTGCGGCATGCACCACCGTTCCGCCGCGCCGCTCCGGATCGGCCCGCACAACCCACCCCGAGGGCCGCGGCGGAGGGAGCTCTGGCGGGAGCCGTTGCGTCGGAACGCGGGACAGATCCACCCCCTCGATTGGCTGGAGCTGATCGGATGTGACCCAAACTCCGTATTCGGCTGCTTCCACGCCCGCCTGCGTTGCCACCCAGGACGGCACCCCGATGCGATAGCGCCACGGGTGCTGCCCCCGCGTCTCACACCTCTCGTGAAGCCGTACGCGTACGGTCTGTCCGTCCGGCAAAACCAGCGTGATCTCGGCCGGCCCGGTTCCGGCCGACGCCTGGTCCTCGGCGCCACGGCCCATCTACGGCGCTCCGGACTCCAGCTGCCTCGCCCGCCCGCGCAGAGCCACCCGCTCGCCGCATCCCGCATCGCGCGATGACCAGTGCGGGTGCCGCCACACCTGCACCGACAGCTTAAGCAGATGCCGCCGAAGCGCAGTCGTTCCTCCTCGTCGCGCTGGGTCGGCGAGGGCCCGGTACGTACTGTCCCAGGCGCATTGCGCGGCGAGAAGATCCTCGGGGAAGGAAGGGCATCGCATACCAGCTATTGCATCACGTGTTCGATTTCTGGCGCATCTGTGCAGGTGGGGCGGGTGGTCCTGGCTGTGACTTAGCGCCGTAGTTGGCCCGCCCGGCCAGATCCATGCTCAGTACTCGGTGGAGCTGGTCCACGGCGTCCCATCGGGCCCGAGGAACCGGCATCTGAACCAGCGCCGAAGATCACGCCTGCGGGCCAACAACACCGCATCCCCAGGCCAACCAGACCGCCGGAAGGGCCGATAGTCGCACGTGGTGGCTGATGCCTGAGGTCCAGGCCCCAGACCAGTGTCCACATCGGTACCTGACATACCCGAAATTCGCAGCCACGCTGATCTTGTTAGCGTCCTTTGCCGTGACGACTGCCGATTTCCGCCGTGATCTCAATGCCATCTGCAAGGCTGCGGACAGCGGCTACCTACTGCAAGTGGTTCGCGAGGGGAGTCGCGAGCCCCTTGCCGAGACGGACCTTTCACACTGGCCTGACTGGCCAGCATTCCCGGCCGACGCAGCCCATGCGGCGGGGTGCGAGCTCGTCATGCTCGGCTACATGCTCTGGCCTGACACGGCCACCTCCGACTCGCTGCTCGGTTGGCGTCCTCTACATGGCCAGCAGGCATGGTCAGCGAAGGTCGGCACCTTCGCCCAACTGCAGGCCACCGGAATCTGACGGCCGCCGGCTGCGAGATCGTCGGGCCGCAGACGGAGCGTGATACCCGACTGAGCACGCATCTGGCCAGGCGGGCCAACTACGGCGCTCGGTCACACTGGCACCTGCCCCGCAGCACCGATCATGGCGGGCGGCTGTTCTGGCGCTGCACTCTGAGCCCTGGTGGACGTCCCGTCACGCCGCCTATGCCGCGCTAGGCTGCCGCAGTGATCGAGCCCTCCGAGCTGCCCGGCGACCCCTCCGAGCTGCGCCTGCGCATCTCCTACGACGACGGACTGTGCGACACTCCGCAGGCCGACACGCTGGAGCGGTGGGATGTGGCCGTCCTCCACCGGCGCCGTACGCATCACGGCGGCGAGGACTCGGCGGCGACCACTGACTGCGTTCACGCGGGCTGTCCCTCGTGCACTGTGGAGGACGTCGCGATCGGGTCGATGACCTTCTACCGGGTGCATCTCGACCGCGGGCGGAATGCCTACTGGGCCATGGAAGAGGAATCCGAGGAGCTGTACGAGATCGCGCAGGTGCTCCTCGACCCGCAGACCGGCTCGTTCACCGGCGAGGTCAGCGAGCTGTTGGAGTACATCGGCACCGGCCTGCTCGTCATGGACCGGGTGACCCTGGACCGGCAGTGGCGAGGCCATGGCCTGGCCGTCAGCTTGGCCACCGAGGCGATCCACCGGCTCATGCCGGGCTGCCGGGCCATTGCCTGCGCACCAGGCATCACCGACCTCAGCAGCCACCGCCTCAAAGACCGAACCGAGTGGGACCGCGTGAACACGAAGATTGCCCGAGGGTGGGAGCGCATCGGCTATCGCCTGTACCGCGACAACATCTTTCTTCTCTCGCCCGCCTCGCAGGACTTGGAGGAGCAGCGCGGCCTGCTGCGGGGGCGGCTCGTGGAGCTCGGCGCATCTTGGAGAGCCGCCACGACATGACTGGTGCCGCGGCGAGCGACAAGAGAGCAATCGCGTTACCACGCAGGGCACATGAGCGTCACCGTCGGCCAACCAGAACCCTTAGCGACTCCGATGGAGGACCGGTACAGTCCTCCGGCACTTGCGATGGCGGGGCCATTCTGCCCGGCACCAGACGGTTCCGTCTTTGCCGCCTAGGCCGGCTCATGGCGTCCACAGCAGGGAGCCCCGATACGGAGTCGATGCTCTTCGTCACGAGGGTGCATGCCCGTCAGCATGAAGGCACCGTAAACGAGGGCGCTGGCATTTTCCCGTTGTCACGCCTCGATTGGATGGCAGCGGTCACCAGTTCGCCTGGGGCAGACGCGAAAGATCCACGAAAGACTGGCCAAGGGCCGCAGGGGCATGTCAACGTAGACATCTTCCCGGAAAACCCCAGGTCAGAGAGGTGATTGCTCGTGATCGTGGCCCCTGTCAGCCCCGGTTTTTCCACCACTGCCGAAGCCCTGCGGCTGCGCGAGTGGCAACTCGGCCCGGGCCAGCCCACGCTCGTCTTGGACCAGATCTCCGCCGAGGACTTCAATCTGGTCGTGGACGACCGGGGGGACGTGCACGTGAGCAGCAAGGACGGCCGCTTCTACCTCGGATGGTTCCCGCTCGGTCGCCCCGGTGGCGACGGGGAGGGGTGGAAGATCGCCGTCACCGGCACTGCCAAGGTCCGCGGCTACCAGATGTCCTTCGACATGGAGACGCCGGCCGATGTGGTCGCCGCCGCCGTGGCACGCGTGTTGGAGATCTCCCGGCGCCGTTGACGCCAAGGCTCGGATCGGAAGTCCTCCACGCGAGCTCTCCTCACCCCCGCGGCACAGTCCGCCACCCACATCCCAGGAGGCTATCCGTGGACCACACGGAGTTGACCGTCGGCGATGTCATCGACCTTCTGATGACCTGCGATCGAGATGCGCCGGTGCGACAGGCGATGAACCCGTTCTTCCCGATGGCGCACCGACTCGCGCAGGTAATCCAGTCCGTGGACGAGGCCGGACGCCCCGTCGTTTACCTCGCTGAAGGGTGGGCCGCGGACACGCAGCTCGGTCATCTGCCGCCCGAGGTCGCCGTCCAGCTGGCTTGGCAGTCGCCCGTTCAGGCGCCCCCGCGTCGCCCCCGCCGTACTGCCATCGGCAAGTAGATCCATACACCTAGCCTTTGGAGGCGCCCCTGTACCCCGAGCACCCGCTCGATCCGCCCACCCCTAACAAGGCCCAGAGCGCGTACTGGGTCGGTCCCCGACACCTGGCCGGTGACGACGGACGCCTCTACGACACCGTCGCCGACACGCTCGCCGGCCTCGGCTGGACGAGCCTGACGATCGTCCGCGGACGGCAGGAGCCGGACGATCAACCGGAGGACCGCCAGGTCCTGCGCAGCACCGTCCTGCATGTCAGCCCCGACACTCTCTGCTGGGCCCAATGGGTTCTGGCGGACGAGCCGTTCCACCTGGGGGACATGCCGATCGCCTGGCAGATCTCCGCTCGCGCGGACGCGAGCAGCCCGCTCGCGCAGTGGTCCGCCTACTTCACGCCCGATGTACCGGGGGAAGTTCTCGCCGACTTCCTCGTCGCACTCGATGCCCGTGACCAGCCCGATGTCCCGGTCGGCGGCGCCGAGTTGGTCCTCGATGCGGTCACCGCACACGGCTGGCTCCGCGACATCGATCAGCCCCACGCGGGAGCGATCGACCCGACCTTCGCCTCGCACCTCAGCTTCGGCGAGATGCCGCCTCTCATTCAGGACGCCGACCTGCGCGCCCTGACGGCTCAGGCTGACGAGGCGGGGCCGGCCGGATGGCAGGCGTGGGCCGAGCCCGTGCTGGGCGCACCGATCCTGTGGGCCGCGTCCTTCAGCGCCAGCGTGCCGCACGACCTTGTCGCTGTGTTCGCCAACGGGCTCAGCTCGACCGCCCCAGTCCTGCGCCGGGTCCTGCCCGAGAGTACGCGCGAGCGACTCCTGCGGGCCCCGGCCAGCTGAGACGGGGACGGCATGCCGTCCCCGTCTCAACACATCATTTTCCTTCTACCAGGTGGAGGTGGGTAGTTGCTGTTCGCAGGGTGCGACTGGTCGGATCGGTGGCTGGACGTCGCCGTTCTCGACCGGCCCCGGCCAGGGTGACCTGCCCTCGGCGCCCGGTCCGAGGGCGGCGGCGTTCACCGTAGGGTGGTGAAGGCCCCCGCTCTCGGCCGGAGCGGGAGAGGCGGGCGGACCGTGGTACGCCCGAAGCCAACCCCGGGCCTTGAGCCCCCACGTGGGAATGGCGCCCACGGCCCTCGCCCGCCTCACAGCCCCCCACGTTGTCCGCTCACCGCCCGATCAGACGCTCGCAAGCCCGGCCACCCCGAGAGGGGTGGCCGGGCTTGCGAGCTTTTGGGGCGCACTTACCCGGGCAAGGCCATCGGGGCGACGGCATGTCCGTCCAGGTGCCCTGGTGACGCGCCGGTGCCCCCGGCCATGCGGTCGGGGGCACCGGCATACGGCACTTCAGCGGGTTGCTGCCGCCTTGGCGAGGGCCTCGTCGAGGTGCTGGTCGACGAGGGCCGGCGAGCCGGAGACGATGACCAGCATGCTGCCGTTACGGATCGCGGTCTGCTTCACCACGGTGTCGCGCCCATCGGCGGAAAAGGTGAGGAGCTGACTCCAGCGCTCGTCCCCGAGCCGGGGCGCGGTCCTCCTCTGCGTCGTCACGTCGACCTTGGCGCTGCCGACGAGGACCTGGTACTGCGGGCAGCCGGTCATGGCGTCGAAGATCCGGCCGGTGCCGGTCGAGAGCTTCCCCGCGGTGTCGCTGTACAGCTCCTCGGAGACCTCCGAGTTGCTGCTGGCTGTATAGGTGAAGGTGGTCTTTGCCTTGTGCGGGAATGCGAGCGAGCCGCCCATGGCCGCATCACCGCCCATGTCGTTCAAGGCGGGACAGCCAAGAACGGAGACGTCGTCGTGCTGGGCGGGACGCTCGGGCTTGCGGGCGTAGCCGCTACCGAGGTCGTGCTCGTCGAGCAGGCGCTTCTTCAGCGCGGTCGACGACAACGGCGCACTGTGTCCAGCATGGGCCGGCTTACTGCCGCGAGCGGAGGTGGAAGTGGCCTGCTTGGCCCCGGTGTTGTTGGCCGAGCAGGCGGGCAGGGCGAGGAGAGCAGCGGCGGTGACGCCGAGGGCGGCGACGATGCGAACGCGCATGGTGGAACTGACCCCTTGTGCTAGGTGACGGTGGTCAGTACGGGCTCATGGGCCCGGGTCGTAGGAGTGGGGGTCAGCGGCCGAGGTGCCGCAGGCAATCCTCGAACGTCGCATGTGTCGCATCCGCGGGGCCAGCATGACGGTTGTACCAGGCCGTGTCGAGTCGCGTCTCCTCCTGCTGGTGCCCCTGGCGGCAGCGCAGCCAGATCTGGTCGCGGGTGGAGAGGATGAGCCAGTCCCGGTACGCACCGCACTCGGCGCAGGCGACCATATCCTCGTCGAGAACGATCGGCTGGGCCCAGGGCATCATCCGGCCGTCGAGCTGGTCGTGGCTCGGGATGCGCAGCTCCGGCGGGAGGAAGTCGTCCACGACCGACGCCGGCTCGGAGGGCTGGGGCTCGGCCGGCATTCGTTCGGCCTCCGGGGGCACCAGGCCCTCCAGCTGTGCCCATGACTGGTCATGTAGGCGCCGCATCTCGTTTGTTGCCGCACGGCGGCGTATCCGGTGAAACACCGTGGTGTCCTCCCTCGTCGTGTCCTGCTCGCTTCATGATCGTGCCTCAGATTCCTGACCTGCTTCAATTCACAAAGTCCACAGTCACGGTCATCCGCGCCGGTGCCCGGACCGTCCCGGTGCCCGCTGTCCCGCCGGGTGTGGCGAGCGCTCCGCTGCGTGCGTGTCGTTCGCCCTGCCACTGGTGTCGGCGGGCAGGTCCGCAGTCCGCCGCAGCCGCCACACGAGTACATCCGCGACGGAGTCTGCGGTGCCGAGTTCCCGTCGCCCGGCAGCGTCGGCGAGGAGGCTTGCCGAGTCGTGGCCGGCGGCTTCAGCGTCGGCCAGGGTGGCAGCGAGCCCGTACCAGCCGGGCTCGGCCAGGATCTGTTCCGCCAGCTCCGGCAGCGCTTCGCGCAGCACCGACGTCTGCCGCTGGACCAGAGGGCTGCCCAGGCGCCTGCCGCGCTGATAGAGCGTACCCAGGGGGTGGGCAGCGGCGGCCTGGTAGGCGGAGCGCAGGTGCTCGGCCGCCTGGCGGGCGGCTTCGGCCTGCTGAGCGTGGCCCTTCTTGGCGTGCCAGTGCATGGCGGCGCTGATGAGGAAGACCAGCATGTCGATCGCCATCGCGGTCGTGGCGCCGTCTTCGCCGCGGCCGAGGGCGGGGCCACCGTGGACGAGGTCGCGGGCAGCCTGCCGCAGCGCCCGGTCGTGCCCGCGTTCTGCACGGATGTGAGAGCGGGAGGCTCGTTCGAACGCGAAGGCCGCGTCGCACAGTTCACGGCGTGTGTGAGCGGCGGAGGTCTTCGCGAGCGCGTCCAGGATCTCGCCGGCCGCCGCGATGTGCGCTGCGGCGACCGCATCGTCGCCGTGCTCGACGATCGGGAGCGCTGCCCAGGCGGCCGACGCGGCCCGGCGACGCGCGGTAGAGGGGTTGTCCGGGCTCGCGCAGCCAGGAGCATCTGGCGAGGGAGCCTCGTCGGAGTCGCCGGCGGACCAGCGTTCCCGGATTCGTGGCAGGGACAGGTCGGGGGCGAGGCGCGCGCCGGGGTAGAACACGGGCTCGCCGTCCTTGTTGAGGTCGTCGGGCAGGGCGACCTTGTAGCCGAGCAGGTCGCCGGAGGGGGCTACACGCTTGCGGATCAGAAGGCCGGCGGCGGCCAGCCGGTCGAAGAACTCCGTCTCGCCCGTCGCGCCGGCGACCGCGCGGCGCACCGTCTCGCGCAGCTCCTCCCGCGCGGTGCGCTCGCGGCCCTGCCGCTCGGCCTTGTGACGCTCGGCGCTGGTGGGACGCTTCGCTGCGGTGCCGTCGCCCATGCTGAGACGGCGTAGGCCCAACTCGGCTTCCAGGAGGCGCGCTTCGTCCTGGACGCGCATGGCATCGTTGTTGATGTCGGGGCGGTAGCCGTCCTCGCGTACGACGGTGGCGACGATGTGGATGTGGTCGTCGGCGTGCCGGACGGCCACCCACCGGCACCCAGCCCCCTCCTCGGGGTCATCGATGCCCGCGGCAGCGACCATACGGCGGGCTACGTCGTCCCACTCCTCTTCACTCAGGATCCGGTCGTCGGGAGCGTTGCGGACGGACAGGTGCCACACGTGCCGCTCCGGTCGATCCGCCGGGTCGAGGTTCTCGACCGGCTGGTCCAGGAGCTGTTGGAGCTGCTTGAGGGTGGCAGTGTCATCCCGGCCGGGATCGGGTGCGCAGTGGTCCCAGGAGGCCACCAGGTGCGGGTCGACGTGCTCCTCGAACTTGCCGGGCCCGTACAGGTAATAAAGGATGCCGATGGTGCGCTTTCCGCGCTTGTGCTTCCTGGGAATCATGGCGGTTTCGGTCTCAGTTCTGCCGGAGGAGCTGCTCGGTCGCATCCTGGACGCGCTGCACGGCACGGTGGGTCGCGGCGAGGACGGCATCGAGTTCGGCAGGCCAGACACCGGAGTTGAGCGCCTTCGCGGCCTGATTGAGGTTGTTGCCGATCATGCCCAGGTGACGGCGAGCCGCGAACAGCTCGGTTACCTGGTCCCGGCGGCTGGCCACGGCGGCGGCGGTGTTCTCCGAGTCCTCGGCAGCGGCGAGGCCGGCGCGCACGAGGTAGGAGGGCAGGCTCGTGTGTGCAACGCGCGCCGCTGAATGGAGACGTGTCCACTCGTCGTCATTGAGTCGCACGTTGCACATGCGGGATCGCTTGCGCTCGCTCTTGAGCGGGGAGCGTTTGCGCTTTTCAGGCGTACGGGCGCGCATAGGGCGCGGAGGCTTGTCCCCTCCTGGCTGCGGACCGCCCTCGGTCGCTGCCTGGCCGACCTGCACCCCCCGGTGCTGGTCGGCTCCCGCCACCCCCGGGGCGGGTGATGGCCGAGCTGCCTTCCCCAACGAGGAAGAGTAGCTTGGCCGATAACTTGCTCCCCCCGAGACCGAGTTGACGGAACGAGACGGTTCCGGGGGGCAGGGGGACTGGTCCGGGGTCGTCACTATTCACCGCCCAGTGTGTCGTCGACGATCTCCAGGATTTCGAGGACGAAGTCGAAAGCATCCTCCGTGTCGGTCAGGTGATGGACCTGGTGATCGGGGCCGATCTGGACAAACCACTGTCCTTCGGGGCCGTCGACTGCCGAGTGGATCAGTCCGTACCGCAGGAGGGTGTGCAGGAACGCCCAGACCAAGCGGTCTTCGAACTGCTCGGAAGCGGTTGCGTGTGTCATGGCGATCTCCTTCGTGGAAGAGGGCGGTGGCCCGGCGTGGAGCCGGGCCACCCTTAGCGGGTCTTTGAGCTGCTGCTTCGCGGTCAGCCGCACTCGGGGCAGCGCCCCACGTGGCCGCTGAGAGCCCGAGCCATTCGCTCCTTCGCCGATGCCGCGTGCTTCGCGCTGGACTTGGCCGCCGGCCGTCCGGCATGGCGCTTTGAGTGAGCGTTCAGGAACCCGATCTCCCGCTCGTACTCATCGCGGAGGGCAGCGAATCGGGGGCAGGTCTTCATCGGGTGGTGCTCCTTGTCGTCGTGCTCGTCTCGCTGCGCAGTTGCTGCAGGACGAGGCTCAGTCGGTCATTCCGGCCACCCACGAGGCCCTCGCGCCGGAGGATCTCCCGCAGCTGGACCCGGGTTACGGTCTCGTTGCCGTCCCGGTCGAGCAGGGGCGGGACATGCGGGCGGAGCTGCTGGACGAGTTGCTCCACGGTTTGCTCCGGCCCGCGCGGAGGACGCTGCGTCTGCGGACTGCGGGACCGGGGACCACGGGTTGTGGTCCTGGAGGTCGGCTTCCGCCGGAGGGGCACCTTGTGTCCCTGGTCCCCGGTCCCGGTGTTGGTCCCCGGTTCCCGGTCCCCGGTGGGTGCGGTCCCGGCGTGGTCCCCGGTCCCGATCTGGTCCCCGGTCCCGGTGTTGGTCCCCGGTTCCCGGTCCCCGGTGGGTGCGGTCCCGGCGTGGTCCCCGGTCCCGATCTGGTCCCCGGCCCCCGCGTGGTCCCCGGTTCCCGGTCCCCGGTGGGCGCGGTCCCCGCTTGGCCCCCGGTCACCGATCGATACGGTGTCACTGGGCGGGCTGCCGGTGGGGACCGTGGTGCGCCGGGCCTTCGGTGAGGGGACCGTGACGGCGGGCTTTTGGTCGTGGAGCGGGGACCAGGGGGAGGGCAGCGGGACCGTGGCGAGCGCGAGTGCGTGCCGGCGGGCGGCGAGCTGGTCGAGCAGCTCGGCGCGCTGGCGGGGGTCGGTGCCGACTCCTGCCCGTCCAATTGCCTTGGACAGCCGCCGCGTGAGTCCTCGACCTCGCCAGCCTTGCTGCTGCTTGGGCGTGCGTTCGGCGAGGCGGACGACGAGGGCGACGGCGCGTGCCGTGGCGCGGTCTGCGGTGATCTGCGCGGCGTCGCGATCTCGGGCGGCGATGCCAAGGCGGGACAGCAGCCGCTCGCGTGCCTCCCGACCCAGGACGGCGAGCAGGCCGTGGGAGGCGGCGCCTGGGGTGCGCAGACGCAGTTCGATCCCCATCGCCTGATGCCAGAGCATCGCTGCCATGATCGGGCCGACGAAGGCGCGGACCGTACCGCCGATGGGGCCGCTCTCGGCATAGGCAGGCACCACCTGTACGCCGGTGATGACCCAGACCAGCGTCCCGGGCAGCCCGGGTGCCCCCTGGACCGCAAGATTCTGTCGGGCCATCAATGCAGTGGCGAACAGTGCAAGTTCGGCTGCCGCGAACATGCCGATCCGCTCGCCGACGCCGGCCATGTCCAAGAAGTCGGCGGCGAACCGCCAGCTCGTGTCGGCAGAGTAAGCGGTGCAGCCGACCGCAGCGAGGGCGGCGACCTTGACTGCCGGGCTGCCGAAACGATTCGGCGTACGCGCTTTCCGGCGGCGGGCTGCCCAACCGGTCAAGGCCAGGGCGAGGGCGGCGACGGGAATGCCGATGGCGAGGAGGAGGGATGGGTCCTGGGCGATGCCGAGGGTCAGGGTCATGCCGCCTTTCCGAGAGGGGCGCCCGTCGTGGGCGAGGTCACTGGGCCGGACACGGGCTGCTTCGTGGCGGGTTTGGTGGGGGTGGGCCGCCTGGTCGTCCGGGTGCTCGGCGTCCGCTTCTTCTTGCGGCGGGGCACGCCGAGGGTGCGGTCGCGGTCGAAGACCTTGAGGGCTGCCTGCCGCAGTAGGTCACGGGCGTGCTTGTGGCCGATCTGTAGGGCGGCGGCGAGCCGGTCGGTGTGCCAGCCCCGGACGTAGGCGTGGTTGATGACGACCTGGCGCTCGGACTCGGTCAGGTGCACGTCGCGTCCGTTGAAGAACGCGATCACGCGGCTGTAGTCGAGGCGTTGAGGCAGTCCGTCATGCCAGGGGCGCCGCTCGGCCTCGGTCAGCCCGCCCCATACGCCCTCCTTGAGGTCGTTCTCCAAGGCGTAGTTGAGGCAGTCGCGGCGTACCGGGCACCAGCCGCACAGCTCCTTCGCCTCGGCGATGGCTTCGTGGTCCCGGGGGAGCGGGAAGAAGACGGCGTCGGCGTCCTCGAGGTCCATGCCGTGGCAGGCTCCGCGGGTGTGCCAGCTGGTGTCGCTGATGCTGCGCAGGCCGGTGGCCGGCGCGTGGTGGGTGGTGATGTAGCGCAAGGGGGGCTCCGATGTGCTGCCGCGTCGGCCGGTCGGGGGCCGGTGGCGGATGGACGCGGTGTCGGGGGCCGGCTGCGGCGCAGGGCGGGCGCCGCAGCCGGGGATGGTGGTGTCGCGGTGGGGCACCGGATGAGGTGCACCGACGGGGCGGTCGGTCAGGCCAGGGCGGGCTGGACCTGCTCGGTCTCCTGGGCCTGCCGGGCGGCGGCGAGGTCGAGGCGACCCGGGTGGGGGGTGACTCGTGGTGCGGTTCCGCGTGCGCCGCCGTCGGGGGCGACCCGGCGGCGGCGGCACGGCTCGCCGATCTGGGCCTGGCACCACTCGCACCTGACGCCGAGGGCATCGGGCTGGCCCTGGGCGATGGCCGCCTCGCGCGCCGCACGAGCGGGCCGGTAGGGCGCGAGGGCGACTCGGACCTCTGGCGGTATGCAGGAGCCGTTCTTCCGCAGCCGTGCCTTCAGCTCGGGGGCGAGCTGGCTGCTGGTGATTGCCCGGTACTGCGCGGGCTGAGCGCTGCCGGTCGCCACGGCGCGCCGGGTGCCGACCAGCTCGGCGGTCCAGGCCGCCTGGTCGTCAGGGTCAGCCCCAGGCGTCGGGTCGGTGTGCCGGGCCAGCCGGTCGCGCCGGTAGCTCTCCCACGGACGGGCGATGTCCGCGGCCAGGATCTGGTACGGCGACGTCCTGATGTGCTGCCGGGCGGCGGCACGGGCGTCCCAGCCGTGCGGCGTGGTCATCGGCACGTCGCCGAGCAGCTCGTGCCACTGGGCGAGCTGATCGCCGGCCTCGGCCTTATCGGTGCGGCTGGTGCGGGGGTCGAGACGGCCGATGTAGGCCAACAGGGCGGCAATTTCGCGGCGGTCCATGGCTACTCCGATCCGGTCGGCTCGTCGAGGGCTGCGAGCAGGGCTGCGGTGTGGGCTTCGGCGAGGGTCATGCCGCTCGGCTGGGTGGTGCCGCTGCCGGGCACGGCGTAGAGCTTCGGGCGGCCTGGGGCGTGCTCTCTGGCGATCCAGGAGCGCCAGTCGGCAGCCCAGGCACCGGCCGACCGGGGCTTGAAGCCGGCGCGGTGGGCACGCCACTTCGCGTCGGCGGCGGCGAGGCCGTCTTGGCCGAGGCGGTCGAGGTGGCCTTGCTGGCGGGCCCAGGTGTGGGTGTCTGGGTCGACCTGCCACTCGCTGGCCGGGGTGACGGCGGTACCACTACTGCTGTACCTACGGTTCACCTTCGGTTCACTACGGTTCTGGGGACCGGTTTCCGGTACACCGCTGTGCCGGTTTCCGGTACGTCGCTGTGCCGGTTTCCGTCGTGAGGTACCGGATTCCGGACCTGCCGGATTCCGGACCTGCCGGATTCCGGACCGTGCCGGGGGATTCCGGCACCTCGCGGGGGCGGATGCCGCATCGCCGCAGGGCCGAGATCCGCAGCGTCGGCTCGGCCTCGGGCTCGTCCATCGACGTGTCGTCGCTGGCCTGCTCCATCGTGGCCTGCGCTATGGCCTTCGCGGCGAGGGGCAGGCGGTAGACCGTGCTGCGCTGGGGGCCGACGAGGTCGTCCAGCTGTTCCAGCTCACCGCTTGCGAGCAGCCGGTCGAGGGCCTCGCGGACCGTGGACCGCGAGGAATTGGTGCGCTCCTCCAGGCTCGTCAAGGAGGCCCAGGCGATGCACTGCTCGTCGGTCACTCGGTCGGCGATCGACAGCATGACCAGGCGCCCAGCTCCCTTGCTGGAGCTGTTCTCCCATACCCACTCGCGGGCTTCGCTGCTCATCGGCCGCTCCCGCTCATGAGGCGGGAGCGGCGGCTGGCCGAATCCGTGGTGGTGTGCTCCACTGCGCAGCAAAGTGGCGCCGAGGCGAAGGTGGATGCCGCGCAGGCGAGGCCGGATGGCCTTTTGCGCAGGGCAGGAGGCATGCAACAATCCCTTGCGTGTTGCCACGCTGAAGCGCCCGGTGGAATGGGATCAGCGTGGTGATGGTGGGCAATCTCCGCCCTTGCCGGGGCGGGCTATGCCGTTAAGCGTTCGGCGTCCGGGAGTTCCCGCTCTCGGGCGCCGCCGCTGTATGCGGACCTACGACGTCTGTCGGTACCTGCGGTGCTCCTCACATTCGCATCGCCGGGCGGGCCGCCCGGGGACAACGAACATGGCACGGACCCGCGTCAAGATCCAGAGTTGGTTCTTAATCTCTGTACTAGTTGCAGAGAGTGAGCAGGGGAGGCGGAATGCATGCGTGCGCTCTTCCGTTCATGGTCGATGGGCTCGGTCCGGCCAGCGGGCGCGATCAGCCAGTAGGCTGAGACGAAAGGCGCCAAAGACGGATGCCAGAGCAGCCCCCACCTGCCGTGATGCACAAAACCTACGCTAGGTGAGCTTGTGCATCAAGCGCGGGTAGGCTGTGCGCATCGAAGGCCGCGATCCAGAGTCAGGAGAGTGCAGTGTCGGTTCGCCAGTTCGATGGTCGGCGCGTGCTGGCCGCACGGCGAACGGCGGGATTCCAGCGACCCGAGCTGGCGCGCAAAGTCGGTGTGAGCAAGGATGCGATTGGTGCCTGGGAACGGTCCGACACCGCACCCTCCCCCGAGCGCTTGCCGGCCCTTGCGAAGGCTCTGGGGCAAGATCTCGACGTGCTTTTCCCGCGACTCGGGCCGCCGGATCTGAAGGATCTGCGCTGCGATGCCGGATACACCCAGCTGGAGGCGGCGAAGGCCCTCGGCATCAGTCGCCTTCCCCTGTCCAACGCTGAAGCAGGAACCCGGCCGCTCAATGCCGACTACATCGAGCCCCTTGCCGACCTCTACAAGGTGAAGTGCGAGGAGCTGAAGGAAGCGCAGGAGCGATCCTTCACCAATTCCAGCGCCCCCAGTCCAGAAGATCGACCGCCTCAGACCCTCGGTGAGAAGATCACCGCCTTCCTGCAGCGGAAGCCGCTCTCGGACGGGGAAATCGCGGACGCGGTCAATGCTGCGGCAGGCTTCCCGGCCGTTGACGCGGCGGGGATCGCGGCGCTGCGAACCGATAGTCGGGAGTCCGCCGAAGTCCAGGCCGGCCTGCCCCTCGACAGCCTGCTCGCCGGGCTGGGGGCGGCATTCAACGTCCAGCCGTGGTACTTCGCGGAGGGCGAGGAGGTGGAGCGGCAAATCCTGGACCGGCTGGAGTTCCTGAGTCTCATGCGCAGTGATGGCGTTAGCGTGGCCGCCCGCGGCGCCAGCGAGGGTGTCTCAGCGGCCATGCTGGCAACACTCTCCGAGGTCCTGGTGCGCCACGAGAACGCACACCGCCCCGAGAAGACCTAGCAATCAGCCCGTCGGTCGGCTCCCGTGCTCACCGGTACGCCAGCCGAACGAGCCCAGCAAGATCTCCCTGGCATGCGACGGCCTCGGCTGATCGCTCGCCCTGGCGGGACCCTGCCCGACCGAGTCGGGCCAGCTGAAGGTACAGATCCCCTTCCGGCGCCGGTCAGGCCGAGTGCGTCTCACACCTGCCTTGCTGGCGCCAACAGGGCCTGCCAGCCTCAGCAATCAGCTCCTCCGTCTCCTGCGGCCGGATCCTGGCGTAGACGGCCTGCACGCGACGCAGCCAGGCGGCCTCGCCGGCTGCGGTGCCGAACGGCTTTTCCGGCAAAGACGAGGCCGGCGCCCTGGAGCGGCAGCCGCGGGCTGCCGAGGCAAGTGCCGCCTTCATCCAGTGAGCCTCCGCGGCCGGCTCGGCGTCATGATGACTGAGCGAAGCCTCTTCCGCGGCTGGCCACAACTCCGGTGTCGCGTAATGGCGCAACAGGTCCACGGCGTCGCCGATTTCCTGGATCCACCCGTCCAGGCGTATGTCCAAAGGCGGAGTCAAACGAGTCATTTCGCGAAGGCGACTGCCAGCAGGCTGGAAGGTGACGTCGGGAAACACCCGGGTCAGGTCACGGCGGAGGGAATGCAGCGACCACAAAACCCGCCACGTGCGCAGACGGTCGGCCGCCACATTGGTGGTGGGCAAGCTGGCCCCGGCCGCGAAAAGGATGGCGACCAAGATGTTCAGTGCGTTACCCAAGCTCTCCGCCGCGTGGTCAACGCTCGGCGGCGTGGGCAGGAGCATCGCGGCCCACATATAGGTGAAGCGCAGCACCGCATACGCGGTGTAGAGCCACATCGATGCTGCTCCCAGCGCCAACCCGAGGCGGAAGATGACGGTCTCGGCTCTGACCGCCACGTGCGTCCACTGGTAGGCGCAGGACCAGGCGGCTGCCACGAGGTAGAGATAGAAGCAGGACATAAATGCCGCTGCTCCCCACTCGCCGGCGTGTTCTGCCGCGAAGTCACCACTGGCGTGCCTGCGATCGATGGCGAAGAAGAAGAGCAGGACCATCAGAGGCACGACCACGTACGTCGCCCGGCGAGCCACGCGGGCCACCTTGCGGGAGATGGCGGTGTGCCTCGGAGAGTCGTCGCCGGCGAGGAGATAGCTGGTCACCGAATACCCAAGCAGGGACAAGGAAGCCGCGATCGATACCAGGTATTTCACCAAGGCATCGAGATCGATGATGCCGATCTGGCCCAGAGCTTCCCTGACAGGGGGAAAGCGAGCCCACAGCGCCGCTGCGAATCCGGCGGAACATCCCCAGAAGGTCCTGCGGAGGGGGTCGCCATAGCGTGCACCGGGAAGGCGCCAAACGGCCACGATGGTCATTGCCACGGCGACGCCGAGCAGCAGATCTTTCACTTCACTTCTTACGCATTTGACGGGGCGGCGCGACGGGGTGCGCGAGACTGGCCTCCACCACGCTGAGTAGATCAGTGCCAGGTGCTGCGTGGCGCCGCGCTAGCCGCTTGATGAGAGAGGCAGAAAACTCCGCCTGGCGTTCCTCGTGGCTGTCGTAGTGCGCTCGCGCCTGATGGATCACCGGACTGCCCTCCCGAACATCGGAAAGGAACGATTGAAAAAGAGGAGGCAGGAGCCGCTCTTCCTCTTCCGGGGTCAGGGATTTGCCGTGCCTGAACCACAAATGAGCAATCTCGTGGATGATTACGTGCTCAGTCTGATTTGGGGTGGGGCGTGGCCTGTAGAGGATAAACGTCGAATTCAAGTGCTCTACGGTGACGCGGAGACCGCAAGCCGTCCGCAGGTCTCCGTGCGCATCCGATACGGGTACGAGATGGATTTGTCCTCCGCGCACCGCTTCAATTTCACCGACGAGTCCCATGAGGCTGAAGGGGGAAGGGATGGGGAGGTCGGCCAGTTGACGCTCGCAGTGCTCGCGCAGCAGGTGCATCTCGCCAGCCAGGCGCAAGAGCCCCATCACCGCACCTTTCAACTGACTTGAGCATCAGGCCCCTACGACTTCCATGGTCGAAATCGTAGTTTCCGTCTTGAGATCAAAACCGGAATGACGGATTCCGCCTCGGGATGTGTGGATGATCATAGGACATGCGGGTGAACGCGCTCCCGGCAATCTGCTGCCGTGTCGCGCACTGCTGGAGCTTCGACTTCCCTTCCTCTGCGGGGAGTTGGCGAAGTTGCGGCCCGTTGCGTGCCGCCTGGGTGGCTGAAAATGTGCTCTACGCCTCACTTGGTTCACACTCCAACTAGTTGTCTGCGTGGGGGGTTTGTAGGTCTAAGGGTCGATGTGTGCCGGGTGTTCCGTTGGGCTGGATCGCCGAGTCGGTGGTGGGTGAGTGGCGCGGTATCGTCAACCTCCATGAAGTTTTCGGCCGATGCGCTCTTGTTTGACAGTGACGAAACGCTCGTTTCGTCTATGAAGTCGGTTCTCCGTTGCTGGACGCAATGGGCAGATGATCATGGCCTCACGATCGCGGAGATCATGGAGGTCCAGCCGCATGGCAGGCCGGCCGCAGCCATCGTGGCCGACCTTCTGCCAGCCGAAGAAGTGGCTTCGGCGGTGGCTCTCCTCGAACAAGCAGAGGTCGACGACGCCATCGCCGGAGGAGTTGTCCCCGTCCCCGGTTCGAGGGAGCTATTGGAGTCGTTGCCGGTAGACCGCTGGGCTGTGGTTACTTCCGGCACGCGCAGGGTCGCCGACGCGCGCCTGGCAGCCGCAGGGGTGCGCGCGGCTCACGTCATCACGGTGGATGACATCACCCACCACAAGCCCGACCCGGAGCCATTCCTTCTCGCGGCGCAGCGCCTGGGCGTCGATCCCAAGCGCTGCGTGGCATTCGAAGATGCCCCGGCGGGACTAGCGGCTGCCCGGGCGGCCGGGATGGCGACGGTTGCTGTCACGACGACCCATGACGCCAACGCTCTTGATGCCGACGTGGTGATAACGGACCTGTCGGCTGTCACCACATGCGCTACGGATGCTGGCGTGGAGCTGACCATTGCTGTTTGAGCCCTCGGTCGCTGTGCCCGCGTGCTAGCTCGTAGGTTGAATGGCCCCAGGAACTTCGTAGTTGCGTTCTCGAACGCGCTTCTCTGGCAGGTGAGTTGGGTACATTCGGCCGGGCGATCCGTATCCGACGGCGGAGGGGGACCATGAAGTCGGCGCGCGTGGGGCTCGCGGCATTCGAGGGAAGAGTGGGCCAGGCTGCCCGGACACTTCTACAAAACCAGGGCTACGACGGAGGATGGGGCTTAACGCTCACTTCGGTCTCGTCGATCGTCAATACCAGCGAGGTTCTGCCGATCCTGCGCGCCGCGGGTATCGCCGGCGAGCCGGTGCGCCGGGCGCTCGATTTCCTGACCTGCGCCATCGCGGAGCACTGCCGGCCTCGTCACAAGGGCGGCCGTGGTGAGCACACCCGGTTCATCGCCTTCGGGCTGGCCGGTCTGCTGTCCCACCCGCGGTTTTTCCACCACGAGGGTGTTGCCGAAGTCGCGGCCTGGTGCGTCGGATGGCTTGAGGATCACCGGGTCGACCACGGCTGGCCCGAAGTGCTCGGGCTCGACGACACCTCACTGCACCAGACGGCCCTGACTGTTCACGGGCTCGTTCAGCTCAGAGGGGCGCTTCACGACCTGGGCCCCCGGCTCCGCCTGCCCGGCGGGGTGGTGACGTGCAGCCTGATGAAGCGCGTTGAGCCCCTGATCGAGCACGGTGTGCGCGGTCTGCTCTACCACCGGCGCTCCAGCGGGGCTTGGGGGTGGCGCACGTACGTGGATACCGATCCGAGCCCGAGCAAGACCGCGCTGTGCCTGCTCGCCCTGTCAGATGTCTGTTCGGGAACCGGTCCCGACGGCGCGCCCGCCTACCGGGACGATCCGCGGGAGACCGGAGGCGTACATGGCGCGGGGCAGGTGAAGCGGCTGTCCGAGGTGGTCGTCGACGCTGGCCAGTGGCTGCTGCACAACCGTCACCGCTGGGAGACCTTCGTCGAGGACGACAAGGACGTGCAGGGCACCGCATGGGAACACATGGCCTACGCGCTGTGTACGCAGGCCGCTGTCCGGGCCGGCGCTAATCCGGGCGACCCCCGGCTTACCAAGACGTGGAAGTTGATGAATGACCTGTGGGATCCGCAGGCCGGACTGTGGAACGAGCCCGGAGCCTCCGGCAAGCGTGCCACAATCCGGGCCGCGTACTACACGGTGTCGGCCTACGAGGAAGCACTGCGCCACCTGGCGCGTATGGGCTTCAACGACAGCACCCCGGAGGATGCGAGCGAGGCTTCGGCCGAAGTGGTCGTCGAGAGCGTGGCACTCGGTTCGGGCCGGATGATCTTTGCCAAAGCCCGCTCCAGCGAAGCGATGGTGGAGTGTGAGCTGTCGGAGCGACTCTTCGACCTGGTCAAGATCGTGTACGACGCTCCCAAGCGCCAGCTGTCGACCGAGCGGATCGCGGGAGCGCTCTACGTTGCCCCGTCCTCGGTTCCCAAGTACGTGCAGCGGCTGAACAAAGCGGTGGCCGCGGCTTTCGGCGGCGCTCCGGTTCGGCTGCTGCTGGCCGGTACGGTGGACGGAGCCGGCGGCTATCGGCTCGCGGGTCGGTAGAGCAACTGCCTACGACTGGGCACGTTCGCTGGCCACCGGGTAGTTGAGCAGCGCGAATCGAGCCAGGGAGCGGACCTGGTCAAAGGTCTTGAGGCCATCCAGGTCCTCCAGGCCGAACCACGCGGCCCCGTGTACCTCTTCGAGCTGTGCTTCCACGGCCTGCCCCCGGGTACCGGGCTGGCGCTGGATGAAGAAGAACTGGACCAGCGCGGGGGTGGCGAATCCTTCGCGTTCCACGTCGACGTAGAACGGCACAGGCTCGGGGGTGGCGTTGCCATCCGCGGGGTGGATCTCCGGCTGGCTGGAGATCGCCTCCACCAGCAGCCCCGTCTCCTCCTTGAACTCGCGCACCGCTGTTCCGGCAAAGGACTCGCCGGGCTCAATGTGGCCCCCTGGCGGAACCCATTTGTCGAAGCGGTTGTGGTGCACGAGCAGGACCTTGCCCTGCTCTACGAGGTAGCCCGAGCAGATGTACACCAGACCGACATCGCGGGAGGTGTGGCCGTCGTGGATCAGAATCGAGCGAGACACGTCCGCCACGATAGCTCACGGGCTCTGCTCGAACTCGCGTGCAGATACGGCGACTTCTGAGCAATGTCATTGCGTGACCGATGACATGTCATCGGCACTGACAGCGAGATGTCATCTCCCGGACGGCACGGTGGGCTGGATGGTGATCGCATCGCCGCTGCCGGCTCTCGTGCCGGGGCGGCGATGCCCCTGTCCCTTGCAGAGAGGACCACAATGCTCTCTCATCCGCTCCAGTGGCGTTCCCGGTACCGGCAGCGTTTCGCTTCCCCGCAGACCGTCGTGGTCCAGCCCACGACCTGGTGCAACCTGGACTGCAGTTACTGCTACCTGCCCTTTCGCAAACTCCACCACCAGATGCCCGAGGAGGTAGCCGACGCCTTGGCGCAGCAGGTGGGCCAGATCGAGGACGTCGATCACCCGGTCGGTGTCGTCTGGCACGGCGGCGAACCGCTTGCCGTAGGCCAGCAGAAGTTCGCCGCCCTGCTCGCACCGTTCGAGGCGCTGCGCCGCGAGGGGCGAATCCACCACTACGTGCAGACCAACGCGACGCTCCTCACCGATACCTGGTGCGACCTGCTGTCCGCCTACGACGTCCGCGTCGGGGTGAGCATCGACGGCCCGGCCGCCGTCAACAGCGCCCGCCTCGACCTTCGGGGCAAGCCGGCCTTCGACCGGACGTTGCGCGGCATTATGCACCTGCGCGAGCACGGCATGCCCTTTTCCGTGATCTCCGTGGTCGCCACCGACGGCATCATGATGCCGGAGGAGCTGCTGGAGTTCCTGACCACCCTGGGGTGCCACTCGGTGGGCTTCAACATCGAGGAGATCGAAGGAGTCAACACCGACCGGGAGGCCCCCACCCCCGTCCAGGCCGAGGAATTCTGGCGCCGCACCCTCGCCTGGACCCGCGAGCATGGCGGCACCTTCACCGTGCGGGAAGTCGAACGACTGGCCGAGTACCTCCAGCTGATCCGCACTGGGCATAAGGCCGACTGGGACCAGCGCCGCCTCGACCCCATCCCCACCATCTCCTGGAAGGGTGACGTGGTCTTGCTCTCCCCCGAACTCGCGGACGCCCAGGCGCCCGAATACGGCAACTTCGTGGCCGGCAACATCCTCGACCAGCCCCTGACCAAGATCCTCCGCGGCGCCTGCCGGCTGCGCTACGTGCGCGACTTCCTCACCGGCCTGGACCGTTGCGAGGCCGAATGCGAATTCTTCGACTTCTGCCGCGGCGCTCAGGCTTCCAACCGCTTCTTCGAAAACGGCAGCCTCACCACCACCGAAACCAACTACTGCCGGGCCTCACGGCAGGCCCTGGTCACGGCCCTGTCCACCCTCGCAACGAAGGAGACAATTGCATGACGGTCCTGGACAGACTCGCCACCTCCGACGCCCCCATCGTGATGGAGTTGACAGCCACGCAGGACGCCCAACCACAGAGGGCCGTTGAAGCAACATGGGACAACCGCCCTACATGGGATAACTGGGCAAAGAGTCCTGCACCCTTTGATAACCGACCAACCTGGGATAACTGGAACAAGAGGTAGGCTGTGCCGCTGCTGGTGCGCCCTCCCCCGGCGTGCCAGCAGCGCGGCGACCGAACGACCGCGCTGAAAGGCTGTTGATGGATACCCGCACGATCCGCCGCACGAGCGTCACGCTTCCCGCCCTGAACGAGCCGGGCCTCTACGTCTCCAACGTCACCTCGCTGGAGGGGGGCCGCGGACGGGTGGCCGAGTTCAACTACGCCGACGCCGAGCTGCGCGACCTCGACCTTGCCGACACGCACCTGCTGCACGGCCGGATCACCGGACTCAAGACCCAACGCACCCGCTTCGAAAAGCTCCGCGTCGACTCCGTCGAAATCTCCGGCTGCGACCTGTCCTCCCTGCAGTGGTCCGACAGCAAGATCTCCCGTGCCGTCTTCCGCGACTGCAAGCTGATGGGCGCTGTGCTCGAAGAGGTCACGCTCGACAACGTCCTGTTCGAGAACTGCAAGCTCGACTACGGCACCTTCACCCGGATCAAGGCAGCCGGATCCGTGATCTTCTCCAAGTGCTCCCTGCGCGAGACCACGTTCGTCGCCGCAGACCTGGGATCCGCCTTGATCGACGACTGCGACCTTCGGCTAACCGAGTTCGACGGCGGCAAATACAGCGGCCTCGACCTCCGGGGCAACGACCTCTCACAGCTCCGTGGCCTCGCCTCGCTCAAGAAGATCGTCATCGACCAGGCCCAGACGCTCCAGCTCGCCGAGGCCCTCGCAGCCGAGCTGAACGTCACCTACGGAGAGAACCTCCCGGAGTAGAAGCAACGAAAGGGGGAGTTATGGGCATACCGCTCGCGTTCAGTGAGTCCGAGGAACTGGTCGGCCGGTGCTGGTTCGCCTCCGTCGGGCTGACCAGCGACGAGGACGGATACGACGACGGATCCGTCGTCCCACACGGGCCCTGGCAGCCCCTCACCCGTGACGACGCCGAATGCCTACAAGCCGGGGACGCCACCCCGGACAGCGTCCGGATCGAGCTGATACGCCGGCCACTGCCGCCCTTCGCCACGGACGACGAGGCCGGCCGCATGAACGCTGCCGCTTGCCTCGACTCGCTGCCCCGCGGCTGGCCCACCGAACTCCTGGGTTGCACCGCCAGCCCTCCGGACGCGGCCACCACCACGCAGGACTCCGGCAACGGCCTTCGCATTGGCCTGCACGTCGACAACTTCGACCGGCTCCCGTACGCCCGGCGTCACGAGGGCCGCCGACGCCTCTGCCTCAACCTCGGCCCAGGCCCGCGCTACCTCCTGCTCGCCGACCGAGACATCCAACAGATCTGCCAAGACCTCGGCGTCGACGTTCAGCGCCACTACCCCCACACCGAGGACATCCGCCGGTACGTCGCTGAAGGCCACCCTCTGCGCTGCCTACGCATCCGCCTCAAGCCAGGCGAGGGCTACATCGCGCCGACCGAGTTCCTGCCCCACGACGGGTCCACCAGTGCCACCGAACAGACCTCGGTCGCTGCCTTCTGGCTGGGACGGACGCCGCATCTCCATTAGCGAGCTTCGGCCGTGGGCAAGGCAGATGCGAGCCCAGTCCGTGGACAACGAAGGAACCCCGGGATGTCCGCGGTAGCGGGCGCACATCCGGGTTGATCTCCCGGATTGCGCTGACCCGGGCCTGCCACCCAGGGCTGCCCCGATCGGTGAGCCTCAGCTTGTAGGCGTTCAAGTTTGCTAGCCGTATCAAGATCATCTCCTGTCGTGGGTGAGTGGGTGTGTCAGGACAGCCCACCCCGGGAGGGAAGTTCGGTGATCGGTGATTGTGTGGCGAGCGGGATGCCCCACCGGCTGCGGGCGATGTGTGCGGCATGTTCGGCTTGGTGATGGCCCTGTGCACCCCAGCCGAGGAGGGCAGCGGCCTGATGCGGCGTGGCCAGCAACCGGGTGAACTGTCGCCCGGTGGCCGGATCAGCCAAGGAGGGGCCGGCCGCGGTGACGGGCGCGGCCAGCCGCAGTCGGGCGCACTCGCCGAGCCCTCCGTAGACCGCTCCGGTGGCGTCGTAGACCCAGCCCAACCGCTTCACTTCGCCGAGGGTGAGTTGTGCTTCTTCGGCGGCTTCGCGCACCAGGGCGGCTTCCGGTGAGGCGTCGGTGGGTTCGATGGTGCCGCCGGGCAGCATGGCCAACGGTTCTGCCGGGTCGATGACCAGCACTACCCGGCCGTCGGGGGCGAACAGCCAGCCCCACGCCTGCGGGATGGGGAGGTCTTCCGGGGCGTGGCCGGGGTGCCAGGGCCAGTCGCGTCCGGCCCGGGGCCGGGTGTGGACCTGGTGCCGGTCCAGTGGTGGCATGGCGCCGACGTGCTGGCCTCCAGAGAGGTGGGCGGTGGTGCCGGCCAGGCGGGCGCGCAGTGCGGCCAGCATGATCTGTGCGTCGATCGGGGTCATCCGCTCGGCCGCCGCGCGCGAGTCGAGGAACTCGTATCCGCTCAGCTCGTCCTGGGGCAGACGCATCCTGGCGATGTCCCGTGCGGTGAGGGTTCCGCCGTCCATCACGTAGCGGACCTCGCCGGGAAAGGGCATTCCCTCGGTGCGGTCCGGGTGCCCGGGGGCGAGCCAGTGCACGGCCAGAAGCCGTCCCGGTGGCATCGACAAGCCCAGTTCCTCGTGGACTTCGCGCCGGCAGGTCTGATCGGGGCCTTCGCCTGCTTCTACGCAGCCGCCCGGCAGCAGCCACTTCGTGCGGTAGGTCGGATTGACCAGCAGGACACGGCCGATCTCGTCGGTGAACAACGCTGCCGCGCCGAGCCAGACCGAATGCCGTGAGCGCGCGTATTCCTCGTGTGACATCTCTGGTTGTCCGGGCGCGGCAGCCGAGGCGCTGCTGGCGGAGGTGTCCACTGATCTCCTTCGGTCGAGGGATGCTGGTCGCGCCCGAGGGAGCGGAGAGGCTCCGCCCCCCTCGGGCTATGCCAGGGCTGTCTGTTCCAGGTAGCAGACCGATCGGGTATGGCGGGCGCGGGCGACCGCCTGGAGCCGGACGAAGGAGGATGTGGACATCTCCTTCTTCCAGACGTCCAGTGGCTTGACGGCGACCTCAGTGTGCTCGTCCCGGTCCAGGACGATGCTGTCGATCTGCTTCCTGGTCAGCTGGCCGCCGTCGAAGATGAAACCGATCTTGTGGGTGGTCCACTGCCCGAGCGGGGGCAGGAAGTGCATGGCCAGCAGCTGCGGTTCGACAACGAGACGCAATCCGGTCTCTTCGAGGCACTCGCGGAGCGCGCACTGCCAGGGCGTTTCACCCGGATCCATGTTGCCATCGGGCCACTGCCACAGGTCAGGGTTACGGGCAGCACGCAGTTGGAGCGGGCGGTATGCCTCGTCGGTGAAGAACAGGCACCCGTAGGCGGTGGCTTTGGGCAGAGTCGCGATGTACTGCTCGGGAGGAAGCCACGTTCCACTCATGCTGTCTCCCGGGGGGACGGACGGTCGGCGGCCGACGCAGCCGGAAGGAACTTGGCGGCCTTCGCCGCCAGTTGACGTCTGAGATACTGCTCCGCGTCGTCGGGGCGCATGCGCGCGAGGGCGACCATGCCCGTGATGATGATGTCTGCGACTTCGGCGTGGACGTCCTGCCAGGTGTGGCTGTGGCCCTTGCGGGGGTTGGTGCCGCGGGCACCGATGACGGCTTGGGAGGCTTCGCCGGTCTCCTCGGCAATCTTCAGTACCTGCAAGGTCCACTGCTGTGCCTGATCCAGGCCACGGGCGTCGTCGTGGGCGTCGAAGCGACGGGCAAGTCGGCCGATCGTCTCCCAGGTGTTCATCACCGGGCCGGGCCCTGCCGACGGCGGCGTTGTCTGGTCCGTCTTCGCGGTCATCGGCTGCCTCCGGCCTCTGCGAGGACGGCTTCTTCGACCGTGATCTGCGCGGCGGGGTGCTGGCCCGGCCACTGGAAGACCAGGCGGGAGGAGGTCTTGTCCAGGACGTGCCCGGTGGGGAGTTCGTGGTCGGGGGTGCCTGTGGGGTGCACGGTCATCTGCGGGTAGCCGTTCCCGCGGACGTGCTGGTCCCAGGACTGTACGCAGGCGGCCATTCGCTCTGCCAGCTCGTCGCGAGCCGGGCCGACGGCGTGGATGATGAACTCGGAGCGGCGCTCTTCCGGCGTCTCTCCGTCTTTGACCAGGATGTGAGTGAGGTACGCCAGTGATCCGTCCGCGACGGTAGTGGCGGTGTCCGCGCCGTACGGGAGGGCGGCCAGAGCACTGTCCCGGGCGCCGGCCATCCGGCAGAAACCCGGCAGCGTGGTGGCCGCATAGAGCTGGAGGGTCTCGAAGGACTCCATTCCCGCAACGGTGACGCCGGTGGGCAGCTCGTGCCGCGGGCCTCGCAACGCCTCCTCCAGGCCCGCGGGATCTGGGGGCGTGCCGTCCTCTTGGCACAGCTGGAATTCGCCCCCGGCCAGGCCGGTGATCGGGGTGGTGCGGGCGGCGGCCCCGCGGTCGCGGACGAACTCGCAGTAGGTCCAGTCCCGTGCGTGCAGCACGTCGCCGTGCCGCTGGAGCGCGATGGCGCGGGTGTAGCCGTGGATCTCCAGCGGCAGCACCAGATACCGGCCCTCGGCCAGCTGTTCTCGCCAAGCGGGGGCAATATCCCAGCAGCTGTGGGTGATCATGCTGCCGTCGAAGCCACCGCGCGGCGTGTGCTCGGGTGCGCCCTGGCTGCCGTCGCCCAGCAGCACCGTCACCTGACCGCGGCCGGCCTCGGCGGTAATCCGGTGGGTGCGGTGGACGACGTACGGGTCGAGGTCCACGGTCACCACGCGCCCGGTCGCGCCGCCGACGTGGGCCATCAGTTCGGCGTTGTAGCCGCCGGAGCCCGCCTCGAACACCGTCATCCCTGGTTCCAAGTGCAGCTTCTCGATCATGTCCGATTGCAGCCAAGCCGCCGATACGGAACTGATGGCCGTCCCGGTCCCATCCCGGCTGGTGACGACGGCCAGGTCGTCGTCGTAGGCGGTTCGCAACGGGCTTTCCGGAATGAACCGGTGCCGCGGCACCGTCCTCAGAGCGTCTTGGACCACGGGGGAGGGAGCCCAGCCCCCGGCGATGACGCGCTCGGCCATCTCCTGCCGCAGGCGGACCGCTTCGGCCGGTTCGCCCCCGATGGCCGGATGCGGGATGGCGTGCGGGTAGGCGTGCACCGGCGGCAGGCCGGGCAGGACACCGGGCCACACCGCCTCCAAAGCCTGGGCAGAAGGAGCGAAGACCGAGCCCAGTCCGGCCAGGGCGTGCAGGTCGTGCCACTCCCACCGCCGGAAACTGTGCGGCTCGGGCAGCGCGAGCGTGCCGTCCCACGCGCTCACACGGACCACCGCGGACAGGCGCCGGACGTCCGCCCGGTCGTCGTGGAGGATGGTCAACAGGTGGGCGTCGCCGAGGTCGGCCGTCAGGTCGGTCTCCTCGGCCAGCTCCCGCACCCCTGCCGCCTGGAAGGACTCGCCGGGTTCGACGCGCCCGCCAGGCAGCTCCCACATGCCCCGTGTCGACCGGCCGAGCAGCACGCGCCCGCAGTCGTCGGTCACTACCGCACACACTCCGACCACGGCCTGCGGCTCCGGCCGGCTCTTTTCCACCACGGCGCAGTCTCCAGCGGGGCTGCGCAGCACGAGGACGGCCAGGCCCTCCGCCTCGAACCGCTCCACTTGCGCCCACCCTTCGGCCAGCAGGCTGATCTCTTCCTCGTTCAGCGCGATGTGCCGCCGCTCCTTCGGAGTGGTCGCCGCCACTGGCGTGATCACCACAAGGGTGCCGCCTGCCCGCAGGCGACCAGCGAGGCTGTGCAGGATCCGGGTGCGGTCGTGGAGGAAGGGGAAGACCAGGCGCAGGGTGATCAGGTCGTAGCCGTCCTCGCTCAGCTCCGCCGGATCGTCGCGCTCGATGTCCAGGCACAACCACCGCACCCGCTCGGTGCCCGTCCGTTCCTTCCGGGCACGAGCCAAGGCGCCCTCGGCGAAGTCGACCGCATCGACGGTGTATCCGAGTTCGGCGAGGAAGACGGCGAGTTCGCCGGTGCCGCAGCCCAGCTCCAGAGCGCGCCCACTGTCCGGGGCGGGCGCGTGCCGGGCGAGCAGGTCTCTCTCCGAGTCACGGAGGGGACGGAATCCGCGATCGTCGTCGTAGTGCCGAGACCATTCGGCGCGGTCGTATGCCACAGCTTTCACTCCTCATCAGCGTTGTACGGGGGTTCCCAGGTGGTAGATGGCACGGAGGCGTGCCGCGGGCGGCATCGCCCGGCCGGCACCGGCTCGGGCCGGTCTTGGCTGTCGGGCACACCGGCCAAGCGGGGCACGGCCTCCGATCGTGCGAGCACAGGGGCCGATCCGGGCGGCAGAACCCTCTCCCGGCTTCTGCTGAACGGGCGCTCGGGTGGGTCAGGTGATGCTGCCGTGTTGGGTGTCCGGAACGTGGGGCAGCCAGGCGACGGCGTCCTCGCGGAAGCTCTGGTTGACCGGCACGAAACCGGAGGCGTCATCCAGCGAGGACAGAGTGATCGCGATGCTGACGGCACCGTCGTCGAGCGCGCACACCTGGCTCCCGCAGCCCGGACAGAATCCGCGCCGGGAATCGGGCCAGGTGTAGTGCCAGGCCGGCTCGCCGCCCTCCCCGGTCCACGTCAGCCCGCTCAGAGGGAAGGAGACCCAGGACATCATCGGGCCACCCGACAGCTTCTGGCAGTGCGGGCAACTGCATGTGTGGGGGTAGTCGGCCTCTCCCGTGAGGGCGAACCGGATCCGGCGGCACAGGCACCCGCCGGACAACACGCGGGCAGCGGGCCTCGCGCTCATCGGCTCGTCTCCCGTGGTGGTGCGGTTCATCGTGCAGCCTCCTCGGTCTCCGCGTACGGTGCGTGAAGTCGCCAGGTCAAGGCCCCCTGCCCGCGGCCTGCGCTCACCCTCTGTTCGCCGTCCGCGTCAAGGTCGAGCCGGTAGACCTCCGGTTCGCCGGCGGCCCGCCAGCGGATGGTCGTGTCGTGGATCTCGGCCCAGATGTTCCGCGGTCCACTGGCTGTGACCGCACAGGCGCCGCTCCCGTCCGGGCGGGCGACCATCCAGGAGCCGCACTCGGGCGCGCCGATCGCCAGGTCGTCGACGCCCCGGTGCCGCACCAGGCCCGGGTGCAGGGCGTCCAGCGCGAGCCAGAAGCCGCGGGCCTCCTCCGATGGCGGTGCCTCGGATGAGCGGAAGACCTGGGCCTCAGTGCCGTCGGTGCGCTTGGCCTCGATGCGCTCACGGAGCTGCTGGGACAGGAAGATCTGCTTCCGGCCGTGTCCCGCCCGGTGGGCGAACTCCACCGCCCGCAGCTGCGAGATGATCGGTCCGTCCAGTTCCCGGGAGACCACGGCCAGCGCAGGCCACGACGGCGACGCCGTCGTGATGTGCATCAACAGCGTGCCTCCGGGCGCCAGTTGGTCCATCAAAGCTTCCGGCACGCGCGGGAACGCGACGGAGACGAAGATCCGGTCGTACGGGCCGCGCTCGGACCAGCCGTCCTCCCCGCTGCCGCTCACCACGGCGGGTCGGTATCCGAGCGCCGCCAGCCGCGCCCGGGCGGCTGTCGCGATATTCCGGTCGCGGTCGAGCGTGACCACCCCGTTGGGCCCGCAGATGCGGCAGGCCACCGCCGCGGTCACACCGGCGCCGGTGCCGACGTCGAGCACCCGCTGCCCGGGCCGCAGGCCCAGCTCCTCCAACAGGGAAGCGGTCAGGCTCATCACGGTCGACATGGATGTGATCGCCCCGCCCGACCGAGCCCCTCGCAGTCGGCCCGCGAGGGGCTCACCGTCGTGCTGGATCAGCACGCTCTCACCGCCGTACAGCACCGAGAGCAGCTCGGCGCGGTCACCGGGCTCTGACCAGTCCAGCAGGTCCCAGCGCGGTGGACGTTCATCGAGATCGCTGCGGCGGACGTACGCCTGCGGCATCAGCACCTCGCGCGGCAACGCGAGCAGAGCCTCGCGCACCGGTCCGGGGCCAAGGGAATCAGCCCTCTCCAGCCGGGCGACCATCGCCTCCCGTGCTGATGCCGCCGCATCTGTCGGCTTTGAAGCGCCGGTACGCGCGGGCAAGGAGGGGGCGTGGGGTAGATCGTCTCCCGGTAGGCCGGTTGGAGTCATCTCAGCAGTCATGCGCCCACCCCATCTCCGTGTAGAGGTGTCCTGCGCGGATGCCGTCGATGGCGGCCCGGGTGTAGGGCACGATCGGCACCGGGAGACTCTCTGGAGGCCAGAAGCGCCAGCTCGTGCACTTGTCCGGCTCCCGGACTTCCGGAGTCCCCGACCACCGGCGAGCCCGGAAGACCATCTGCATCCGGGGCTGACCGCCGGGTGTGTCCACGAGGTGGACGACATGCACGAGTTCGACGTCGCAGGGCTCGATCCGCAGACCCGCTTCTTCATCAGCCTCGCGGACCATGCATGCGAGAGCGGACTCCTGCTCGCAGTGGCCGGCCAGAAAGTGCCACATGGCACCTGCGTAGACGGAGTCGCGATGGCGCATACCAAGGAGGACCTTGCCGTCGGCGTTTTCCAGATAGAGATGCGCCCCGATGCCATTGAGGACGGTTCTTCCGCCTCTGGACGGCGCTGAGGGAGGACGGGGCTGGCCGGTCGGAGTGCTGTTGCCCGTGGCCGTCTCAGCGGCAGCCGCCACGCCGTCGGGCCGGAGAAGTTCGACGTGGCGGCGGATCAGGTCGCGGGTCGAGGGGGCCATGCGAAGGCGTGGCATGACCTCTGGCCGGAACCAGTGCAGCATGACGCCTTCGGTCAGGTTCAACGTCGCAGGGTCGCCGTTCCAGTGGCCGGTGAAGATTTGGATGGGGACGGTCCGGCCCTCGCTGTCGCGAGCCTGCTCCATGGCGAACGGGGCGAGGTCGGGGAGGTCCAGACCCGCCTCCTCTCGCAGTTCTCGTCTCGCCGTCTCCTCCAGGGACCGGTCGTCCGGCTCACGGCCGCCGCCAAGCAGGGACCACGCTCCTGGCTCCCAGATTCCGGGGATGTCGTCCCGCAGGTGCAGCAGATAGTCACCGGCTCCGTTGTAGATCAGCACTGATGCGTTCGCCGACGGACGCTGACTGGGCAGGATCGAGTCGGCCGGCGTGGTCTGCTCGGTCACGGATGCACCGTCCTGGGGAGGGAATCGGAGGCCACGGAAGCGGACTGGTAGCCGGCTGCCTGGAGGGTGAACATCTGGGCGTAGTCGCCATCGAGGGCCATGAGCTGCTGGTGCGAGCCGGACTCGGTGATGCGGCCGTCGTCGAAGACGTAGATCCGGTCGCACTCGACGACGCTCGCCAGCCGATGCGAGATCAGTACCGTGATCTGGTCGTCCCGCCCCTTGTTCCGCAACACCGCCTGATACACGGCGTGTTCGGCCTTGGGATCCATGCTCGCGGTGGGTTCATCGAGCAGGAGCACGGGAGCGTTCTTGTAAAGCCCTCGTGCGACGGCGATCTTGGCCCACTGGCCGGCCGACAATTCCTGGCCGCCTCGGAACCGTTTGGACAGCACCGCCTGCCAGGTGCCCGGCAGACCGGCGATGACCTGCTCGGCGCCCGAGGCCCGCGCGGCGTCCAACGCCCGCTGGGGATCGGTCTCGGTCAGCGTGCCCCGGGAGACCGTAAGGTTCGCCAGCGCACTGAAGGGAAAGTGCACCGGGTCCTGGAGCACGGTGGCGACCCGCGCCTGCAGCGACTCGGAGTCCATGTCCCGTACGTCCACCCCGTCCCAGCGCACCGTGCCCTCGCCCGCCTCATACAGCCCGGCGATCAGCCGTGAACAGGTGCTCTTCCCGGAGCCGTTGACGCCCACGAAGGCCACCGTCTCCCCGGCGCTCAGTGTCATCGAGATGCCGCTCAGCGCGGGTGTGTCCTTGCCGGGGTAGGTGAAGCCGACGTCCTCCAGGGTGAGGGCGGCGACGGTGGCAGGGGCAGTCAGTGCTCGCCGTCGGGGTTGTAGCCCGCGGCAGCGCTCCTGGAACTTCAAGAGGTCATCGACCCACATGGCGTGCTCATAGACCAGATGGGCCACGTCCACGAAGCGGGTCAGCGCGGTCTGGCCGGTCTGGATCGCCAGGACGGCGCCGGCTCCGGCGGCGAGGGGCAGCCAGCCGGCGATCAGCATGGCGCCCAGCGCGGCATATGTGACGCCGGTTCCGATGCCGCCCACGGCTCGGCCGGCCAGGGTCAGTACGGCGGAACTCACGCCGAGTTGGGTGTCTTCCTCGGCGATCCGGACCGTGAGTCGGCGGTGCTCGTCCAGGATGGCGTTCTGGGCGGTGTCGGAGCGCAGTTCGGCGGCGGCGTCCCGCTCCAGCAGCAGCCAGGAGAAGACCCGCACCCGGCGCTGGAGGGCGTTGTACCGCTTGAAGCTGTGGAACCGGGCCCGTGCCGTGCGCACCGCCGCGGCGCCCACGGGCAGGACGGACAGCAGGAGCAGGGGGAGGAGAGCGGGGTGCAGAGAGGTGAGGACGCCCGCCGTGCCGATCAGGCCGAGAAGGGTGGAGGCCAGGGTGACGACCTGGCCGACGATCTGCCGGGCGTAGAACAGGCCGCGGTCGGAAGCGCGGTAGGCGTCGTCGTGCCAGTCGGCGTCATCGACGACCTCCAGCCGGACATGCGCGGTCAGTCGCAGGAAGTCACATTCCAGCGCGGCACGGATCTTCGGCGTCACCCGCGCCTGCGCGACGGCGACCCCGGCCTCCAGGAGTGCCCGTGCGGACAGGAAGCCCACCACGAGCAGGATCTGCGGCACCGCGTTGCGTACCTTGTCGGGCGTCGGCCCGTGGCCGAACAGCTCCCGCAGCACGCTCACCGAGGCCACCAGCCCGAAGGCCGCCATCGCCGCGGAGACCAGCTGAAGCACGACGACCGCCAGCGTGGCCGAGCGGTCGGCCTGCCACGCCAGCCGGCCGATCTGCCGCACGATGCGCGGCAGCCGCACCAGCACCTCGCCGACCGTCGACTTGGCCGCAGCGCCGTCGTAGACCGCCCAGTACGCCTCTTCCAGCTCATCTGCCACATCCCCGTCCCCCGGTGCCGTGGGGCCTAATGCCGGAGGAAGGTTCAGCGGTTCCTGACGGGGCCGGGGCAGGTTGGCGCGCTGCTGCGTTGACGGGGAGGTGGCTTCTTCGTCCGTACTCATGCCCACCACCACGTATCCGGGCGGAAGAAGCGCGGTGCACGGCGCGAAGCGGCGTCAACTACGTGCCTGAGCTGACCGGCGCCTGGGGGCGTGGGCTGCCGTCGTTCGAACCCAACAGGGCCATGGACGAGGGCGAGCGCAGACTTCATGTCTTCTCCAGGAGGCGGTGATGGGTACAGGTGCTCTAAAGAACGGCCCTTTCTGCCCCCCGTAACGGGTGACGGAGGGGCAGATCGTGGATACATGTTCTATTCCGGGGTCGAGGGCAGACGTGGCCTTGGCCGAGGGCTGGGCGGGCGCTCGAACGGTGTGTTTCATCCCTTCGTGGGATTGCCTCGTGGTCGTGGGGCGCGCGGGCTCGATGCGCGGTGAGGGCATGCCTAGGTGGGCAGTGGTGCCGACGTGCCTTTGCCCTGGGGCGGGCGGCGTTAGGAGGCGGAGGTGTGCAGTTCCCTATTCCAGCTCTTGATCGCGTCGGGCGGCAGGAGCGGGGCGACGGGGGCATGGAGGTATTCGTGCTCGACGAGGTAGAGCGCGGCGGTTCCGGCGTGGCCGGGGAAGCGGCAGGTGAGGTGTTCGTGGATGTCTTCGGGGGCGGCGTCCTCGGCGTCGAGGAGCCGTCGGGCGAGGATCTTGCGGTTCCACACGTCGACTCCGAAGACGGCGGGGTCACGTGAGGCATGGGAGGCCATGACGGCTGCTGTGTAGGGGCCGACGCCCGTGATCTGTTGGAAGAGTTCGACGAGGTTGTCGGCGGCTGCCAGGTCCTCGGGGTGATGGTCGCGGAAGAAGGCGGCGAACTGGGGGAGGGCCTTGGCCCGGTACCCAAGCCTGTCGTGCTCCTTGAGTTCCTCGGCGGTGACTGTGGCGATCTCGGCCGGGGTGAACCAGGCCCGCAGTGTGATGCCGTCGAAGTGGGCGAGGCGGCCGTGGCGGGTGAGCAGGTTGCGGGTCATCTGCGTGGTGCGGCTGATGGTGGTGTTCTGCAGGAGCAGGGCGACGACGGCGATCTCGAAGTGGTCTTCGGGGCAGCTCTGACGCATGCCGGCCAGCGCCCGCAGGGGCTCGTCCATCGCCGGTACGTCGGCGGCGAGTGCGGTGAAGGGGGTGAGGTCTTCGTCCAGGCCGTAGGAGGTCGTCAGTCGGCGGGCGAGACGGTCGCGGTGTTCGGGCGTGTAGACGCCGTCGGTGAACACCTCGGCAATGACCGTCCGTTCGTCGCCTTCAGCGGACAGGGCCACGCCGATGAGGAGGTCGTTGATGCGGAAGGTGCGCCAGCTGCGGGTGCCGGTGTGAGCTTCGAGTCCGGTGGCGTAGTGGGAGGGCTTCCACACGGTGTGGCGGAAGCTGAAGGGGCCGTTGCCGGTGATGGGCAGCTGAAGGGTGTCGGTGTGGGTGAGGCGGCGGGGTTTCACGTCATGCTCCTGGGTGGCGGCCGTGAGTGGATCGCAGGCGGGAGTCGTCGTGCGGCGGCCCGTCGGGCAGGGCGGGGCCCTTGGCCCCGCTGTTCTCGTAGGCGGCGAGGGCGTGGCGCAGCTGCGCGGTGATCGCTTTGCGTAGCTCCGGCGGTTCGGTGACGGTGACGTCAGGGATGTAGCTGGTCACCAGCGGGATCAGCCATTCCCAGCGGTCGACGAACAGCACGATCACCAGCGAGCCGTCGTCGTGCTCGTGGACCTGGGAGGTGGACTTCAGGCTCAGCCGCAGCAGCTCGGCGCGGGCGGCCGGGGCGACGTGCAGCTCGACCCGGACGTCGCCCTTGCCGTAGTCCTCCATCGCACCTGTCCACCACTCGCCGACGGTGAAGTCCTCGGGGTAGGCGAAGGTCAGGTCTGTCTGCTGGATCCGGTCGACGAGGTTGAGGCGGAATCGCTCGGGTGCTCCTGTGGGCCGCGCGGCGACCAGGTGCCATTCGCCGGCCTTCCATACGACCCCGTACGGCTTGAGCACGGTGGTCTGCTGGTTTCCCTCCTTGGAGCGGAAGGTGACCTCCAACGCGGTGCCGGTGAGCATGGCGGTGCGCAGTACGGGCAGGTGGCCGGAGCCTTCGTCACGCCAGTACCAGTCCGCGGTGTCGAAGTGGATGCGCTGGGCCAGGCGTCGCATCACCTCCTGCACGGTGCCGCTGACCCCAGCGGCACGATCGCGTTCCTCGGCGGCCCGGTCCGCGGTTGGTGGGTCGAGGAATCCGAGGACGTACAGGCGCATGGCCTGGTCGGAGTCGAGGGTGAGCGGGTCGAGCGGGTCCTCCGGGACCAGCCGATAGCCGCCGGTGCGACCGGGGGTGGCGTGGATCGGGATGCCGTGGGCGGTGAGGTTTTCGATGTCGCGGTAGATCGTGCGGTCGGTGACGCCGAAGCGCTCGGCAAGATCACGGACCGGCACGTGGCTGCGCGCGCGGAGCACCTGGACGATCCCGAGCTGCCGAGCATGGGTGGTGTTGACCATCAAAGAGCCGCCCCGAGGGGGTAGATCTGTCCGGTGGCGTAGGCCCACTGGGGAGCGGTGGCCAGCTCGATGCAGGCAGTGGCGACCTCGTCGAGGCGGAGGGGCCGGCCCCAGGGAAGGCCCTGGTAGTAGCTCTCCGGGTCGGTGACGCCTTTCAAGGCCATCACCTGGTGGGCGAGGGGCGACTCGATCAGCGACGGGGCGAGCAGGTTGACGCTGACCCCGTGGGGGAGTTCTTCCTTCGCGAGGGTGCTGACCAGAGATTCCAGGGCCGCCTTCGCTGTGCTGTAGGGGCCGTTGCGGGCCCGGGCGGCTCGGCCGGCGTCGGACCCGACTGCGAGGACGGACGCGTGGTCGCGTCGGGCGCGGTCGGCTACGGCGTGCCAGGTCCGCACCAGGCTGAGGACGTTGGCCTGGTAGACGGCTTCGAACTCGGCGGCCGGCGTCTGGCTGACCGGGCGCTTGGTGGATGGCGCTCCGACGCAGGCGAAGATCGCCTTGAGGAGGCCGTGTTGAGCCTCCACGGCCTGGCGCAGAGTGGTGGTGCTGGTGTCGTCGGCAGCGCCGAATCGCACCCAGGCGGTACCCGGAGCGGGCGGGTCTTGGGGTGGCCGGGTGTTGTAGGTGGCGACGACGCGCCAGTGCGTGCTGGCCAGTTGCTGGTGGATGGCCGCGCCAAGGGCTCCACTGGCGCCGGTGATGACGGCCAGCGGAGCCTCGGCGTGCTCTTCGGCGCTGGTCACCGGCCCGGGGCCTCCGGCCGGGCGGGCGCGTCCGGGTGGTCGGTGTCCCACATCTCCGCGAACCGCATCTGGCCGGCAGGGATGTCGAACAGCGCTCCGATGGACTGGGCCCGTTCCACCGCGGCGGCGTCGTCGCGGTGGATGCGGACCACCGTGTCGGGGAACGCCACGAGCATCTGCAGGCTGTCGATGAGGTGGGCGTAGTACAGGCGTGGCAGCACGGCGTCCGCGAGGGTCAGGGCGACGCCGGCGGCCTGCGCGGCGGGCACGGCCAGCTCGATGATCTCGACCTGTGTACGTTCGTCGAGCAGGTGGGGGTAGCGGCGGCTCTCCAATGCGCGGAGGGCTTCAGGCAGCCGGCCGCCTTCGAGGCTTTCGGTGATCACGACGGCGCGCAGCGGTTCGGACATGGTGGCGATCGACCTTTCGGCAGAGGGTCAGTGGAAGGGGAAGGCGACCACTTCGTGGACGCCGCGGCCCTCGCACAGGGCGAGCAGGCGATCGACGCCGAGGCCGAAGGTGAACACGTCGGCGGGCTCGCTGCCGAGGTCTTCATAGAAGTCGACCGGCCCGGGGTCGCCGGTGATGCCGTGCAACTGGGTGCGCAGGGCGATGTTGTTCTCCACCATCGGCTTGTAGTCGGCGGCGTGGCGCAGCTTGAGTCCTCCGTCGCAGACTTCGACGCCCCGTGCGATGAGAGAAAACCGCTGCACCCGCCCACTGGCTTCGTCGATGCGGCTGTTGTGACGCAGCGCGTAGGGGAAGTCGGTCAGCACGGTCGGGTCGGTGATGTTGGCTTCCAGGGCGTGCTTCATGAACTCTTCGAGCACCTCCCAGGCGGTGTCGGAGGTGCCGGCGGTGTGGCCGTGGCTGCTGAGCCACATTCGTGCCTGGGCGGTCAGCTCCTCCTCGGGTAGGGCGCCGTCGGCTTGCAGGACCTCGGCGGCCATGTCGTCGAAGGTGCGCACACCGATGTGGAGCCAGTCCACCGCTGGCGCCTTCAGCGTGCTGTAGGTGACCGTGACGGCGCGCTGGACCACGTTGATGAGCAGGTCGATGCCCTGCTGGAGGCTCAGGTCTCGGGCGGCTGCCTGGCACATCGTGAACTCAATGGAGCGCACGGGGTCTTCGCGTTCGGCGCGGATCATCTTGCCCAGGTCATAGACGCGGTCGACGGCCACCGCCAGGCGTCGCAGATGGTCCTGGGCGGAGTGGCGCAGGTGAAAGTGCTCACCGGTCAGAGGGTGGGTGGTATCGAACTGAGGGATCGGGGCGCTCTCGCGGGCGCGGCACAGGACGGGCGTGGAGACCTCCGTGAACTGCATGGCGTGGAGGTGCTCGCGCATGGCCCGGATCATGTCCGCGCGGCGCGTGAGGAGCTTGTGCTCCTGGGGGTTGTTGCGCAGGAAGGTGCCGTAGAGGCGGGCTTCGGGGTGGGCGGTGGTCATGAGGTGCCTCCGGGGGTGGTGCGGGTCCAGGGCGAGGTGATTGTCAGGGCGTGCTCGGCGCGGTGGTCGAGGCGCGCTTCGGCCCCGATGGGCAGGCTGTATTTCAGCGGCGTGTGGCCGAAGGGGAGGCCGACGGCGATGGGGAAGTCGAACTCGCAGCACAGGTCCGTGACCATCTCGATCGCTCCGCGGCCACCGGAGGGCTCGCAGCCCACCAGCTCACCGACGACCATGCCGGCGATCTGGTCCAGGACGCCTCGGTCACGGAAGTGGGTCAGGGCCTGGTCGAGCACGTCGATCGGCTTGAACGCGTCCTCCCACACCAAGATCGCGCCCCGCCAGTTCGGCTCCCAGGGAGTTCCCAGCAAGCAGCGCAGGGAGGACAGACACCCGGCGACCAGGTGGCCCTCGGCGGTGCCGGGATAGGCCCAGCCGAGCGGGACAGCGATCCGGCCCGCCTCGCGTTCGCCGGCGAGCACCGCGGTGAAGTGGTCCGCGGTCTGAGCGGGCGCGTCCCCGGCGCCCCAGTCCCACATCACCGACGGCCCGTGGAAGGTCGGCATGTGCGTGCGGGCGGTGATCGCGTTGAGCAGCACGCTGGGGTCGCTCACCCCCACGATCGGCTTGGGGTGCGCGACGATCAGCGGGAAGTCCAGGCCCCGCAGGAGCCGGTTGGCGTTCTTGCCGCCTCCCGCGCAGATCACCGCAGCGATTGATGGGTCGGCGATGTAGGCGTGAAAGTCCTTCAGCAACTCGTCTTCGCTCGCGGCCCGGTAGCCGTTCAGGCCGACGGCGTGCTCGGCGATGACCGGCTCGAAGCCCCGGGCACGCAGGGCCTCGACCCCCCGGGCGAAGACACCGGGGTCTCTTGCGGGTTCGGGCGCGGAGACGGTCACGATGCCGATCCGATCGCCCTTGTTGACAGGGGCAGGAAGAACATGAGCGGTACTCAAGGCAGTCTCCTGGGCGAAGCCGCCGGTGCCGGGACAAAGCCGGCACCGGCGGCAGGGGGCGTCAGCGGGTGGGGGTCAGCCGCATACGGGTCTCGCCCCGGGCCCGCGCGGCGGTGGCATCGGACGTCCACGGCGTCAGGCTCGTGTAGTAGTCGAAAGTCGACCAGTTCTCCAACGAGCTGGGCGGCTCGAATCCCTTCGCGAGCGCCTCATCCCACAGCGGCGTCCCCGGATAAGGGGCGAACAGGTGCACGCGCGTCTCCGGGACGGGATTCAGCCCGCGCAGCTCCTCGATCAGTGAGTACGTGTCCTCCATCTCCGCCTCGGTCTCCCCGGGAAAGCCGACGATGAAGGTGTAGCTACCCAGGATGCCCGCCCCGGCGATCTCCGCGGCCACGTCGAGGATCCCCTCCCGGGTGATCTCCTTCTTGACGACATCGGCCAGGACCCGGTCGTTTCCAGACTCGACGCCCATCAGCAACCGTGAACAGCCGGACTCCGCGATCCGCTCCAGCAACGGCAGCTTCGCCCGGCGCGCCTTGCGCACATCATTGGGGTTGATGCTGGCCGCCCACTTCAGATCGAGGCCACGCTCGATGAGCCCGTCGCAGAACCCGAGCGAGCGCCGGAGGTTGACGAAGAAGTCGGCGTCGTAGAACTTCACGCCGTTGATGTCGTAGAGCCGGTGCAGCTCGGCGACGTCGTCGACGAGGTCCTTGGCGGCCATGGCGGAGTACTTGCGCTTGTAGGTGAGTTCGAAGCAGAACCGGCAGTTGTAGACGCAGCCCTGGCTGGAGACGTAGTTCAGGGTGCGGCTGGCCACCGTCGGGTCATTGCGGATGTACTTGGCCACGTCCAGCAGGTCCCAAGGGTAGGCCCCCAGGTTCCCTGTGCGGGGCGGGTTGACCTTGCCCTGCACGACGTGGCCGGCGTCCTCGGTGCGCAGGCCGGGCACGTCGCGTCGGCGAAGGCGCCCCAGCAGGGATCGCACGTAGTCGAGCATGGAGTTCTGCCCCGGGCCCTGGAGCACCGCATCGACCAGCGGGTGGGAGGCGGTCTGCTCGGGCTGCACGTTGACGTGCGGGCCGCCGAAGACCACCGGGGGGCAGAACAGCCTCTTCTTCGCCGCTGCCACCAGTTCCAGGGCGTGGCCGATCTGCCCGCCGCCGGTCATGATGCTCACCCCGATGCATAGCGCCCGGCCCAGGTACTCGTCCAGGAGCCGCTCCCAGGCCGTGGCGTCGTGCTGGTTGCCGTCGAAGAGCACCACGTCCACCAGTCCGCTCTCGCGCAGCGGCTTGGCGATGGTCAGCAGCGAGAAGGGCATCCAGTGGTAGACGTAGTCCTTCTCGTGATCGATCTTCGGATAGCAGAGGATCACCACCGGCCGCCCGCCGGACGTGCTCACCGCACCGGTGGCCAGGGACAGGGAAGGCATTCCGAGGTCGACGCTGTTCACCGGTGGGCCTCCATCAGTTCCTGAGGCGTGGCATTGCCCGGCCGGAAGTACGCCTCGCCGTACATCTCGAAGGCGGCCTCCACCTGCGCCGCCAGCGCGGCCTCGTCTCCCTGGGTCAGCAGGGGCGCGAGGTCCACGGTGACGTCCTCGCGCAGCAGGCAGAACTGAAGCCGGGCGTCCGCGGTCAGTCGCAGCGCCATCAGCGCATCGTGGCAGGGGAAGAGCGGACATCCCCGGCAGACCGAGCCGTACCAGGCGCCGGCGGTGGAGTCCTTGATGACCACCTTCGTTCCCGACGGCATCGTCAGAACGGTCATCGGGTGCCCCAGGCCACCCTGCTGGACTACCTGCTCGTCGATCGCACGCCCCCGCAGATCCGCGGCGAGGTCCTCCAGCGGCACGTACAGGTCATCGAGCTTGCGGCCCCGCTTGATCTCCAGGCGCCGGGCGAAGCTCTCGGTGCCCTCGCCGAGGTCCTTGATGATGTCCAGCAGCTTCACGCTGTGGACGCCGGCCTCTTCGCAGAACGCGACCAGCTGTTCGATCTCCGAGGTGTTGATCCCGGACATCACCACCACGTTGACCTTGACCGGGACTCCGGTGGCCACACACGCCTTGATCGCGGCCAGGACCTCGACGTGGTCATCGACTCCGCACACCTCGCGGTGCAGCTCGCGATCCAGCGTGTCGAGCGAGACGTTGAACAGGGTCACCCCCGCCTCAGCGAGAGCCGGCGCGAGTTCGCCGATGCGCGGGTGCCGCGAGATCACCTCCACCTCCCGCATACCGGCCTCGACCCGCAGGCGGCGCACCGCGTCCACGAGCGGTTCGTACAGGGCCGGGTCGCCGCCGGTCAGCTTGATGCCGTCGACTCCCTGTGCCCGCACGGCGGTCGCCACGGCGATGAGGTGGTCGGGGTCCAAGGCGGCACTGGACTCCGTCGCCACCGCCTCCCCCGAGGGACGGCAGTAGAAGCAGCTGCGCTTGCAGCGGGAGTTCACCGTTACCCGCACCTGGGGTAAGCGCATGTCTTTGTCCCCTTGCCGTTCACTGACATTCATGTTCAAAGCCTTTCGGTCCCTTCATTCACCAGCAACAACATTGGGTGGGACGGGTGTCAGGGTTGGAGCGGCAGGTGAGCGCAAACCCTGACACCACGATTGGCGGGTCAGGAGGGCGTTGGCCGTGACGCCCGTGTCCTGAGGGCGTGCGCCTCCTGGCGGAGGATGTCCGCGGGCGTGTCTCCGTCGAGTCGGGCACGGACGATGTGGTAACCGACATGTCCAACAGCACGTCCATCACGTCGACATCCCACACCGCGCGGGCAGCAGCAAGGGGATACAGGAGCGATGAACGGTCGACTGCGGAGGTCTGAAGGTCAGGCGTCTGTGGGCTTGGACTCCCGGCGGGACACGTAGGCGTTGTCCATGACGTAGTGGAAGTGCTCCCTGGGCTTGTTGCCCTGCGCCTCCTGCGCACGGAAGCGGCCGAATCGCGCCCAGTATTGGCGGCAGTGCTCCCGGCCCATGAGGTATTCGGCCAGGTAGGAGAGCTTCTGGCCGCGGGCGAGCCCCAAGCGGTGGCGCAGTTCGAGGGCGGCGATCTGCTGGTTGGCGTTCAGGAGCTTCACGTACTGCTCGGGGCCAATGTCCTCGGGAGCCCACAGCTTGGCGAGGTGAGGGTTGCTGGTTAGGTGGGTCAGGTAGTCCTGGTGGATGCGGGCGACAGCGGTCTCGTTCTGCTGTCGCTGGTGCCGTTCCCTCTGTGCGATCTGGATGGCTCCAACGGTGGCGAGACCGAGAATGGCGGCGTGCGAGACCTTCATTGCGTGCCTTTCGATATGGTGCGCGCCCCCTGCTGAGAGCGCATGATGAGCACCCGTGCCTCGTGGACCTGCTCGACCGTGCGGAGCAGGCTCCGCAAAAGGCGGGCGAGATTTTGTGCGCGTTGCGCGGCTGACCGCGGGGAGGCGCTCGTGGGCAATGGCAGTAGATGGAGCCGCCGGGACGCTTCGCCGAGGGTGGCCTGCGCCCTGGTGGCAACGTCCGAGTCAGCAAGAGCGAGACACTGAGTGCGCAGGTCATCGATCAGGATCCGGCCGTAGCTGGTGAATGCCTGGGCCGTGCTCAGCGCGTCCTCGACCGCAGGGAGACCGGCGCCGTGCACATCCCAGGACAGGGCCGTCTCGACAAGCGCCCGGACCTCGGCCTCCGTCATGCGGCGCCCGTCTCCTGGGGGGTGTGCGCCTCCTGGCGGAGGATGTCCGCGGGCGTGTCTCCGTCGAGTCGGGCACGGACGATGTGGTGATCCGACATGTCCAGCGGCACCTCGATCACGTCGACATCCGACACCGCGGGCAGCAGACCTTCCGAGGCGTAGATGCGGTCGATGCGCGCGTCCGGCCCGTGCGTCGCACAGCCGGTGACCGTTCGAGCCAGGGAGTGGGTGTTGCCGCTGCGAGCGGCGATGTGCCGCGCAACGTCTTCCAGGCCGGCGGTGCGCAGGGTCTCGTCCGGGCAGGTACACATCCGCCTGGTCCCGTCGGGACCGAGACAGGAGCGGTGGACCCGGTGTCGCCGGTCACGGATCTCTTCCAGGACCGGCAGCGGAAGATCGCCGGGGGCGCCGGGGACGGGGTAGCTGTTGTGGTCTCCGCCCATCAGCACGGGCAGTTTGACGGCTGTTCCCGCAGGGGTGATCCACGTCTTGTCAGCGAACGTGGTCGCCCAGTCCGCTTCGGCGTGCCGTTGCGTCGAGGAGGCGTAGTTGTGGTGGTACGAGCCGCAGACCACGGGGACCGCGTCAGGTCCTGCGGGGAGGAATCGCAGGCCCTGGACGGTCGGAGGCATCTTCCAGATGGTCTCCGCGTCCTTGTCCGGCCACCCGCGCACCGGGCTGAAGAGAGTCGGGGTGGCGAAGACGGCGGTATGGGAGGAGGGGCCCAGCCAGCCGTGCAGGGCCAAGTCCTCCTCCATGGAGTCCATCACGGACTTGCCCTTGGCATCGGCTCCCCACATCTCCTGCCGAAAGAGCAAGTCCGGTTGGAGCGAGGCGAGGAGCTGGTTGGCCTCCTTGCGCTTGGTGGCGTCGGTGCCGCCGTTGGCCTCGAAGTTCCAGCAGAGCACGGTGATGCTGCGGCCCATGCGTTCAGTGATCCTTTCGTGGGGCCTGGCAGATGAAGTCAGGCGTTTGGCCTTATGCGCTGCACCCCGCCCAGGGCGTGACGGAAGGGGCGAAGATGCAGGACGGCAGGGACTGCGGGGTCAGATGTCCGTCTCGGTGCTGGCGAGAGCGAGGAAGCCGCGGCGGGCGTGGATCCGTTGGAGGGCGTCCTCGTAGTCGCCGTTGAGGTCGGAGAAGTCGGTCCGGGAGGTCGCGGCGATGCCGTCTATGTCGTCGCGGTCGAGGGCATCCAGCAGGCGGGCGAGCTGAGGTCGCGTGGCCGGGTTGGTCATCCCCGTGAAGTCCACGGCCGGAGCCCGCTCCAAGAGCCAGCCGTTCCGAACGGCCAGGCCGCGGGCTACGGCCAACCGCACGGCAGGGTCCTGGTGCGCTTGCACCATGGTGTAGATGCCGATGCGGGGGCGCGGCGTACGGTTGATGGCCGAGGCAAGGGCGGCTTCGCGTATCGCCTGGAGGTCGGCGTTGGTCTTCGCCCGGCGGACGCAGCGTGGGACCAGTCTGGCCAGCACGGTCTCGACCTGTGTCGGGGCGGGCTGGGTGTGGGTTGCTGTCGCTGCGGTGTACCGGTCTGTGGTCATAGGCGTCCCTTGGAGGCGGGGTGCGGATCGGTGGCGCGCTGCATCTCGTTGGCTGTCACCAGGGGCCCGGGAGACCTCGGGCACGGCCGCGCCCGGCCGGGCGACGTCGTGTAGCGCTTGCACCAGCTCCCGGACGGCACAGGCGTACACCATCACCCCGGCGTGGGACCGCTCCACGGACCGATCGGGGTCCGCACACGCCAGCAGGATCTCCCACCGCTGCTCCTCGGAGCCCGAGCCGTCAGCTGCGGCGCAACGGGTGTGGCCGAAGGGCGCCCAGTGCTGCGCGATGTGTCGGGCCATGTTGAGGTTGCGGGCCACGGACGCGGGTGCGGCGCGACCGTGGCCGATGATTCGGCGCAGGACGAGGAGATCGTCACGAAGCTGGAGCGGGTCCAGCGTCCCGGACGCAGCGTGGTCGGTGGCTGTGGCTGTGGCTGTCACTTCGCCGCTCCGGTCACGTGAGGGTGGCTGACACAGCGCAGGCGGATGGGGAGGCTCGTGCGTGCATTCATGAGGACTGAAGGGGCGCGCGGCGCCGGCGCGGCCGGGGCGAGATCGGGCCACCGGCTGAACAGTTCCTTGAGTGCGATGCGTCCTTCGAGGCGGGCGAGGGGTGCGCCGATGCAGGCGTGAGGCCCGTGGCCGAAGCTGGTGTGGCCGCCCTCGCGGGTGATGTCGAAATCGTCTGCGGTGGGTCCGTAGCGGTCAGGGTCTCGGCCCATGGCGGCATAGGAGATCATCACCGGCTCGCCCCGGCGGATGAACGCGCCGCCGAGGACGCTGTCCCGGGTGGCGAACCGCATCAAAAAGTTGGCGGTCGGGGGCTGCCAGCGCAGGATCTCCTCGACTGCGCGATCCCACGGGACTTCGCCCTGGAGCAGCAGGTCGAGCTGGTCGCGATGGCTGGTGAGAGCGAGCACCCCATTGACGAGGAGGTGGACGGTGGTCTCGTGCCCGGCGGCGATGAGGACCTGCACGGTGGCGACGAGTTCCTCCGTCGACAGCTGCTCGTCTCGCGGGAGCTGGAGCAGGGCGCTGGTGAGGTCGTCCCCGGGATGGCGGCGCTTGGCGTCGAGGTGGCGGGTGATGATGTCCGCGATGGCCGCGAGCGCGGCCGTCGGATCGCGGGTGTCGTCGAAGACGATCTCGTACTCGGCGCGCAGGGCCTCGTGTTCGGACTCCGGCAGGCCCAGCAGAAGGCTGATAACGGTCATCGGCAGCGGCCACGCCACGAGCTGGCGGAAGTCGACGGTCCCGTCGTCGGCGACGGTGGCGGCGTCGGCGAGATCGGCCAGCAGCTTCTTGGTGATGATGTCGATGCTCGTCCGCAGAGCCCGTACCCGCGTCTCGGTGAACACGGTCGCCAGCGGTCCGCGCAGACGCCAGTGATCGACACCGTCGGTGGTGACCATGCTGCGCCCGGCCGGTGCGGCCAAGCCGATCAGTGGCCAGTCGGCGGGAATGTCGCCGCGCTGGAGGGCATCCCAGTGCCTCGGGTCCTTGCGGAAGACACAGGTGTTACGCAGTACGGCACGGGCAGTGGCGTCACGTGTGACCGCCCACACCGGCACGCCGCCGGGCAACTGGACCGGCACTACCGGGCCAGCCTTGCGCATGACGGCGGCGTCGTAATGAAGGTCGAGGCTGTGCGGGTCGAGCCGGTGCACCGGACGTGACAGCGTCAGCCCCGGTGCGGGCGGTTCGATCGCGGGGGAGGAGCAGGTCAGATCCACGGGGTGCCTCCGGCGTAGCGGGTGGTTGGCGGGGTGGGGGTGAAGGTGACGGGCAGGGATTCCAGGCCGCGCATCCACACCGACGGTTGCCAGCGGACCTGCTCGGGCGGGCAGGCCAGGTGCAGGTCGGGAAGGCGGTCGAGGAGGACCTCGATTCCGGCGGTGACGATCGTCTCGGCGAGGTCTCGGGCCGGGTCGGGGCAGCTGTGCGGGCCGTGGGAGTAGGACAGGTAGGCCCGGCTGCCGCGCATGCCGGCGCCAGGTTCGGGGCGGAGGTGGGGGTCGGTGTTGGCGGCGGCCAGCCCCAGCAGGACCAGGTCGCCGGCTGGGATGGTGGCGTGGCCGAGGTGGGCGGGGCGGCTAGTCCAGCGTCCGGCGAAGACCTGGGTGGGGGTGTCGTCCCAGAGGACTTCGCGCAGGGCCTGGCTGACGGCGAGCCGGCCACGGACGAAGGCGTCGGTGTGGCGGCGGTCGACGAGCATCCGGTAGGTGGCGTTGCCCATCCAGTACGCGGTGGTCTGGTGACCGGCCAGGATGGTGACGATCAGGTCCTGGCAGAGCTGCTCGTCGCTCAGGCCGACGGGGTCGGCTGCCAGCCGCGAGGCGGTGTCGGCACGTGGGTGTTCGCGTACCTGCCGGACGAGCGCTTGCATGGTGCGGTGGATGTGCTGGTGTCCGGCCAGGGCGCGGTCGCCGCCGGCGAGCTGGTCGGTGAATGCCGCCACCAGGTCTTGGTGCTCCTTGGCCGGTACGCCCAGGGCCCAGCCCATCACCATCGCCGGCAGCAGCAGGGCGAATTGAGCCATCAGATCGGCATGCCCGCTGTGCGCGAAGGACTCGACGAGGTCCTCGGCGCGTGACTCGCACTGGGCCCGGAACTCCACCGGATCGATGCCGGACAGGGCGGCGCTGACCGCCCCGGCGCGCTGCCGGTGCTCCTCCCCTTCGGTGTAAAGCAGAGAGTCGCCTGCCGGGCCGCCGCCGACCATCGGCCACAGCGGCCAGTCGGCCGGGATCTGCTCGCGCAGCCGCCACCGCGCCACGTTGCGCGCGAACAGCTCCGTGTCGACAGTGACTTGGGTCAGCTCGCGGTGCCCGAGCACCAGCCAGGCCGGCACCTGCCCATCCAGCAGGACCGGTGCCACCGGCCCGTAGGTGCGCCTCAACGCGGAGAAGACCTCGGCGGGGTCGCGGTGGTAGCCCGGGTCCCCCAGCAGGGTCGCCCCGCGGTGACTGTCGGGCAGCTCCACAAGCCCCGGAGTCTGCGGACTCTTCACGCTCGACCCTCCCGTCGGCCGGAGAGGTCCAGCACGTGCTGGACGAGAGCGATCAGTACGCCGCGTACTGATTGCCGGTCGCGGGCGTCGCAGCGCATCACCGGTGCTCCGGGGGCCATCTGCAGCGCGTCGCGGATGTCGTCCAGGGTGTGCTCCTGGTCCTCGTGGCCGAAGACGTTGTGGGCCACCACGTAGGGCAGGCTCGTGTCCTCGACCCGGTCCAGGGACCGGAAGCAGTCCTCCACCCGGCGGGTGTCGACCAGCACCACCGCGCCCAGGGCGCCGTTGAGCACCGTGTCCCACATGAACTTGAAGCGGTCCTGGCCGGGAGCGCCGAAGAGGTACAGCACCGTGGACTCGCTGAGCGCGGCCCGGCCGAAGTCGAAGGCGACCGTCGTGGTCCGCTTCGACGGTGTGGCGGAAAGGTCGTCGGTGCCGATGCTCGCGGCGGTCATCTCCGCCTCGGTGCGCAGCGGGGTGATCTCGCTGACGGCACCGACGAAGGTCGTCTTCCCGGCTCCGAAACCACCGGCCACCGCAACCTTCACGCCGCAGCTGGCGGTCTGCGGGAGCGGCACCCGCGTGGCTTCATAGCTTGTTGCGGAGTCCAACGAGGACCTCCCTCAAAAAATCAGCATCGTGTCGCGAGGCTGCGGCGGCGGGTGGAGGGTGTCGGGCGGTGACCCGGTTCTGGTCGAGGAGGCCGGAGATGAGGACCTGCGCCATCCCCACGGGCAGCTGGAGGCGGCTGGCGATCTCCACGACCCCGGTCGGCGAGGCGCACATCCGCACGATGGCGGACTCCTCCAGCCCGAGGCCGGCGGTATCGTCCCGCTCGGTGACGATCAACGAGACCGCGTCGAGGTCGTGGCCGGCTGTGGTGCGTCCGCGCAGGGCGACGAACGACCGGTCGGGCACGTCGCCGTCGCTCACGACGGGGTCCGAGGCGACCGCTCCGGGACGCTCAGGTGGTCTGCGGCACGCTCGACCAGCTGGGCCATCGCGGTGCCCACGATGCCGGGGTCGGCCTCGCTCTTGGCCACGGTGGCGAGGATGGCGCCTTTACCGGCCCCGACTGCCAGCAGCTGGATGTTCGGAGTGTCGACGGTGGCCGTCAATGCCGGGCCTCCGGTATCGAACAATTTCTCCAGCTGGTGGGAGACGGTGAGCCAAGTGGTGCACATTGACGAGAGGAGATCGGCGGTGTCGTGATCGAGGCTCTTGTCGTGGGCGATCTTCATGCCCTCGTCGGACAGGAGCAGGGCATGGAGCACACCGGGGGTGTCGTGGCAGAGCTGGTCGAGCAGCCAGCGAAGGTCAGCGTTCATCGTGGTTCTCCGGATTCGGTGCGGGGGCTGTGGCGCTGCGGGTGGCTTGGCGGAAGGCGGACACGCGCCGCCCGGATTCCTGCGGGCTACGCGTCGGCGGCGATCCCGGCTCGGGTGATTGCGCGGCCGGGCTGGACCGCGTGGCGCCTGGGACGCGGCGAGGCAGGCGCCTGGTGCCGGGAGGCGGCTGAGGTGCGGCGGCCGAACTCGGCGGCCCGCTGCCTTGTGGAAGGAGCGGAGCACGGCCGGCTGCGGGGACGGACGCGGTGTCGTGGGTGAGCCACTGGCGGGGCAGGACCACGCTGGCTCGGATGCCGCCCGAGGCGGAGGCGCAGAACGCGATCCGCATACCGAAGCGGTCACCCGCGAGCCGTGCGGCGGCGAGGCCCAGCCGGCTTCCGGAGAGCCTGGTGATGTCCAGCGGCTGCTCGAAGTCGACGATTTCGCGTGCACGGGCCAAGGACTCTTCGCTCATGGATAGGCCGCTGTCGTCGATGTGCACGACGATCGCCGAGGCGACATCCTCAACCGACATCCACACCTGCGTCGTCGGGGAGCTGAAGCGCAGTGCGTTGTCGAGGATCTCCGACAGCACGTGGATGGCGGCACCGACAGCCGGTCCGGCGACCGCCACAGGCACACGGGGAAGAGCCAGCTCAACTCGGGGATAGTGCTCACAGGCACCAACTGCCGCCCGCATGACGCGCTCCAGCGACACAGGCTTCGCCCATGGTCGTCCCGCTCGGCGGGCGCCGGACAGGGCCAGCAGCCGCTGGGTCAGCAGCCCTGTACTCGACAGCCGCGCATCGAGCGCCTCGAAATCGGCGCGCACCGCTTGCCGGTGAATCGGTGCGGAACCGCTGTCCCAGTAGAGCCTCTTCCGCTCATCGATTTCCCGAAGGTGATCGACGACCGCAGCATGGAGGCGTTTCCCGCAGCCCTGCACCATGACCATCGCGGACGTTAGCCGCCGGTGCTCCTGGTGGAGCGTGTGCACCGTCGTGTGGACGACACCCCGCAGTGTCTCGTCCGTGGGCAGCAGACCTTCCTGGCCGAGTCGCGCCAGGGCGGTGGCTGCCGATGCGCGCTCGCGCAGCTGGTCCACGGCCCAAGGCAGCACGTGGGTTGCCCGATCGATGTCGTCCCGGAGGCGACGAAGATCAGCTTCCGATCGCCCCTGGGCGACCTCCGCGCGACGCACCCGTTCCCACGCCTCATCGCGCTCCCGGCCGACAGCGCGGAGCCGGTGCTGCGCCTCAGCCAGTCCCGCCGCCACCAGCATGGAGGAGGCGGCAGTGCACCAGGCAACGGCCGCACGGCCCGGTGGCGACGACAGCATCACGGCGGCAGCGGACGCGGCAGCGACCAGAGCGACCACCAGCACGCTTCGCCCCAGCGTCATCTGTGGAGCCCGCCGGTGGCGCGGCCGGCTGGCCTGATCCAGGGGAGGTATCTGGGTCACAAGTCCTCGAAGAGAAAGGGGGATGGGACGGGAAGACACGGTCGTGCCGGGACTAGAGGTGAAGGCGGCCGATGAGCTGGGCGACGAGGCGGCACGTCTCGGTGATGGCCGGAGCGGCCTGGCCATGGGCCAGCTCGAAGCCGAACACCACGGCTACAGTTGCCGGCCCGCCCCGCAGCTTCTGGCCGCGGATCAGCGCCACCATCAGCACGCCCAGCACTACGACCGCGGGTACGGTCAGGCGCATGACGCCGCAGCCAGCCGACGGGCAGAACTGACGTGCAACATCCGGTCGGCCACCGCAACAAGGTCGGTGAGGTGCCGCGGATCGGACGGGAGCAGCCACAGTCGGCCATCGCAGCCACCGCGGTGTCGACCGTCGACGGGGCAGGAAAGGTCCCGCCCCCGAACCCCCAGCCGCTCGCCATCCAGGCTGTGTCGGCACTCCGCGGCCACCGCCACGTAGAGCCGTCGGTGCCGCGGGCAGCACAGGACCGGGCCCACGGGCTCGCCGTCGTAAAGGAGGGCCTCCAGGGCTGGAAGTCCTGGCTGCAAGCCAAGCGGCAAGATCGCCCAATCCAGTTGCGCCAGCGGATCGGGGAACGGCTTCTCGGCCAGCTGCACCCACCAGGCGTACGTCGTGGCAGGGGTGACGTCGCGTACGGCGGGAGCGGCGTCCGCGATAGTGATCATCGGTGACATGCCCGCCTCACACCGCGCGACGTGCTTCCCCTGAGGAGGCTCGCCCACCGGCTGGCCGCCCCGGACCGGGCCAGGCGCGAGGGGCTGCCGATAGCCGGCCCGGCGAAGGCCCGCTCGTCGGCTGCTGCCCAGACCAGGAGGCACTGGGCGATCTCAGCCAGGCGCACGAGGTGGACGCGTGAACGGACGTAGTCCGGCGGCATCTCTCGGCGACGCAGGTCGTCGGCTTGGGCCAACAAGCGGCGAAGCTTTTCGGGTGCGCCGGCTAGCCCCTCAGGAACCAGCAGACCGGCAAGCGCAACGATGTGGGTCTGTAACCGTTCCACAAGGTCGGCGACATCCGTTTGGGATGCTGGTAGCGGCACCGAAACGTCGAGGACGAGCGCAACTGTCTCTGCCGCACTAGCGGCGGGCGATCGGACAGACGTGCAACGAACCTTGAGGGGCCGTCGCAGCACCGCTAAGAGGGGCGCTATCAGGCGCTTCACGGCACTTCCCTCCTGGTTTGGTGGCGAAGGCCATAGGTCATGGGGCCGGGGATCATGCTGCGGCTCGCTTGGACTGCGGCCGGAATTCGACCCAGACGTCTTTGCCGATGCCGCCACCGGAGCTGTTCACGGTCACGCCCCAGGCATCGGCGGCGTTGGTGACGAGGAACAACCCTCGGCCGCTCTCGGAGCACGCATCCGCGGCCCGAACAACAGGAAACCGCGGGCTGTTGTCGCTGACGACGATCCGCAGAGCACACACGGACGGCTGGATGAGAAGAACGCACTCATCGGAATCCGCATGCTTCCAAACGTTGGAGAGCAGCTCCGTGACGCACAGTGAGGCGGCGTCATCCAACTCGCCCCACCCGCACTCGCGCACGTACGCAAGGACGGTGCCTCGTACGTGTCCGATGCTCTGCGGATCGATGGTCAGTTCTTCCCTGTACTGCTGCGTGCCTGTACCTGCCATGACGGTCATGGCGCCTCCGAATGGGCCAGGCCGATGCCGTGCTCGTCTTCGGCTCGCGGATTCAGCTGTGCAGCTTGGGGGATGAAGACTCCGTCGTGCATACCGATGCCCTGGAAGCAGTTGCGGAGAGGCGTGTCCGGCGGTCGCTGGTGGATCTGAATGGTGGAACTCTGAAGACCGACGTCTCGATGGGGCGTGCGGCTCGGCCATACGGCAGTCATTGTCATCGCATCCTCTGGGGGCTCCGGATGACCGCCCGGACCGCGGAGACGGCCCTGCTGAGAGGGCTCCGCTCGTCGTCGGGGGCGAGGAGGGAACGTGCTTCGGCAAGGCAGCGGACCAATGGCACCGGGCTGGTGAGCAGGGGCGCACCGCCTATGGCGGAATCGGTGCTGGGCGCCTGCAGCCACTCCACCGGCACGCCTGACGCCGCTGGCGAGCTCCCGGGGATGCGGATCGCGTGGCCGCGGCCGATGCAGACGGGAATCGCTTTGTGATCGGACCACGTCGAGTTGGCGACCAGCCCGCTCCAGCGGGTCGCAGTGCCGGGGGGAACGAGGACGGCCACCGTGGTCAGGTTCGTGAAGCGGATGGCCGGCCCGAGGGTCTGTTCGTACCGGCGAAGGATCTCGTACGTCAGCTCCACCAGAGACCGCTCGGCCAGAACGACGTCGAAGGTGATACCGGTTGAGAGCCGCCGCGGATTGTGAGGAGTGAGTCGCCAGGCGGCAATGGATTCGGCCGGTGAGGAGGTAGCTGCGGCGAACCACGCGGACAGGCGTTCGTGCTCGCCAGTCGCGGTGCAGGTCTCCATGAGCCCTCCCAGTTGAATCCAAGCGGCTAGTACGCACAGTGCGTCCTTCGCCACCTAGTGCATCGGAGGTGGAGCCCTCTGACCAGGTCCTTTCGCCCGAACCTTCAGCGCCCCCTACCAGCCCTTTATCCGCCCTTTCGGATGCCCTTTCGCTCTCACCAGCCCTTTTGCTGACGACGCCTCACATCCCCCTTTGCTCGGCAGTTACGGTGAGCCGACACCACTTGGCTAGGGGGTATCCGGTGAGTCGTAGCGCCATGAAAGAGATCCGCCGGGGCCGGAACCGGACTCAGGCGAAGGCTGTCGACGAACTGAATGATTTGGCGGGACAGCTCGCTGCCGAGGGACGAGTCTCGAAGCGGCCTACCTTCACCGTCCGTCAGCTGTCGAAGTGGGAGAGCGAGACACAGGAGCGGCCGTATCCACACCCGGACGCCCGGCTGGTTCTGGAGGCGTACTACCAGAGGTCGGTGGCGGAACTGGGACTCCTTCCGAGGAGCAGTGTGAACACGTCCGCCGTGCCTGTGGTGGCTCCGGTGCCCCTCTTCGAACAATCAGCATCTGCAGCTCCCTTCCTCGTCGGCGGGCACGCAATCACCTCTGGTGATCAGGACCCACCGCCGTGGCTGGCCGAGACCACTACGGGCGCGGCCAGCTCGGAAGACTGGAAGATCGCCGAGGACGAGGTCGATCTTCTGTACGAAGCCGCAGACGACATGGACGCCCAGGACCAGCAGTTCGGAGGAAACAGGCTCTGGCGGCCGACACGCGCGCACCTGCTCTGGGTGCACCACATGATCGACCGAGGCATTTACGACGAGCGCTTGGGACGCCAACTCCATGCGTTGGCCGGTAAGTTCACGACTAGTCTCGGTTGGTTCTGCTACGACGCAGGGCTCCACACAGAGGCTCGCCAGCACTTCTCTGAGGCGCTGAACGCCGCAATGCTGACTGGCGATGATGTGCTCGCCAGTCGGACCCTGAGCAATATGGCCAGGCAGGCGGTGGATCTAAACAAAGGGCGGGAAGCGGTTCGTTTCTCACGGCTCGCGCAGACTCACGCGAACCTCTGGAGCGCGCCAACCCGAGTGACGGCCCTGCTGGCGATCCGGGAGGCTCAGGGGCATGCGCGAGTCGGGGACGCCGTCAACTGTGAGGGCGCGATCAAGAGGGCCTGGAAGGAGTGGGAGCGCGGCAAGGACGACCGCGACCCGGATTGGACGTTGTTCCTGAACCTGGCCGAGCTGACGTGCTTGGAGGGGATGTGCCGTCTCGATCTGGGCCAGACGGTCCCGGCCCAGCGGCTCCTGGCGAAGTCCGAGCAGCTCCAAGTCGTTGCGCATTCGCGGAACCGTGGCATGTGCCTCGGCCGGCTCTCGGTTGCGGCCATCGAGGCGGGGGACGTCGAACACAGCGTGCAAGCCACGACGAAAGCCATCGAACTGATCAGGACGTCCTGCATGTCTTCCGCTCGGGCGGTCGAGCAGTTGAAGATCGTCCACGACGGGCTGGCCCCTCATCACCGCGCACGCGGGGTCGGGGACCTGCTGGAAGAGATCCGCGCGGTCGTCGCGTGATTGAGCAAAGGAGAGGTGCAACCAGTGGATGCGGAGTTCGAGCGGTACGACGGGACCTCGGTCAAAGCCATCGCTGATGAGCTGATCGAGGTGTACGCCCGGGTATACGACGCCCCCCCGTACAGGGGCGATCCCTTCTTCTCCGTTGCCACCTTTTGTGAGCGGCTGGAGGCTGCCTTTGGTAGCGAAGGCTTCGAGACAGTGACCGCACGCCAGGGCGGACAGATCGTCGGCTACGTGCACGGCGCTACGCTGCCCGCCGACAAGCTCTGGTGGACATCGCTCGGTGAACGACGGCCGGCGCAGCTCCGGAGCCTCGCGGATGCGGGTCAGGTCTTCTGGCTTCGGGAGCTGATGGTCTCCCCCGAGTTCCAGAACCAGGGCCTCGGGAGAAAGATCCACGACACCGTGATCGCGGGACGCGCCGAGAGCACCACTGCCCTGACCTGCATTATCGACAACCAGCCAGCGCACGATGCCTACCTGCGATGGGGGTACACGGTAATGGGGCAGATCAAGCACGCCCCCGAATCGCCGACCTACAACGCCATGTACCTGCCGAACGCATGATGACCGGAACGACTATGAATCAAGCGATCACACAACCCGACCCGATCCCGGTGACCACAAGCCGTCGGGACCGACTCTCGTCGGACGCCACGGCCCTCTTTGTGTACGGAACGCTCCAGTTCGATGCGGTCCTCGAAGCGCTGCTCGGTCGGATACCGAAGCGCGCGACGGCCAGCGCACCGGGCTGGCGCGCAGCAGCATTGGAAGGCCGCGTCTACCCTGGGCTCGTAGCATCTCCCGGCTATGCGGCTCCCGGCTTGCGGCTCACCGACCTCAGCCGAAGGGAGTGGGGGATCCTCGACGCCTTCGAGGATGACCGCTACGACCTACGTGAGGTCGACCTGACCTCTGGCGGGCGCGGCCTCGCTTATGTCTGGCCGGACGGTGATGTCCGCGGCGAGAACTGGGACGCCGAGCAGTTCAAGGCCCTCCACCTTCAGGAGTACGCCGCTCGGTGCGCACGGATCGCCCCGGCATTGGCCGCCCAAGCAGACCAGTAAAGCGCGTGGCGTTCGGGAGGCCGCCAGCTCCTCGAACGCTGTGCGGGTCTCTCGGCGCCGGCCTCTTGTCGCCCGTAGAACCAGTCAGGATCATCCTAAGGTCCTAGGTTTGGGGGCTCCGTAGGGGTCGGCGGCGGGTATTCGCTCACGGCAGAAAAGAACGAACTCCAAAAGCCTGGAAAATTTCGCCGAGACCATGTCAACGTACAACGTCCCGGATATCACCAAGTCAGAGGTGCAGTTGTTCCGGTGCGGCCAGGGTGGCGATTAATTCGGAATCCTGCATCGCGCCCAGGCTGTCTTGCTGGCGTGGTCCCAGCTTTGGAGGCTCGTCTGTCTGGTTCCGCTATTCGATCCGCCCGCTTCACTTCCCTCGTCCTCTTTGCGCTCGGTGCGCTGAACGCCTGGCCCGGTCAGGCGGCGGGTGACTACGGAGCAGTCTCCATCGGCCTCTGCGTCTGCGCGGCCGGACTGTTCGGCGAGGATCTGCTGCAGCGCGGCTATCGCCGGGACCGGGCAGTCCTCGCACACGTTGCGGCACACCCCGGAGCTGACACTCGGTACGTCGCTCGTGCTATCGAAGCCACTGAGTGCGTTGCGGCGCGAAGTCTTGACCGCCTCATAGGTGACGGTCTTCTGGTGCTTGTAACGGACGGCGCGGCCCCGGCCCTGCGCTCATACCGGCTGGCTTCCTGACTTTGGCTAGCCTGAGAAGCTGTCGGCTTCCTCCGATGCGAAGCGCAACATAGACCACGATCGCCGGTTAGCCAATCCGGCGATCGTGACGACCATTGAGGGTGTTCGCCGGCTGCGCGGCGGTGGAGCCGTAGCAGACACCATAGACGTCTCTCTAATCCCCGAGGAGGAAGAGAACGGCACCATCTGGTGGCGCCCGGATGGCCGCGGTGCACTTCGCAAAAACCACTCAGCTTAGCCAACGTGGCGTCTGCGCGCTCTGAAGGAGAGTGAGTAATCCTGTCCGTTCCGATAAAGAAGCTCCCGCCCAATGCCAAGGGGCAGGTCCGGTACCGGTTCGTGGTCGATGTAGGGATCGATCCCGTCACCGGGAAGCGCAAGCAGCTAACGCGTACGTTCGACACGCTGAAGGAAGCGAGGGCCGAGTACGCACGCATCACTAGCCGTCGCCACGAAGGGACGTTCGTACCGCCTAATAAGATCACCGTGAATGAGTGGCTTGACCAGTGGCTAGCCATGAAGGCTGAAGACCTGGAAGAAACCACTATCTACAACTACCGGATCACCCTCGACCGCACACGGGGGAAGTTGGGCCAAATCCGCCTTCAGGAACTCAGGGAAGAGGACGTGGAAGAGTGGATGCACTGGGCCCTGAAGCACGGGCGCGTACGCGGCGATAGGGCTGATACTCCGCTCGGCGTGACCAGCGTGGACATGAGCCTCGCCCGGCTGAAGGAGGCTCTTGGTCGGGCCGTGACGCGTCGGCTGGTGTACGTGAACGTGGCCGAGCACGTGACCATTCCGCGTAAGGCACGCAAGGAAGAACGGAAGAACAAGCAGGAGGTGATGCCCTGGAACGTTCAGGAGGTGCAGACGTTTGTTCACGGGATCATGGAAGAGCGGCTCTACGCTCCGCTCCTGCTGTCTCTCATGGGCCTACGCCCGGCTGAGGTCTGCGGACTTCGGTGGACAGACGTCGACCTGGAGGCCGCCAGTATCACCATTGCCAACACGCGCACGATGATGGGCAACCGGTACGTGGTGGAGAAGGACACCAAGTCGATGGCCGGCGAGCGGGCACTCCCGTTGCCCGCTCCGGTGCTGGCTGCCCTCACGTCGTTCAAGGCTCTCCAGGCCAAGGAGAAGCTGGCTCTGGGGGAGGCTTACGTAGCCTCCGGCTACGTCCTGGTGCACGAGACCGGCGTAGCGTTCACGATCAAGCAGCTCCGTCGACGCGCGTACCGGCTCATGGATCTCCTTGGTCTCCGTCGCGTTCGGGTATACGACGCTCGTGCGTCGTGCTTCACGTTCCTGGCGAACAAGGGCGTGCCGGACCACATCCTTGCGCGGTGGGCCGGACACACGAACGTGAAGACCACCAAGCGGTGGTACGTCAAGCCGGACGTGGAAGATCTTCGCGAAGCTGCCACAGCATGGGATGGCCTGCACGGGGCTCCGACCCAGCATGTGAGAGATTGTGAGATTTGAGAGCGTGCAAGGCGTGAGTGAGCTGTCCGCGCCCACCCCGCAACGCCGCTTCTCCGGGCCAAGAGACCCCGGCCCTGATCACGAGCAAGGCACCGCATCCGTACCAGCAGATCACGGTGAGCTACGGCAAGTCGGGGCACGCGATCTTCCGCGTCGTCTCCACGCTGAGGCTCTGACCTGCGCAAACCCCGCTTCGGGTACGGTCGGCGGTCACGATCCGACGGCTCTTCCTGACCCGGGTGTAAGGATCGCGTCAAAGAGTCGGTAGCGTGGCCGGGTGAGTGAGAAGACCCTGCAGCACCGGATCGACGGCCCGGACGACGCCCCCGTACTCGTACTGGGCGCCGCTCTGGGTACCACATGGCACATGTGGGACCGGCAGATCCCCGAGCTGACCCGTCACTGGCGGGTCATCCGCTTCGACCTGCCCGGACATGGCGGTTCGCCCGCGCATGCGGCGCCCTCCGTCGCGGAGCTGGCCGACCGGCTGATCGCCACCCTTGATGCCCTGGGGGTGGACCGCTTCGGTTACGCCGGCTGCAACATCGGTGGAGCCATCGGCACCCAGCTGGCGCTCACCCGGCCGCACCAGGTCACCTCACTGGCGCTGGTGTCCACCTCGCCGCGATACGGCACCGCCGATGCCTGGCGCCAGCGCGGGGTGGTCATCCGCACGAACGGGCTCGACCCGATCGCCCGGACCGCGCCCGAGCACTGGTTCACCCAGGGCTTCGCGAGTGCCCAGCCCGCGATCGTCGAGTGGGCCGTCCAGATGGTGCGGACCACCGACCCCGGCTGCTACATCGCCGCCTGTGAGGCGCTGGCCTCCTACGACGTACGGACCTCGCTCGGCCGGGTCGGGGTGCCCACGCTCGTCGTCGTCGGCTCCGAGGACCAGGTCACGCCGACCACCGACGCCCGCAGCCTGGTCGCCGGGATTCCCGACGCGAGCCTGGCGCTGGTGCCCGGCACCTCGCATCTGGTGCCTGTGGAGCAGCCGGCGGCCGTCACCGAGCTCCTCATCCGGCACTTCAGCACCGCCTGGCACGACAAGCCGGGCCCGGGCCAGGCCGCCCTCGGTGCCGCCGCGCCCAAGCCGCAGCTCGCGCCCCCGCCGCCCCCGCAGGCGCCGCCCGCCGCCATAGAGTCCGGCCTCGCACAGCCGGAGCAGGTCCGCGGGGCCACCTACGAGGCGGGCATCAAGGTCCGCCGCGAGGTGCTCGGTGACGCCCATGTCGACCGGGTCGAGGCCGCCGCCGACGAGTTCACTGGTGACTTCCACGACTTCATCACCCGTTACGCCTGGGGCGAGACCTGGACCCGGCCGGGCCTGGACCGCCGCACCCGCAGCATCATCACGCTCACCGCGCTGGTCGCCCGTGGCCACCACGACGAACTGGTCCTGCACGTCCGGGCGGCCCTGCGCAACGGCCTCACTCCCACGGAGATCAAGGAAGTGCTGCTGCACACCGCCATCTACTGCGGTGTCCCGGCCGCCAACTCGGCGTTCGCCGTCGCCCAGCGGGTGATCCGCGAGGAGACCACGCCGGAGGCGTGAGGGCGGGGCAAGATGGCCCCATGGAACTCACGAAGAAGACGCACGCCTGTGTCCGGCTGGAGAAGGACGGGCGGGCCCTCGTCATCGACCCCGGTGTCTTCAGCGAGGCGGACGCGGCCGTCGGTGCGGACGCGATCCTCGTCACCCATGAGCACATGGACCACTTCGACGAGGAGCGGCTGCGGGCCGGCATGGAGGCCAACCCGGCGGCCGAGATCTGGACGCTGGCCAGCGTCGCCGAGCAGCTGTCGGCCGCGTTCCCCGGCCGGGTGCACACGGTCGGCGAGGGGGACACCTTCACCGCGGCCGGGTTCGAGGTAGAGGTGCACGGCCAGATGCACGCCGTCATCCACCCCGACATCCCGCGCGTCACCAACGTCGGCTACCTCATCGACGGCGGCGCGGTCTTCCACCCGGGCGACGCCCTCACCGTCCCGGAGGGCCGTACGGTCGACACCCTCCTGCTGCCCGTCCACGCCCCCTGGAACAAGGTCGCCGAGGTCATCGATTACGTCCGTGCGGTCGCGCCCCGGCGGGCCATCGACATTCACGACAGCCTGCTCCAGGACCATGCCCGCCCGATCTACGACTCCATGATCGACAAGCTGGGCGGCACCGATCACGGCCGGCTCGCGCCCGGCAGCGGCACCGCACTCGGCTGACGCGCCGGACTGTCAGACCCTCGCTGTAGGTTTACAGACATGCGCATCGCGACCTGGAACGTCAATTCGATCACCGCCCGCCTCCCGAGGCTGCTGGCCTGGCTGGAGAGCTCCGGCACGGACGTGCTGTGCCTCCAGGAGACCAAGTGCACCGCCGAGCAGTTCCCGCACGACGAGCTGCGCGAGCTCGGCTATGAGGCGGCGGTCAACGCCAACGGCCGGTGGAACGGTGTCGCTGTGGTGTCCAGGGTGGGCCTCGACGACGTCGTCATGGGCCTGCCCGGCGGCCCGGACTATGAAGGGGTGCAGGAGCCGCGGGCCGTCTCGGCGACCTGTGGCCCGGCCCGGGTGTGGTCGGTGTACGTCCCCAATGGCCGCGAGGTCGGCCATGCGCATTACGCCTACAAGCTCGGCTGGTTCGAGGCGCTGAAGACCGCGGTCGCCGAGGACGCGGCGGGCCCCCGCCCGTTCGCCGTCCTCGGCGACTACAACGTCGCCCCGACAGATGAGGACGTCTGGGACCCGGCGGTGTTCGTGGACTCCACCCATGTCACGCCCGCCGAGCGTGCCGCCCTGTCGGCCCTGCGCGAGGCGGGCCTGTCGGACGTCGTCCCGCGGCCGCTCAAGTACGACCGTCCGTACACCTACTGGGACTACCGCCAGCTCTGCTTCCCCAAGAACCGCGGGATGCGCATCGACCTGGTCTACGGCAACGCCCCGTTCGCCAAGGCCGTCTCGGACGCCTATGTGGACCGCGAGGAGCGCAAGGGCAAGGGCGCCTCGGACCATGCCCCGGTCGTGGTGGATCTCGACGTCCAGGGCTGAGGGGAGGGCAGGCCCCAGGGCGTGTCCGCAGCGGACGCCCCCCGGGGCCTGCCGCCCGTCGTCCGTGCGACGGGCACCGCTGCCTCAGCGCCGTCCCGGCAGCAGCTTCCGGAGGTCCACGGACTCACCCAGCGCCTTCAGTCCCGCGTCGCCGGGGTGGAGATGGTCGCCGCTGTCGTAGGCGGGCAGCATCCGCTGGGGCCGCTGTGGATCGCGGACCACGGCGTCGAAGTCCAGGGTCGCGTCGAAGACGGTGCCGGCGTCGGCGCGGAGGAAGGCGTTGACGGCCTGGCGGCGGGCCTCCACGGCCGGGGTGCAGTCGGGGTAGCCCTCACAGGGCGCGATGGTCGCCGCCACGACCCGCAGTCCCCGCTCGTGCGCCCGCCGCGCGAGGGCCCGCAGACCGGCGATGACCTCGTCGGACGAGGTCCCCCAGCGCACATCGTTGATGCCCTCGAAGACCACCACGGTCCGCGCCGAGGGCTGCGCCAGCACATCCCGCTCCAGCCGGTGCTGGGCGCTGACCCCGCCGGTGTCGGTGCTGACCCCGTCGCCCGGATAGCGGTCGGTGACGATGCGGTTCGCCGAGATGCCGTGGTTGAGCACGCCGTAGCGGGGCAGCGTGTGCTGGGTCTGGAAGCGGTGGGCGAGTACGTCGGGCCAGCGCCGGTTGGTGCCGCTCGTCGACTTCACCCCGTCGGTGATCGAATCGCCCAGCGCCACGATCGAGCCGGGGCCGCCCTCGACGTCGACGCCCGTCAGGAACGGCCAGACGGTCATCGTCTCCGGGAAGGCCGTGCCCCCGGCGTCCGCGGTGCGGTCCCCGCTGCCCGCCGCGCTCAGATACGACAACTGGGCCGCTTCCTGGTGCACCGGCGCCGCGGTCACCGTCCCCGGCAGATGGATGCTCACCAGCAGATCGGCGCCGGCCGGCACGGTGAAGTCCACGGGATCGCTGAACACCTCGGCCCCGGCCGCGATCCGGGTCCCGGTCTGTCCCCGCCCGAAGGTCAGCGGTGTCGGTCCGCGGTCCGCCGCCGACCCCGCGCCGCGCACCGCGATGCTGGCCGCACCGATGTCCACCGGGGTGCCCGCGAAGGTGTTGGCGAGTCGTATGCGGGCCCGTGGCCCGCCCGCGCCGCTGTGCACGACCAGCCGCAGCGTACGGTCCGTCCAGGGCCCGACCGCCCGGTAGCCCGCGGTGCTCGCCGCCCAACTCCCGGTTCTGCGGCCGGTGTCGCGGACCGCCAGCGCGAACACATGGAGCGCGCCCGCCGACGCGTCCGCCGTGGGCAGCACCACCGAGGCCACCTCCCGCCCGGCTCGCAGCGGTACGGTCACCGCGTACAGCCGGGCCGGTCCGGCCGACTGCCCGTCCGGAGCGTTGAGGTGCGGCAGCGCCACGGCCTTGGTGCTCAGCGGCCCCGACCGCCAGTCGGGCGCGGTGAGTTCATAGCCGCTGCGCGAGCCGTCCCGGTAGTGCACGGTCCCGGTGCCGGCGGCCGCGCCGCCCGTCCCGGCGACCAGGAAGGTGAGCGCCTCGCCCCGGCCGCGGACCGCCACCGCCTGGCCGTCGGCCACCACGTTGTCCCGGGTGCCCGGCGCCGTCCGCGGCAGGCGCAGCCGCGTCCCGTCGAGGGTCAGTGCGCTCCCCGGCGACCAGCCGGCCGCCGCCAGGTCCTGGGCGGACAGGGAGCGGCCCGCACCGTCGAAGTCGGCCGCGCCGGGCGCGGAGTTGTCACTGACCGCCCGGTTGTCGAAGTGCCTGGCCAAGGGCAGCGGGCGGGGCGAGGGCCGGGCCGGGCCGGCCGGTGCGGCGGTGGCCGTGCCGGGGCCGGTGGCCGGGAGTGCGGTGGCGGTGAGCAGCAGTGTCAGGGCGGTGCCCCATCGTCGTACACGCATCGGTCCGTATCCCTCCGGGTGGCGCCAACGGGCGGGTGGTGCACTGCGATCCAGGCCGGTCGCCCCCCTACGGGCAGGGGCTCCTGCGGATCCAGCAGATCCGATCCGAGCGCCATGAAGTTAGGGAGACGGAGGGGGAGCGTCAAGGTGACGAACGGGGCACGATGGCGCCGCGCGCCTGTGGCCCCGGCCGCGGGTCGGGTGGGACCCTGCACACCATGAACATGTCTTTTCTGGACAAGTGGCGCAAGCGTCAGCAGGCGCACCGGTCCGTGCCGCTCGCCGAGTCGGTGCGGGCCGATCCCGAGAGCGTCGTCGAGCTGCTGTCCGAGTGCGAGCTGCTGCGGGCCCAGGCCGCCACGGCGGGCGTGGAACTGGACGACTCCGTACGCTCGTTGGAGCTGCTGGACCAGCTCCAGCCCGTATGGCGGGACGATCCCGAGGTGCTGCCCTGGCTCGGCAACGACGCCGGTCTCTACCTCGGCACGGTGCTGGTCCGCACGGTGCGCGGCGCGGTGTGGCATGTCTGGCCGGACGGGCAGCCGGTGGTCCGGCTGGCGTCCGGGCGGGAGATCGACGTGGTGGCGGCGGGCCATGAATGGGCCGACACCGGCGCACCCGAACTGTCCCAGGTCTACGCCGAGGTCTCGGAGAGCTGAGGCCGGTGTCAGGAGGCCGGCGGGCGCCCGTTCCGCGTCCGCGGGACGTTCATCGGTAACCCTGATTTATCCGCCCATCTCCGCGCATGCGTGCGTGTCAGTGGAGAAGTGCCCCATAGGCCCCGGTAGGTTGCGGGCTCTCCGCTGTACGGATGAGAGTGGGCAGGTCTGCATATGGCCGGTGAGGCGCTGATTGAACTGCGCGGGGTCAACAAGCACTACGGAGAACTCCATGTCCTGCGGGACATCGACCTCACCGTCGGCCGCGGGGAGGTGGTCGTGGTCATCGGGCCCTCCGGGTCCGGGAAGTCCACCCTGTGCCGGGCCATCAACCGCCTGGAGACCGTCGAGTCGGGCAGCATCAAGCTGGACGGCAGACCACTGCCCGAAGAAGGCCGGGCGCTCGCCCAGTTGCGGGCCGAAGTCGGCATGGTCTTCCAGTCCTTCAACCTCTTCGCCCACAAGACCGTGCTGGCCAATGTGATGCTGGCGCCGGTCAAGGTCCGGAAGAAAAAGAAGGACGAGGCCGCCCGGCACGCCCGAGAACTCCTGGACCGGGTCGGGCTCGCCTCCCAGGCCGACAAATATCCCGCTCAGCTCTCCGGCGGCCAGCAGCAGCGCGTCGCCATCGCCCGCGCCCTCGCCATGGACCCCAAGGCACTGCTCTTCGACGAGCCGACCTCCGCCCTGGACCCGGAGATGATCAACGAGGTGCTGGAAGTCATGCGCCGGCTCGCCCGGGACGGCATGACGATGGTCGTGGTCACCCATGAGATGGGCTTCGCCCGCTCCGCCGCCAACCGTGTGGTGTTCATGGACGACGGCCGCATCGTCGAGGACCGCACCCCCGAGGAATTCTTCACCGCGCCGCGCAGCGAACGGGCGAAGGACTTCCTCTCCAAGATCCTCAAGCACTGAACGGGGGCGTCGCGATGCCGCACAGTCACCTCTCGCCCCTGCGCCGCGCCCTCGTGGCGCTCGCGCTCGCCGTGCTCACGCTGGCCCTCGCGGGCTGCGGCCGGGCCGGCAGCCCGCCGGTCAAGGGCCCCACGGGCAGCGAACTGCCCCAGTACCCGGTCGCCAAAAACTTCTCCCTGCCCGAGTCCCCGACCTGGATGAAGGCCAAGCGCCGCGGCCATCTCGTCATCGGCGTCAAGGAGGACCAGCCCTACCTCGGCGAGCGGGACCCGGCCTCCGGTGTCTACGCCGGCTTCGACATCGAGATCGCCAGAATGATGTCCGCGGCCCTCGGCTTCCCGCCCCACACCATCGAGTTCAAGACGATCGCCTCCGCCAACCGCGAGACCGCCCTCCAGAACGGCCAGATCGACCTCTACGTCGGCACGTACACCATCAACGACAAGCGCAAGAAGCTGGTGGGCTTCGCCGGCCCCTACTACATGGCCGGCCAGTCGCTGCTGGTCCGCGCCGACGAGAAGGACATCAGGGGGCCGCAGGACCTGGCCGGCAAACGGGTCTGCTCGGCGGCCGGCTCGACCCCGTACCAGCGCATCCAGGCCGAGTACCCCAAGGCGATCCTGGTCGCCTACGACACCTACTCGGTGTGTGTCGACAACCTGCTCACCTACCAGGTCGACGCGGTCACCACCGACGACGCGATCCTGCTGGGCTACGCCGCCAAGGTGCCCGACGAGCTGAAGGTGGTCGGGAAGCCGTTCTCCGAGGAGCCGTACGGCATCGGCGTCCCGCGCGGCGACAACGCGCTGCGGTTCGCGCTGGACGACGCCCTCGCCGCGGCCGAGAAGAAGGGCCTCTGGCGCAAGGCGTACGACGCGACCCTCGGCCTGTCCGGAGTGCCCGCGCCCAAGCCGCCCCCGATCGACCGCTACCCCGCGACCTGAGCCGGCAAGGAACCGACCGATGAACGTTCTCCTGGACAACCTCTCCCTCTACGGGGAGGGCCTGCTGGGCACCGTCGAACTCACCGTCTACGCCTCCCTGCTCGCCCTCGTCCTCGGCTTCCTGATGGCCGCGTTCCGGGTCGCACCGGTCGGTTCGCTGCGGGCCTTCGGCACGGCTTGGGTGACGGTGCTGCGCAATACGCCGCTGACGCTGCTGTTCTTCGCCGTGGTGCTGGGGCTGCCGCGGTTCGGCCTGGTGCTGCCCTTCAAGCTGTTCGCCATCCTCGCGCTGGGCTGCTACACCTCCGCCTTCATCTGCGAGGCGGTGCGCTCCGGCATCAACACCGTGCCGGTCGGGCAGGGCGAGGCGGCCCGCAGCCTGGGGATGACGTTTCCGCAGACCCTCGGTGACATCGTCCTGCCGCAGGCGTTCCGGTCCGTCATCCCGCCCATCGGCTCCACGCTGATCGCGCTCGCCAAGAACTCCGCGATCGCCGGCGCCTTCAGCGTCGTCGAACTGCTCGGGGTCTACAAGCCGCTCAACGAGATGGGCTACAGCATCATCTGGACCTTCGTCTGGATCGCCGTCGGCTATCTGCTCGTGACCCTGACCATCAGCGCGATCTTCAACGTGCTGGAGAAGCGCTTCGGAGTCGCCCGATGACCACCGCTCTCTACGACGTCCCCGGCCCGCGGACCCGGCAGCGGCACCGGCTCTATGGCCTCGGCGGGACGCTGGTGATCCTCGCGCTGATCGCCTGGATCGTCTACCTCCTCTTCGCCACCGGCCAGTTCGTCGCGGCGAAGTGGACTCCCTTCACCTACACGGGAATTCAGGATCTGCTGCTCCGGGGCCTGGGCAACACCCTCAAGGCCTTCGGTTTCGCGGCGGTGCTGTCGCTGGCGCTCGGCGCGGTGCTCGCGACCGGCCGGCTCTCCGAGCACCGGATCGCCCGCTGGGTGTGCACTCTGCTGGTGGAGTTCTTCCGGGCGATGCCCGTGCTGGTCATGATCTTCTTCATCTATGTCGCCCTGAAGGTGGAGCCGCTGCCCGCCCTGGTCGCCGGGCTGACCCTCTACAACGGCTCGGTGCTCGCCGAGGTCTTCCGTACCGGCGTGAACTCCGTCGACCGCGGCCAGCGGGAGGCCGCCTACGCCCTGGGCATGCGCAAGACCCAGGTCATGACGCATGTCCTGGTGCCGCAGGCGGTCCGGGCGATGCTCCCGGCGATCATCAGCCAGCTGGTGGTCGCCCTGAAGGACACCTCCCTCGGCTTCCTCATCACCTACGAGGAGTTCCTGCACGCCGGCAAGCTCATCGCGTCCAACCTCGACTACGACCTGCCGTTCATCCCCGTAGTCATGATCATCTCGCCGATCTACATCGGGATGTGCATGCTGCTCTCCGGACTGGCCAACTGGGTCTCCAAACGCCAGCGGCGCAACCCCAAGGTCGAGGCGGCCGAGGTGGCCCCACCGGAGCCGGGCACCTTGCTGCCGGGGGGCCACCGGCCGCCGGCCTGAGGGGCGGGGGCGGCTGCGGTCCGCGGCGGGGGACAACAGGCGGTCCGGAACGAACCCGGCCCCGCTGCCCGTGTTCGCCGGTCCGCCCGCCCTCCCGGCAACCGGACCGGGCGGAAGCGCCGCTATGGGCGCCCCCGCCGTCGCCGGGTTCCTAGTCCCGTACCGGCACCGACACATAGGACGGGTCGTCCGCCGGGGAGGAGAACGTCAGGTGGGCGCCGGACGGGTTGTGCTCGTTGTACAGCGGGTCGACGGTGTCGACGACCACGGCGAGACGGTGGCCGGCCGGTACGTCGTAGGCCGTCGAGAACAGCTCCAGGTCCACGCCGAAGGGCTGGTTGGGGGTCTTGCCGTGGAAGGTGTACGGCGCGTGGGTGACCAGCTTGCCGAGGCCGAGCGGGCCCACGTCGTAGAGGTAGGCGATCGCGGTGCCGCTCTCGGCGGTGCTGGTCAGGGTGGTGTGCAGCCGGGTGGTGCCCCGGACCCGCTGTCCGGTGTCGTAGCGCTCGGACTGCCAGACGGCGGCGAGGGGGCGGGGCAGCAGCGGGATCGAGGCCATCGGCGGCAGCCGGAAGAACTGGTCCATCATGCTGGAGAGGAAGATCAGGCCGCCGTCGGCGCCGGAGTTCCAGTTGGTGTTGATCTGCTTGCTGTCGCCGAGCTCGATCCGACGCTGCGCGGACGGGACGTCCTTCCAGCTCTTGTAGCCTTCGTACGCGCCGGTGGAACGGGACTTGAGCTGCACCGGCGACTCCCGGTCGACGCCGTTGTCCGCGCCCTGGAGGTAGTGGTCGAACCACCGCTTGGTGTTGGTCCAGGTGTCGTTGGGCAGCCCGAACAGCCCGAGCCCTTCGGCCGTGGCGTGATCACCGGGGCGGAATTCCAGTCGCTTGGGGCCGGTCAGCTTCTCGTAGAAGTCGGCGGTCTGGTTGGGCGGGAAGATGGAATCGCCCCAGGCGTTGCCCAGCATGATGGCGGCGCCGTTGGCATTGATCCGGTCGAGATAGGTGGCGGGGGAGCGCTTGCGCCCCCACGCGATCAGATCCTCTTCCTTGTCCAGGTTCGAGGCCAGGAAGTCCTTCATGATGGTCCGCATTTCGGGGCTGGGGCGTCCGGTCAGCTCGCCCGTGCCGCCCAGGAACGCCGCGGCCTGCCGGTGCTCGGTGCGGCCGCTGTAGATCGAACCGACGAGGTCGCCCCAGCCGCTGAGCGCCGCAACCGCCTTGATCCGCTTGTCGGACGCCGACGCCAGCAGGCTGATCCCGGCGCCGTACGAGACCCCGGCCATCCCGACCCGCTGCGGATCGGCCGGGGTGTGGGCCAGCGCCCAGTCGATGACCTTCGAGGCATCCGCGATGTCCTTCGGGCCGGCCGTCTCGATCTCCCCGCCGGACTGCCAGAACCCCCGGGAGTTGTATCCGACGACCACATAGCCCGCTTCGGCCAGCTTCCTGGCCTGCGCCAGATACTCGATCTGCGGCATCGACCAGCTCGTCGGCAGCACGATGACGGGGTGGCGCCGGGTGTCGTCGGCGCCGGCCGGGGTGAAGACATTCGCCTTGAGGGTGATACCGCCGGCGCCCTCGATGTCGACGAACCGGAGGGAGGCCGAGCCGTCCGAAGTCGCCGTCGTGGGGGCGGATTCCGGGGTCGCCGGCGCGGCGGTGGCCGGTGCGCCGGTGAGGACCGTGGCGGCGAGGACGGCCGCGGAGACGGTGCCGATCGCGACGCGTGGCGTCATACGGGAGGGCGTCATCTTCTGCTCCAGATCTCGATGCGGGCGGCCGCACGCTGTCCGGGGACAGGTGGGGCGTACGGCGCGCCCGAATGTGACTGGAGAGTAAGGTCCACCCCTTACCTCTGGTAACCCGTCGGTAGGTTACGGCTGAGTAACGCCCGTGCGGGCAGGGGGAGTCGGGGTCCGCGGTAGGGGGGTGCCGGGGTCGCAGCCGGGCGGCTCACCGCCCCGGTGGTGAGAACTTCGCTACGCGGCAGCCGATTTCGGCAGGGAGTCGAGGAATTCCGCCAGGACGGCGTTGAACGCGTCCGGCCGCTCCAGATTCGGCAGATGGGCCGTCTGCTCGATGACGGCCAGGGTGGCGTCCGGGATCCGTGCGTGGAGGTCGCGGGCGTCGCTCACGGGCGTATAGGTGTCCTCGGTGCCGACCACCACCAGGGCCGGCACCGATACCCGCGTCAGGAGCTCCCGGTAGTCGGGGCGTTCGGCGCGGCCGAGCAGGGCGGCGGCCGCGCCCTCCGGTGCCGTGGCCGTCATCATCGAAAGGACATGGGCGGCGGCGTCCGGCCGGTGGGTGAGGGTGTGCGGGGACACCATCTTGGCCAGTACCTCGTGTGCGTAGCCCGTCATGCCCTCGCGGAGCAGCCGTGCCGCCATGGCCTGGCGGGCGGCCCTGCCCTCCTCGGTCTCCGCCGCGGCGAAGGTGTCGGCGAGCACCAGGCCCCGTATCCGCTCCGGGAAGAGCCGGTAGCACTCCATGACGATCTGGCCGCCCATGGACAGGCCGCCGAGAACGAAGCGGTCGATCCCGAGCCGGTCGAGCAGGGCGAGGAGGTCGCGGGCGAAGGTCTCCAGCGGGGTCTTGCCCGGGACGACCGTGCTCTGCCCGTAGCCGCGGAGATCCGGCGCGATCACCCGCCATCCGGACCGGCTGAAGTGCTCGGTCTGTGGGCGCCACATCGAACGGTCGAAGGGGTGACCGTGCACGAGCACCAGCGGTGCACCGCTGCCCTCGTCCTCGTATCCCACGGTGATCTCTTCGCACATGACCGAACCCATTGGACCGTCCATCCCCTCTGCTGCGGCTTGACGCCTCGATGCTAGAGAGGGCAATCTCTCGGTGCAATATAAAAAATGTACTCGGTGCAATGTTTTCGAGTGCCTCGCGGGAGGGGCCGATGGACGACTATCGCGCGATCGCCGATGATCTCGCCGCCGAGATCGCCGCCGGCCGGCTCCGCCCGGGAGACCGGCTGCCGCCGCTGCGCCGGTTCGCCCGGGACCGGCGGATCGCGAGCTCGACCGCGGCCCGGGTCTACGGGGAATTGAGCCGACGCGGGCTGACCGTCGGCGAGGTCGGCCGCGGGACCTTCGTCCGCAGCGCCGCGCCCGTGGCCGAGCCCGCACTGGCCGAGCCGGGGGAGGCCCGGGTCGACCTGGAGCTGAACTTTCCGGTGCTGCCCGGCCATCCCGCGCTGCTCGCCAAGAGCCTGGGCCCGCTGCTGCGTCCCGAGGCGATGGCCGCCGCGCTCCGTCCGGTGGGGGCCGTCGGCACGGCCGCCGCCCGGCAGGCCGCGGCCGCCCACCTCGCCCGTGGTGACTGGGCCCCCGAGCCCCGGCAGCTGCTCTTCGCGGGCAACGGCCGGCAGGCGCTCGCCGCGGCGATCGCCGCGCTGGTCCCGGCCGGTGAGCGGCTCGGCGTCGAATCGCTCACCTACCCCGTGGTGAAGGGCATTGCGGCCCGCCTCGGCGTCACCCTCGTCCCCCTCGCCATGGACGAGCACGGCCTGACCCCCGAGGCGCTGCGCGGCGCCCCTCCGCTGCGCGCCGTCTACCTCCAGCCCGCCCTCCACAACCCGCTGGGCCACACCATGCCCGTCCAGCGGCGCGCGGAACTCGCCGCGGTCCTGCAGGAGTTGGACCTGCACGCCATCGAGGACGCGATCTACGGATTCCTCCGCAACGACCTGTCCCCGCTCGCCGCCCGCGCGCCGGAGCGCACCGTGGTCATCGACAGCCTGTCCAAACGCCTCGCGCCCGGACTCTCGCTGGGCTTCCTGACCGTGCCCGAAGGCACCGCACAGGACTTCGCGACGGCCCTCCGAACGGGGACCTGGACCGCCTCCCGCTTCGCGCTCGACGCGGCCACCCGCTGGATGGCCGACGGCACCGCGGCGGCCGCCGAGGAGGAGAAGCGCGGCGATGCCGCGGCCCGTCAGCGGATCGCCGCCGAACGGCTCGCCGGCTTCCGGGTCCGGGCCGATCCGCAGGCGTATCACTGCTGGTGGGAACTGCCGGACCCGTGGCGGGCCGACACCTTCGTCGCCGCCGCCGCGCGCCGCGGGATCGCCGTCACCCCGTCCGGAGCCTTCGCCATCGGCTCGGGCCACGCACCCAACGCCGTACGTCTGGCGCTTGCCTCGCCGCCCGTCGACGTCCTGGCCGAGGCGCTCGGCGTCCTGGCCGGGCTGGCGCAGGGGGCACCGGAGGACACCGGGGCGGAGTGAGCGGCGCGCCGGGCCGGGCGGCCAGGGCCTGATCCAAACGACAGGCCCTGGATACCACTCCTCAGGTGCCGCTCATCAGGTGTCCGAGACCGGTGCGCAGTTCCGCCGTGTTCATCACCGGCTGGAGCGAGACCTTCGCGTGCAGATCCATGAAGAAGGATTCCAGGAGCGTCGGCATCTGCGACGACTCCTTCATGTCGAAGTAGAAGTAGGCGGTGCGCTCACCGCCGTCGAGGGTGAAGTAGGCCGCCTCCGGCTGGAGGGCGGCGATGGCGGTCTCCATGATCTTCGGCAGACTGCCGTTCTGGATGACTTCGTTGCCGGTCTCGGTCGGTATCCGGGCCGTCAGGACCATCCTCATCGGGCTCACTCCTCGCGTGGAGGGCGTGGGGCGGGTGGCGCGCGGCGGCGAACCGGGAGCCCGGGTGCTCGGCGCGTTCGCGGGTGGCTCCGGTGCACCGCTGGTGTGTCTGTCCCTGTGTTTTCAGGATCTCACGGCCCGGGCGCCGCGGCCGGGCTCCGGCGGCCGGGGTGCGGGGGCGGTCAGGAGCCGGTCAGCAGATGCTCGGGGCGCCCGCTGGGCGGCACCTCCTCGGCCGGCGGCACCGGGCCCGGCGGGGTGCCGTCGCCGAACGGCCGGCCGCCCAACTCCTCGCGGTGGTGCGGGGTCAGCCAGCCGGAGAGGTCCGGACCGGCCGGGACGATGCCGGTCGGATTGATGCCGGTGTGTACCCGGTAGTAGTGGTGCTTGATGTGATGGAAGTCGACGGTGTCGCCAAAGCCGGGCGTCTGGAAGAGGTCCTTGGCGTAGGCCCACAGCACCGGGTCCTCGGCCAGCTTGAAGCGGTTGCACTTGAAGTGCCCGTGGTAGACGGCGTCGAAGCGGACCAGCGTGGTGAACAGCCGGATGTCGGCCTCGGTGAGGGTGTCGCCGACGAGGTAGCGGCGGTCGAGGAGGCGCTCGGACAGCAGGTCCAGGCGCCGGAACAGATCGCGGAACGCGGCGTCGTACTCGCTCTGCCCGGTGGCGAAACCCGCCCGGTACACCCCGTTGTTGACATCCCGGTAGACGCCCGCCATGACGATATCGATCTCCTCGCGCAGCGGCTCCGGATACAGATCGGGGGCGCCGGGCCGGTGCAGCGCCGTCCACTCCGTCGCGAAGTCCAGGGTGATCTGCTGGAAGTCGTTGGTGACGAGCTGCCTGCTGGGTACGTCGACGATGGCGGGGACGCTGACTCCGCCGGGGTAGTCCGTCTCGCGGGCGTTGTAGGCCTCGCTGAGGAAGCGGATGCCGAGGACGGGGTCGCGGCCGCCGGGGTCCAGGGTGAAGCGCCAGCTGCGGTCGTCCTGGATCGGGTCGGTGATGGCGAGGGAGATGGCGTCCTCCAGGCCGAGCAGCCGCCGGGAGATGACGGCGCGGCTCGCCCAGGGGCAGGCGCGGCTGGCCACCAGCCGGTAGCGGCCGGCCTCGGCCGGCCAGCCGTCGCGGCCGTCCGCCGTGATGCGGTCCGCGAAGTGGCTCTTGGAGCGCTTGAAGGGCTTCCTGCCGTACGCGACGTTGCCTTCGGTGGGGGCGTCCGAGGTGCCGTCCGTGGTGCCGCCGTTGTTGCCGGCGTCGGGGTGGGGCATCGCCGACTCCTTCCGTCTGCGGTGTGCTCCGGGTGCTCAGGGCGAGCCTTCCCGGCCGGGGGCGGGTATCCCCCCGCGTCAGCCGCCCGGCGCACCCGGCGCACCCGGCGCACCCGGCTTCGCGCCGCGGCCGGGCGACCGGGCGGCCCGGCTCAGCCGAGGTGGGTGAGGTCGGGCCGCAGCCGGTGCCAGATCGGATGCCGCAGCCGGCCGGCCGAGGTCCAGCCGGTGAGCGTGATCTCGGCGACGAGCCGGGGCTCGGCCCAGTGCGCCCCCGCCACGTCCACCGCGTTGAGGAACGGGGACCGGTCCAGCGGGATCACCCCCAGATACCGCGCCAGCTCATGGCGCTCCCGGTCGGACAGCCCCGAGCCCACCGAGCCGACGTAGCGCAGCCCCGCGGGTTCCGGCACGCCCGCCAGCACGGAACCGGGCAGTCCGGACAGCCCGCCATGGCCTTCCGTCCAGCCCCCGATGATCACGTCGAGGGTCAGCAGATGTTTCGTCTTGCGCCACTCGGGTGACCGCACACCCGGCAGATACGCCGAGCTCAGCCGCTTCGCCACCACCCCTTCCAGACCGGCCTGCAGCGAGGCCTCCCACGCCTGTTGCCCATGGCCCTCCACATAGCCGGGCGCCGACCAGTTCTTGCCCCGGAGCCCCAGCCCGGCCAGCAGGGACCGGCGCTCGTAATACGGCGAGCCGAGCAGTGAGCCGCCCAGATACATCAGATCGAAGAGGACGAGGTGTACGGGGTGCTCCATGGCCAGCCGGGCCGTGCGGCGCGGGTTCACCACGCCCATCCGGCGCTGAAGCAGCCCGAAGTCCGGCCGGCCGCGCGCGTCCAGCACCACCACCTCGCCGTCGAGCACCGCCGGCCGGCCACGCAGCTGCTCACCCAGCGGCGCCAGCTCTGGGTAGGTGCCGGTGGCGTCGTTGCCGGCCCGGGTGACCAGCCGGACGGTGCCGTCGCCGGAGGTGTTGACGATGCAGCGCGCACCGTCCCATTTGGCCTCGAAGGCCCAGGCCGCCTCCTCGTGCTCGGCAGGCAGCGGGCCGACCGTGGCCAGCATCGGCCGGATCACGGGGTACGAGGCCGAGCCACGCTCGGCGGACGGGGCCATGGTTCGATCATCGGGCGAGACGGGGACGGCCGCAGATCGGCGGGCCGCCGGGCCGGGCGGCCACGCCCCGGGAGCTCAGGTGCCGCCGCCCGGCCGGGTCCCGCTCCGCGCGGCGCCCCCACGCGGCGGCCCCGGCGCGGCAAGCTGCTCCTCGCCCTCCGTACGGACATGCGGCAGGATCCGGTCCAGCCACCGGGGCGTCCACCAGGCCGCCGGGCCCAGCAGCGTCATCACCGCGGGGACCAGCAGCAGTCGGACCACGGTGGCGTCGATCAGGACGCTCACGGCCAGCCCGAGGCCCAGCATCTTCACCACGATGTTGTCGCTGATGATGAACGCGGCGAACACGCTCACCATGATCAGCGCGGCGCAGGTGATCACCCGGGCGGTGATCTCCAGCGCGTGCGCCACGCTCGCCTTCGCGTCAGCCGTGCGCAGCCACGCCTCGTGCACCCGCGACAGCAGGAAGATCTCGTAGTCCATGCTCAGCCCGAAGACGATCGCGAACATCATCATCGGGACATAGCTCTCGATCGGCACCGTCCCCGAGACCCCGAGCGCCGGCCCGCCCCAGCCCCACTGGAAGACCGCCACCACCACCCCGTACGAGGCGGCGATCGACAGCACGTTGAGCACCGCCGCCTTCACCGCGACCAGCACGCCACGGAAGACGGTCAGGATGATGAGGAAGGCGAGCGCGACGACCACGGCGATGATCAGCGGCAGCCGGCCGGCGACGATGTCCAGGAAGTCCACCTGGCCGGCGGTCGTGCCCGTCACATAGCCGTGCGCGTCGGTCCCCTTCACGGCCGCCGGCAGCAGATCGTGCTTGAGGCGGTTGACCAGATCCGTGGTGTCCGCGTTCTGCGGGGACTGGGTGGAGTACGCGGTGCCGGTCAGCACCGCGCCGTCCGGGGTGGCCTTCAGCGGCGTGATGAAGGCCGCGCCCGGGACATCCGTGAGCACCGTCTGGGCCTGCTTCGCCAGCATCGGGCGGTCCGCCTGCGGGACCCCGGATTCGTCGATGACGAGGGTCAGCGGGCCGTTGGAGCCGGGGCCGAACGCCGAGGACATCAGATCGAAGGCGCGCCGGTCGGTGAACGACTTCGGGTCCGCGCCGTCGCCGATGTGCCCGAGCTGCATCGAGAAGACCGGAATGGCCAGCACGACCACGATGAAGACCCCGCCCGCCAGATACCACCACGGGCGGCGCTCCACCCGCTGCGCGTACCGGTGCCAGCTGCCCTGGGCCTGCTCGCCCGGTCCGGCGTCCGTCTCGGCGATCGGGCGGCGCACCCGCAGCCGGTCGATCCGGCGGCCGATCAGCCCGAGCAGCGCCGGGACGAGGGTGAGCGCGCCGAGCACCGCCGAGACCACGGTGATGGCGGCCGCCACGCCCAGTTTGCCGATGAAGGAGACGCCCGAGACCCACAGCCCCATCAGCGCGATGATGACCGTGCAGCCGGACACCAGCACCGCCCGGCCGCTGGTGGCCACGGCCCGGCCCGCGCCGGTGACCGGGTCCGCCCCGTCCATCAGGTTCTGCCGGTGCCGGGTGATCAGAAAGAGCGCGTAGTCGATGCCGACGCCGAGGCCGATCATCGTGGCCAGGGTGGGGGAGACGGTGGCGAAGACGAAGACGGCGGCGATCAGCCCCAGACAGGCCAGCCCGCAGAGAACACCGATCAGTGCGGTCAGCAGCGGCACCCCGGCCGCCAGGACACTCCCGAAGCCGATCAGCAGTACCAGGATCGCCACCCCGAAGCCGATCACCTCGCTGGTCCGGTCGTCGGGCTCCGGCCGGGCCAGCTCACCCAGCGGCCCGCCGTACTCCACCTCCACGCCCGCGGACCGCAGCGGCCGCACGGCCGCGTCGACCCCGTCCAGATAGTCCGGCTTCAGGGTGGACGGCTGCACGCTGAACCGCATCGTGATGTACGCCGTCCGGCCGTCGGTGGAGAGCGGGCCGACGTTCGGCGTCCCGGGCGGCGGCTTGGCGGGCGGTGCGCCGGGCGGCGGCAGCGGGTTCTGCGCGGACAGCACGTCCGGCAGCTTGCCGAGCGCGGTGACGGCGCTGTCGATATCGCCGCGGAAGTCCGTCAGCGGCTTGGCCGCGTCGTGCAGCACCACCTGGCTGCTGTAGCCCCCGGCCTTCGGCTCGTGTTTCTGGAGCACCTCACGGCCCTGCGCCGACTGGACGCCGGGCAGCGCGAAGTCGTCGGAGTACTCCCCGCCGTACGCACGCTGGAGAACTTGCAGCCCGGCCAGGGCGACCAGCCACAGCACGAGGACGACGACGCAGTGCCGGGCACACCACTCGCCGATCCGGCGCAGCGCCCCGTTGTCGCCGGACGCGCCGGGCGCGGTCGCCCCGCTCGGTTTCCTCGGCAACGACATAGGTGCTCCCGATGCGGGCCGGCGCTCCTGGCACATACGGACAAGCAGCAGTCAACGCCGGTTCCGCCGCCGTGGCATGCCCACGGGGGGATACGGGTGTCGGCCGAACGGGTGCGCCCCGGCGTCAAGCGCCCGCGGGGGAGGCGTCGTTGTGGAACACCAGCAGATAGCGCCAGAAGAGCAGCCGCCGGATCCGGCACCCGGGAAGCAGTGTGGCGGCCTCCCGGCGGATGCGGGGCAGCGGCATGCCCGGCGGCGCGACGGGCGGCTTCGGCGGCGTGGTGGCGGCCGGCCGGAGCCGTTCCGAGGCGGCGACGGCGAGCCGGACCACCGCGTTCACCGGCGACGCGGCCAGGCCCCAGCACCAGTCGGCCGGCGAGGTCTCGGCATAGCAGCCCAGGATGACCAGCACACCGCCCGGAGCGAGGGCCCGGCGCAGTGCGGTGACCGTGTCGAAGGGCATGTGGTGCAGGCTCGCCAGGCAGGAGATGAACCCGTAGTGCCGGTCGGGCAGTTTCAGCTGGGCGATGTCCGCGTGCTCATAACGGGGCGGCCCGCCACCGTCCGCAGCGTTCCCGGCTGCGGCCCGGGCCTGCGCGAGGACTTCGGCCGAGGGATCGACGGCATGGACATCGATCCCCAGCCCGGCCAGCCGCCGCGCGAACCGGCCGGTCCCGCACCCGACGTCGAGCGCGGTGCGGCAGTCCCGCGGCAGCTGCCGTAACAGCAGACGGTGGTAGTGGTCGTTGTGGTCGAAAGGCATCCACCGACCCTAGGGCCGGGCCGGGATCAGCCGCCCCGCCGGGATGATCCGCTCACGTGGCGCCGTGCTCGCCGCCGTCACCTGGTCAGCGTCACGACTTTCGAGGTTCCGAGCACCCGCCCGTGCGCGTCAAGCGCCCTGACCTGGAAGTACGGGCCCCGGTTCGCGGTCGCGAGGGCGGTCTCGAAGCCGGTGCGGGGGACGCGTCCGCGGACGACCCACAGGGAGTGGGGGCGGGGGCCGGCGAGCAGTTGCCACCCTCTGGTCTCCGTGGATCCGTTCCACGAGGCGTAGACGACGCTGCGTCCTCGCGCGATCCGTGCCGCCGCACTCGGCGGGTAGTACGGGCGGCCGACCCATCGGTTGCGGAAGGCACGGTACGAGATGTCGGAGCCCGGCATCTTCGCGTCGTAGAGCAGGTTCTGCAAACCGTTGTTCTGGGAGTTTCCCGGATATGCGTACTCCGAGTAGTAGGAATTCTGGCCCCACCCGATGAACTGGTTCCCGTTGGGCAGGGCCTGGGTGTTCCCCTGGGAGGCGGAGTACAGGGACGGGTCGTGGTAGTAGGTCTTGTGGACGGTCGCACGGCGGCGCGCGAAGTTGAGGTTGAGGATCAGGCCGTGTGACTGCTGCTCGGGTGTGCCGTCCGGCTGGCTACAGCAGCCGTCGTCGAACATGCTGATCCGGCCTTCCGGCCGGAACCTGACGTCGTGCTGCCAGAAGAAGTCCGCGTTCGGGCCGAAGGTGAAGTCGCTCTTCTTTCCGCCGAGTTGCCAGCGGATCCGGCCGGTCCTTCTGGAGATGTCATAGGCCGCCCACATGTTGCGTGCCGAGATCAGCAGCTCACCATGGGGTCCCTCGTCGATCGAGTTCAGGTGATAGGCGTCCCACACCCCTCCGGATGACGACGCATCGGAGGCGGGCACCTCGGACTCGGCCGGATTGACGTGTTGGAGAATGTCCCACGAGAAGACGAGTTTCCCCGTGGCGAGGTCGACTTCCTGCACTTCGCTGTCCAGGATGGCGCCGTCCTCCGGACCGCCGTAGGGGCTGAGGTCCATGGGGACCGGCTTGGTCGCGATGAACAGCGCGGTTCCTCTGCGGGTCAGGAGGAATTCGTGCTCGTCGGGATGGAAGCCGTGACGGGCGAAAACCGTTCTGACCAGGCGGTAGTGGCTGTCGTAGATGTAGTAGCACCCGCCCGGTTCGGGGGCGCCGCCCGGCAGGTTCGTATATGCGGGCGGGATCGCGATGGACCCCTGCCACCAGGTCAGCACGGGCTTTGCCGTGCCGTTCCGGGGGTTGTGATAGGTCTGCACCTTGAAGTCGGCGTTCTGAAGGCTCGTCGAGGGCAGCGGCCGGAACCAGACCGGCGCACCGGAGTTGTCGGAAATCAGCGCTCCGGTCTGGCCGATCATCGGGCTGCTGATGGTGTACGGGCCGGTGAAGATTTTCCCGGGTGCCGTTCCCGGGCGCTGTGCGGTCACGCTGACCCGCATGGGGTGAAGCCGTGGCGCGGAGACGAAGCTCCACACGCCGCTGCCCGAAGTGACCAGCTCCGGCGCAGCGGGACTCCCCGACGGAGGCGCCGGCCTGGTCGCACACAAGCGGGGCCTTGGTTGCGAACTCGCCTCGGCGGGCACCACACAGCTGGCGAAGGCCAACCCCGCGGCCAGTGAGCAGGTCCCTGGGATACGGCTCATCCGCCTGGCCCTGAGAGCCCACGGCTTTCCCTCTGCCATCATTTCTCCGTCGCGATGTGTCAGATTCCTGAGCCGCCCGGGAATGTCCGTCACCAAGACCAAAGCCGGGAGACCTGCGTGTGCCGGTGACGTTAAGCGCTACGGTCGGCCGCCGCCTGCTGGAGACGCCGTCCGGTGGATCGGCCCGACCGGCGAGGGCAGAGCAGCGACTGACGCGATGTCATCACCCGCCCCAGCCGACTGTTTTCGGATATCCCCTTGATGGCGGTGGCATACGTGGTCACGCCGCCCCAACGGACCGTCAGATCGGCGCTGAGCAGGCGCGACCGACCCGCAGCGCCTAGCGTCACGGAGCACGGCTCCCGGCATTGAGCATTCCTGGATATCTGCCGGGGAAGGACGACAGGAAGAAGGCACAGGTGCGGTCATCAGCAATGAGCGAAGCCGCCGTGGGACGCATCAAGCGGTCGGGCAAAGCGGCGGCTGCTCTGCTGCTGGCGATGGTCCTCACCGGGTGCGGGTTCGGCGCACCCTCGGGAGAATCCGACGGCTCCGGGGAAAGTGCGGGCAACGGCGATGTGGTGGGCACTCCCACACCGCTGCGCAACGTGCCCCGCGAACTGTCTACCCTGGCCGACGGGAAACTGGTCGTCTACCGCATGCCGGGCATTCAAGGAAAACGGATCAATGCGACCGCCATGCTGTTCACTCCCAGAAAATCTCCGCCGGCCGGTGGCTGGCCGCTCTTCGTATGGGGTCACGGCACCGTCGGATGGGCCCCGGAGTGCGCACCGAGCGTCCAGCTCCAGGAACACAAGAAATGGGCTGACGGGCCCAACGCCGCGTTGTTGGCGGCCGTCCTGAAGATGGGTATGGCCGTCGTGGCGCCGGACTACGAGGGATTGGGCCCGGCGGCCGCCGGCATTCCGACCGGGCACGGCTATTACGATCTTTCGAGCGAGGGCAAGTCCATGATCTTCGCCGCCGTTGCCGCGAAACGGTATCTCGGCGGAAAGGCGTCCGGGGAATGGGTGCCGGCGGGTTGGTCCGAAGGCGGATTCGCTGCGCTCGCCGCCGCATACTACTCCCGGCTGTCCAAGAAGGCGGAGCCCGCTCTGGACTACCGGGGCACGATTTCCCTCGCCCCCGTCCCGGACGTCCCCGCCATGAACAAGCTCCTGTGGCGGGACATCGCCAACGCCTCCAAACCCGGGACGACGCCCACCGAGCGTCAGATCGACCAGCTGGTCTTCGCCAACGCGGAAACCATCTATTTCACGAAAACCCAACGCTATGCGGGTTATCGGGTCTCCCCCGAAAGGATCTACGGCCAGCACATGCTGAAATTCTATCGGCAGAACTGGCGGACGTGCCTGGACGATCTGAATGCAATGGTCAAGGGTGACATCAAAAGCTACCTGAATTCCTCGCCTTCCCACCGCTTGGACTCATATCCGGGAATCCGCGGAAACGGTCCGAACCTGCTGCCGGAGAACAGGCGATTCTTCGAACGGAACCAAGGAAGGCTGGAGAACTCGACACTGCCGGGGTCGGTCCTCTGGCTCTATGGGACCGATGACATCACCAGCCCGGGCTCCGTCACTTACCGCATCGTCAACAAGATGCTGGCCAACGCCAACAACATCAACCTCGCCGTTTTCGAGGGGGCCGGCCACTATGACGTGCCCACGGTCGGCCTGCCGCTGATTCAGGCACGCCTGAGGCAGCTCTTTCCACTGAAGCCCTGAGCACTCCGTAGGCGCCTTCGCCGTCCTCGCCCGGCCGTTCCTGCTTCCCGTACGGCTCCTTACGATTCCTCTCGACCGTTTGTGGTACGGCACGAGGTAAGGACCGATCCGTTGATGAACCATCTCTGGGCGCCTGTGGAGCCCGGTATGTCCCTTGAGTGTTCCGGCTGTTGCCGTCGTACGGGTGCCGGGGCGGAGGGCGTCCGATGAGCCGGGCGGTGCTGGTGACCGGCGCGTCGCGGGGGATCGGGCGGGCGGTGGCCGAGGTCTTCGCCGCGCACGGGGACCGGGTCGCGCTGCATTACGCGTCGCGGCGGGCGGCCGCGGAGGAGGCGTACGCGGGGCTCGCCGGGAGCGGGCATGTGCTGGTGCAGGGGGATGTGAGTACGCCCGAGGGGGCCGCGGCGCTGGTGGACGCGGCGGTGGACGGGCTGGGCGGTGTCGATGTGCTGGTCAACAACGCCGCCGCGAATGTGGCCCACCCCTTGGACCGCACCTCGTTCGAGGACTGGCAGAACGCCTGGCGGCAGGTCGTGGACGTGAACCTGCTGGGTGCGGCGCATGTCAGCTACTGCGCGGCGCGGAACATGATCGAGCGGGAGGCGGCGGGGCGGATCATCAACATCGGCTCGCGCGGGGCGTTCCGCGGCGAGCCGGATCACCCGGCGTACGGCGCGGCCAAGGCGGCGCTGCACGCGATGGGGCAGTCGCTGGCGGTCCACCTGGCGCCGTACGGCATCGGCGTGGCCACCGTGGCCCCGGGATTCGTGGAGACCGAGCGGGTCGCGGACCGTCTCACGGAGGACGTGCGGCAGCAGAGCCCGTTCGGCCGGGTCGCGGTGCCCGGGGACGTGGCGTCCGCCGTCCACTATCTCGCCTCACCCGAGGCGCTCTGGTCCTCCGGCGCGGTACTGGACGTCAACGGGGCGTCGCATCTGCGCTGAGCAGCCCAGAAGTCTGCGCTGCGAAGTCAGCGCAGGGAAGCCTGCGCCGGGAGAGGTCCGCGCCCGGAAAGGGGAAGCCCCGGCCGAACGGGGGAATTCGGCCGGGGCGGTCTTGGGGGGCGCGGGCGGCGACGGGGTGGCCTCCGGGCCTGCTGCCGTAGCGGCGGTGGCCGGGTTTCCCGGCCGCGGGCCCTGCGGCGCCGTCGGGACGGCACGCGCTTCCAAATTGAACGATAAACCATTGCGCCGGCTTCCGGCGCATCGGGTGACCGCTCTCACCCGTGGCCGGACCCGCCGCCCCGCGCGAGCCCCGTCAGGGCTCGATACGGACCGGACCGCCGCCGGGCGCACCGGCCGCGGTGCGGCGCGGACCCGCGAGCCTCCCTCTCCCGCCGCCGGGCAGCCCCTAGTTTGTCCGACTGTGAGCCCATTCCTCAGGCCGAAGCGGATGATGGTGGGCCGTCCGCTGGACAGTGCGCGGCTCGGTGAGACGCTGCTGCCGAAACGACTGGCGCTGCCGATCTTCTGTAGCGACCCGCTGTCCTCGGTCGCCTATGCCACCGAGGAGATCCTGCTGGTCGTCGGCCTCGGCGGGGTCGCCCTGCTCCATCTGACCTGGTACGCCGCGGCCGCCATCGTGCTCGTACTGGTCGTGGTCGTGGCGTCCTACCGGCAGACCTGTTACGCGTATCCCGGCGGCGGCGGGGCGTACCGCGTCAGCGCGCAGAACCTCGGGCGGAACGCGGCGCTCACCGCGGCCAGCGCGCTGCTGGTGGACTATGTGCTGACCGTCGCGGTGTCCGTGGTGTCCGGCGTCGCCGCGATCACCTCCGCGATTCCGTCCCTCGGCGGCCATGATGTGGCGCTGTCCGTCGGGTTCGTGGCGCTGCTGGCCCTGATGAATCTGCGCGGGGTACGGGAATCGGGCCGGGTCTTCGCCGTGCCCACCTATGGCTTCGTCTTCTTCATCTACCTGATGTTCCTGGTCGCGGCCGTACGGATGGCCGGCGGCGCGAGCATCCGCGCCGAGTCCGCGGACCTGCCGCTGCATGCCGTCTCGCCCTACACGGGCCTGGCGCTGGTGCTGCTGGGGATGCGCGCCTTCGCGTCCGGCTGCACCGCGCTGACCGGTGTCGAGGCGATCAGCAACGGTGTGCCCGCCTTCCGCCGGCCGAAGAGCCGCAATGCCGCCAACACGCTGCTGGTCATGGGGTTCTTCTCGGTGACCATGTTCGGCGGGATCACGATCCTGGCGATGCTCTACGACGTGCATGTCGCGGTGCAGCCCACCGAACTCGGGCTGCCGCCGGACACGCCGACCTCCACCGCGCTCGCCCAGATCGCCCGCGCCACCTTCGGCGACCTCGACATGCTCTTCTACCTGCTCCAGGCATTCACGGCCGGGGTGCTGATCCTCGCCGCCAACACCGCCTTCAACGGCTTCCCGATGCTGGCCTCGATCCTCGCCGAGGACGGGTTCGTGCCCCGGCAGCTGCACAACCGCGGGGACCGGCTGGTCTTCTCCAACGGCATCATCCTGCTCGCGCTGGCCGCCATCGGGCTGATCATCCTGTTCGACGCGGAGCTCACCCGCCTCATCCAGCTCTACATCATCGGCGTCTTCGTCTCCTTCACGCTCTCCCAGACGGGCATGGTCCGGCACTGGGGGACCGTCCTCGCCGGACCCGCGCTGCCGTCTCGGGATCGGGCCCGGCACCGGCGCTCGCAGGCGATCAACGCGGTCGGCGCGGTGCTCACCGGGGTGGTCCTGATCATCGTCCTGATCACCAAATTCCTGCACGGCGCCTGGATCGTGGTGATCGCCATGCCGCTGCTGTTCCTGGGGATGCGCGGCATCCACCAGCACTACCGTCGGCTCGAACGGGAGTTGGCGGTCGCCCCCGGCGCCCGGCCCTGGGAGCCGGCCGGAAACCATGTGCGGGTGCTGGTCAGCTCGCTGCACGCGCCCACCCTCAAGGCCCTCGGCTATGCCCGCGCGATGCGTCCCGCCTCGCTGGCGGCGCTGACCGTCGCCGTGGACCCCGCCGATGTGCGGGAGCTGCGCGAGCAGTGGGACGCCCATGACATCGACGTACCGCTCCAGGTGCTCAGCTCGCCCTACCGGGACTTCACCGGGCCGGTGATCGACGCCGTCCTGGAGGTCTGTGCGCGGTATCCGGACGGTGCCGTCACGGTCGTCATCCCGGAATACCTGGTCGGCCACTGGTGGGAGCAGCCGCTGCACAACCAGAGCGCACTGCGGCTGAAGGCCCGGCTGCTGTTCACGCCGGGTGTGACGGTGGTCAATGTGCCCTACCGGCTGCCGACCGGCAAGGAGCCGGAGGAGACGTAGCGGGGGCCGGTGCCTCACGGGCCGGGCGAGGGCGCGCGGCTCCGACCGCCGTGCCCCAGGGCTCAGGCCGTCGCCCGGTGCCCCTTCGGCTCCGCGGCCGTGAGCGCGGCCTTGGTGACATCCGCGACCAGCTCGACCACGTCGGGTCCGTACGCCTGCGAGTTGACCACCTTCAGCAGCAGACAGAACTGGCCGTCGGCGCCGTGCTTACGGGTCAGTTTGGCCCGGTTGCGGACGAGATGGCGGACCGCCGCCCGGTGGGTGACGGGGCGCTGGCCGGCCGCCAGGAACACCGGGCGGTCTCCCTCACCGGCGGTCAGCCGGGCCAGCAGGACGTACTCCACGGCGCCGGGCTCCACCCGGTAGGTCGAGCCGCCGACCGTGAAATTGCCGCGGCCCGCGCCGGACTCGTCGCCGGGGTGCACCGCCACCCCCGGCAGCAGATTGGCCAGGTGGGCCGCCAGACGGCGGTGCGCGGTGGGGTCGCCGACACAGAACTCGGTACGCGCCCCGAAGCCCTGGAGGCCGGTGTCGTGCGGCGCGACCTCGGGGTGCGCACCGCAGGTCTCGATCACCCCGGCCAGCCCCAGCAGGGCCAGCGTGTCATGGCGCGGGATGCTCCAGTGGGCCGCGGCACTGTCGCGGTGGGTGACCAGCACACACTCCGAACCGTCCGGCAGCCCGAAGAAGCCTTGCTCGCGGGCGAGCTTCCGGCGGGTCATCGCGGTGTGCCCGGCCCAGCCGGCCGCCAGGCCCACGATCAGGGCCGCGGCCGTCAGGGTCAGGAGCAGCAGGGTGTCGTCCATGGGCGGGGAGCGTAGCGGCATTCCGGTTGTCCGTTCGAGGGCGGGGCGGGCAGCTGGGACGGCTTGTCCCGGTCCGTACGGGCATACCTGATCCGTACGGAAAGGCGCAGCTGATCCCTGCTCCCGCGAAGGCCCCCGGGCCCGAAATGCCCTCTGTCGGCGGGCTGTTGCCGCGAGTAGGCTCCGGGCCCCTGCCGACCCCCCGCGCAGCCACTGGGAGGAAACCCCGGTATGACCAGAGTCCGACGCCTCACCGTTCTGGGAGCGGCCGCCGCGCTGGCCGGTTCCCTGCTGGCGGCCCCGGCCGCCGCCGGAAGCACCGCGCCCGCGCCGCCCGCCGGTGCCGACACCGCCACACCGGAGAAGACTCCGGTCGCCGTCGGCCACGGCGGGGCCGTCTCCAGCGTCGACCCGGATGCCTCGGCCGCCGGTATCGCGGTCCTCAGGAAGGGCGGCAACGCCGTCGACGCGGCAGTCGCCACCGCCGCCGCCCTCGGCGTCACCGAGCCCTACTCCGCGGGCATCGGAGGCGGCGGCTACTTCGTCTCCTACGACGCCCGGACCCGGACCGTACGCACCCTCGACGGCCGGGAGACCGCCCCGCGCTCCGCCGGCAGGGACCTCTTCCTGGAGAACGGCAAGCCCCTCCCGTTCGACGACGTCGTCACCAGCGGGCTGAGCGTCGGCACCCCAGGCACCGCCGCGACCTGGGACACCGCCCTGCGCAAGTGGGGCAGCCGGTCCCTGCGCCAGGTACTGCGGCCCGCCCAGCGGCTGGCCGCGGGCGGCTTCACGGTCGACGAGACCTTCCGGCAACAGACCGCGGACAACGAGGCCCGCTTCCGTGACTTCCCGGCGACCGCCCGCCTCTACCTGCCCGGCGGCAAGCTCCCGGTGGTCGGCTCGACGCTGAGGAACCCCGATCTGGCCCGTACGTACCGGGAGTTGGCACAGAAGGGCGCCGGCGCGCTCTACGACGGTGCGCTGGCCCGGGACATCGTCCGCACGGTCCGCACGCCGCCGGTGCGCGCCGGCTCCCCGCGCACGGTACGGCCCGGCGATCTGACCGCGGGCGATCTGCGCGCCTACCGGGTCCTGAGCCAGGCGCCGACCCGCGCCGGCTACCGCGGCCTGGACGTCTACGGCATGGCGCCGTCCTCCTCCGGCGGCACCAGCGTCGCCGAGGCGCTCAACATCCTGGAGAAGAGCGATCTCTCCCGGCTGAGCGAGCAGCGGTTCCTGCACCGCTACATCGAGGCGGCCCGGATCGCCTTCGCCGACCGCGGCCGCTGGGTCGGCGACCCGGCCCAGGAGGACGTCCCGACCAAGGGCCTGACCTCCCAGCGGTTCGCCGACGCCCGCGCCTGCCTCATCCACGACGACAAGGCGCTGACCAGCCCGCTCGCGCCCGGCGACCCGCGCCGTCCGGCGCCCTGCGCCGCTGCCGGCCGGGCCGCGCCGACGACGTACGAGGGGGAGAACACCACCCATCTGACCGTCGCCGACAAGTGGGGCAATGTCGTCGCCTACACCCTGACCATCGAACAGACCGGCGGCAGCGGCATCGTCGTCCCGCACCGCGGCTTCCTGCTCAACAACGAGCTAACGGACTTCTCCTTCGCGCCCGCCGACCCGGCCGTACAAGACCCGAATCTGCCCGGCCCCGGCAAGCGGCCGCGCTCGTCGATGTCGCCGACAATCGTGCTGCGGCACGGCCGGCCGGCGGTCGCCCTCGGCTCGCCCGGCGGCGCGACCATCATCACCACCGTGCTCCAGACCCTGGTCAACCACCTCGACCGCGGAATGCCGCTGGTGGACGCCATCGCGGCGCCGCGGGCCAGCCAGCGCAACGCGGCCCGGACCGAGCTCGAACCCGGCCTGTGGAACAGCCCGGTCCGCCGGCAACTCGAAGCGCTCGGCCATGCCTTCAAGGAGAACCCGGAGATCGGCGCGGCGACCGGCGTCCAGCGGCTGCCGGACGGCCGCTGGCTGGCCGCGGCCGAAAAGGTACGGCGCGGCGGCGGCTCGGCGAGGGTCGTGCACCGCTAGGACACGCCCCAGTAACGCCCGCCGTACGGGAGCCGGATGTCACACCGCCGACACGCACGGACCGCTGTGTGCCGTCCGTGTGTCGTCGATGTACCGCCCCGCGCGGCGTCGTTGATGGTCACGGCGGCGGCGATTAGCCTCCTGGGACCGTTCGTTCGAATGAGCGGTCCCAGGGAGGGCACGCAGCGTGAGCGTTGACGAGAGCCAGGACAGCGAGACCGGGCAGGTCCCGGTCCGGCACATCGGTGCCACGGCGGGCGAGTTGGAAGGTCTCGCCGAGCAGGCGCGGGCGCTCGCCGAGGGCCGGGTGACCTCGACCGCGCTGGTACGGCGGTCGCTGGAGCGCATCGAGGCCACCCAGGGCACCGTCAACGCCTTTCGGCGGGTACGGGCCGAGGCGGCGTTGGCGGAGGCCGCGGAGGCCGACCGCAGGCTCGCGGCCGGGGAGCGGCTGCCGCTGCTCGGGGTGCCGGTCGCGGTCAAGGACGACACCGATGTGGCGGGCGAGCCGACCGCGTTCGGCTGTGCCGGGGAATTCCCGCCCAAGGAACGCGACGCCGAGGTCGTCCGGCGGCTGCGGGCGGCCGGTGCCATCATCGTCGGCAAGACCAACGCCTGCGAACTGGGCCAGTGGCCGTTCACCGAGGGCCCGGCCTTCGGCAACACCTGCAACCCGTGGAACCTCGCCCACACCCCGGGCGGCTCGTCCGGCGGTTCGGCCGCCGCGGTCGCGGCCGGGCTGGTCCCCGCCGCCCTCGGCACCGACGGCGCCGGCTCGGTCCGTATCCCCGCCGCCTGGTCCCACCTCGTCGGCATCAAACCCCAGCGCGGCCGCATCTCCACCTGGCCGGACCCCGAGTCCTTCCAGGGGATCACCGGCATCGGACCGCTGGCCCGTACGGTCGAGGACGCGGCCTTGCTGCTGGACGTGGCCAGCGGCAACCACGACGGCGATCTGCACCGGCCGCCCGCCATCGCGGCCCGCGAGGCCGCCGGCCGCGACCCGGGACGGCTGCGGATCGCGCTGTCCTGGAAGGCGGCCTTCACCTTCACGCCCAAGCCGCTGCACCCCGACGTGCGGGCCGCGGTGACCGGTGTGGCCCGCACGCTGGCCCGCCTCGGGCACTTCGTCGAGGAGGCGGAGCCGGACTACGGGCTGGTCGGGCTGGCCTTCGTCCCGCGCGCCACGGCCGGGGTGGGGGAGTGGGCGGACCGGGTCCCCGACCGCTCGCTGCTGGACCGCCGTACGCGGGAGGCGGCGCGGATGGGCCGGCTGCTCGGCGGGCCCGTCCTGCGCCGGGCGCGCGCCGTCGAGCGGCGCCAACAGCGGCGGATCGGCGCACTGTTCGGCCCCTACGACGTCCTGCTGACGCCTACCACGGCCACCCCGCCGCCCCGTATCGGCACCCTCGCCAAACTCAGCGGCTGGCGTACGGATCAGGCCATGATCGCCGCCTGCCCGTACGCCTGGCCGTGGAACGTCCTCGGCTGGCCGGGCGTGAGTGTGCCCGCCGGGTTCAGCACCGACGGCCTGCCGCTGGGCGCCCAGCTGCTCGGCCCGGCGCACGGCGAGCCGCAGCTGATTTCGCTGGCCGCCCAGCTCCAGGACGATCTGCGCTGGCACGAGCGGCGGCCGGCCGGCCACCCGGTGCCGTACGACGGCGTCCGCCCCTGAGCCGCGGGGGCGGACGGCGTCTAGCCGGAGGGGCGGCGCCGAGCCGGGAGGGGCGGCCGCCGCGGCCCGGTGCCGGTGGCCGGTTTCAGCCGCCGGTCCGGGTGGCGCCGGGCCGCAGGCTGCGGTCGGCGAGGGTCAGGGCGAGCAGCAGCAGACCGAGGACGACGCCGGTCACGGCGATCCCGTGCAGCCCGGCGTCCGAGGCGCGCGCCCCGTACAGCAGCCCGATGAGACCGGCCGCGGTGATCGCGCCCAGGTACTGGGCGGTGCGCTGGAGCCCGGCGGCCGCGCCCACGCCGTCGGCCGGGGCCTGGGCGTAGACGGCGGCCTGATTGCCGGTGGCGGCCAGCCCCTGCGGGATGCCGAGGAGCGCCCCGGCGCACAGCAGCGCGAACAGCGGGCTGCTGCCCTGGAGCAGGAGGAAGACCGCGCTGCCGACGGCGAGAGCGCCGGCGGCGACGGTCAGCGGGGCGCGGATGCCCTTGGTGCGGGCGCCCACGAGCGAGCAGCCCGCCGCCGCGGCGGACATCGGCAGCATGATCAGACCGGCCTGGAACGACGAGAAGCCGTGTCCCTCCTCCAGCCACTGACTGAAGCCGTAGAGCACGCAGTAGATGACGAGATAGGCCAGACCGTGCCGGAGGTAGGTGCGGACCAGCGGGCCGTTGCGGGCGAGCATCCGCAGATCGAGGAACGGCTCCGGACGGCGCAGCTGCCACCACACCAGGACGCCCGCCAACCCGACGGCCGCCACCGGCAGCGGCCACAGCGGGTGCGCGAGATCCAGCAGGAAGAACATCGCGCAGGTCAGCACGGCGGCGAACAGCAGCATGCCCACGGGGTCGAGCCCACCGGCGGGAGCGCCTTTCGGATGCCCCCTGTCCTTCCGGTCGGCCGGGAGCCAGGCGAGCGCACCGAACAGGGCGAGCAGCGCGAGCGGGAGGTTCACCGCGAACACCGCGCGCCAGCCCGCGGTCGCGGCGAGCAGCCCGCCGAGGGCGGGACCGAGGGCCGCACTGCCCAGCGCGGCGAGCGAGAGCCGCCCGAGGACGTACCGGGGAGTGGGCCGGCCCACCCGCTGCGACTCCGCGCGCAACAGCGCCATCGCCGCGGGGTAGGCGGCCGCGGTGCCGATCCCGAGCACGACCCGGGAGACGATCAGCAGCGTGAAGGTGGGCGCGAGCGCCCCGATGAGGCCCGCCGCGCAGACGGTCAGCGCACCGGCGGTGAACACCCGGCGCGGTCCGATGCGGTCGGCGAGCCGCCCCAGCGACGGCTGGCCCACCGCGCTGGACAGATACATCGCGGAGACGAGCCAGGCGGTGCCGGCCGCGCCGACGTGGAAGTCCTGGCCGATGGCCACCAGGGCGGTGGCGATCATCGTCGAGTTGAGGGGGTTCAGCAGCGAGCCGAGCAGCAGCGGCGTCATCAGCCGGGCGCCGAAGGCGTGGCCGGAGCCGGTGGCGGACGCACCGGAACCGCCCGGCCCGCCCCTCGTGGCGGCCGTGGCACCCGCACCGGCGACGGCCTCGCTCATTCCGGCATCAGCCGCCGTATCAGTCCGGCCGCCGCCTCCAGGGTCTGCCGCTCCTCCGCGGTCAGCCGGTCGGTGAGGGCCTCCGCCAGCCAGTTCTGCTTGGCCCGGCGCACGGCGCCGAGCACCCGGCGGCCCTCTTCGGTGAGGGAGAAGACCACCTGCCGCCCGTCCGTCGGATGCGGATTGCGGGCGAGGATGCCGCGCTCCTCCAGCGCCCCGACGGTCAGCCGCATGGACTGCGGACGCACCAGCTCGGCGCGGGCCAGCGCCGCGATGGCGGCCGGGCCGCCGGTGTCGATCCGGGAGACCACCGCACGCTGGGTCGGGGTGAGCTCGCCCTGCGGTGAGGCGGCGCGCAGATGCCGCATGAGCTGCGCGACGGTCGCACTCAGGTCCGTCGCCAGGCGTTCCACGTTCTTTTCCGGCATCTGTCCAGCGTACGAGATCGACAGGCAAACTTACAAGTTTCCCTGTCGATTCTGGCGCTGCGCCGCCGGACGCGCCACGGTGGAGATGGTCTTGCCACGGTTCGTGACGGGGCTTACGGTCACCTCCACACGCGTAGATCGCGGCGTAGATCATGCGCGGGCGCAGGCTGACGCATCGACAAAGGAGCAGCTCATGGCCGATGTTGTGCGTGCCGCACTGGTTCAGGCGACCTGGACCGGCGACACCGAATCGATGATCGCGAAGCATGAGGAGTACGCCCGGACGGCCGCCGCGCAGGGCGCGAAGGTGATCGGCTTCCAGGAAGTCTTCAACGCCCCGTACTTCTGCCAGGTCCAGGATCCCGAGCACTACCGCTGGGCAGAGCCGGTGCCCGACGGGCCGACCGTCCGGCGGATGCAGGATCTGGCCCGCGAGACCGGCATGGTCATCGTCGTCCCCGTCTTCGAGGTCGAACAGTCCGGCTTCTACTACAACACCGCCGCCGTCATCGACGCCGACGGCACGGTCCTGGGCACCTACCGCAAGCACCACATCCCGCAGGTCAAGGGCTTCTGGGAGAAGTACTACTTCAAGCCGGGGAACGCCGGCTGGCCGGTCTTCGACACCGCCGTCGGCAAGGTCGGCGTCTATATCTGCTACGACCGCCACTTCCCCGAGGGCTGGCGGCAGTTGGGCCTCAACGGCGCCCAGCTGGTCTACAACCCCTCCGCCACCTCCCGCGGCCTGTCCGCCTACCTCTGGCAGCTGGAGCAGCCCGCGGCCGCGGTCGCCAACGAGTACTTCATCGCGGCGATCAACCGGGTCGGCGTCGAGGAGTACGGCGACAACGACTTCTATGGCACCAGCTACTTCGTCGACCCCCGGGGCCAGTTCGTCGGCGAGGTCGCCAGCGACTCCAAGGAGGAACTGGTCATCCGCGACCTCGACTTCGGCATGATCGACGAGGTCCGGCAGCAGTGGGCCTTCTACCGCGACCGACGGCCCGACGCGTACGAGGGGCTGGTGCAGCCGTGACCCACGACCCCGCGAGCCTGCACGCCCGCCACCGCTCCGTCCTCCCCGCCTGGCTGAGCCTCTACTACGAGCGGCCCCTCGAACTCACCCATGGCGAGGGCCGCCACGTCTGGGACGCCGAGGGCAACCGCTATCTCGACTTCTTCGGCGGCATCCTCACCACCATGACGGCGCATGCGCTGCCCGAGGTCACCAAGGCCGTCGCCGAACAGGCCGGCCGGATCATCCACACCTCGACGCTCTACCTCTCGCGCCCCATGGTCGAGCTGGCGGAGCGGATCGCGGCGCTCTCCGGCATCCCCGACGCCCGGGTCTTCTTCACCACGTCCGGTACGGAAGCCAACGACGCCGCGCTCCTCCTGGCCACCACGTACCGCCGCTCCAACCAGATCCTGGCGATGCGCAACAGCTACCACGGCCGGTCCTTCTCCACCGTCGGCATCACCGGCAACCAGAGCTGGTCACCCACCAGCCTCTCGCCGCTCCAGACGCTGTACGTCCACGGCGGGGTGCGCAGCCGCGGCCCGTACGCCGGGCTGAGCGACGATGCGTACACCGAGGCCTGCGTCGCCGACCTGGAGGACATGCTCCAGCAGACCGCGGGCGGCGTCGCCGCGCTGATCGCCGAACCGGTGCAGGGCGTCGGCGGATTCACCATGCCGCCGGACGGCCTCTACGCCGCGTTCCGCGAGGTGCTCGCCCGGCACGGCATCCTCTGGATCAGCGACGAGGTGCAGACCGGCTGGGGCCGTACCGGCGACCACTTCTGGGGCTGGCAGGCGCATGCCGGCAACGGCCCGCCCGACATGCTGACCTTTGCCAAGGGCATCGGCAACGGGATGTCCATCGGCGGGGTGGTGGCCCGTGCCGAGGTGATGGACTCGCTCTCCGCGAACTCCATCTCCACCTTCGGCGGCAGCCCGGTCACCATGGCCGCGGGCCTGGCCAACCTCGGCTACCTCCTGGAACACGACCTCCAGGGCAACGCCCGGCGGGTCGGCGGCCTGCTCATCGAGCGGCTGCGGGCGGTCGCGGCCGGCCTCGATGTCGTCCGGGAAGTACGCGGCCGCGGCCTGATGATCGGCATCGAACTGGTCCGCCCCGGCACCGACGAGCGCTCGCCGGAGGCCGCCTCCCTGGTCCTGGAAGCCGCCCGCGAGCGAGGGCTGCTGATCGGCAAGGGCGGCCAGGGCGGCGCCTCCCTGCGCATCGCACCCCCGATGACGCTGACCATCGCCGAAGCGGAAGAAGGCGCGGATCTGCTGGCGGACGCACTGCGGGCGGCGCAGGGGCAGCTGGCTCCGGCGTAGGGGACACGGCCGTGGCCGGGGTTTCGTCAGGTGCGAGGCCCCGGCCCCCGGTCGGCGTCCGCGCAGGAGTGCCGGGCCGGATGACGCGGCCCCGGACCGCAGCGCATGACACGTCAGGCCCGCAACACCTCACGCGGTCCCGGCGGTCTCCCGCACCGTGTCGGCCACCAGGGTGAAGAAGCGGGTGTGGGCGCGCCGGCTGCACGGGTCCTCCGGATTCCACGGCAGCAGCCGGGACCGGGCCTCGATCGCGCGCCAGTGGGCGTCGGACCGGAGCTGTTCGGGCCGGGCGGCATTGGCCCGTACGTCCATCAGCACGATGTCCGGCACCATCGCCGCGGCGTCCGCCCAGCCGACGGTGGACCAGTTCACCCCGGCGCCCGCGGCCGGCTCCAGCAGGCCCACCCCGTGTTCGGTCAGCGCCCGCAGATCCGGCCAGGAGCTCGGCCGGGCCAGATGCACCCGCTCCGGGCCCGCGGGCGACAGCGCCAGCACCCGCGGCCGTACGGCCCCGCCGGTCGCCTGCCGCAGCGCGTCCTCCGCGGCGTCCAACTCCCGTGCCCGGACCAGGGGTTCGCCGCGGCCGAGCGACCCGGCCAGCGCCGCGAACCGCTCGCGCACCCCGGCCAGGCTCCGGCCGGGGCCCACCGCGACGGTGGCGACCGGGACATGCGTCTCCAGCTCCAGGGCGGTCTTCTGCTGCAGCCCGTAGACCTGCTCGCCGTCATAGGTCACGGCCACCACGAGGTCCGGCTCCGCCTCCAGCAGGGTGTCCGGGTGCAGCGCGCCGCCCGAACCGAGGTAGGGAATCTCCGCGAGCGGCAGCTCACCGGCCTTGGCGGGGTCCGGGGCGGCGTCGTCGTGCTGGGACCCGAAGAGCCCCACGGGGCGTATGCCGTGGTCCCACAGCGTCGCCCCCGCCTGTATATACGCCACGATCCGAATCGGCCGGTCGCCGGCCACCACCAGGCGCCCCCGGTCGTCGGAGAACTCCCACGGTGTGCTCTGCTCCATGCCCCCGCCGCCTTTCCGATCGTCCGTCAGAATGCCGGGCCGCCCGCCAGGTTCGCCCGCCGGATCCGCCCGCCGGTTCGGCGCATACCTGCCCATCGCGTCACTCCCGCACCCCTCCCGCGGGTACTACACCCCCCTCATCCCTGCCCCGCGTTGAACCGTCCAGCTGATCGTCGGCGCAACACGAGCGTCTCCGCTGATTAACGGTCACGGTATTGCCACCGTGGGTGACATGCTTCTACGGTCTCCTTCTCGACCGTGATCTACGGGTGTAGACCGGTTGTGGCGTGGCGTCAGCGGAGCAGACCTGCCAGGGGATGGTGCGCGTCGAGCTCCGCCTTCCCGTGCCGCCGATGTCGCTGGTGTGGAAGGGAGCAGATTGTGAGCCGTACGGTCGTGCAGGGCGGACTGGTGATCACCGCCGCCGATGAGATCCACGCCGATGTCCTGGTGGAGGACGGCCGGGTCGCCGCCCTCGCGGCACACGGCAGCCACACCGCGGAGGGCTGGGCCGGGGCGGCGGACCGCGTTCTCGACGCCACCGGGAAATACGTCATCCCAGGGGGCGTCGACGCACACACCCATCTGGACTTCCCCTTCGGCGGGACCTTCTCCTCCGACAACTTCGAGACCGGCACCCGCGCCGCGGCCTGGGGCGGCACCACCACCCTCATCGACTTCGCGGTCCAGTCCCGCGGCAAGTCGCTCCGCGCCGGCCTGGACGCCTGGCACGCCAAGTCCGACGCCCAGTGCGCCATCGACTACGCGTTCCACATGATCCTCTCGGACGTCAACGAGCACACCCTCAAGGAGATGGACCTCCTGGTGGCGGAGGGCGTCACCTCGTTCAAGCTCTTCACCGCCTATCCCGGCGTCTTCTACAGCGACGACGGGCAGATCCTGCGCGCCATGCAGCAGTCCGCCGGCAACGGCGGGCTGATCATGATGCACGCCGAGAACGGCATCGCCATCGATGTCCTCGTCGAACAGGCGCTGGCCGAGGGCCGGACCGACCCGCGCTACCACGGCGAGGTCCGCCGGGTCCTCCTGGAGGCCGAGGCCACCCACCGCACCATCCAGCTGGCGCGGGTGGCCGGCGCCCCGCTCTATGTCGTCCATGTCTCCGCCGAGGAAGCCCTCGCCGAGATCGCCCAGGCGCGCGACAAGGGGCTGAACGTCTTCGGTGAGACCTGCCCGCAGTATCTGTTCCTGTCCACCGACAATCTCGCCGAGCCGGACTTCGAGGGCGCCAAGTACGTGTGCTCCACGCCTCTGCGGCCGCGGGAGCACCAGGCGGCGCTCTGGCGCGGGCTGCGCACCAACGACCTCCAGGTGGTCTCGACCGACCACTGCCCGTTCTGCTTCCAGGGGCAGAAGGAGCTCGGCCGCGGTGACTTCTCCAAGATCCCCAACGGGATGCCGGGCGTGGAGAACCGGATGGACCTCCTCCACCAGGGCGTCGTGGAGGGCCGGATCAGCCGCCGCCGCTGGATCGAGATCGCCTGCGCCACCCCGGCCCGGATGTTCGGCCTCTACCCGAAGAAGGGCACCCTCGCCCCCGGCTCCGACGCCGACCTCGTCATCTACGACCCCACCGCCCAGCAGACCGTCTCCGCCGAGACCCACCACATGAACGTCGACTACTCGCCGTACGAGGGCAAACGCCTCACCGGGCAGGTCGAAACCGTGCTTTCGCGGGGTGAACTCGTGCTCGACCGGCGGGAGTTCACCGGACGCGCGGGACACGGCCAGTACATCCCGCGCGGCACCTGCCAGTACCTCATCTAAGGAGTGCCGCTGTGGACTTCGGAGTTGTCCTTCAGGCCGACCCGCCCGCTTCCGCCGTTGTGTCCCTGATGCGCCGCGCCGAGCGCAACGGTTTCCGCTACGGCTGGACCTTCGACTCGGCCGTCCTGTGGCAGGAACCGTTCGTCATCTACAGCCGGGTGCTGGAACACACCGAGCGGCTGATCGTCGGCCCGATGGTCACCAACCCCTCCACCCGCACCCCCGAGGTCACCGCCTCCACCTTCGCCACCCTCAATGAGATGTACGGCAACCGCACCGTCTGCGGCATCGGGCGCGGCGACTCCGCAATGCGGGTGGCCGGGCGCCCGCCCAACACCCTGGCCCGGCTGGGCGAGGCGATCGGCGTGATCCGCGATCTGGCCGAGGGCCGGGAGGCGTACGTCGGCGACCACCGGATCAAGATCCCCTGGATCAAGGACGGCAAACTCCCGGTGTGGATGGCCGCCTACGGGCCCAAGGCCCTCGCCATGGCCGGCGAGCTGGCCGACGGCTTCATCCTCCAGCTGGCCGACCCCTTCCTCACCGAATGGATGATCAAGGCGGTACGGAAGGCCGCGGTGGACGCCGGCCGCGACCCGGCCGAGGTGACCATCTGTGTCGCCGCACCGGCCTACGTGGGCGACGACCTGGCCCACGCCCGCGAGCAGTGCCGCTGGTTCGGCGGCATGGTCGGCAACCACGTCGCCGACCTCGTCGCACGCTACGGCGAGCACTCCGGCATGGTGCCGGACGAGCTGACCGCGTACATCGCATCCCGGGAGAGCTACGACTACGCCCACCACGGCCGGTCGGGCAACCCCGACGCGGGCTTTGTGTCGGACGCGGTCATCGACCGCTTCTGCCTGCTCGGCCCGGTCGCCGCACACCTCGAAAAGCTGCGGCAGCTCCAGGCCCTGGGCGTGGACCAGTTCGCGCTCTACGCCATGCACGACGCCAAGGAATCCACCATCGACGCCTACGGAGCAGAGATCCTTCCCGCGTTCGCCGACTGAACGGGCCCCGGGCGCAGGCGCGTTGCGGCCCCGCGCGCGCCGCCCCGGCCCGTCGGCCGGGCGCGGCGACCGTGCCCGCGCCGCGCCGCCCGGCGACCGGCGGCCCGCACCCGGACGAAAGGTCCCCGCATGCCCGCACCCCTGCCGCCGGAACTCCCCATAACGCCCACGGACCAGATCACCGCCCCGGACGGCCGCGTCGAACCGGCGCCGGGCGCCATCGCCCCGCACGGCCGGTTCGTCAACGCCGATCTGTACCCCGTGCCGCTGGCCGAACGCCGCTGGACCACCTACAACTTCGCCGCCCTGTGGGTCGGCATGGCCCACAACATCCCCTCCTGGACCCTCGCCTCCGGCCTGGTCGCCCTCGGTATGGACTGGCAGCAGGCCGTCTTCACCATCGCGCTGGCGAACCTCGTCGTGCTGGTCCCGATGCTGCTCACCGGGCATGCCGGCCCCAAGTACGGGATCCCCTTCCCGGTCCTCGCGCGGGCGTCGTTCGGGCTGCGCGGCGCCAATCTGCCGGCGCTGGTGCGGGCCGCCGTGGCCTGCTGCTGGTTCGGCATCCAGACCTGGATCGGCGGCCAGGGCATCTACATCCTGCTGGGCAAGATCTTCGGCGGCGACTGGGCCGGGGCGACGGAGATCGCCGGCTACCCCTGGACGCTCTGGCTCTGCTTCCTGGTCTTCTGGGCCGTCGAACTCGCCATCATCCTCCGGGGCATGGAGACCCTGCGCCGCTTCGAGAACTGGGCCGCGCCCTTCGTCCTCGTCGGCGCGCTGGCGCTGCTCGGATGGATGGCCGCCAAGGCGGGCGGGTTCGGCCCGCTGCTGGACCAGCCGAGCGCCCTGGGCTGGGGCGAGGACTTCTGGCCGGTCTTCTTCCCGTCCCTCATGGGGATGATTGGTTTCTGGGCGACCCTGTCGCTGAACATCCCCGACTTCACCCGCTTCGGCGCCGGTCAACGGGCCCAGGTATGGGGGCAGTCCCTGGGGCTGCCGACCACCATGACGGCGTTCGCCCTGCTCTCCGTACTGGTCACCTCCGGTTCGCAGGCGGTGTACGGGGCGCCGATCTGGGACCCGGTCGCGCTGGCCGGCAAGGCCGACAGTGTCTTTGGCCTGCTCTTCGCGCTGGTCACCGTCCTGATCGCGACCATCTCCGTCAATATCGCGGCCAATGTCGTCTCGCCCGCCTACGACCTGGCCCATCTGGCGCCGAAATTCATCAGCTTCCGTACGGGCGCGCTGATCACCGGTGTGGTCGGCGTGATCATCCTGCCGTGGAAGCTCACCGCCACCCCCGAGCTGTACATCTTCACCTGGCTCGGGGTGGTCGGCGGACTGCTCGGCACCGTCGCCGGCATCCTCATCGCCGACTACTGGATCATCCGCCGTACCGTCCTCGACCTCGCCGAGCTCTACCGCCCCGACGGCCGCTACTGGTACACGGCCGGCTGGAACTGGCGGGCCGTCCTCGCCTTCGTCGTCGGCGGACTGCTGGCGGTGGGCGGCTCGTACTCGCAGCCGGGCAAGGGGCCGTTCCCGGCCGACGGTCTGATCCCGTTCCTCCAACCACTCGCCGACTACGGCTGGGCGGTGGGCCTGTGCGTCGCGCTGGCGCTCTACACCTTGCTCATGACTATGGCGTCCGGGCGCGGAAGCCGCGCGGTCTGAACCCGCCCAACAACCGGGGGCCCGGCCCCGTGTACTGGCAGCCCCCGCCCCGCCCGGTTCGGGCAACGTGGGAATACCCCTCGACACAGGGCAGTTGTCGGCTACAAGGGGACCCCAGATGCCGGCCACTACACCCGGCCACTCCACAAGGCACACATAGGCTCCCTCCCGGGCATCCGGGAGGGAGCCTATGTGTGCCGGCGTACGCGCTTACGCGGGGAAGTCCCCAGCCTGTACGCCGGCGACGAACGCTGACCACGCTGCCGGCGCGAACATCAGGGCCGGTCCGTTGGGGTCTTTGCTGTCCCGGACGGGAACGGTGCCGTGGGCATCTGCATGAGCCGGGGACCACTCCACGCAGTCGCCACCGTCTTGGCTGCTGTAGCTGGACTTGACCCATCGGTGTATCAGGGGGGTCACGATGCCTCCATAAGCTGTTGGATCATCCGGGCTGACGCGTCACGCGAGAGGGCCGAAGCGGTGAGTACATCGTAAGACCGGGAGAGGAGCCGCACCGTGGAGGGATCATCGATGATGTTCCCCGATCTGACGCCCTCCGTGTAGATCACGGGCGGGTCGTCCGGGGTGGTCAGAATGGACATGGAACCGTCCATGAGCCCGTGCGTTTCCGCAGACAGCGGCATCACCTGTAGCACGGTGGTTCGCTGGGAGCCGTGGGCGAGCAACGCGGAGAGCTGTTCCCGCATCACGTCCGGGCCTCCGACGTTCCGCCGAAGCACGGACTCACAGATGACCACGGAGAAGTCCGGCGGGGAAGTGCCCTTCAATACTTCCTGTCTCGCCATTCGCGCCCGGACAAGCGTGGCCACTTCTGCGTCACTGGCCCGTGGGTCGCCCTCCCGGAGAAGGACCCGTGCGTACGACGCCGTCTGAAGGAGTCCAGGCACCACCGTGGGCGACCAGGCGGAGATGCTGACCGCCTTTGGCTCCAGCTCGATCCGCCTTCGGGAATGCACCGGGAACGATTGGGCGGTGATCTCCTCGTACAGGCGCTTGAACAATCCGTCTGTCGAAAAGACCTGGTCCAGCCGGGCTGGGAGGTCTGCTGGGATCGGCCCCACGCATGTCTCCACGCGGCTGATGGTGCTCTTCGACGTGCGGACCAGCTTCGCCAGTTGCGTCTGGTTCAGCGGCGCGTCCGGGTACAGCTCCCTTGCGCTCCGGCACTCCTCGGCGAACTGTCGGCGCGGGTCGTATGCGCCCTCTGCGCCGCCTGCTTCATCTCCATGAGAGCCCATAACTCCCCCTGACCATTGACCTGGTCACTCGCGGTGGTGGCGGTGTTTGAGCCGGTCAACGGCGTACGCACATGCCAGCCTGACCAACGCCCAGGTTGGGCGCTGAATCCCTCTCACACTAGCGATTTTTACCCCACTCTTGTCACCAACCAGCCGCAGAGAGTGAGGGGTTCGGATGACTGAGCGAACTGCTTCAGCGTCCCCCGACGATGTCGCGGACCTCGGACCAGCGTTGGCCGGACCGACGGTGGAGCCCGTCCCGGTTCAGGGGTGCAACGTGTGCGACCCCTGCGGCCGGGAGCGGGAGGTGGCCCGGCGGGCGGGCCGTTCGCTGGAGGTCCGGAGCCTGAACGGGGTGATCGCGGGTCACCCGCACGGAAGGGAGGTGCGGGGGTGAGCGCGACGGAGGCAACGCCCGCGGGGTATGCCGTGAGCTGCACGAAGTGCATTGCCCTGCAACGGGAGTTGGAGGCAGCCGAAAGGGCTCGGGACCAGACCCGTGCCGTGGACTGTCGTGTGTTGCTCCGGCGCCACCCCCAACACGACGGCGTACCCGTAGAGGCGGGCGCGTGAGAGCACACTGGAGGAAGCGTATCGGCCCGGAGCGGTTCGCCATGGGCCTCCGCGTTCCCCAAGGGTGGGTCCACCGCGGAAAGCCTGAGCACACCCGGTTCGGCCTGACCGTGACCGCCAAGGGCGAAAGGGTGTGGCTGGACGACCCGGCCGACTCCTGGGCCCTTTGAGACCGGCCCTGTCCGTGCGTTGCCCCCGTGGCGCATGGGCGGGGCCTTCGCTCATGGGCCCTTCGTCAGCCCCGCCAGCAGCCGGGGCAGCGCACTGCCGATCGGCTCGCGGATGACCTCGGCGGCGAGCTCGTCGTACGGGGTCGGCTCGGCGTTGACGATGATCAGCCGTGCGCCGTGCTCCGCGGCCACCCCCGCGAGCGAGGCCGCCGGCTGCACCTGAAGCGTCGTGCCGACCGCGAGGAAGACCTCCGCCGCCTTCGCCACGCCCAGTGCCGTACCCAGCACCTGCGGATCGAGCCGCTCGCCGAACATCACCGTCGCCGACTTCAGAATCCCGCCGCACACCAGACACGCCGGATCCGGTTCGCCCGCGGCCACCCGCGCCAGCGCCTCCTCCATCGAGGACCGGGCATGACAGCGGGTGCAGGTCACCGCGCGTACCGTGCCGTGCAGTTCGAGCACCTTGCGGTCGGGCATCCCGGCGCGCTGATGCAGTCCGTCGACGTTCTGCGTGATCACCCGCACCGGGGTCCCGGAGCGCTCCAGCCTGGCCACCGCCTCGTGCGCGGCATTCGGCCGGGCCCGGAACGCCGGGCTCTCCTGTCGCATCCGCCACGACCGCCGCCGGATCTCCGGATCACTCATGTACGCGTCGTACGTGACCAGCTTCTCCGCCTCCGGGTCCCGCCGCCACAGCCCGTTCGGCCCGCGGTAATCGGGAATCCCGGAGTCGGTGGAGATACCCGCTCCGGTGAGGATCGCGACGAGGGGGCGGTGCGGCGGCTGGTCGGGGGAGGGGGCGGTACCGGTCATGGGGTGAGCGTATGCAGTCCGTGGGCCGGGCGTCTTGTCAGTTATCGGTGGCGGGGCTGCCTGACCCCGCGCCCGAGCCTACGGCCACGCCCCGGGGTCGCCCGCCGGCCGGTCCGCGGTGGAACGCACCGGTTCCCGTATGGCGTGCGCCGTCTCCGTGGCTCCTACGTACGATCGCGAAGGGCCGGCCGCCGACCGGCCCGGCGGCCCGCCCCGCACCGCTCTCACCGCAGCACAGAGGAGTCACCGTGTTCACCACCCGCCCGACCCTCCAAGGCACCTTCGGTATGGCCTCCACCACGCACTGGCTGGCGTCCCAGTCCGCGATGGCCGTCCTGGAGGACGACGGAAACGCCTATGACGCAGCGGTGGCCGCCGGGTTCGTGCTGCATGTCGTGGAGCCGCATCTGAACGGTCCGGCGGGTGAGGTGCCGATCATCCTGGCTCCCGTGGACGGGCCGGTGCGGGTGCTGTGCGGCCAGGGCCCGGCACCGGCCGGTGCGAGCGTGGCGCACTACACCTCGCTGGGTCTCGACCTGGTGCCCGGCACCGGACCGCTCGCCGCCGCGGTCCCGGGTGCCTTCGACGCCTGGATGCTGCTGCTGCGCGACCACGGCAGCAAGTCCCTGGCCGAGGTGCTGCGGTACGCCATCGGCTACGCCGAGCACGGCCATCCCGCCGTGGAGCGGATCGGCGCGACCGTCGCGACGGTCCGTGAACTCTTCGAGACGGAGTGGACCTCCTCCGCCGAGATCTACCTCCCCGACGGCCGGCCCGTCGCCCCCGGAGGACTGCTCAGGAACCGGCCGCTGGCCGCCACGTGGCGCCGGCTGATCGCCGAGGCGGAGACCGCGGCGACCGGCCGTGAAGCGCAGATCGAGGCCGCCCGCCGTATCTGGCGCGAAGGCTTCATCGGCGAGGCGCTCGCCGGCTTCGCGGCCCGCCCCGCCATGGACACCTCCGGCGAACGCCACGCGGGCACCCTCACGGGCGACGACCTGGCCGCCTTCGCCGCCACCTACGAGGCGCCCGTCACCTACGACTGGAACGGCTGGACCGTCGCCAAGGCCGGCGGCTGGTCCCAGGGCCCCGCCTTCCTCCAGCAACTCGCGCTGCTGCCGCCGGAGTTGCCCGCGTACGGCAGCCCGGAGTACGTCCATCTGCTCATCGAGGGCGGCAAGCTGGCGATGGCCGACCGCGAGGCCTGGTACGGCGACGCCGCCGAGGTCCCGCTCGACGCCCTGCTGAGCGACGGCTACAACGCCGACCGCCGGGCCCTCATCGGCGCGCGTGCCTCGTACGAGCTGCGCCCCGGCAGCCCGGACGGCCGCGCCCCGCGGCTGAGCAAGCACGCGGTGGCGGCCGCGGCGGGCACGGACGGCTTTGCGGCGCGGAGTGCCGCCGGGCGCGGGGCGGGCGAGCCGACCGTCGCGCACGGGGTGCCGGGAGCGGCCGGTGCCGAAGGCGTACCGGCGGATGTCGCCCCCGAGATCGACCGGAACGGCGCCACCCGCGGCGACACCTGCCATATCGATGTCGTCGACCGCTGGGGCAACCTGGTCTCCGCCACCCCGTCCGGCGGCTGGCTCCAGTCCAACCCCGTCGTCCCGGAGCTCGGCTTCCCGCTCGGCACCCGGCTCCAGATGGCCTGGCTGGAGGAGGGCCTGCCCAACTCGCTCACCCCGGGGCGCCGCCCCCGCACCACCCTCACCCCGTCCCTCGCGCTGCGCGACGGGGTCCCGGTCATGGCTTTCGGGACACCGGGCGGCGACCAGCAGGACCAGTGGCAGGTGCACTTCTTCCTGGCCGTGGCGCTGCGCGGGGCGGTCCGCGGCGGCCTCGACCTCCAGGGCGCCATCGACGCCCCGAACTGGCACCAGGACTCCTTCCCCGGGTCCTTCTTCCCGCGCGGGATGCGGCCGGGGAGCGTGACGGTGGAGTCCCGGATCGGCCAGCGGGTCATCGATGAACTGCGCCGTCGTGGTCATCAGGTCACGGTGGGTGATGCCTGGTCCGAGGGGCGGCTGTGCGCGGTGGCGCGGGACCCGGAGTCCGGGGTGCTGTCCGCGGCGGCGAATCCGCGGGGGATGCAGGGGTACGCGGTCGGGCGCTGAGGCGCTGAGGCCCTGGCTGTACCGGGCCGGGGACGGGTGCGCGTCCGGTGTTCACCGAGCGGCCCGGCCCCCGGCCCCCGGCCCGTGCCCGCCGCGGCATCCGGAATTCACCTGGAGTCCAGTCCTCGTGTCAGTGGCTCGTGTTTCGATGGACGCATGATCGAAGCACTTCGTACCCAAGATGCAGGAGAGACCGCGATTACCCCGATTGCCGCCACCCCGCCCGCCGCGACCCCGGCCACCGCCCCGGACGGTCCGTCGCTCGACCTCTCGGCCCTGGACCTGGCCGCCGTCGAGGCCGCCGTCCGCCGCGCCGCGGCCGACGAGATCATGCCCCGCTTCCGGCAGCTCGCCGCCGAGGACATCGTCGAGAAGAACGGGCCGCACGACCTCGTCACGGTCGCCGACCGGCTCGCCGAGGAGCACCTCACCGCTTCGCTCACGGCCCTGCTGCCCGGCTCCCGGGTGGTCGGCGAGGAAGCGGTGCACGCCGACCCGGGTGTGCTGGACGCGCTGCGTGGCGACGCCCCCGTCTGGATCGTCGACCCGGTCGACGGCACCCGCCAGTTCGTGCACGGCGACCCGGGCTTCTGCACGCTCGTGGCACTCGCCCACCGCGGCGAGGTGCTGGCCTCTTGGACGTACGCCCCCGCACTGGGCCTGATGGCCATCGCCCGCCGCGGCGCCGGCGCCTGGCTGAACGGCGTACCGCTCCAGGCCGGCAGCCCGTCCTCCGGTGCGGTCCTCGATGTCGCCACCTCCCACTACGACTTCACCGACGACGACCAGAAGCGGGTGCTCGCCAACCTGGACACCGGCGGGATCGCCCCGCGCCCCTGTGGCTCGGCGGGCCTGGAGTACCTGCACATAGCCCGCGGCGAGATCGACGCCACGGCCTTCAGCTGGGAGAACGCCTGGGACCACGCGGCCGGGCTGCTGCTGGTCCATGAGGCGGGCGGCGCCAGCGGCACGGTCGCCGGGCAGCCGTTCCGTATCGAAGGCGGCAATGCGCTGCCCTTCACCGCGGCGCGGGACGCCGAAACGGCGCGGCGTATCCTCGGACTGCTGGCAGCCGCCAACTGACCCTCACCGACGAGGGTCGGAATTGAGGGGAGTGGCGCAGGTGCCGAGGATGCTCGATGCCGTGGTGATCGGAGCGGGGCCCAACGGCCTGACGGCGGCCGCCGAACTGGCCCGCCGCGGTATGTCCGTGGAGGTCTTCGAGGCCCGCGACACCATCGGCGGCGGCGCCCGCACCGAGGAGCTGACCCTTCCCGGCTTCCGCCACGACCCCTGCTCGGCGGTGCACCCCACCGGCGTCGGCTCGCCCGCCTTCTCCGCCATGCCGCTGGACCGCTACGGCCTCGAGTGGCTGCACCCCGAGCTCCCGATGGCGCACCCCTTCCCGGACGGCACGGCCGCGGTGCTCGCCCACTCCGTCGGCGAGACGGCCATGTCCTTCGGGCCGCGGGACGCCGGCGCCTACCGCAGGCTGGTGGCCCCCTTCGTCGGCAAGTGGGACACCATGGCCCACGACTTCCTGCGCACCCAGTGGCTCGGCCTGCCGCAGGACCCGGTGACCTACGCCCGCTTCGGCCTGGTCGGGATCCAGCCGGTCAGCCTCCTCAACCGCCGCTTCCAGGGCGCGAAGGCCCGCGCACTGCTCGCCGGACTCGGGGCGCACGCCAACGCCCCGCTCAGCGGCATCGGCACCTCCGGCATGGCCCTGATGTTCGCGCTCGCCGCGCACCACAAGGGCTGGCCGGTACCGCGCGGCGGCTCCCAGGCGATCTCCGACGCGCTCGCCGGTCTGCTGCGCGCCCATGGCGGGGTGGTGCACACCGACTTCGAGGTCAAGCGCCTGGACGACCTGCCGCCGGCCCGCGCGTACGTCTTCGACACCTCACCGACCGCGCTCGCCCGGATCGCCGGATTGGGCAACGCCTACCGCGAGGTGAAGTACGGCCCCAGCGTCTTCAAGATCGACTACGCGCTGTCGGCCCCGGTGCCGTGGACGGCCAAGGAGGCGCACCGCGCCGGCACCGTCCACATCGGCCCCACCAGCGGCGAGATCGGCGCCTCGCTCAACGCCGCCACCCATGGCCAGGACCCCGCCGTCCCCTTCCTGATCACCGCTCAGCCCAGCCTGATCGACCCCACCCGCGCCCCCGAGGGCAAGCACACCTTCTGGGCGTACGGGCATGTCCCCAACGGCTGGGAGGGCGACGCCACCGAGGTCGTCGAGCGGCAGATCGAGCGCTTCGCCCCCGGCTTCCGCGACCTCGTGCTGGCCCGCGCGGTCGCCGGCCCGCCCCAAATCGCCGCCCGCAACGCCAATTACGTCGGCGGCGACACCGCCACCGGCTCCGCGGCCGGCCTGCGCCTGCTCATCCGCCCCAAGCTCGCCCGGGTCCCGTACGAGACCGCCCACCCCGCCATCTACCTCTGCTCCCAGGCCACCCCGCCCGGCCCCGGCGTCCATGGCATGTCCGGCCACTACGCCGCCAAGACGGTCTGGCGCCGCCTGCGCGCCAACCACCGCTGAACAACGGGCAGTTCGGCCCGCGCGGGCGGGTGACCCGTACCCCGCCTCGCCCGTCGTTCCCCGCGGATGCGCGGGCCACCGCCTAGGCTCAGCCCCCATGAGCACCTCCCTCACCCTCATCCAGGGCGACATCACCGAACAAGCCGTGGACGCCGTGGTCAACGCCGCCAACTCGTCGCTCCTCGGCGGCGGGGGAGTGGACGGCGCGATCCACCGGCGCGGCGGCCCCGAGATCCTCGACGCGTGCCGTGATCTGCGCGCCGACCGGTACGGCCGCGGCCTGCCCACCGGCCAGGCCGTCGCCACCACCGCCGGCCGGCTGCCGGCCCGCTGGGTCATCCACACCGTCGGCCCGGTGTGGGCGAAGAGCGAGGACCGCTCCGAGCTCCTCGCCTCCTGCTACCGCGAGTCCCTGCGGGTCGCCGACGACCTGGGCGCGCGCACGGTCGCGTTCCCGGCCATCTCCACCGGCGTCTACAGGTGGCCGATGGAGGAAGCCGCCCGCATCGCGGTGGAGACCGTGCGGGCTACGGAGACGGCGGTGGAAGAGGTGCGATTCGTCCTCTTCGACGAGCAGGCGTACACGGTTTTCGCGGCGCTTGTCGGCTGATTATGGCAGAAGGTACGGGGGCTGACCTGCGCAAACGCAGGCTCAGTCGTTGCCGGAGGACCGCGCCGCCCTCCCTGGTCACCCCACGTTGATGTCGGATTCTCGCCAGCCGAAGGGCCCCGGCTGGGGAATCCTGAGGGCATGCACACCGACACCGAGCGCTGTCTGCGCGCCGTGCAGTCCAAGGATGCCCGCTTCGACGGCTGGTTCTTCACGGCCGTGCTCACGACCCGTATCTACTGCCGTCCCAGCTGCCCCGTGGTGCCTCCCAAGCCGGAGAACATACGCTTCTACCCGAGCGCGGCCGCCGCCCAGCAGGCCGGTTTCCGGGCCTGCAAGCGGTGCCGGCCGGACGCCAGCCCGGGGTCGCCGGAGTGGAACGAGCGGGCCGACCTCGTCGCCCGCGCCATGCGGCTGATCGCCGATGGCATCGTCGACCGTGAGGGCGTCCCCGGACTCGCGGCCCGGCTCGGTTACAGCACCCGGCAGACCGAGCGGCAGCTGCTGGCCGAGCTGGGGGCGGGGCCGCTCGCCCTGGCCCGGGCCCAGCGGGCGCAGACCGCCCGGCTCCTGGTGGAGACCACCGCACTGCCGATGGCCGACGTCGCCTTCGCCGCCGGGTTCGCCAGCATCCGCACCTTCAACGAGACGGTACGGGAGGTCTTCGCGCTGTCCCCGACGGAACTGCGGCAGCGCGCCCGGCCGGGCCCGAGGGCGACGGTGCCCGGTTCGCTCGCGCTGCGGCTGCCCTTCCGGCAGCCGCTGAACCCCGACAACCTCTTCGGGCACCTCGCCGCCACCGCGGTCCCCGGCGTCGAGGAGTGGCGGGACGGCGCCTACCGCCGGACCCTGAACCTCCCCTACGGGCACGGCATCGTGGCGCTCTCCCCCCGCCCCGACCACATCGACTGCCGCCTCTCCCTCACCGATCTGCGCGATCTGGCCGGTGCCATCGCCCGCTGCCGCCGGATGCTCGACCTCGACGCGGACCCGGAAGCCGTCGACGGGCTGCTGCGCGAGGACCCGCGGCTGGCCCCGCTCGTCGACAAGGCGCCCGGCCGCCGGGTCCCGCGGACGGTCGACGCGGAGGAGTTCGCGGTCCGCGCCGTCCTCGGCCAGCAGGTCTCGACGGCGGCGGCCCGCACCCACGCCGGGCGGCTGGTCCGTGCGCACGGCGAACCGGTCGACGACCCGGACGGCGGCCTCAGCCATCTCTTCCCGTCCGCCGCCGCGCTCGCCGGGCTGGACCCGGAACAGCTGGCGATGCCCCGTACCCGCCGGGCCACCCTCACCGGCGTCATCGCCGCCCTCGGCTCCGGTGCGCTGCAACTGGGCGTCGGCAGCGACCGGGACGCCGCCCGGGCGCAGCTAGCGGCGCTGCCCGGCATCGGCCCCTGGACCGTCGAGTGCATCGCCATGCGCGCGCTCGGCGACCCGGACGCCTTCACCCCCACCGACCTCGGTCTGCGCCGCGCGGCCGCCGGCCTCGGCCTGCCGCACACCCCGGCGGCCCTCATCCGGCACTCCGCGCTCTGGCGCCCCTGGCGCGCCTACGCCGTCCAGTACCTCTGGGCGACCGACGACCACCCCATCAACCACCTCCCGACGAACTGAGCCCACCGCCATGACCGTGCACGCACCCGAACCGGCCGCCCCCGTCACCCAAACCGTTCTGGACGACACCCCGGTGGGGCCGCTCACCCTCGTCGCCACCGGAGAGTCCCTCAGCGGTCTCTACATGACCGACCAGCGCCACCGCCCGCCCCAGGAGACCTTCGGCGTCCCGGCGGACCCCGGCGAGCCCCCGTTCGCCGCCACCATCGCCCAGCTCCGGGCCTATTTCCGCGGCGAGTTGACCACCTTCGACCTGCCGCTCGCCCTGCGCGGCACGCCCTTCCAGCGGCGCGTGTGGGCGGCGCTGTGCACCATCCCGTACGGCGAGACCGTCTCCTACGGACAGCTCGCCGAGCGGCTCGGCACCCCGTCGGCGTCCCGCGCGGTCGGCCTGGCCAACGGCCGCAACCCGGTCGGCATCATCGTCCCCTGCCATCGCGTCGTGGGCGCCAACGGCAGCCTCACCGGCTACGGCGGCGGCCTCGACCGCAAGCGCCGGCTGCTCGCCTTCGAACGGACGGAGGACGGCCTGTTCCCGGCGGAGGCGTGCGGGTGACGGCACGCCGCAGGGCCCCGCTCGACGCGACCTCCGCCGGGACGGGGCCCTCGCTCCGCGGACACCCCCTAGCCCCCCGTCACCCCCCCCGCACCTCCGCCACCAACTCCTCAGCCGCCGTCAACGACCGGCCCAACTCCTCTTCCGTGTGGCCGAGTTCGCCGAGCAGGGCAGCCGCACGGGCACCGAAGCCGGGCGGCGTCTCCGGCATCGCCGCGGCCGCCGCGAGGGCGCCCTTCTCGTTGAGGCACCAGACGCGGTGGTGGGCGTGCAGGGCCTGGACGAGGCCGCCGACGGCGCGGGACAGACACAGGGCCGCATGCAGCACGTCCCGGGCCGTGTACGACTTGCCCGCCATCGCCACCGAGAACCCGGCGTCCCAGACCGCGTCGCGGGTCAGCGCCTTGCGGAGCGCCTCCGGGTAGTCCTGGGTCTCGTGGCGGAGGCGGGCCAGTTCGCCGTCGGTGTCGGCGAGGACCCGGCCCAGTGCCGCCTCGCCCGGGTAGGCGGGGGACCAGAAGCCGAGCGGGTGGCCCGCCTGGACGCCGATCTCGAAGCGGCCCGCGCGGCACTCCTCCCACACCCGCCGCACCCGGTCGACGTCCCGCAGGATCCAGTCCACCTGACGGCCGTCGGGCAGCACCAGCCAGGCCCCGCCGTTGACCCATGCGCCCCAGGACCCCGGCCCGTACACCTCGACGGGACCACCGGTCACCTTCGCGGCCAGCGTCTCCAGCGCCGCCAGGTCCGGCTCACCCCGGTAATAGACCCCCAGATCCCAGTCGGAGTCCGGCCGGTGGGTGCCCCGGGCCCGGCTTCCGCCGAGCATCACCCCGACGATCCCCGGCACCTGTGCGACCTCGGCTGCGATGGCGTCCATGGCGGTCAGCCCAGGGAGCATGGCCGCCCCGGTGTCCACTTCATTTCGACGGACCGTCAGCCCCGCCCTGCGGAATTCCGTCCTCCAGCTCTGCCGGGCCGCGGCCGGCCGCGAGGGCCTTCAGCGCGGCGTCGAGCCGCAGCGCCATCTCGTGGCTCACCAGGGTCCGGGCCTCGTCCCAGTGGACCAGCCGCCAGGAGAGCAGCTCCTCCTCCTGGAGCCGGATCGCGGCCAGCCGGGCCGCGTCCAGCACCCCGCCGTCGTACAGGTAGAACACCAGCGGCGGCCGGTGCCTGCTGCGTACCCAGTCGACGGCGAGCAGCGCGCCCGGCTCGATGTCCAGGCCGATCTCCTCGGCGGTCTCGCGGCGGGCGGCCTGGCGGGGCGACTCGCCGGCGTCCGACTCGACGGTGCCGCCGGGCAGGATCCAGGTGTCGCGGTAGTTGGGCTCCACGAGCAGCAGGCGTCCCTCCGCGTCGCGGAAGAGGGTGCCCGCGCCCGCGAGCACACGGGGCAGACCGGCGATATAGGCGGCGTAGTCCATGGTCGTCACGGCGCGAGCCTAGACGGCGCGGGTCCGGGGCCGCGCCCGCCCGGCTGATCTTCGAGGGGCGCACACCGGGGGCGCTCGGCGGCACCGCTGACCGGTGTGCCCTGTTCGCCGTGGCGCGTGCCGGATAAGGTCACAGCGGCGCGACTGCCAGTTCGAAAGCAAGGGGAAACACGGTGGCGGACGCATCAAGGACATCCACAGCACATGTGCTGATCGCCGCGGACAAATTCAAGGGCTCGCTCACGGCCGTCGAGGTCGCCGAGCATGTCACGGCCGGTCTGCGGCGCGCGGTCCCCGGGCTGACGGTCTCGGCCGTCCCGGTCGCGGACGGCGGCGACGGCACGACACAGGCGGCGCTCGCCGCTGGATTCGCGCCCCAGAGGGTGCAGGTGACCGGTCCCACCGGCGTGCCGGTCACGGCCACCTTCGCGCTGCGGGCCGATGGCACCGCCGTGGTGGAGATGGCGGAGGCGTCCGGACTCCAGCACCTCCCCGGGGGCGTCTTCGCACCCCTGACGGCCACCACGTACGGCACCGGTGAGCTGCTGCTCGCCGCCCTCGACGCGGGCGCGACCTCGATCGTCTTCGGCGTCGGCGGCAGCGCCACGACCGACGGCGGGGCGGGGATGCTCGCGGCACTCGGCGCACGGTTCCTGGACGCGCACGGCGAGCCGGTCGCCCCCGGCGGCGGCCCGCTGCGCGACCTGGCCACCGTTGATCTGTCGGGGCTGGACCCCCGGCTGGCCAAGACGGAGATCGTGCTCGCCAGCGACGTCGACAACCCGCTCACGGGCCCGAAGGGCGCCCCGGCGGTCTACGGCCCGCAGAAGGGCGCGAGCCAGGAAGACGTGGCCACCCTGGACGCGGCCCTGGCGCACTATGCCGAGGTGCTGGCGGGTGCGGTGGGCCCGAAGGCCGCGGAAGCCGCCCTGGCGCCCGGCGCGGGCGCCGCGGGCGGTATTGGCTACGGCGCGCTGGTCGGCCTGGACGCCGCCTTCCGGCCGGGCATCGACGTGATGCTGGACGTCCTGGGCTTCGCCCCGGCGCTGGCGAAGGCCACCTTCGTCATCACCGGCGAGGGCTCGCTCGACGCGCAGACCCTGCACGGCAAGGCGCCGGCCGGGGTCGCCGCCGCGGCCCGTGCGGCCGGTCTGGACGTGGTCGCGGTCTGCGGCCGGCTCCAGCTGCCGCAGGAGGCGCTCGCCGCCGCCGGCATCCGGCGGGCCTACGCCCTGACGGACCTGGAGTCCGACCCGGCCCGCTGTATGGCGGAGGCGGGCCCGCTGCTGGAGCGGGCGGCGGAGCGGCTGGCGCGGGACTTCCTGGTCTGAGGCCCGGTGCGGCCCCCGGCGGGCCGCACCCACCACAAACGCCGCGGGCCCCGAGCGAATGATTCGCTCGGGGCCCGCGGCGTGTTCTGCGTTAGGGAAGCTGTGCGGCGCGGGACTCCGCGCGCGACTCACGGCGGTTGTCGCGGAAGGTGTTGACCCTCCGGGCCGTCGCGAACAGCGGGATCATCGCGCCCAGGACCACCTGAAGGGAGCAGCCGGTCTGGAGCAGCAGCTGCCCGCCGGGGGCGTCCAGGGCCCAGGCGGCGAGCATGCCCATGCTGAGCACGATCCAGCTGAGCATCGCCACCGCGAGGCGGCCCCGCGGCTTGGGGTACTCGACCCGGCTCACCATCAGCCAGGCCACCCCGATGATCGCCAGCAGCGTCGGCAGGAACGGCAGCTCCAGCAGCACGATGGCGACGACGGTCAGGGCGCCGAACGGGCTCGGCATGCCCTGGAAGATGCCATCACGCAGCGTGACACAGGAGAACCGCGCAAGCCGGAGCACCACCGCCAGCAGCACCACGACCGCGGCCACCAGGGACACCCGCTGGTGCGCGCTCTGGAGGGCGACCATGCCCCAGGTCACGACGAAGTACGCGGGCGCCAGTCCGAAGCTGATCAGGTCGGAGAGGTTGTCGAGCTCGGCCCCCATCGCCGAGGCCCGCAGCTTGCGTGCCACCAGCCCGTCGAAGAGGTCGAAGACCGACGCGAGCAGCATCAGGATCACGGCCATCGCGGCACTGTGCCGGGCCATCCCGCCGTCCTCGTTGCCCGTCAGATGCGGGATGAGGACGCCGGTGGTCGTGAAGTACACGGCCATGAAGCCGCAGATCGCGTTGCCGAGGGTGAGGGTGTCCGCTATTGACAGCCGCGTGGACAGCGGCATGTCGTCCTCGTCCTCATCGGTCTCGGGCGCCCAGCCGGCCTGTGTTTCGGGATCAATCACGGTCAAGGCGAGTCACCCCCGCGGTGGTGGCCTGGCCGACCTCGACCGCCGCCTCCACGCCCTCCGGGAGGTAGACGTCGACCCGCGAGCCGAAGCGGATCAGACCGATCCGTTCACCCTGTTCCACCTTGGTGCCCTGGGGCACGTAGGGGACGATACGGCGGGCCACCGCGCCGGCGATCTGCACCATCTCGATGTCGCCGAGCTCGGTGTCGAAGTGCCAGACCACCCGCTCGTTGTTCTCGCTCTCCTTGTTGAACGCCGGAACGAATCCGCCGGGGATGTGCTCCACGGAGGTCACCGTGCCGGCCAGCGGCGCACGGTTGACGTGGACGTTCAGCGGGCTCATGAAGATCGCGACGCGGGTGCGTCCGTCCTTCCACGGCATGATGCTCTGCACCACGCCGTCGGCCGGAGAGATGACCCGGCCCTGAGCGATCTCCCGCTCGGGGTCGCGGAAGAACCACAGCATGCCCGCCGCCAGTGCGGTGGTGGGCACGGCAACGGCGGCCCAGCGACCCGACCGGCGAGACCGGGCGAGGCTGACCGCTGCCGTGGCAACGGTCGGCAGGAGCCACGGCGACGCTCCGCGCGCGAGGCGGACGCGACCGCGTTGTGCAGAGGATTGGCTGTGGGGCATGGATGACCTTCGTAGCGGAGGATGCCGCTTATGGACACGGGGGACGGCGGCTTTCCATGGATGCTATCGGTTACGAGCGGCAACTGGCCAAGAGCCAGAGCCAATCCGTGGCCGAAGAACGATGACGGGGTGTGATCTTCGTCTAGGCCAAAGTGGCGCAAACGGGATGTTCACCCCTGGATCCGGTACTCCTCCAGTAGTCGTCGCCCAATGATCATTTTCTGGATCTCGGCGGTACCTTCGCCGATCAGAAGCATGGGGGCTTCGCGGTAGAGGCGCTCGATCTCGTACTCCTTCGAGAAGCCGTAGCCACCGTGGATACGGAACGCGTCTTCCACCACCTCCTTGCAGTACTCGGAGGCCAGGTACTTCGCCATACCCGCTTCGAGGTCGTTTCGCTGGCCCGAGTCCTTTTTGCGAGCGGCGTTAACCATCATGGCATGGGCGGCTTCGACCTTTGTCGCCATTTCCGCCAGTTTGAACTGGATAGCCTGGTGCTGCGCGATCGGCTTGCCGAAGGTGTGTCGCTGCTGCGCGTACGAAACACCCAGCTCGAAGGCGCGCTGGGCGACCCCGCAGCCGCGCGCGGCCACATTGACCCGGCCGACCTCGACGCCGTCCATCATGTGATAGAAGCCACGTCCGGTCTCGCCGCCGAGCACCCGATCGGCCGGGATCCGCAGCCCGTCCATGATCAGCTCGGTGGTGTCGACACCCTTGTAGCCCATCTTGTCGATCTTGCCCGGAATCGTCAGGCCGGGGCGCACCTCACCGAAGCCGGCCTCCTTCTCCACGAGGAAGGTCGTCATCGACTTGTGCGGCGCGGTGCCCTCCGGGTGGCCCTCGTCCGTACGGCAGAGCACCGCGACGAGCGTGGACGAACCGCCGTTGGTGAGCCACATCTTCTGGCCGTTGAGGACGTAGTCGTCACCGTCCCGCACGCCCTTGGAGGAAATGGCCGAAACGTCCGAGCCCAGTGCGGGCTCCGACATCGAGAAGGCGCCCCGGATCTCACCGGCCGCCATCTTCGGGAGGAAGTAGTCCTTCTGCTCCTGCGTGCCGTGCTGCTTGAGCATGTACGCCACGATGAAGTGCGTGTTGATGATGCCCGAGACACTCATCCAGCCGCGGGCGATCTCCTCCACGGTCAGCGCATAGGTGAGAAGGGACTCACCCAGACCGCCGTACTCCTCGGGGATCATCAGGCCGAACACGCCGAGTTCCTTGAGGCCCTCGACGATCTGCGACGGGTATTCGTCGCGGTGCTCCAGCTCGGTGGCGACCGGCAGGATCTCCTTGTCCACGAAATCGCGGACGGTGGAGAGGATTTCCCGCTGAATGTCGGTCAGGCCCTCGGTCTGCGCGAGACGGGTCATGGCTACTTCTCCTTCTTGGCCGGGGCCACAAGCTCCGGGCGGCCCGGCTGCTCGCCGCCGCGCTCCTTGATGTACGTGGCCGTGGGGACCATGACCTTGCGCCGGAAGACGCAGACCAGGGTGCCGTCCTGCTTGTATCCCTTGGTCTCGACGTGCACGATGCCGCGGTCCGACTTGGAGCGGGACGGGGTCTTGTCGAGCACGGTCGTCTCGCCGTAGAGGGTGTCGCCGTGGAAGGTCGGCGCCACGTGCTTCAGCGACTCGATCTCCAGATTGGCGATGGCCTTTCCGGAGACGTCGGGCACCGACATGCCCAGCAGCAGCGAGTAGATGTAGTTACCGACGACGACGTTCTTTCCGAAGTCGGTGGTCTGCTCGGCGTAGTTGCTGTCCATGTGCAGCGGGTGATGATTCATGGTGAGCAGACAGAAGAGGTGGTCGTCGTATTCCGTGACGGTTTTCCCCGGCCAGTGCTTGTACACATCGCCGACGGTGAACTCTTCATAGGTGCGGCCGAACTGCATCGCGCTTAAGCCTCCGGGGCCTCGAACTTGGATGTGCGGATCATGCCGGCGGCCCGGCCCTTGCCGGCGATGACCAGCGCCATCTTCCGGCTCGCCTCGTCGATCATTTCGTCGCCGAGCATCGCGGAACCCTTGGCTCCGCCCGCCGCCGAGGTGTGCCACTCGTAGGCGTCCAGAATCAGCTCCGCGTGGTCATAGTCCTCCTGGGAGGGCGAGAACACCTCGTTGGCGGCCTCGACCTGACCCGGGTGCAGCACCCATTTGCCGTCGAAGCCGAGGGCGGCGGCGCGGCCGGCTACCTCGCGATAGCCGTCAACATTCTTGATCTGAAGGTACGGACCGTCGATGGCCTGGAGATCGTAGGTGCGTGCGGCCATCAGGATGCGCATCAGAATGTAGTGGTACGCATCCGCCCCATAGCCGGGCGGCTGCTCGCCGACCACCAGGGACTTCATGTTGATGGACGCCATGAAGTCGGCCGGGCCGAAGATGATGGTCTCCAGGCGCGGCGAGGCACCGGCGATCTCATCGACGTTCACCAGGCCCTTGGCGTTCTCGATCTGCGCCTCGATGCCGATCCGGCCGACCTCGAAGCCCATGGTCTTCTCGATCTGCGTCAGCAGCAGGTCCAGCGCCACGATCTGCTGGGCGTCCTGCACCTTCGGCAGCATGATGCAGTCGAGGTTCTGCCCCGCGCCCTCGACGACCGTGATGACGTCCCGGTACGTCCAGTGCGTGGTCCAGTCGTTGACCCGCACGACCCGTGTCTTGCCGGTCCAGTCGCCCTCGTTCAGCGCCTCGACGATGTGGTGCCGGGCGCCTTCCTTGGCGAGCGGGGCGCAGGCGTCCTCCAGGTCCAGGAAGACCTGGTCGGCCGGGAGGCCCTGGGCCTTCTCCAGAAAGCGCGGGTTGCTGCCGGGGACCGCGAGGCAGGAGCGGCGCGGCCGGCCGCCGGGCGGGCGGTTCGCCTGGGTCATGCGGGGACCTCCAGAGGGTCGAGCTGGTTCGCTTTCCGGATTTCGTCGACGATACGGCCGATGATCTCCGTAATACCGAAATCCTTGGGGGTGAAGACGGCCGCCACTCCGGCTTCCCGGAGCGCTGCCGCATCGGCGGACGGGATGATGCCGCCGACGATGACCGGCATGTCGTCGACGCCGGTGCGCCGCAGCCGGGCCAGCACGTCCGGCACCAGCTCGGCGTGCGAGCCGGACAGGATCGACAGCCCGACGCAGTGCACGTCCTCGGCGACCGCGGCCGAGACGATCTGCTCCGGGGTGAGCCGGATGCCCTGGTAGATCACCTCGAAGCCGGCGTCCCGGGCCCGTACGGCGATCTGCTCGGCGCCGTTGCTGTGCCCGTCCAGACCGGGCTTGCCGACCAGCAGCCGCAGCTTGCCGCTGCCGAGCTCGGCCGCGGTCTTGGCGACCTTCTCGCGGACCTCGGCGAGCGGGCTGCCCTCCTCGGCGGCGACCGCCAGGGGAGCGCTGGAGACGCCCGTAGGAGCCCGGAACTCGCCGAAGACGTCCCGCAGCGCCCAGGCCCACTCACCGGTCGTCACGCCGGCGCGTGCGCACTCCAGGGTCGCCGCGAAGAGGTTGCCGTCACCGGCCGCGGTCTTCTTCAGGCCCGACAGCGCGTCCTGGGCGCGGCCCTCGTCGCGGTTGTCCCGCCACTCGTGCAGCGCCTGGACGACGCGCGCCTCGTTGGCCGGGTCGACGGTCATGATGGCCGTGTCGAGGTCCGCGGTGAGCGGGTTGGGCTCGGTGCCCTCGAAGCAGTTGACGCCGACGATCTTCTCCTCGCCGGCCTCGATCCGGGCCCGCCGCTCGGCGTGCGCGGAGACCAGCTGCGACTTGAGGTAGCCGGACTCCACCGCGGCCATCGCGCCGCCCATTTCCTGGATCCGCTCGATCTCCGCGAGGCAGTCGGTGACCAGGGCGTCCACCTTGGCCTCGATGACGTGCGAGCCGGCGAAGATGTCCTCGTATTCGAGGAGGTCGCTCTCGTGGGCGAGGACCTGCTGGATGCGCAGCGACCACTGCTGGTCCCAGGGGCGCGGCAGCCCCAACGCCTCGTTCCAGGCCGGGAGTTGCACCGCGCGGGCGCGGGCGTCCTTGGAGAGCGTGACGGCCAGCATCTCCAGGACGATCCGCTGGACGTTGTTCTCCGGCTGCGCCTCGGTCAGACCGAGCGAGTTGACCTGGACGCCGTAGCGGAACCGGCGCTGCTTCTCGTTCTCGATGCCGTAGCGCTCACGGGTGATCTTGTCCCAGATGCGGCCGAAGGCGCGCATCTTGCACATCTCCTCGATGAACCGGACGCCGGCGTTCACGAAGAACGAGATACGGGCCACGACATCACCGAACTTCTCCGGCGGCACCTGCCCGGAGTCCCGCACCGCGTCCAGCACCGCGATCGCGGTGGACATCGCATAGGCGATCTCCTGGACCGGTGTGGCGCCCGCCTCCTGTAGGTGGTAGCTACAGATGTTGATCGGGTTCCACTTGGGGATGTGCGCCACCGTGTACGTGATCATGTCGGTGGTCAGCCGGAGCGAGGGGCCCGGCGGGAAGACATGCGTCCCGCGCGAGAGGTACTCCTTGACGATGTCGTTCTGCGTCGTCCCCGACAGCTTGGAGATGTCGGCGCCCTGCTCCTCGGCGACCACCTCGTACAGCGCCAGCAGCCACATGGCCGTCGCGTTGATGGTCATCGAGGTGTTCATCTGGTCCAGCGGGATGTCCTGGAACAGCCGTCGCATGTCACCGAGGTGGGACACGGGGACCCCGACCCGGCCGACCTCGCCGCGGGCGAGGACGTGGTCGGGGTCGTAACCGGTCTGCGTCGGGAGGTCGAACGCGACCGACAGGCCGGTCTGGCCCTTGGCGAGGTTGCGACGGTACAGCTCGTTGGACGCCTCGGCGGTGGAGTGGCCGGCGTACGTCCGCATCAGCCACGGACGATCCTTCTGACGCTCAGTCATATCAGGCCCGTATCTTCGTGGTCCGCAGTCCGAGTTGCCTCAGACGTTCCGGAACCGGTTGATGGCGTCGAGGTGCTTGGCGCGCATTTCTTCGTCGCGCACGCCCATCCCCTCCTCGGGGGCCAGTGCCAGCACGCCGACCTTGCCCTGGTGGAGGTTGCGGTGCACGTCGTACGCCGCCTGTCCGGTCTCTTCGAGGGTGTACGTCTTCGACAGGGTCGGGTGGATCTTGCCCTTGGCGATCAGGCGGTTGGCCTCCCACGCCTCGCGGTAGTTGGCGAAGTGCGAGCCGACGATCCGCTTCAGCGACATCCACAGGTAGCGGTTGTCGTACTCGTGGTTGTAGCCCGAGGTGGAGGCGCAGGTGACGATGGTGCCGCCCTTGCGCGTGACGTACACCGAGGCGCCGAAGGTCTCCCGGCCGGGGTGCTCGAAGACGATGTCCACGTCCTCGCCGCCGGTCAGCTCGCGGATGCGCTTGCCGAAGCGCTTCCACTCCTTGGGGTCCTGGGTCTGCTCGTCCTTCCAGAACTTGTAGCCCTCGGCGTTGCGGTCGATGATCGCCTCGGCGCCCATCTTCCGGCAGATCTCCGCCTTCTGGTCGGAGGAGACCACGCAGATCGGGTTGGCGCCGCCGGCCAGCGCGAACTGGGTGGCGTACGAGCCGAGTCCGCCGCTGGCGCCCCAGATCAGGACGTTGTCGCCCTGCTTCATCGCCGCGCCGTTCTGCGAGACGAGCTGGCGGTAGGCGGTGGAGTTGACCAGACCGGGCGACGCCGCCTCCTCCCAGCTCAGGTGCTTCGGCTTGGGCATCAGCTGGTTGGACTTGACCAGCGCGATCTCGGCCAGGCCGCCGAAGTTGGTCTCGAAGCCCCAGATCCGCTGCTCGGGGTCGAGCATGGTGTCGTTGTGGCCGTCGGAGGACTCCAGCTCGACGGACAGGCAGTGCGCGACGACCTCGTCACCGGGGCCCCAGGCGTTGACACCGGGGCCGGTGCGCAGGACCACGCCGGCCAGGTCGGAGCCGATGACGTGGTACGGCAGGTCGTGCCGCTTGGTGAGCGGGGAGAGCCTGCCGTAGCGCTCCAGGAACCCGAACGTCGACACCGGCTCGAAGATCGAGGTCCACACGGAGTTGTAGTTCACGGAGGAGGCCATGACGGCCACCAGCGCCTCGCCCGGGCCCAGCTCGGGCACCGGCACCTCGTCGACGTGCAGTGACTTGCGGGGGTCCTTCACCTTGCTTTCGAGGCCGGCGAACATCTCGGCCTCGTCCTTGTGCACGGTCACCGCGCGGTAGGACTCGGGGATGGTCAGGCCGGCGAAGTCGGCGCTGGTGGTGTCAGGCGCGAGGATTGCGTCCAGGATTTCGTTCACGGGGTGCCTCCGGCGAAGCGCGTCGGGGAAACGGCTTGAGGGAACGTCGGGGTGGTGCGGGAGGTGGTGCCGTCGGTTCGGCCGGGGTGGCGCCGTTGCCGTCGCCTCTGCGGGGGTCGCAGAGCCGTCGGCCGCGGTGCCTGGCAGCGCTGGGTGAGCGCGGTGCCCAGCGGCAGCTGGGAAGTGCCTGTGACGCAGGCATCCGGGCGGACAGCCACATAGGGCTGGTGGGACAGCCGGCGTGCGTGGGTTCGCAGCACGCCGGCCGCCCGGACACCCTCAACGTATGACACCGCGTGCCAGTCGACAAGACACTGAGTGCCAAGAATTTCTCTCAGATGTCATCTCGTCGGCACGCATGAGCAAAAGACGGCCGATGGGAAGCCTGGAGGTGACGCAAAGAAAGGGGAAATGTGCGGAGCGTGTGCACCCGGGGCGTTACGCCATCCGGGTCGCGGCCCGGTCAGCTCATGGGCGCCGGGCCGCGCTCGGGTCCTGCTCCGGCCGGAAGGCCGTTACTTGCGCTTACTTGCGCTCTTTGATCGCCTTGCGGATGGTGCGCATGACCTCGTCCAGCGGGGCGTCCGTACGGGCCACCGCGACCAGCACCTCACCCTCCCGGGAGACGGACGCCGGCGGGGTCTCCTCGCCGCCGGGGCGGCCCGCGCCGATACCGGCGCCGAAGGTCTCCCGGACGATCTCGAAGGCATGGTCGAGCTGGGCCTCGACATCGCCCTGGGCGTCGGCCCGCAGCCAGCGCCGCAGCACATGGTTGTGCGCGGTGACGACGGCGGAGGCCGCGACCTCGGCGAGCAGCGGATCGTCGTCGCCCTCGCGATGTGCGCCCTCGTCGAAGTGGCCCAGGAGGTAGCGGGTGAACAGCCGCTCGTAGCGGGCCACCGAGGCGATCTCGGCCTCGCGCAGCGTCGGGACCTCACGGGTCAGGCGGTAACGGGCCACCGACACGGCCGGGGAGGCCGCGTACATCCGCATGACCTCCTTGATGCCGCGGCAGACCGTGTCGAGCGGGTTCTCGTGCGGCGGGGCGGCGTCCAGGACGGCCTCCGCGCGGACCAGGGTGTCGTCGTGGTCGGGGAAGATCGCCTCTTCCTTGGACCGGAAGTGGCGGAAGAAGGTGCGCCGGGCGACGCCCGCAGCGGCCGCGATCTCGTCGACCGTCGTCGCCTCATAGCCCTTGGTCGCGAACAGCTCCATCGCCGCAGCCGACAATTCACGGCGCATCTTGAGCCGTTGCGCGGCCGCTCGGCGGGTTCCGGGAGTGGCGGCGTCGGGGTCGGAGGGCTGCGTACGAGCGGGCTGGGACATGTGGGGACGGTACTGCATATTTACGCGACCTGCGGCATGAGGTGCCACCTCCGCCCCGGTGAGCGGGGGTGGACCGCCGTCGGGTTCCAGCAGTCCACCCCACCCTCCCCCCGCCGTGCGGGGGTGCCGCCACGCGTCAGCGCCGGGCGGCGTACTCACGGAAGCCGCGGCCGGTCTTGCGGCCGAGGCAGCCCGCGGCGACGAGGTGCTCCAGCAGCGGCGCCGGGGCCAGCCCGGGGTCGCGGAACTCGGCGTGCAGCACCTTCTCGATGGCCAGGGACACGTCCAGGCCGACCACGTCGAGGAGTTCGAACGGGCCCATCGGGTAGCCGCCGCCGAGCTTCATGGCGGCGTCGATGTCGTCCAGGGTCGCGTAGTGCTCCTCGACCATCTTGATCGCGTTGTTCAAGTACGGGAACAGCAGCGCGTTCACGATGAATCCGGCCCGGTCGCCGCAGTCCACGGGGTGCTTGCGGACCTTGGCGCAGACCGCCCGCACAGTGGCGTGCACATCGTCGGCCGTCAGGACCGTACGGACCACCTCGACCAGCTTCATGGCGGGCGCCGGGTTGAAGAAGTGCATCCCGATGACGTCCTGCGGGCGCGAGGTGGCGCGGGCGCAGGCCACGACCGGCAGCGACGAGGTGGTGGTGGCCAGGACGGCACCCGGCTTGCAGACCTTGTCCAGCGTCGTGAACAGCTCCTGCTTGACCGCCAGATCCTCGGCCACCGCCTCGACCGCGAGGTCCACATCGGCGAACGCGTCCAGCGACCCGGCCGGGGTGATCGCCGCCAGCGCGGCATCCCGGGCCTCGGCGGTCATCCGGCCCTTGTCCACCGAGCGGCCCAGCGACTTGGCGATCCGGGCCTTGGCCTTCTCGGCCTTCTCCAGGCTGCGGGCGGCCAGCACGACCTTGTAGCCCGCCTTGGCGAAGACCTCGGCGATACCGCTTGCCATCGTCCCGGAACCGGCCACGCCGACGCCGGAGACCGGACGCCCGCCGGCGAGCTCATCGGCGGCCGCCGGGCTCTCCGCGTCCGGCACGACCGTGGCTCCCCCAGCTACCGCTGGGAGGTGCCCCCAGCCCGGCGCGTCGTAGGTGTAGAACCCGCGGCCCGCCTTGCGGCCGGTCAGCCCCGCCTCGGCCAGCTGGCCGAGGATCGGCGCGGGCGCGTGCAGCCGGTCCTGGGACTCGGCGTACATCGCCTCCAGGACCGTACGCGCGGTGTCCACGCCGATCAGGTCGAGCAGTGCCAGCGGGCCCATCGGCAGCCCGCAGCCGAGCCGCATCGCGGCGTCGATGTCCTCGCGGGTGGCGTACTTGGACTCGTACATCGCCGCGGCCTGGTTCAGATAGCCGAACAGCAGGCCGTCCGCGACGAAGCCGGGGCGGTCACCCACCGCGATCGGGTCCTTGCCCAGGTCGCGGGCGAGCTCCGTGACGGCCGCGATCGCGGTCGGCGCGGTGAGCACCGAGGAGACCACCTCGACCAGCTTCATGGCCGGCGCGGGGTTGAAGAAGTGCACACCCAGCACCCGCTCGGGGCGCTGCGAATCCGCGGCCAGCCGGGTCACGGACAGCGCGTTGGTGCCGGTGGCCAGGATGGTGTCCGGCCGGACCACCGCGTCCAGCTCGGCGAAGACCTGCCGCTTGAGCTCGTAGTCCTCGGGCACGACCTCGATGACGAGGTCGGCGTCCGCGGCGGCCTGGAGATCGGTGAAGGTACGGAACCGGGCCAGGGCGTCCTGGCGCTCGCGCTCCGTGAGCCGCTCGCGCTGCACGGCGCGGGCGGTCGCGGCTTCGAGGGCGGAGACGGCACGGCGGGCCGCGGCTTCGTCGGTGTCGATACCGATGACCTCGCGGCCGGCCCGGGTCAGCACCTCGGCGATACCGGTGCCCATGGTGCCCAGACCGACGATGGCGACGGTGGAAAGGGACGGCGAAGAGGCTTGAGTTGAGAGATCAGGGGTGGACTGAGGGCCCATCGCGAGACTCCTGAGGGTGTTCCCCTGAAGGCAGGGGAGAAGTGACGACTGAGGGGTATCCGCGGACGCGGGGCCTGTGATCACCGCGGCAGAACAGCGGCGAAGAGCCGCGAGGAGCCGCAGCGCCATGGCAGCGCCGGCGGTGCGGGAGACGCGGCGAGAGCCCTGTCCCGGGGCCTTGCCGTGTGCTCCGTACTGTGTCGTGCTGTGCCGAACCGACTTCACTCTGTGGCGGCTGCGTCACCAGGCCGCCCGAGCAGTGGTGCTGCTCGTTCCAGCAGGTTAACCGGTGAGTAACCAGAGCGCCAGGGGTAGCGGGGGTCACTAGGCTGTGGCGCAGGCCACGTCGCGGGAACCCGGGCGGCCCGGCGGGAGGGGAACGGCAAATGGAAGAGGAATTCCACGAGTTGACCGACCGGGTGCGGGCCGAACTCCGCTCCCCACAGGATCTGGTCGCCTACGAGCGGTTGCTCGGGCTGGCCCGCAAGAACACCCCGGCCGGACGCGAGGAACTGGCCCGGATGCTGGTCGCCGTCGAACGTCCGCTGTGGGCCCGGGAGATCGCCGCCTTCGTCCTCGGCTGCGTCGGCGACAAGCGGGCCTTCGAGACGCTCGTGCTGTTACTGAACTACCGCGAACCGGTGCGCTGCGCCACTGCCGCGCATGCGCTGGGCCGGCTCGGCGACCCCCGCACCGCCCGCGCCGCGGCCGCGCTCGCCACCAACCCGCTGCGCACCGCCTACGCCCTGCACCCGGTCCGGCTGCTCGCCGAGCTCCGCGCCCCGCAGTCCGTCCCCGCGCTGATCGCGACCCTGGAGCGGCTGCTCACCCCGCACAACCCCTACTGGCGGGTGGCCCTCGCCTGTGTGGAGGGCCTCGGTGCCCTCGGCGACCGCCGCGCCGTCCCCGCCCTCACCGCCGCCGTCACCCACCCCCGCCTGGCGGCCGCCGCGGCGGCGTCCCTGGCGCGGCTCGGGGTGCATGAGGACGTGATGGCGGGGGAGGGGGCGGCGTCCGAGGGAGCGGCCTCGGGTGGGGGAGAGGTGGAGGAGGGCGGGGCCTAGGGGGTCAAGGGGGCAGCTGATGCGGTCGTGCAGGCGTGCGGCGGCCGCTGATTGTCAGTGCCGGGGGCTATAAGTGGTGACCATGACTGCCACTCCGCTGCACTGGAAGCTCGTCATCGATGCCCACGACCCGCACGCCCAGGCCGACTTCTGGGCGGCCGCCCTCCATTACGAGGTCGAGGACCACAGCGCGCTCATCGCCAAGCTCCTCGACCTCGGCGCCATCCCGCCCGAGATCCTCCTCGACCACCACGACCGACGCGCCTGGCGGGACGCGGCGGCCGTACGCCACCCCGACGACCCGTACGACGACGCGAGCGGCACGGGCCTGGGGCGCCGGCTGCTCTTCAACCGCGTCCCGCGCGCGGAGAAGAAGGCGGCCAAGAATCGCCTCCATATCGACCTCCACGGCCCCACGGGCGAGCGGGACACCGAGGTCGAACGCCTCCGCGCCCTCGGCGCCCGGGTGGAGAGCCACATCAAGGAACCGGGCGGCGAGTGGGTGATCATGACAGACCCGGAGGGCAACGAGTTCTGCGTGCACTAGGGCAGGTCTTCAGAGTCCCGTCGTTCGCCCGTAGGGCGGCTCGCTGCCCCGTTCGCCAGCGACCGCCGATAGCGCAGTTCCGGGACGCTGCTGCCGCCCACGTCGGAGGACTCCTCGGCGCCGTCCGGGGTGAAACCGGCCCGTTCGTAGAAGCGCTGGGCGCGGGTGTTGCCGCGGACGACCCAGAGGTACAGCGTGTGGAAGCCGTGGGACCGGGCGCGGGTGATGCCGGCGGTCAGCAAGGTGCGGCCGATGCCGGTGCCGATCAGGGTGGGGGTGACGTAGAGGGCAAGCAGTTCGCCGGCGGCCGGGCGGGGGGCGGGCAACTCCGCGGCTCCTGGGGCGATATCAGGGTCGCGGGCCGGGCCGACGCACGCCCAGCCGACGACCTCGCCGTTCCGCTCGGCCACCAGGTCCGAGACCTCCGGCGACCGGCGCGCGAACCACGAGCGCCGCCGCTCGGCATCCTCCGCCACGCTCATCGCGTCCAGATAAGCCTGCGGCATCAGCCCGCGGTAGGCCGTCTGCCAGCCGTGGACCCGCACCGCGGAGACCGCGTCGATATCGGCTTCGGTCATCTCCCGTATCCGTACGGGGCGGGGCGGCTGTGTGGGGGTGCGTTCGGAAGTCCTCTCGGTCCGGTCCATGCCGGAGAGGTTAGGGCCTGGCCCCCGAGGGCTCTCAAGGGGAATTCCGCGGACGGGAGGCGGGGAGCCGCTTGACCTTGTCCCAGGCGTCAGGGTTCGAGACTCGCGGCATGGAACAGGCAACGAACTCCGGGCCGCAGAGGTCCGGAACGCACAGGTCCGGAACGCCCCGCAGGGCGGTGATCGTCACCGGCGCGGGGACCGGCATCGGGCGGGCCACCGCCCACGCCTTCGCGGCGGAAGGTGCGCGGGTGCTGGCGGTGGGGCGCCGGCCCGGCCCGCTGGCGGAGACGGCGGCGGGCGCCGGCTCCGGGGCCGACTCCGGGGGCGGCGAGATCGTGCCGTACGCGGCCGACATCACCGCGGACGGGGTGCCCGAGGAGCTCGTCCGTCACGCCGTCGAGACGTTCGGCCGGCTGGATGCGCTGGTCAACAATGCCGCGGTGGTGGGCAGCGGGGCGCTCGGCAGCTTCACCAAGGAGGGGATGGCTCCGCTGCTGGCGACGAACCTTGTCGCGCCGGTACTGCTGAGCCAGGCGGCCGTTCCCCATCTGGAGCGGACCGGCGGGGTGGTCGTCAACGTCAGCACCTCGGTCGGTCAGCGGGGCTGGCCGGGCAATGCGGTCTACGCCGCGACGAAGACCGGCCTCGAACTCCTCACCCGTAGTTGGGCGGTGGAGCTGGCCCCGCGCGGCGTACGGGTCGTCGCGGTCGCGCCCGGGGCGATCGAGACCCCGATCGCGCGGCATCAGGGATGGTCCCCGGAGCAGCGGGCGGCCCTACGGGAGTGGCAGATCGCGCACACGCCCCTGGGGCGGGTGGGCAGTCCGGAGGAGGTGGCCTGGGCCGTCACCCGGCTCGCCGCGCCGGAGGCGTCGTTCGTGACCGGGGTGGTCCTGCCGGTCGACGGGGGAGCGGTGGTCGGCTGAGGGGCGGTCGGCCGACGGGCGAGGTGGCGTCCGGGGTGGGCCGGGCGGCCCGGCCCCGCCCTGGTAGAAACGGTGCCGGACGGGGAGGTGGGCCGGTGCGGATCGGGGAGCTGGCGCAGACCACGGGGGCGTCGCCGCGGGCGCTGCGCAACTACGAGCGCGAGGGGCTGATCGCCTCGGAGCGGAGGGCGAACGGCTATCGCGTCTACGACGAGCGCGCGGCCGTACGGGTCCGCAATATCCTCCACCTCCTGGCGGCCGGGCTCACGCTCGCCGATGTCCGCTGCTTCTCGCCCTGTCTGGACGGCGATATGACCACCGCCGCGCCGTCACCCGAGGGGCTGCGCATCGCCCGTGCACGGCTCGCCGTCGTCGAGGAGCGGATCGCCGCCCAGACCGCGGTCCGCGACCGGCTGGCGCGGGCCCTGGAGTCGGCGCCGGTCGCCCCCGCCTGAGCGCTGCGGCGGGGTCATATCAGGGTCAACTGGGTGGGTTCCGCGGGGTGGTGGGCCTCGTCGCCGGGGCTTCCGGCCGGTGCGGGAGCGGTGTCCTGCGGCGGGATCCGGCGGGCCTCGCCGGGCCGGGCGGGCCCGATGCCGTACTCCGCGGCGAGTTCATGGACCTGGCGGGTGATCCGGCGCTGGTACCACTTGGGGGCGTAGGCGCCGTCCGCGTACATGGTGGTGTAGCGCCGCACCAGATGCGGGTGGTGCTGCCCCAGCCACGCCATGAACCATTCGCGGGCGCCGGGCCGCAGATGCAGCACCAGCGGGGTCACGGACCCGGCGCCGGCCTCCGCGATGGCCCGGACCGTGGCCCGCAGCTGGTCCGGTGCGTCCCCGAGGAACGGGATCACCGGCGCCATCAGCACACCGCACGGGATGCCGTGCGCGGTGAGCGTGCGCACCACGTCCAGCCGGCGGTCCGGGGCGGGGGTGCCGGGCTCGACCGTGCGCCACAGCTCGCGGTCCAGGAAGCCGACGGAGACCGAGATGCCGACGTCGGTGACCTCGGCGGCCTGCCGGAGCAGCGGCAGATCGCGCAGGATGAGCGTGCCCTTGGTGAGGATCGAGAACGGGTTGGCGTGATCGCGCAGGGCCTCGATGATGCCGGGCATCAGGCGGTAGCGGCCCTCGGCGCGCTGATAGCAGTCGACGTTGGTGCCCATCGCTATGTGGTCACCGCGCCAGCGGCGCCCGGCCAGCTCGCGGCGCAGCAGCTCGGGGGCGTTGACCTTCACCACGATCTGCGAGTCGAAGCCCTGCCCGGTGTCCAGGTCGAGGTAGCTGTGCGTCTTGCGGGCGAAGCAGTAGACGCAGGCGTGGCTACAGCCCCGGTAGGGGTTCACCGTCCATTCGAACGGCATCCGGGAGGCGCCCGGGACACGGTTCACGATCGAGCGGGCGCGCACCTCGTGGAAGGTGATCCCGCGGAACTCGGGGGTGTCGATCGTCCGGCTGACGACATCCGCGCCGAACAGCGCGGATGGGCTTTCGCCGAGATTGTCCCAGCGCATCGGGCCTCCTTCTGGATCCTGCCGAGCCCCCCGTTCGCCATAATAGAACACATGTTCCCTTCCGGCTCGGCGGCCCTGAATTTGGGCGCGTCGCCGAGGGGTGGTTGGCTTGGCGGCGCATCGCAGGACCGGCAGCCGAGTACTGGAGGAAGACACACATGGGGCAGGTCGAGGCCACCACGCAGCGCGAGATCGCGGCGGACCCGGAGGACGTGTTCGACGCGCTCGCCGACTACTCCGGCACGCGTCCGCAGCTGCTGCCCGAGCACTTCAGCGAGTACGAGGTCCGCGAGGGCGGCGACGGCAAGGGCACCCTGGTCCACTGGAAGCTCCAGGCCACGAGCAAGCGGGTGCGCGACTGTCTGCTGGAGATCGACGAGCCGACCGACGGCCAGCTCGTGGAGAAGGACCGCAACTCCTCGATGGTGACCACCTGGGTCGTCACCCCGGCCGGTGAGCGGCGCGCCAAGGTCGTCGTCACCACCACCTGGCAGGGCGCCGGCGGTATCGGCGGCTTCTTCGAGCGGACCTTCGCCCCCAAGGGCCTCGGCCGGATCTACGACACCCTGCTGGCCAACCTCGCGGCCCACGTGGAGAAGTGAGCGGCAGTCACTTCCGTCACCCGGCATGCATGCCGTCACGCTCACCGGTTCGGGTGGTTTCCGCTGAACCGAAGTGTGCGGCCCGCTGGAGCACTTCGGTACGGAAAGCCCTGATGGGAGCCCAATGGGCGTCCCGGGCAACGTACTTGACGTCCGGTCCCGCCCCGCCCGCACCCCTTTGCCGCGCTTGAACCGTGTTGTCGCCCAATGCGAGAACTTGGGCCCGGCAACAGGCGTGACGAGGGGAGCAGCACGTGGGCGGGACCACCCTGGGCGAGCGGGTCGAGCGAACCGATCCGCCCGTATCTGGTGCGGCAACGGGATTGGTTCCGGAGTCGGCTACGGAACCGGCTTCGGCTCCCGCTAGGAAGTCGGTTCCCGCGCTGAACCCGGCTCCGGCCGCGAGTGCCGGGCCCGTGGCGCGCGGCCCCGGTACGCCGGTGCCGGCCAGTCTCAGCCCCCGCCGCAGCCGTCTCGTCGTCGCCGGTCTGCTGCCGGCACTGCTGCTCGCGGCCCTCGCCCAGACCGTCGTCGCCACCGCGCTCCCGGAGATCGCCGGTGAGCTGCGCGGTACGGGCGCGATGCCCTGGGCCGTGACCTCCTACCTGCTCGCCTCGGCCCTCGGGCTGCCGCTCCACGGCAAGCTCGGCGACCGCTTCGGCCGGAAGCCGGTCCTCCTCTTCGCCCTCCTCGTCTTCACCGCCGGCTCGGCGCTGGCCGGATGGTCCCGCACCATGGACGAACTGGTCGCCTTCCGGGCCGTCCAGGGCGTGGGCGGCGGCGGACTGCTCATCGGCGCTCAGGCGATCGTCGCCGACGTCGTACCGCCACGAGCCCGCGCCCGCTCCATGGGCCTGATCGGTGCCGTCTTCGGTCTCGCCTCCGCCGCCGGGCCGCTGATCGGCGGCTTCTGTGCCGAGCATGCCTCCTGGCGCTGGTGCTTCTACCTCAATGTCCCGTTCGGTGCGCTGACGTTTCTGGTCATCGCCGGTGCGCTGAAGCTGCCCCGGCCCGCGCGGCGCGGCAGGCCGGACCTCGCCGGGGCGCTGCTGCTCGCCGCGTTCGCCACCTGCCTGGTCCTGCTGGCGAGTTGGGGCGGTACGACCTACGCCTGGGACTCCCGGGTCGTCCTCGGCCTCGGCGCCGGTGCGCTCGGCACCGCCCTGCTGTTCCTGTCGGTGGAGTACTTCGCCGCCGAACCGCTGATCCCACTACGGCTGTTCCGTGACGCGGTCTTCCATGTCACCGGCCTGATCGGCGCCACCGTCGGCCTCGCGCTCTTCGGTGTGGCCAGCTACCTGCCGACCTTCCTCCAGCCGGAGGGCACCACGGCGACCGAGTCCGGGCTGCTGATGCTGCCCCTGCTGGGTGGCATCGTGATCGCCTCCCTCGCCTCCGGCCACCTCATCAGCCGCACCGGCCACTACAGGGCCTTCCCGATCCTGGGGTGTGCGATGGCCGCGGTCGGGATGTGGCTGCCGTCGCGGATCCAGCAGGACACCGCGCGGATGGACTTCAGCCTCTGGACGGGCCTCCTCGGTCTCGGGATCGGCTGTGTCCTGCCGGTGCTGGTGCTCGCCGTGCGGAACTCCGTACCCGCCGCCGACCTCGCCACCGCGTCCGGCGCCCACCACTGCTTCCGGCGGCTCGGCGGCAGCGTCGGCGCGGCCCTCTTCGGCGTCCTGCTCGCCGACCGGCTGGCCCGTCGGCTCGACGACCGGCTGCCGGCATCGGCGCAGCTGCCCGGTCCGGAGCCGATCACCCCGCAACTGCTGCGTGCGCTGCCCGCCTCGCTGCGCGACAGCGCTCTCGCCGCGTATGCGGACGCCCTGCCAAGGATCTTCGTCTACCTCGTGCCGGTGCTCGTTCTGGGCCTTGTGCTCGCCCTCTTCCTGAAAGCGAAACCCCTGGTGTCCCACGCCCCTCATGCTCCGCAGGCCACTCCGTCCCCGCAGATGTCGTACGGCGACCCGGCCGACCCCGCCGCCGTGCCGCAGGCGCGTACCGCCCCGGACCCGACCACCGCCGTCAACTCCCCTGACTCCGGTGCCTCTTATGCCCGTGCGCACAGCTACGCCGCCAACGGACACGCCGCCAAGGGGCGCGCTGCCCAGGGCCACGCCACCGCCATGGCCGGACTCCCGGTCTGCGGCACCGTCCAGCATCACGACGGGAGCATCGTGCCGCGCGCCGCGCTCACCCTCATCGATGTCGCCGGCCGGCAGATCGGCCGCGGTGCCACCGGAGAGGACGGCCGGTATGCGCTGAGCACACCGGGTGCCGGCTCCTATGTGCTGATCGCGGCGGCGGGTGGCCATCAGCCGCAGGCGGTCACCGTCACCGTCGGCGAGCGGCCGGTCGAGCTGGATGTCGTGCTCGGCGGCGCGGGCCGGCTCGCGGGCACCGTCACCACCGGCGACGGCACGCCCGTACGCGATGCCATGGTCACCCTCACCGATGTACGCGGCGAGGTCGTCGCCACCACCCGCAGCGGGCGCGAAGGCGGCTATGTCATCGGGGAGTTGGTGGCCGGTGAGTACACCCTGGCGTCCAGCGCCCCGGCGTTCCGCCCCGCCGCGCTGCCGGTGACCGTGCAGGCTTCCCGGGAGACCCGCCAGGACATCGAGCTCGCCGGTGGTGCGGTGCTGCGCGGGACCGTACGGGCCGGCGGCGGGCGCCCCGTCGAGGACGCCAGGGTCACCCTGCTGGACGCCGCCGGGAATGTCGTCGACACCGCGACCACCGGGCCCGACGGGCTGTTCCGCTTCGTGGATCTGTCGGCCGGCGAGTACACCGTCATCGCCGCCGGATACCCGCCGGTGGCCACCGTCCTCCAGGTCGCCGGCGGCGGCCGCACCGAACGCGACCTCCAGCTGGGGCACGAGGACTGAACGGACGGCGACGGTTGGCCGAACGGTCGTCGTTCCTAACATTCCTGACGCCACGTCACATATGCCTGTCGCCTTGGGAGATGGGGTGTGAATTCCGCCCCCCGTAGCCCGGCGGCAGGCGCGGCCGTGATGGGATGGCCGTATGACGGAGATCAGCTTTCCGGAGCCCCGCATCGGATCCGAATGGGCCCGGCGGCACATCGGGGCGTTCCGTGACCCGGCGGCGTTCGAGCGGTTCGCGGCGGTGTACCGGGAGGCGATGGACGGGCTGCCCGAGCCCGATGAGCAGCGGACCGTGGACACCTCGTACGGGGCGGTGCGGGTCTACCGGTTCGGCTCGGGGGACGGCGTGCCGCTCGTCCTGATGCCGGGGCGGCAGTCCTGCACCCCGTTGTGGCGGACGAATCTGCCGGGGCTGATGGGGAGCGGACGCCCCGTCTACGCCGTCGACGGGCTCGGGGAACCGGGCTGTAGCGTGCAGTCGGCGCCGCTGACGTCCGGTGCCGATCAGGCGGCCTGGATCGACGAGATGCTCGCCCGGCTCGCACTGCCCCGGGCGCATGTGCTGGGGGTGTCGATCGGGGGCTGGCTGGCGGTGCAGGTCGCGCTGCACCGTCCGGAGCGGATCGCGTCGGTGATCGCGCTGGATCCGGCGAACACCTTCGCGCCGCTGAGCTGGAAGATGATCGTGGTCTCGCTGGGCAGCGTCCTTCCCGGGATGCCGGAGGGACTGCGCAATCGGCTGCTGGGCTGGATCTCCGGCGGGATCGACAACGCCTCGGAGCACATCGAGGGCCGGCTGATCGCCTCCGGTATGCGGGACTTCAAGGTCAGCTTCCCGGCCCCGGCCATGCCAGCTGCGGACGAGCTGCGCTCGATCGGCGTCCCCGTGCTCGCGCTGATCGCCGGGAAGAGCATCGTGCATGACGCCGGGAAGGCCGCGGCCCGCGCCCGCACCCTGCGCGACAGCACCGTGGAGATCTGGCCGAAGGCTTCCCACGCGATCAACGGGGAGTACCCGGAGCGGCTCGCGGAACGGGTGCACGCCTTTCTCGACGGGGTGCCCGAGTACCGTCAGGGCTGACCCGTAAGGGAGCCGGGGGCCGCACCGAAGCGCAGCCGGGTGATGAGCGGGCGGTCGGTGCGGAGCAGGGGTACGGCCGCGGCGCGCGGAGCGAGCCGGCCGAGGAAGCCGCGGCCCGCGGGGAGCGGCACCTCGGACACCTCGCTGATGGCCGGATGGGCCTGCCGCAGCCGGTGCCGGTCGGCCGCGTCCATGCCCCAGGGCATCGGGGGCAGCCGATGGCCACCGGCTTCCGTTGCGCGGGGGCGGGCGCTGAACCGCCGCGAGACGGTGTCGAACACCATCGCGCCGCCGGGGAACGCACCGGCGCAGGCGGCGATCAGCCGGGTCACCTGGGCGGGCTGGAGATACATCAGCAGCCCCTGCGCGGTCACCAGGACACCGCGCGCGGGATCGATGCCTGCCATCCACCGGCTGTCGCGGGCGTCGCAGGCCACCAGGCGCTGCCGCTCCCCGTGGGGCAGCAGGCGCCGCCGCAGCGCCAACGGGTCGTCCAGGTCGACGGTGACCCACTGGACCCGGCCGTTGTCCACCCGCCAGAACTGGGTCTCCAGGCCCTCGCCGAGCGCGACCACCGTGCCGTCCGGACAGTCGGCGAGAAACGCGCGCACCACACCGTCGAACCCGAGGGCCCGCAGGGCGAGGGCCTGCGCCAGCCAGGGCCGGGCGGCGCCCAGCCGCTCCTGGAAGGGGAATTCGATCTCGGTGACGAGCTGTACGGCGCGTGGATCGGGCAGCACCGTGTCCGGGCGGGCGGCCTCGGCGGCGCGGTGATGGAGCGTCCACAACGCCGTTTCGGGAACGCCCTCCAGGTCTGCCTTGACGCGGCCGGGCGCCGGGTTCCTCCCGGAGTGCGGTGTGGGCTGGTGAGCCGGCGGCGCGTATGCCTGCCGGACCAGTGGCTGCACGGTCTCGCTCATGCGGCGTTGATATCCCGGTCCCGTGCCGTACGGGGCCGTTCGGGGGGCCGGTCACCCGGGGGAGTGCAAAGTCGTACCGCCAGGTCGGACGGCGGCAGCGTGGGCCGGGCGCGGCCGGTGCGCCTCGCCAGCGACCCGTACGCCCCGCCAACGACCCGTACGCCCGGTCAACGGCCCCTGTACGGGCGGCGGGTAGGGTCTTCCGCCGTGGGTTCCCCGGGAATCCGCCGTGGAATCAAGGGGGATGGGGGAGTCATGGCGGCAGCGGGGTGGCGGCGATGGGTGCCGAGCGGGCGGGTGGTGGCCGTCCTCGCGGTGGTCCTGGTGGTGCTCGTGGGCGGGGGTTACGCGGCCAAGCCGCTGTGGCAGCCATGGTGGTACGCGACGCATGTGTGCGCGGGGCTGCTCTCGACGGGCGACCTGGCGGACGTACTCCCCGCCGAGCAGCTGAAGGCCGGCAAGGAAGCGGCGGATCTCGCCCACGGCCGGATGAGCTGCGGGGTGGACACGCCGGACGATCACTTCGCGTTGTTGGCGGACGTCGATTCCGACCCGGACAAGGTGGACCGCCGGCTCAACGGCGAGTTCGCCATCCCCACCACGCCGGGGTTCGTCTTCCCCGCGGGAATCCCCGGCTTCCAGAGCGACCTGGGGCACTACATCGTGCAGGAGTGCCCGGATCTGCGGCGGGACTCCCTCGGCCGCAAACGGCGGCTGGTCACCCGGGTGATCGGCAAATGGGACGAGAAGCACGGCACCCCCGCCACCCTGCGGATCGCGGTCTCGCTCGCCAACGGCGCCTCGGAGCAGGCCGGTTGCGGCGCGCCGAAGCTGCCGCTGCCGCAGCGGGCGGTGCTGCGTCCGGCGCCCGTGCCGCCGGCGAAGGGCGGCGCCGGCTGCGGCTGGCTGGCCCGCGCCCGGCTCCCCGAGGCCCCTACGGGTAAGCCCTGGCGGGTCGTCCCGCGCTCCGACCCGCATGCGGCGATCACCCACTGCGCACTGATGGACGGCACGAGCAGGTTCCCGTATGCCGAGTTCAGCGGCTGGTACGGAGACTGGACGGACGAGTCCTTCAAGACCCTGGTCACCGCCAATGTCTCGCTGCCGCGCGACTTCCCGGACGGCGGCCAGGTGATGAGCGAGGACTTCGGCACCGCCGCCGCCCGCTGCGACGGCGAGTCCGCCCACTACCTGGCGAGGAGCGCCCCGGACCGGCGGCACGCGGGGCGTGAACTGCGGCCGCTGCTGGTCGCGTTCGCCCGGGACCAGGCCGAGCGCCGCGGCTGCGGCCATCTGGCGCTGCCGGAGAAGCGGATCCTCCCGGGCAGGGGATGACGGAGCGGGGCTTCCGCCGCCTGTGGGCGGGCGTGCGCCGTCCGCTGCGTCCGCGGGCCCCCGTCCGACGCCGCCGGGCCGGAGATCAGTGCGTCAGATCGCGGTGGATGACCCGGGCGGCGCGCTCGACGGTGGCCACGCCGTCGTCCATGGTGTGGCTGCCGGTGGAGAGGACGGCCATGCCGTAGTCGTTCCCGCCGCCGTTGAAGGTGCCGACGCTGTTCACCCGCCAGCCGTTGGTCTTGCGCGGCAGCCAGCCGTTCTTGACGTGCACGGAGGTGCCGCCGGGGGCGCCCGCGGGGACACCCCAGCGCTGGTCCGGGACGACCCGGTGCATCAGGTCGAGGGCGTAGCCACGGGAGGCGCGGGTGAGCACCCGGTTGTCCGTGGTGAGCAGCTCCATCAGCTTGAGCTGGTCCCCGGCGGTGATTTGGGTGAGGCCCCAGGCACCGTGCGTGCCGGGGACGGTGTGCCGCATACCGGCCAGCGACAGGAAGTGCTGGACGCCGGCCGGGCGGACCCGGCGCCAGAGCGCGGTGGTCGCGTCGTTGTCCGACTTGGTGATCATGGCGGTGGTCAGCCGCACCTCGTGCGAGGTCAGCTTGCGGTGCGCCTCCTCCGCCTTCCGCAGCAGGGCCCCGAGCACCGTGACCTTCACCACACTCGCCGAGTCGAAGTGAGCGCCGGCCTTGAACTCGCAGTGGGTCCGGGTGCGCCGGTCGTAGATCGCCAGCGCCGAGGCGCCCTCCCGCCCGTGGAGGGCGTCGGCGATGTCCTGGGACAGCGCGGGCGCCAGGCCCGGCTGCTTCGAGGTGCACACGACCTTGGAGCCGCCCACCGGCGTGCTGGCGGAGCCGGCCGCGGCCGGGGTCGCCGTGGTGAGCACCGCGAGCAGCGATCCGGCAGCCACGACCGCGGCCAGCCCGCGGCGTGCGCAGCTCGGTATGCGTGATCCGTGCATGGAGGTGGTGTCCTGTCCCGCTGTGTATCGGAGGCTGCGCCGTCGGGCGGCCGGCCTCGTGCGACCGGCGCTGCCGGGTCACCGCGGCCGTGCGGCCGGCCGGTGTCCCGCTTCATGGGTCACGGCGACGATACGTGGCGGGGGTGGGGGCACCTCGGGCGAGATGGGTAGTTTGTCCGTATTTGGGGGGGTGGGCTGGAATGTGAGATTCGCCAAAATCACGGGCGAACAGGGACATGCCCTAGCGGCGTGGCAGGGCCTTGCGGGGGTTGGGGGCGGCGCGCGGTCGGCGGGTGGCGGCCGCCCGGCGCCGGCGGGTGGCGGCCATCAGCTGGCGGGTGCGGAGGGCCATCTCGATCTCGAAGCGGGTCCGCGGGTCCCGGAGGCGGGCGCCGAACAGCTTCTCCAGCTGACGCATCCGGTAGCGGACCGTCTGCGGGTGGATGCTGAGCGCCTTGGCCACCTCCGGAGCGCCCATACCGCCGAGCCAGGCGAGCAGGGTGGCCTCCAGGCGCTCGCACCGCTCCGGCGTGAGCCCCGCGAGCGGGCGCAGGTGGCGGGCGATCAGGGTGTGGGTCAGCGACTCGTCCTGGAGGAGGACGAGCGAGGAGAGATGGTCGTCGACGAACACCACTCCGGCCTCCGGGCCGTCGTGCGCGGACGCCAGATCCAGCAGCCGGGTCGCGGCGCGTACCGAGGAGGCGGCTTCCGCCGGCGGCACCGCATGACCAACCACCGCGGCGCGATGGCGCAGAACACCCTTCAGTCGGGCCCGGCCGCTCTTGCCGTCGGCCAGCGACGCGGGGATCAGCAGGCCCGGCGGCTCGCCCGGTCCGCTGACGAGGCAGTCGCCCAGCGCGGACGCCACCAGATGGATGTCGGTGTCGGTGCGCAGCATGACCGCGCGCACCTTCTCGGGCAGTGGGCGGCCGGACCGCAACACGTCCTCGATCAGCCGGGCCACCTGCTGGTGACCGCCTCGCTCGATGACTTCCTTGAAGCTCGGGTTGCGATCGCAAAGAGACTGCGCGATCAGTTCGGTCAAGATCGCGAGTTGGCCTTCGCTGTCGGTTCGCGTGTCACCGCATTGCGGTAAACGGATGCCATTGAGTGCCTCGCTCACCATTCTTGCCTCTGTTTCCTTGCGTGGGAAGCTGGTCCGGCCCGTTGTACCTCACCTGGCATGTGCCGTCGGCAGCTGACAGAACTCGTTCAGAAGTCCTTACGGATTCCGTCGGAAGTCCTTCCGCTTTGCGACAGAAACTGTGCGAGATGCGGTGGGAGACGAGCGTACCCCCAGGTTCCACTTGGAAGGAATCGTGGTGCTGAGATGAAGAAGTGGTGCGGTTGGCCACAACAGGGCAGTCCTGGAAGGTGCCGGACGGGGTGTCAGGCCGAAGGCCCTGGTTAGGCTGGGCAAGCCGTCCGGTATCGCCGAAACTGGGGGACCGGGCGACGTCGGGTGCCGTGCGGACCGCCCCCTAGCTGCGACGGGACTGGTGCATGTGAAGATCCTCATCTCCGCGGACATGGAGGGCGCCACGGGCGTGACCTGGCCGGCCGATGTGCTGCCGGGAACACCCCAGTGGGAGCGCTGCCGCCAGATGTTCACGTCCGACGTGAATGCGGCGATCGCCGGATTCTTCGACGGCGGCGCGGACGAGGTGCTGGTCAACGAGGCCCACTGGACGATGCGCAATCTGCTGCTGGAACAGCTCGACGAGCGCGCGCAGATGCTCACCGGGCGGCACAAGTCGCTCAGCATGGTCGAGGGGGTCCAGCACGGCGACGTCGACGGGATCGCCTTCGTCGGCTACCACACCGGTGCGGGCACCGAAGGCGTCCTCGCGCACACCTACCTCGCCAACACCCTCACCGGCGTCTGGGTCGATGGCACCCGCGCGAGCGAGGGCTATCTGAACTCCCTGGTGGTGGCCGAGTACGGGGTCCCCGTGGTGCTGGTCACCGGCGACGACCGCACCTGCCAGGACGCCCTCGGCTACGCCCCGCAGGCGCCCGGGGTGGCGGTCAAGGACTATGTGTCGCGCTATGCGGCGGTCTGCCGGCCGCCGGCCCGTACCGCGGCCGAGATCCGGGCCGCCGCCCACAAGGGAGCGGCGCTGGCGGTGCGTCAGGAACCCTCCCGGCGCGGGCCGTTCCGCCTGGAGCTGGAATTCGACGCCGAACACCTGGTGGGCGCGGCGACCTGTGTGCCGGGCGTGGAACGATGCGGGGAGCGTCGTATCGCGTACCGCAGTCCGAACATGTACGAGGCCATCCGGTGCTTCAAGGCGGTGACCACCGTCGTGTCGTCTGCCGTGGAGGAACAATATGGCTGAGGTGGAGTTCGCCGGGCAGCCCGGGACCGGGCAGGCCCCCGGCGTGGACCGGCAGGCGCTCGACGAGGTGGTGCGGTTCACCTCCGAGCTGATCCGGATCGACACCAGCAACGCCGGTGACGGCACCTGCCGGGAGCGCCCGGCCGCCGAGTACGTCGCCGAGCGGCTGGCCGGGGCCGGCCTGGCGCCCACGCTGCTGGAGCGCACCAAGGGCCGGACGAATGTGGTCGCCCGTATCGAGGGCACCGACCCCACGGCCGACGCCCTGCTGGTGCACGGCCATCTCGACGTGGTGCCCGCCGAGCCCGCCGACTGGAGTGTGCACCCCTTCTCTGGGGAGATCCGCGACGGTGTGGTCTGGGGCCGCGGTGCCATCGACATGAAGAACATGGACGCGATGGTGCTCGCCACCGTCCGCCAGTGGGCCCGCAGCGGGGTGCGGCCGCGGCGGGACCTCGTGCTCGCCTTCACGGCCGACGAAGAGGCCAGCGCCGAGGACGGCTCCGGCTTCCTGGCCGACCGGCACCCCGGGCTCTTCGACGGCTGCACCGAGGGCATCAGCGAGTCCGGGGCCTTCACCTTCCACGACGGCAACGGGATGCAGCTGTACCCGGTCGCGGCGGGGGAGCGCGGAACGGCCTGGCTGAAGCTGACCGCCCGGGGGCGGGCCGGGCACGGCTCGAAGGTCAACCGCGACAACGCCGTCAGCCGGCTCGCCGCGGCCGTGGCCCGGATCGGCGCGCACGACTGGCCGGTCCGGCTCACCCCGACGGTGCGGGCCGCGCTCCGTGAACTCGCCGCGCTGTACGGCGTCGACACCGATGCCGACGCGCCGGACTTCGACGTCGACGCCCTGCTGAGCAGGCTCGGCCGGGCCGCCGAGCTGGTCCGGCCGACGGTCCGCAACAGCGCCAATCCGACCATGCTGGCCGCCGGTTACAAGGTCAATGTGATCCCGGGGACCGCCGTCGCCCATATCGACGGCCGGGTGGTCCCCGGCGGCGAGGCGGAGTTCCGTACGACCATGGACGCGCTCACGGGGCCCGGGGTGAGCTGGGAGTACGACCATCGCGAGGTCGCGCTGGAGGCTCCGGTGGACTCCCCGACGTTCGCCGCGATGCGGGCCGCGATCGAGCGCTTCGACCCGGACGGCCGGGTCGTGCCGTACTGCATGTCCGGCGGAACCGACGCCAAGCAGTTCTCCCGGCTGGGCATCACCGGCTATGGCTTCTCCCCGTTGAAGCTGCCCGAGGGCTTCGACTACCAGGCGCTCTTCCATGGTGTGGATGAATGTGTGCCGGTCGAGGGGCTGCATTTCGGGGTCCGGGTGCTCGATCATTTCCTGCGCGCGGTCTGACCGGCCGACGCGTTGCCCGACCGGTGGTGGAGAGGAACGACAGATGGTGACCACGGCTCCGTACGGCGGCTGGACGTCCCCGATAGATGCCCGGATGGTCGCCGCGCACGACGGCCGGCCGGCCTTTGTCGGGGTCGTCGGCGACGAGGTGTGGTGGACGGAGCCGCGGCCCGGCGAGGGCGGCCGGCGGGCGCTGGTCCGCCGGCGGCCGGACGGCGCCGAGGAGTCGGTGCTCCCCGCGCCCTGGAACGTCCGCAGCCGGGTGCTGGAGTACGGCGGCCAGCCCTGGGCCGGTGCCGTCACCGAGCGCGGACCACTGGTCGTCTTCAGCAACTTCGCCGACCAGCGGCTGTACGCCTACGCACCGGACAGTGACGAGGCCCCGCGCCCGCTCACCCCGCACTCCGGCGTCGGTGACGGGCTGCGCTGGGCCGACCCGGTGCTGCGCCCCGAGCTCGGTGAGGTCTGGTGCGTCCTGGAGGAGTTCACCGGCGACCGGCCGACCGATGTGCGCCGGGTGATCGCGGCCGTGCCGCTCGACGGCTCCGCAGCCGAACACCGGGAAGCCGTAAGGGAGCTGAGCGACGACCGGCATCGCTTTGTGACCGGTCCGCGGATCTCCCCGGACGGCCGGAGCGCCGCCTGGCTCGCGTGGGACCACCCCCGTATGCCCTGGGAGGGCACCCTGGCGATGGTCGCCCGGGTCACCGGGAAGGGCGAGTTCGAGGACATCCGGCCGCTCGCCGGCGATCTCGGCCCCGGCGCGCCGCACGGCGGTGCGGCCGGTGAGTCCGTCGCCCAGATCGAGTGGGCGGCCGATGGCTCCCTGCTGTTCGTCTCGGACGTCAGCGGCTGGTGGGAGCTCCAGCGCCTCGACCCCGAGGGCGACGCGACGCGCCGCGGTCTGTGCCCGTCCCGGCAGGAGGAGTTCGGCGGGCCGCTGTGGACCGTCGGCCAGCGCTGGTTCCTGCCCCTGGACAACGGCACCCTCGCGGTGATCCACGGCCGGGGCGCCACCTCCCTGGGCATCCTCGACCCGGTGAGCGGCGAACTGGTCGACGCCGCGGGCCCGTGGACCGAATGGGCGCCCAGCCTCGCCGTGCACGGCAGCCGCGTCGTCGGCATCGCCGCCGGTCCGCACAGCTCGTACGAGCTCGTCGAGCTGGACACCTGCACCGGACGCGCCCGGGTCCTGGCCTGCCGGCACGCCGATGTCCTGGACCCGGCCTACTACCCCCGGCCGCTGAGCCGCACCTTCACCGGCCCCGGCGGACGGGACATCCACGCCCACATCTACCCGCCGCACAACCCCGACCACCGTGCCCCCGACGGGGAGCTGCCGCCCTTCGTGGTGTGGGCGCACGGCGGCCCCACCGGCCGGGCACCGCTGGTGCTCGACCTGGAGATCGCCTACTTCACCACCCGGGGCATCGGCGTCGCCGAGGTCAACTACGGCGGCTCGACGGGCTATGGCCGGGAATACCGCGAGCGGCTGCGCGGCCAGTGGGGAGTGGTGGACGTCGAGGACTGCGCTGCCGTCGCCCGCGCACTGGCCGACGAGGGCACCGCCGACCGCGCCCGGCTCGCCATCCGCGGCGGCAGCGCCGGCGGCTGGACCGCCGCCGCCTCCCTGACCACCACCGACGTCTACGCCTGCGGCACCATCAGCTATCCGATCCTGGACCTGACCGGCTGGGCCACCGGCGAGACCCATGACTTTGAATCGCGGTATCTGGACTCGCTGGTCGGACCGCTCGCCGAGGTGCCCGACCGCTATCGCGAGCGCTCGCCGCTGCACCGCGCCGACCGGATCACCGCACCGTTCCTGCTGCTCCAGGGCCTGGACGATGTGATCTGTCCGCCCGCGCAGTGCGACCGGTTCCTCGCGGCGGTCGCTGGGCGCGGCATACGGCACGCCTATCTGTCGTTCCCCGGCGAGGGCCACGGCTTCCGCCGCGCGGAGACCATCGTGCGCGCCGTGGAGGCCGAACTCGCCCTCTACGCCCAGACCTTCGGCATCACCCGCGGCGATGTCCCGGCGCTGGAGCTGCGCGGATGACGGAGGTCCGGCCGGTCCGGCCACCGCGGCTGCGGCCCGGCGACCGGGTGGCGGTGGTGGCGCCCAGCGGACCGCTCGTGGCGGAGCGGCTGGACCGCGGGCTGGATGTGCTCCGCGGCTGGGACCTCGACCCGGTCGCCGCGCCCCATGCCCGCGGCACCCACCCCACCCTGGGCTATCTCGCCGCCTCCGACGAGCAGCGGGCCCGCGATCTCCAGGACGCGTGGTGCGATCCATCCGTGAAGGCGGTGTTCGCGGCGCGCGGTGGCTACGGCGCCCAGCGGATGGTCGATCTGCTCGACTGGGACGCGCTCCGGGCCGCGGCCCCCAAACCGCTGATCGGCTTCAGCGATGTGACGGTGCTGCACGAGGCGTTCGCGGTGCGTTGCGGGGTGTCCACGCTGCACGGACCGGCCGTCGCGGGTGAGGTCTTCCTCAAGGACGACGCCACCCGGGAGCAGCTGCGGCGCACGCTGTTCGCGCCGGAGACCGTCCGCACCCTGGTGTCGCCGTCCGCCCGGCCGCTGGTGCCGGGCCGGGCCCGCGGGGTCACCCTCGGCGGCTGTCTGGCCATGCTCGCCACCGAACTGGGCACCCCGCGGGCCCGGCGGAGCGCGGCGGGCGGGCTGCTCCTGCTGGAGGACGTCGGGGAACCGCCGTACCGCATCGACCGGGCGCTGACCCAACTCCTGCGGGCCGGCTGGCTGGACGGGGTCGCCGGCATCGTCCTCGGCTCCTGGGCCCGCTGCGGGCCCTACGCGCAGGTGCGGGCGGCGCTGGTGGACCGGCTGGCCGGGCTCGGGGTACCGGTGGCCGAGGAGTTCGGCTTCGGCCACGGCGATTCCGCGCTGACCGTGCCACTGGGCGTCCCCGCCGAGCTGGACGCGACGGTCGGCGCGCTGACCTTCGAGGTGCCGGCAACGGTGTGAACACATCGCCTGCCTGATGGCCGCTCACCCCTCCACCGCCCAGGGCCTCATGGGGTCGCCACGGCCCCTCCCACCGCCAAACGGCACTGAACGCACGTCCTAACCACGACGCGGGTCCGGAGCGTTGACTTGCCGTTACCCGTGTCACAGCATGAGCGCGCCGCTACCGACTGGTTGGTACGACCTGTGTGGAGGTCCTCGTGCCCAGCGTGTCCCGAGCCGTGTTCCGCCCCGTGCTCCGCAGGTCCCTCGCCCTGCTGGCCGGCTCCGCCCTCGCCGCGCCGCTCGTCCTGACCGCCCCGGCGGCAGCCGCCGCCGACCCGTACACCGTCACCGCGCTCAAGGTCACCGTCCGGAGCGGGGAACGCCACTGCACCGTGGACGCGGATGTCTACCGCCCGGCCGGAGCCGACGCCGCCCATCCGGCGCCCGCCGTGCTGACCACCAACGGCTTCGGCGGCAGCAAGAAGGACGGCGCGACCGACGGCCTCGCCAAGGCCCTCGCCACCCGCGGCTATGTGGCGCTGGCCTACTCCGGGCTCGGCTTCGGCAAGACCGGCTGCCCGATCTCCCTCGACGACCCCGGGATCGACGGCCGGGCGGCGAGCGGGCTGGTCGACCTGCTGGCCGGCGCCCGTACGGCCGACAACGGGACACGTCTCGACTATGTCGCCAAGGACGGCGCGGGCGATCCGCGGGTCGGCATGATCGGCGGCTCCTACGGCGGCGCGATCCAGCTGGCCACCGCCGCCGTCGACCACCGGGTCGACGCGCTGGTCCCGCTCATCACCTGGAACGACCTCTCCTACTCCCTGGATCCGAACAACGCCGGCCGTACCCACGGCGTCACCGGCCCGCTGCCCGGTGCCTACAAGTGGCAGTGGACGAACGGGTTCTTCCTGATCGGCGAGGCGCAGGGGCTGCTGCATCCGCAGCTCGACCCGTCGCGCACCGGCGGCCCCGGCTGTCTGCACTTCGTCGCGCGGGCCTGTGGGACCAAGCGGCTGCTGGACTCCGGGAAGTACCCGGCGCAGCAGACCGACGCCGTGCTCCACTATGCGCGCAGCGTCTCCCCGGTCTCGTATCTGCCGTCGGTCAAGGCGCCGACGCTGCTCGTGCAGGGGCAGAACGACAGCCTGTTCAACCTCAACGAGGCCACCGCCACCTACCGGACCCTCGCCGCGCAGGGCACCCCGGTCAGGATGATCTGGCAGGCATGGGGCCACAGCGGCGGGATGAAGAAGCCGGTGCAGGGCGAACTCAACCTGGCGCAGGGCAATCTGGACACCAGTTACGTCGGCCGGCGGATCCTGGCGTGGTTCGACCGCTATCTGCGGCACCGGACGGCAACCGGCACCGGACCCGCCTTCGCCTACCACCGGGACTGGGTGACCGCCGGGTCCGCCTACGCCACCTCGCCCGCCTTCCCGGCGGGCGGCACCCGGCGGCTGTATCTCTCCGGGGACGGCAGGCTCGTCGCACACCGCGGCGCGGTGGCGCGCGGCAGCCGGGCGTACCGCAATCTGCGGATGGCCACCAGCCACTCGGAGAGTTCGCTGGCCGGGCTGCTGGGGGTGCCGGACGTGGCGCCGTACGACGCCCGGGGCACCTACCTCGACTGGACGTCACAGCCGGTGGCGGGCGGGCCGGTGGACGTGGTGGGCGCGCCCAGGGTGACGCTGAAGGTCACCTCGCCGCAGGCCGAGCGGGCACAGCGGTCCGCGGACGCGGCCGACAAGCTGGTGCTGTTCGCCAAGCTCTACGATGTCGCGCCGGACGGCAGGAAGACGCTGGTGCACCGGCTGGTGGCCCCGGCCCGGGTGCCCGATGTGACCCGGCGGTTCACCGTGGAACTGCCGGGCATCGTGCACCGGTACGAGCCGGGGCACCGACTGCGCTTCGTGATCGCCGCGAGCGACGACGCCTATGTGGGCAATCGCGGCGTGAAGCCGGTGACGGTCTCCAGTACGCCCGAGGACACCGGGGTCCTTGAACTGCCCGTCACCCAAGGGGTGTTGCGGTAGCGGATGGAGTGGATGCCGTAGGGACAGGGCGGGGCGGACGGCTCGGGCGCGCCGCGGGCGCCGGGTGTCAGCCGGGCCGCGCGCGTCCGCCGGGTCGTCCGCGGGATGTTGCGGTCACGCCGTGAGGGCTGTCGTCGTGCAGGGCCGTCGACGTGCGCCCGCCAGGGATGACGGGAGAGCCCTCAGTCGTCCGTGACCTCGATGGCCTGCACGGGGCAGGCGCGGGCGGCTTCCCGTGCCAGCGGGTCGCCCGCGCCGTCCTCACGGCCGGGCAGCAGCGCACTGAATCCGTCGTCGTCCTGTGTGAAGACCCCCGGCGCGGTCAGGGCACACTGGCCGGCGCCGATACAGCGGTCGGTGTCGATCGTGATCCGCATTCCGGACCCCTTTCTCTGGTCTGCCGTCCTGGCTGCTACCAGGCCAGCGGCAGTTCGATCATGCCTTGCAGGGTGTCGCCGGCCTTGAACGGAATCCCGGCGGCCGGCACGGCGAGCCGCAGCTGCGGGATCCTGGTGAACAGCGAGCGCAGCGCGATCTCCATCTCCGCGCGGGCGAGGTTCTGCCCCAGGCACTGGTGGATCCCGAAACCGAACGCCACGTGATGGCGGGCCGAACGGCCGAGGTCCAGCTCGTCCGGTGACGGATAGGTGGCATCGTCCCGGTTGATCAGCGAGGCGGGGAACAGGACCCCGTCGTCGGCGCGGATGACCTGTCCGCCGATCTCGATGTCCTCCTTCGCCACCCGCAGCAGGCCGTCCGCGATGGACAGGAACCGCAGCAGCTCCTCGATGGCGGCCGGCATCAGCCCCTCTTCGGCCTTGAGCTGCGCCAGCTGGTCGGGGTGCTCCAGCAGGGTGAAGGTGGCGAGCGAGATCATGTTGGCGGTGGTCTCATGGCCGGCCACCAGCAGGATCATGGCGAGCTGGACCAGCTCGTCGCGGGCGAGCGCGCCGGTCCGCAGCCGTTCCTCGATCAGCTCGTCCAGCAGCCCGTCGCCCGGCTTCTTCTCCTTGGCGGCGATCAGCCCGGTGAAGTACTCCTCCAGCTTCAGCCGGGCGTCCTCCGCCTCCTCGGCCGACCGTCCGCGCAGGATCCGGCGGGACTCCTCCTCGAAGAACTCATGGTCGGCGTACGGGACCCCGAGCAGTGCGCAGATCACCATCGAGGGGACCGGCAGGGCGAACGCGGAGACCAGCTCGGCGGGCGGGCCCTGCTCCAGCATCCGGTCGAGCAGCCCGTCGACGATCTGCTGGATCTGCGGCCGCAGTGCGGCGGTCCGCTTGAGGCTGAAGCTGGGGATCAGCATCCGGCGCTGGGTGTTGTGCTCCGGGTCGTCGACCCCGATCAGCGGTGTCCGGACCCGGCGGATGGCTTCGAAGCGTTCGAACGGGATCGGGAAGGCCGGGTTCTGCCGGTCGGCGGAGAGCCGCTGGTCGGTCAGCAGCGCCCGGGCCTCGGTGTGGCCGGTGACCGCCCACACCGTGCGGCCGTCGTAGAACGTGACATGGGTCAGCGGGCCGGCCTCGCGCAGTGGCTGATATGCGGCGGGCGGGTGGTAGGGACAGGTGCGGTCCTGAAAGTAGGGGATGGCTTCGGTCACGGAATTCCTCCCGTACGAGCTTCGAGTGGCTCGAGATGCTCGTGTGTGAGATGACAACGCTGTGGCGCGTCGTGTTCGCCGCGCCGATCTCACCTCATGCCGCGGATACCGGGCACGTCTACGCGCAGTTCGGCCAACCTCGTTCAGATTGCGACATGTTCGGTTTCATCGCCTCCGTCCCGCGGCCGTACGAGGGTGTCGATCACGCCGTCCAGATAGCTGCCCTGTGCCGCCTCGGCCGGCAGGGTGTGCGGGACGGCGTGCCCGAGCTGGGCGTGGCCGAGGTAGGCGGTGTACGCCAGCAGGCCGCGGTGCCGCGCCTCCCCCTCGGGGAAGCCCAGCGCCGCGAAGAGCGCGGCGACATAGCCGATGCGCCGGTCGGTCACCCGGGCGAGCGCGGCGGCCACCCGTGGATCCGTCGTGCTCGCCAGCAGGGAGAGCTCCAGCGGGTCCGTGGCGGCCCGGGAGATGGCCTGGGTGAGCAGCCGGCGCAGTCGTCTGCCGGGGTCGGGCTCGGCCTCCAGCTCGGTGATCACGGCCTCGGTGCCGGTCTCTTCCCAGCGCTCCAGTGCGGCCTCGATCAGCGCGTCCCGGTTGCTGAAGTGCCAGTAGAAGCTGCCCTTGGTGGTGCCCAGCCGGGCGGCCAGCGGCTCCACGGCCACCGCGGCGAGGCCGCCTTCGCCCATCGCCGCCAGGGCGGCATCGGCCCAGTCCCGGGCGCTCAGCCGGGGTCGTGCACCGCTGCCGTGGGGGTCCTTCGCTCGCTGCTGCGCCATACCCATACGGTACCGTACGGTCAAACATACGCCACCGTATGGAGGTGCCCCGTGCGTACCGTCCGCGATGTTCATGCCCGCACCGTCCACGCCCCGGCCGACGCCGTCGGCGCGCTGCTCGACCGGCTCGGCGGCGCGGACGATCCGCTCTTCCCCACGCCGGTCTGGCCGCCGATGCGCTTCGACCGCCCCCTGGGCGTCGGCGCCGACGGCGGGCACGGCTTCGTCCGCTACCGCGTCGCGGCGTACGAGCCCGGCCGCCATATCCGCTTCGACTTCACCGGCGGTGAGGACGGGTGGCACGAGATCACCGTCCGGCCCCTGGGACCCGACCGCTGCCGGGTGGAGCACGTCCTGCACAGCCGGCTCCGGCCGGCCAAGGCGGCGGTGTGGTCACTGGCGCTCCGGGCCGTGCACGGCACCGTCGTGGAGGAGATCTTCGACAACATTGAACGGGTCGCCACCGGCCGGGTGGCGGCCCCGGTCCGCCGGTCCCCGCGGGTACGGCTGTTCAACCGGCTGCTCTGGGACCGGCCCCGGGCCGTCGAGCTCCCCGCCGCGGCCCGGCTGGCGCACCGGGCCTTCCCGCGTACCGACTTCCAGGACGCCTGGCAGATGGATCTGCTGCCTGGTATGCCGCAGGAACCGGCGGCATGGGAGGGCGTGCTGCGCGGCAAGTCCTTCCCGGTCGTCGGGCGCACCGACGCGGAGATCCTGCTCGGCGCGGACGCCCGGCACCTGGACTTCCGGGCCTCGGTCCTGGTCGCGGACGGCCGGGTCACCCTCGGCACGGTCGTCCGCCTCCACCGCACCGCCGGCCGGCTCTACTTCGCCCTCGTACGCCGGTTCCACCCCTTCATGGCCCGGCTGATGCTGCGCCGCCTCCACCGCCGGCTGGCGCTCGCCGCACCGACCGCGGGGGAGCGGGCGGCGGCCCGGGGGTGACACAGGGGCCGGGCGCGCCGCCCGCCCGGCTGGCCTGCCGCTGCCGGCCTTCGTACGATCTGCCGATGACGAGCAACGACCGCTACCTCGCGCGCGGGCCGCGGGTGGGTATCCGGCACTTCACCGCCGCCGACCGGGCAGAGTTCACCGCGCTCGCGCGCGAGAGCACGGAGCTGCACCGCCCCTGGCTCTTCCCGCCCGCCACGGACGCCGCGTACGACGGTTATCTGCTGCGGCTCCAGGAGCCGCAGCGCGAGGGGTTCTTGATCTGTGAGCGGGCCGACGGCCGGATCGCCGGCTACCTCACGATCAACAACATCGTGCACGGCGCGTTCCGCTGCGGCGCGATCGGCTACGGCGCCTTCGCGCACGCCGCCGGCCGCGGGCTGATGAGCGAGGGCCTGCGACTGGTGATCCACCACGCCTTCACGCAGCTGGGGCTGCACCGGCTGGAGGTCAACATCCAGCCGGCCAACGAGCTGTCGATCGCCCTGGTCAAGCGGGCCGGCTTCCGGCTGGAGGGGTTCTCCCCGGACTTCCTCTTCATCGACGGCGCCTGGCGCGACCACGAGCGCTGGGCGATCACCGCCGAGATGGTCTCCGGGCGGGCGGAACGAGGCGACGTCCCTGCGGAATGAGGCGAGGTCCCTGCGGTGTGCGGCGATGTCAGTGCCGTGTGCTGCGATGTCCGTCATGACCATCACCTTCCGGCGCAGCGTGCCGGTCTTCCGGATCTTCGACGTCACCAAGGCCCATGAGTTCTATCTCGACTACCTCGGCTGCACGGTCGACTGGGAGCACCGTTTCGCGCCCGGTATGCCGCTCTACACACAGGTCTCGCGCGGTGACCTCGTGCTGCATCTGTCGGAGCACCACGGCGACGCGACACCCGGCTCCACGCTCTACACCGAGCTGAGCGGGGTGCGCGCCCTGCACGCCGAACTCGCCGGGAAGAACTACCCGTATCTGCGCCCCGGTCTGGAGCAGGACGAGATCGGGACCTCGCTCACGTTGACCGACCCCTTCGGGAACCGGCTGCGCTTCAACGAACCGAGTCCGGGGCGATGACACGGCGGTAGCGCGCCGGCGTACGGGACGGCTCATGGCTGGTATTCGTAGCCGATCGTGAACCGGGGCGGCAGGCACCACTCCCCGTACTCGATGACCCCCTCCGTATCCGACCAGCGGTGAGCGCCGGCCAGGATGGGAGAGCCGACCGGCAGTCCGAGGGCGCTCGCCTCGCGGGCGTCGGCGGGACGGGCGTGCATGTCGTCACGGGCGTGCGTGATCGTGCGCCCGGTCGCCTCCAGAACCCGGGCCGACAGCCCGTGGTTGCGCCCCGGGGCAGTGTTCAGCAGGTCCGGCACGAGGGCGGCGAACGGGGCCGGATACCAGGTCACCGCAAACACCGTCCGCGTCTTGCCCCGGCCGCCCAGCCACTCACGCCGCACCACCTGATCCCCGGGCTCCAGGTCGAAGATCTCCGCCACGTACAGCGGCGGAACGATCAGTTCGGCCGCCGTCACCCGGCTCGTTTCACCCTCCGCCAGGAACGACTTCACCCGCTGGACCCGGGCCAGCCGGTCCCGAGCCGACAGCGCCCAACGCGGGTCATCGGCGACATAGGTGCCCCGGGGGGTGGTGCGGATGAAGTTCTCCACCTGAAGGGCCTGCAAGGCGCGGGACACCGTGGCGGCCGCGGCCTGCCACTGCCCGGCGATCTCCCGGTTCGTCGGCAGCCTGGCCCCCGGCTCGAGCTCCCCCGACAGGATGCGCTCCCGGAAGTGATCCGCGATCTTCGTGAACGTCTTGGGACTGGGCATATGGCCTGCCCTTCCATCGAGTTGACGTGTCATCAGTGAGAGCACGCTAGTGCGCGGTGAACCGTAGCGGAAGTGCTTCGGCCACTCGAATACTGAACTAGAGCACTGACCTGTCAAGAGGTCAGCCATGTGACGTTCGAAAGGTGGCGATGCGTAATGACGGAGCCGACCAGGTACTCGATCCATCCGGTGGAACTCCCCTTGCGGCTGTGCCCGGAGCCGGCACCCGTCGAAGGCTGCGCGGGCTGTGCCGAGCTGGCCAACGTACGCGACCGGGCCCGCACGGTTGGCGACTTGACCACCGTCACCGACTGCAACGTCTTCCTGCGACGCCACCCCGAGGGGCACCAGTGAGCCTCCGCGCCGTCTACCGGCACATCACCCACACCATCCGCCACGCCCCCGAAGCCGGCATTACCTATGAGACGTTCTGTGTCACCGCCGGATGCAGCGCCGAATCCGGCCCCCACGACGCGCAAGAGGTCGCACAGGACTGGGCACTCCGTCACACCGGATGCACCGGCCACGACTTGTTCAGACGCGTCGTCACTGACCATGCTGAGGTCACCCGAACCGAGTAGCACCCCCACCGGCAGCCGGAACAGGCCCCCCAACCCGCGTGCCCTCCCACCAGGCCAGCAGCCCGGCCGGACGCTCAGCCACCGGCCACGGCGTACCCTCGAAGCGGGGCGCTTGGCAGCTACGGGGCCCCTCTTCCGTTCCGTTCCGCGTCAATGAGCCGAAGTGCCAGGCTATTTCGCCGCATCTCGCCGGGCCTCCCCATTTCCGCGGCGGCTGTGTGACGATCAAGGTATGCGCCGAACCGTACTGATCGATGCCCCCTCCAACCTGGGACTGCGACCGCCCGCGCCCGGCACGGTTCCCGGCTGCTACAAGCTCGCGGGCGCACTGCGCGAACAGGGACTGCTGCGCCGGCTCGGTGCCCTGGAGGGCGGTGTGGTGGTGCCGCCGCGCTACGACCTGGGGGACTGGAAGGAGGGCGACGGCGACTTCAACGCCGCCGCCCTCGCCGCCTATACGGGCCGGCTCGCGACCCGTATCGAGGGCCATGTGGGCAGCGGTGACTTCCCGGTGGTGCTGGGCGGGGATTGCAGCATCCTGCTCGGCGCGGTGCTCGCGCTGCGCCGGCTGGGGCGCTACGGCGTCGCCTACCTCGACGGGCACGGCGACTTCCGGCACCCGGGCAACGAGGCGGTCTCCGGCCCGGTCGGGGCGGCGGCCGGGGAGGGCCTGGCGCAGATCACCGGGCGCGGCCAGGCGGACCTCACGGACCTCGACGGGCTGCGGCCGTACGTCCGCGACGAGGACGTCTGCGTCCTCGGCATCCGCGATGTGGACGAGGACCAGGAGGAGTTGACCGGCCTCGGCATCAGCCACGCCCCCGTCGGCGAGATCCGGCGGCGCGGCCCGGAGGCGGTGGCCCGCGACGTCCTCACCCACTTCCAGCGCGCGCACCTCGACGGCTTCTGGATCCATCTCGACGCCGATGTCCTCGACCCGTCCGTCATGCCGGCCGTCGACAGCCCCGACCCCGGCGGCCTGCTCACCGAGGAACTCCGGGCGCTGCTGGGCCCGTTGGCCGCCTCGCCGCGCTGTGCCGGCATCAACGTCACCATCTACGACCCGGACCGCGACCCCGAAGGGACCGGCGCGGCGCTGCTCGCCGATCTCCTTGAGAGTGTCTTTGCGCAACCCTGACCTCGCCCGGCCCCGAGAGACCCTGTGCAGACCGGCGATCACGCGGTTCCATGGTCAACAGGAGGCCGCCGCAGCCGAGGTGGCCCGGTCCAGCATTGCGAGGCAACCGTGGCCACGAGTGTGCGACGCACCACCCTGACCCTCCCCGCCGCCCCCCTCGGCCCGGACAACCCCCTCCCCGCGCTGCGGGCCGGTCAGGACGTGCACCACATCGAGGTCCCCCAGGACGCCGGACTGCCCGCCGACATGGCGCGGCAGCTCGGCTGTGCACCGCTGCGCTCGATCCTGCCCGCCCCGCTGCGCGACGGCTACGGCCGGTCCCGCCGTCACACCGACCTCGATGCGCTGGTCCTGGAGAACGACCGGCTGCGCGCCACCGTCCTGCCCGGCCTCGGCGGCCGGGTGTACTCCCTGCACCACAAGCCCACCGGCCGGGAACTCCTGTACCGCAACCCGGTGTTGCAGCCCGCGGCGTTCGCCCTCAACGGTGCCTGGTTCTCCGGCGGTATCGAGTGGAACATCGGCGCCACCGGACACACCACGCTCTCCTGCGCCCCGCTGCACGCCGCCCGGGTCCCGGCGCCGGACGGCGGGGAAATGCTGCGGCTGTGGGAGTGGGAGCGGCTGCGCGATCTGCCCTTCCAGGTGGACCTGTGGCTGCCCGAGGGCTCCGACTTCCTCCATGTGGGCGTGCGCATCCGCAATCCGCACCACCACAATGTGCCGGTCTACTGGTGGTCCAACACCGCCGTGCCCGAAGGGGAGCACACCCGCGTCCTGGCCCCCGCCGACGCGGCCTGGCACTTCGGCTACGAACGGACCCTGCGCCGCGTCCCGTTCCCCGGCGCCGACGGCACCGACCGCAGTTACCCGCTGCGCAGCACCTACCCCGCCGACTACTTCTACGACGTGCCCGACGGCGCCCGCCGCTGGGTCACCTCCCTCGACGCCGACGGCCGCGGTCTGGTGCAGACCTCCACCGACACCCTGCGCGGCCGCAAGCTCTTCCTGTGGGGCGCGGGGCCGGCCGGGCGGCGCTGGCAGCAGTGGCTCACCGAACCGGGCAGCGGCGGCTATGCCGAGATCCAGGCGGGGCTGGCCCGTACCCAGCTGGAGCATGTGCCGCTGGACGCCGGTGGCGAGTTCAGCTGGCTGGAGGCGTACGGGCCGCTGGACACCGAGCCCGCGGTGGTGCACGGCGCGGACTGGGGCGCGGCCCGCGAAGAGGTCGCGGCCCGGCTGGAGGCCGCCCTGCCCCGGGCGGAGGTCGAGGCCGCCTACGCCGCCTGGCGGCCGTACGCCGATCAGGAACCCAAGGAGTCGCTGGCCACCGGCTCGGGCTGGGGCGCACTGGAGGTGGCCCGCACGGGACTGGACCTGCCCGGTACGCCCTTCGGCCCGGCCACCCTGGGCGCCGAGCAGGAGCCATGGCTGACGCTGCTGAGAACCGGGGACCTGCCGGCCGGCGGCCCGGTGCCCGGACCGGTGCTGACCGCGCCGCCCTGGCGCGATCTGCTGGAGTCCGCACCGTCCGGCCCGTCCACCGACTACCACCTGGGGCTCGCCCAGTGGCAGGCCGGCGACCGCGCCCAGGCCGTCCGCAGCTGGGAGCGGGCCCTCGGGCACGGCGCCGGCTGTCTGCCGCTGTACTGCCTGGCCGTCGCCGAGTCCGCGGCGGGCGAGCCGGCCCGCGCCGCCGACCGGTATGCGCAGGCCTGCGCCGAAGCGGCACGGGCGGCCTCGGCACCGGACCCGGCCGCCCGCGCCTGGCGGGTGGTGCTGCCGGCGCTCGCCCGGGAGGCGGTGCCCGCGCTGCTCGCGGCCGGGCGTACGGAGGAGGCCGCGCAGCTGCTCGCGGGCCTGCGGCCGGCCGACCCCGCCGACGGCCGCTTCCGGCTGCTGACCGCACAGGTGCTGCTCGCCCAGGGGCAGCCGGCCGCGGCCCGGGAGATCTTCGAGGCCGGCTTCGAGATCGCCGGTCTGCGGGAGGGCGACGAGGTGCTCGGCGACACCTGGTACGCCATCGCCGAGCAACTGGTCGCGGGCGGCGGCCCGGTCACCGAGGAGGTCCGCGCCGCGGCCCGGTCCGCGCATCCGCTCCCGGAGCGCTACGAGTACCGGATGCGGCCGGTGTAGTAGGGGAGTGGCCGAACGCGCCCCGGAGCAACCGATCTCAGGAGACCGCGGCGATACGGCGGAGAGCCTCGGTGAGCGTCTCCGGGGCGCAGCCGAAGTTCAGCCGCGCGAAGCCGTTGCCGGAAGGGCCGTAACGGTGCCCGGCGTTGAGGGCGACCCGGGCGGTGGCCAGGAGATGCGCGCCGGGGTCGTCGCCCCAGCCGAGCGCGCGGAAGTCGAGCCAGGCCAGAAAGCCCGCCTGCGGCTGCCGGTAGCGCACGTCGGGCAGCAGCTTCCCCAACAGGTCTCCCAGGAGCCGCCGGTTGTGGTCGAGCACTTCCAAGGCGTCGGCGAGCCAGGGGCCTCCGTCGTTGAACGCGGCCACCGTCGCGAGCACGCCGAGGTGCCCGGTGCGATAGAGCGAGTGGGGCGACAGCCGGTCGACATACCGCTTCGTCGCCGGGTCGGCGGTGACGACGACGGCCGCCTTGAGCCCGGCCAGATTCCAGCCCTTGCTGGCGGACAGGAACGAGAAGCCCCAGCGCCTCGCCTCCTCCGACACCGACAGGAACGGCACGAACTCGGCGCCCGGCAGGACGAGCGGGGCATGGATCTCGTCGGACAGCACATGGACGCCGTACTTGTCGGCCAGCTCGGCGACCACCATTAGGTCCTCGCGCCGGTGCACAAGGCCCATGGGGTTGTGCGGATTGCACAGCACATACGCCGTGGCATGGTCGGCGAAGGCCCGTTCCAGGGCGTCCGGGTCGAGCCGCCATCCTCCTGGCCCCTCGGCCAGCGGCGCCTCCACGACATGGGCCCCGACCTCACGTATCCACCAGGAGAACGGCTCGTACACCGGCGGGCTGATCACCACCCGGTCACCCGCGCTGACGACCCGGCGCAGCACCTCGACGACACCGATCCCGACGTCGGCGACGGTGCGCACCCCGTCGGCGTCGATCCGCCAACCCCAGCTGCGCCGGGCGTAGTTGCGCACCGCGTCCGCCAGTTCGCGGGTCGGCGCCGCATATCCGGTGTCCGACCGGCCGACCGCCTCATGGAGGACCTCGGCGACCGGCCCGGCCAGCGGGAAGTCCATCTCCGCGACCGGGAGGGGCAGTACGTCGTCCGGGAAGGTCCGCCATTTCGCGCTCCGGCGCTTCCTCAGCTCGGTCAGAGGGGGGATCGAGAGATGGGCCATGGAGACTCCTGAAGGTGGTCCGGTCTGCCGTCGCTCCTCGATGATCGGCGCCGCGGGAAGCCGTCCGCTTCCGATAAATTGACAAGCAATGCCGAAAAACCGCCATACCCCGCGCCTGGTCACCGGCCTGCGACCGCTGCCCGCCGGTACCGGCGTCGACGCGCACCGCCATGACGAGCACCAGATCGTCTACGCGGGCCGCGGCGTACTGTCCGTCACCACCGAGGCGGGCAGCTGGATCGCCCCCGCCACCCGGGCCCTCTGGATCCCGGCCGGCACCGTGCATGAGCACCGCGCCCATGGCGACACCGACCTCCACCTGGTGGGCCTGCCGGTGCGGGACAACCCGCTGCGCCTGGACCGGCCCGCGGTCCTCAAGGTCGGCCCGCTGCTGCGCGAGCTGATCCTCGCCTACAGCGCGCGGCCCGACGGCCCCGGAGCCGCACGCCGCCGCCTGCGGGCCGTCCTGCTCGACGAGCTCCGCCACTCGCCCGAGCAGCCGCTCCACGTGCCCGCCGCCACCGACCCGCGCCTGGTCGCGGTGTGCGCCCTGCTCCGCGCCGACCCGGCCGACCCCCGGACCCTGGCCCAACTCGGCGCCACCGCCGGGGTCAGCGAGCGCACCCTCACCCGGCTCTGCCGGGCCGAATTCGGCATGAGCTTCCCGCAGTGGCGCACCCAGCTGCGACTGCACCACGCCCTGCGCCTGCTGGCCGAGGACACCCCCGTCACCGTCGTGGCACACCGCTGCGGCTGGGCCTCCAGCAGCGCCTTCATCGACGTGTTCCGCCGGGCCTTCGGCCACACCCCCGGCACCCACCGCGACCGGCGCTGACCACCTGGGCCGAGCCGGTCCCGCCCTGGCCCCCGCGCACCTCGTACGCCATTTCGGTGGCTGTCCGCGCGACCGTGGAATGAACCCCGGCCGTCACGCGTTGTAGCGGACCATGAAGGCAATCATCGCGAACAGCTACGGCGGCCCCGAAGTCCTCACCTACACCGACCAGCCCGATCCGAAGGTGGGCCCGGACTCGTTCCTGATCCGGGTCAAGGCGGCCGGGGTCAATCCGGTGGACTGGAAGATCCTCGCGGGCTATCTGGACCCGATGATGGACGGGCACTTCCCGCTCATCCCCGGGTGGGACGTGGCGGGCGTGGTCGAGGCGGTCGGCGCGGACGCCACCGAGTACGCGGTCGGCGACGAGGTCATCGGCTATGTCCGCAAGGACGAGGTGCAGCACGGCACGTTCGCCGAACTGGTCGCCGCGCCGGTCCGGACCCTGGCACCCAAGCCGGCCTCGCTCAACTGGCAGCAGGCCGCCGGGCTTCCGCTCGCTGGGCTGACGGCCTATCAGGCACTCGACCGGGTCGGTGTGACGGCCGGCGAGACCGTTCTGGTGCACGCCGCCGCGGGTGGTGTCGGCTCGCTCGCCGTCCAGATCGCGGTCGCCCGGGGGGCCCGCGTCATCGGCACGGCCAGCGAGCGCAACCATGAGTTCCTGCGGTCCCTGGGCGCCGATCCGGTCACATACGGTGACGGCCTCGCCGGCCGGGTGCGGGAGCTCGCCCCCGAAGGCGTCGACGCGGCCGTGGACTTCGTCGGCGGCGGCGTCGTGGACGTCTCGCAGGAACTGCTCAAGGACCGCGGCCGGGTGGCCTCCATCGCCGACGGCGAGGTCAAGGCCAAGGGCGGCCACATGGTCTGGGTCCGCCCGGACACCGCCGATCTGACCGCCCTCGGCGCCCTCGCGGACGCCGGCAAGCTGACCGTGCCGGTGGCGTCCGCCTTCCCGCTGTCCGAGGCGGCCGAGGCATTCCGCGAGAGCATGACGGGCCGCACCCGCGGCAAGATCGTGCTGGACGTGTCCTGATGCGATCCGCCGGGCCGGTCCTGGGCCCTACCCCTCCCCGTCCTGCCTCCGGTCCACGTACTCGAAGACCGAGCCGTCCGGGTGGCGGGCGACCAGGTTGCGGCCGATCGGGGTGGGCAGCGGGCCGGCGATGATGTCGGCGCCGACCGCCTTCAGGTCGGCGACCGCTTCGTCGACGTCCTTGACGGCGAGGGTTGCCGTGATCTTGCGCAGCACCGACAACTCCGCCTCGGGGCCGCTCATCAGGAAGAAGCATCCGACGGCCGCGACGGCCACCCCGCCGCGCTGGAAGCGGATCGCCTCGGCGCCGGTCAGGCGCTCGTAGACGCCGATCGCGGAATCGAGATCACCGACGCACACCCGCAATGAGGTCCCCAGAATGTCCATACGGACCACCCTAGTTGGGGGACCTGCCGGTCCGCGATCACTTGGCCATGATCAGACCGCTCTTCGCCGCGCCCCGCGACAGCACGATCTCCCGGATGCTGTCCCGGGCCCGTGCGTAGTCGCCGCGTCCGGGCTGCCCGGCCAGCGCCGCATTGAGGTTCACGACCCGGAAGCCGTCGTTCACATCGGTGAGCTGGGGGAGGAACTCCGCCTTGCGGACCGTCCAGCGCCCGCCGGGAGTTGACGGGCCGGCGAAGGTGAAGCGGGCCATCGAGCTCTGGTTGCCGCGGCCGTCCGGCTGGTCGCTGTGGTTGAACATGTGGCCCGCCAGCTGGTCGCCCATCCCGTAGACGACCCAGGTGCCATTGACCTTCTCGTAGGGCTGCGGGACATGCGCGTGGGTGCCCAGGATCAGATCGATGTCGGGCCGTCCGCCGGTGCGTGCGGCGGTCAGCGCGCGGGCCAGGGTGCGCTGTTGCTCGTCCGGCGGCTGCTGCCACTCCGTGCCCCAGTGGATGCTGACGACCACCACGTCCGCACCGGCCCGGCGGGCCGCACGGGCATCGGTGAGGATCTTCTCGCGGTCGATCAGATTCACCGTCCAGGGCGCCTTGCCGGGCAGGGGTATGCCGTTGGTGCCGTAGGTGTACGAGAGCTGGGCGACCTTCGCGGGGCCGGCCCGCAGCAGCGTGACCCGGGAAGCCTCGGCGGCGGAGCGGGCCGAGCCCGCATGGCGCAGACCGACCGCGTCCATGGCGCCGAGGGTGCGGTGCACTCCGTCCGTGCCGTCGTCGAGGGTGTGGTTGGAGGCGGTGGAGCAGGAGTCGTAACCGGCGTCCTTGAGGGCGGCGGCGACCTGGGGCGGGGACTTGAAACTGGGGTAGCCGGTGAACGGCCCGCCGTCCTTGCCGTAGATCGTCTCCATATGGCAGATCGCCAGGTCGGCGCCGGAGACCGCCGGCTTCACCCCGGCGAACATGGCACGGAAGTCATGGCCGTCGCCGTGCGCGTCATCGCCGGACCGCCGGATGATCTCGCCGTGCGGCAGTACATCGCCGGTGGCCAGGAGGGTGAAGCCGGCCGCGGCGGAGGCCCGGGCGCCGCCGGGTGGGGCGGACGGCGCGGAGCGTGCGGGGCCGGTGGGCTGCTGGGTTCCGCAGCCCACCGCCAGGAGGGTCAGCGCGGCTATCGCGGTCAAGCGTCGTTGAGGGGTCACTCCCCATCCATATCGGGACTAATAGGATTTATCCGCCGGGGAGGGGGTGTGGCTGGGCCGTCGGAGGGAGTGAGGGGGCGGCCGAGTGGTGCGGAGGGGGATCCGTGCCGGGCCGGGGTGCGGTGGGTGGTCCGTGCAGCGCTGGGCCGGGACGGGTGAGCCGCCGGCCGGAGCCCCGCCCCTTCAGACCCGGCAGAGGATCTCGCCGTGCAGGATGCCGAACCAGCCGTCCTCGTCGGCGCCCCAGGACCGCCAGACCCGTGCGATCCGTTGCAGCTGCTCCGCCGTGGCGTGCCCGCCGTCCAGCGCGCGTTGCGCATACGAGGAGCTGACCGTGCGGTCCGCCCACAGCTCGCTCCACCATGACCGCTCCTCGGGGGTGTGGAAGAGCCAGGTGGCGGCCGTGGCGGTGATCGCGTCGGGGGCGAAACCGGCCTGCCGCGCCCAGGCGTGCAGCCGGCGTCCGGCGTCCGGCTCGCCCCCGTTGGCGCGGGCCACCCGCTGGTACAGCCGCAGCCAGTCGGTCATCCCGTCGGTCTCCGGGTACCAGGTCATCGCCGCGTAGTCCGAATCGCGGACGGCGACGATCCCGCCCGGCCTGGTGACCCGGCGCATCTCGCGCAGCGCCTGGACGGGATCGCCCACGTGCTGGAGGACTTGATGGGCGTGCACCACGCAGAAGGTGTCATCGGGGTAGTCCAGTGCGTGGACATCCCCGACCGCGAAGCCGACGTTCGTCAGCCCGCGGCCGGCGGCCGTGGCGCGCGCCTGCTCCAGGACCCCCGGTGCGTACTCCAGGCCGGTGACCTGGCCGTCCGGCACCAGCGCGGCCAGATCGGCGGTGATGGTGCCGGGGCCGCAGCCGATGTCCAGGATCTGCATGTGCGGACGCAGCGAGTCGAGCAGGTATCCGGCCGAGTTGGCGGCGGTGCGCCAGGTGTGGGAGCGCAGTACGGACTCGTGGTGGCCATGGGTGTAGACGGCGGATTCCTGCGGCATGGTCGGCTCCTTCGCGTACGGGGAGGGCGACCGGACGGCGTACGGCGGCACCCCCGGTCGCCGTCCGGGCGGCCGCCCGCGCCACGCTGCGGCCGCCCCTCGGCGTGGTGATCACACCGTACGCCGCCATCCCGAATGATGAGAGTGGCATCTCATCATTCGGGCAGCAGGCGATAGACCGTCAGCGCCTCCTTCTGCTTGTCCAGCGTCAACTCACCGGGTGCGTGGGCGACTTCGCCGTCGAAAGCCAGCGTGGTGCCCTCCGGGAGGTCGCTGATCCGCAGCCGGGACAGCCGCGCCTCACCGAGCACCGGGGTGCTGCGCGGGGTGCCCGACAGGGCCGCGAGGAGCAGCCGGGTGCGGGCCAGCCGGCCGCCGTGCACCACCCGTACATCGAGCACCCCGTCCGCCAGGTCGTGCCGCCGCACCGGCGCGAACCCCAGCCCCCGGTACTGGCAGTTGCCGACGAACAGCAGCCATACGGCGCGCCGCTCGCCATTGATCCGCAGGGTCAGCGGCTCGGCGGTGCGCAGCACCTCCCAGGCCGCCAGCACCCCGGCCGGCCAGGCCCCGATCCGGCCCGCCCACCGCTCGCGGATCCGCACCAGCTCCGGATACGCGCCGATCGAGAAGGTGTTGAGGAACTGCCGCCCCTCCAGATGCGGCCCGGCCCGGAAGCGCGCCGCATCCACCGCGACGGCCTCCCCGGTCTCCACGGCGCGGGCAGCCGCCGCATACGTCTCGATCCCGAGGTCGTACGCGAAGTGGTTCAGCGTGCCGCCGGGCAGCACCGCGAGCGGCAGCCCGTGCCGAACCGCGACCGCCGCCGCGGCGTTGACGGTGCCGTCCCCGCCGAGCACGCCCAGCGCGCCACCCAGCGCTCTGGCCCGTTCCGCGGCATCTTCGAGGGCCTTGTCCAGCGACGGCCCGTCCGGCTCGCCGCACACCGTCACCTCGGCCTGCGGCAGTACCCCGTGCACCTCCTCGGCCCGGTCCGGGCGGGGACCGGAGCGCTGTCCCGAGCCCTGGTTCGCCACCACGACCAGACCGCGGCCGCCCGGCAGCGCGGGCGCCTCCGCACGCGGCCGGGCCGGCGGCGCCAGCTGGGCGCGGGTCGGTGCGAAACCGCGCACCGCGAACGCCGCGCCGGCCCCCAGCGCCGCCCCCGCCAGCACATCACCCGGATAGTGCACGCCCGTATAGACGCGGGAGAACGCCACCGACGCGGCGACCGGCGCCAGCGCCAGCCCCCACCACTTGTTCTCCATGGCCACCCCGGTCGCGAACGCCACCGCCGAGGCCGCGTGCCCGGAAGGGAAGGACGAGGTGAGGGGCTGGCGGTGCAGCTGCCGTATCACCGGCACCGCGTCCAGCAGCGGGCGCTGCCGCCGGACCGAGCGCTTGCCGAGGGTGTTCACCGTCGCCGACGCCACGGCCAGCGAGGCCACTCCGCGCAGCGCGGCCCGGCGCATCGGCCGGCCTCCGAGCGCGGCTGCACCGGCCGCGAGGCCGAACCACAGCAGCCCGTGGTTGGCGCTCCGGGTCAGCCGGGGCAGCACCCGCTGCGCGCCCGGCCATTCGCGCGCCGCAATCACGTCAAAGGTCCGCCGGTCGATATGGGTCAGTCGCGTTCGCATGCGCCACCTTGTACCCCAGACCGCCCGGAACAGGCAGGACCCGGCAGCGGAGGCCCCGCGCGCGGCGCCGCGCAGCCGTCCCTCCTCGGGCGGCCCCCGCGTCGGCCCTCCCGGCGGCTGTGCTTCCCTGCCCCCATGATCAGGAGACGCCAGGACCGCGACCTCGACGCCTGTGTGGCCGTACTGGCCGAGGTGCACACCCACAGCGGCTATCCGCACCACTGGCCGGACGACCCGGCGCGCTGGCTGACCCCCGACGGGCTGACCGCCGCCTGGGTCGCCGAGGCGGACGGCACGGTCGCCGGTCATGCGGCGCTGTGCGGCCCCGAGGTCAGCCGGCTCTATGTCGCACCCGCCGCCCGCGGTGCGGGCCTCGGCGGCCGGCTGCTGCGCGCCGTCGAGGCGGAGGCGGCGGCCCGCGGCCTGCGGCCCGTACTGGAGGTGAAGACCACCGACACCGCGGCCATCGCCCTCTACGAGCGGCTGGGCTGGCTGCGCCGCGCCACCGAGCCGCAGGACTGGGGCGCCGGCGAGGTGGTGACGGTGCATCGCTACGCGGCGCCGCCGGTACGCCCGGCGGATTGAGCGCCGGTCCCACCCTCCGCTGACGTGTCGCCCCCCGTCGCCACCCCCGTGATCTGCCAAGGTGGGCGGTGCCGCCCTTCATGTGATGGGCCCATGATCGACCCGCCGTCGTGGAGTGGAGGTACGGATGCAGCGGACCGCCCGGGATCCGCAGCACGAGCCGGACCTGGATCCGCCGGTGGGCCTGCCGGTCCTCCCGGAACTCGCCGCGCACCTCTCCGCGGCCGCCGACCGCACCGAGGCCGAACCCCTGGGCGGCGCCGCGCCGCTGCGCACCGCCGCCTGCGGTTACTGGGAACGCCGCGGCCTGGCCACCACCCCCGACCGGGTGCTCGCCGCCCCCGGCGCGCCGGCCCTGCTCCTCGCGCTGTACGCGGCGGCCGGCGGGGCGGTGGTGCTGCCGCGGCCCTGCTCCGCGTCGTACGCACCCCCCGCCCGGCTGCTCGGCCGGCCGGTGCACCTCGCCCCCGTACCGGCGGAATCGGGCGGGATGCCCGACCCGTTCGCGCTGCTGGAGACCGTCCGCCGGGCCCGGATGGACGGCGACACCCCCCGCGTGCTGGTCCTGTCCGTCGCCGACGACCCCACCGGCACCTGCCCCGCGCCGGAACAGCTGCACGAGGTCTGTGAGGCGGCGGCGGACGAAGGGCTCTGGGTCATCAGCGACGAGACCCGCCGCGATCTGCTGCACGATCCGCATGACACCGTGCTGCTCAGCCCCGCCGAGATGCTGCCCGACGGGGTCGTGGTGCTCACCGACCTGCGGGCCACGCTGGTGCCCGCCTCCTGGCCCGCCGCACTGGCCCGCTTCCCCGGCACCGACCGGGGCGCCGCCCTCCGGGCCGCCGTGCTGGACGCGCTCGCCGCGTCCCGTACGCCGCTCCCGGGGCCGCTGGGCTGCGCCGTCACCCATGCACTCGGCGAGCCCGAGGAGGTGCGCGCCCGGACGGCCACCGTCGCCCGGGTGTACGGCGCGCTCGCCGCGGCGCTCCACCACACCGTCACCGAGGCCGGCGCGGTCTGCCGGCCGCCGCACTCCGGCAGCCATCTGTACGCCGACTTCGAACCGCTGCGCCGTCCCCTCGGGGCCCGCGGGATCGTGGAATCGCACGCGCTGGAACGGAAGTTGGCGCCCTGGGCGGCGCGCGGCGGACACCGCTTCGGTGACGCGCCGGGCGCCCTGCGGGTACGGCTCGGCGCCGAGGTGCTGCTGGGCGCCGACCGGGAGCAGCGACGGCGTGCCCTGGCGGCCCCCGATCCGCTGGAACTCCCGCACATCACCGAGGCGTTGACCGCGCTGTCCCGTGCCCTGGCCGGACTCACGACGTCCGCGGACGGCTGACCGCCGCCCGGCGCCCGCCGCGCCGCCACCCCGCCCCCACTCCGCCCCGGTTCCGTCCACCGAAAGGAGCCCTTCGATGACCGAACAGACCGAGCGCTCCCTCGCCGAGCAGCCCGCCGACACCGAGCGCCTCCCGCCCGCTGCAGCCGGCGACGGCGGCGGACCGGGCGGGGGAGGGGCCGGGGGAGCCTCCGGGAGAACGGCCGGAGGAATGGCCGGAGGAGGGGCCCAGCCCGCGGGCCCGGCCACCGGTCAGACCGCCGTGGAGGGGCCGGTCCCGCAGACCACCGCGGACGCGCCCGTCCTCCCGCACGCCACTCCGCCCCCGCTCGCCCCACCCCGCCCGCTGGGCGAACCCCGTACCTGGCCACGCGACTTCACCGACCGGTTGACCGCGCCGCTGCCCGGCGTCCGTGCCCTGGCCCGGATCGCCCGGGAGGGCAAACTCCGCCCGCCGCCCGGGACACTCCCCGAGATCCAGCAACTCCCCTTCGCACCGGGCCCGATGCCGGCCGCCGGCCCCACCACCCTCGCCCTCACCTGGGCCGGGCACGCCAGCTGGATCATCCGCGTCGGCGGGCTGACCGTACTGACCGACCCGGTCTGGTCCCGCAAGATCCTGGGCACGCCCGCCCGGGTCACCCCCGTGGGCGTCCGCTGGGAGGACCTGCCGCCGGTCGACGCCGTCGTCATCAGCCACAACCACTACGACCACCTCGACGCCCCGACCCTCAAGCGGCTGCCGCGGCACACCCCGCTGCTGCTGCCAGCCGGACTGGCGCCCTGGGCCCGCCGGCGCGGCTTCACCCAGGTCACCGACCTCGACTGGTGGGAAGCGGTCGAACTGCCCGGCCCCGGCGGCCCCGTACGCTTCGACTTCGTCCCCGCCCACCACTGGAGCAAGCGGACGCTGACCGACACCTGCCGCTCCCTGTGGGGCGGCTGGCTGCTGACCGCGCCCGACGGGCGGCGGATCCACTTCGCGGGGGACACCGGCCACGGCCACTGGTTCGAGGAGATCGGCCGCCGCTACCCCGGCATCGACCTGGCACTGCTGCCCATCGGCGCCTATGACCCGCGCTGGATACTGCGGCCGGTGCACACCGACCCGGAGGAGGCCGTCAAGGCGTGCCAGGACCTGGGCGCCCGTGCCCTGGCCCCGATGCACTGGTCGACCTTTCTGCTCTCCGGCGAGCCGCCCCTGGAACCGCTGCACCGGGTCCGCGCCGCCTGGGCCGCCACCGGACGTCCCCGCGAGGACCTCTGGGACCTGCCCGTCGGCGCGTCCCGGGTGCTGGCCGAACGCTGAGCGCCGCCGCCGAGCGGAACGGCCGGCCGGCGGAAGGGACGGTGGACGGCGGGACCTACGACCCGTCCCCGCCGCGGGCCGGCCGGAGGCGCCGCCAGACGGCCGGCGCCGCCCCGAGCACCAACGTCAGCGCGATCGCCATGGCCACGCCCTGCCAGGCACTGCGGAACAGCGAACCGCTCAGCAGCCCGATGAGCTGATACGTCGCCGCCCACGCCAGACAGGCCGGAAGGTCGCCACGGACGAACCTCCGCAGCGGCATCGCCGCGAGCAGACACGCCAGCATGACCGGGATCCGCCCGGCGGGCACCAGACGGGACAGCACCAGCACCAGCACCCCGTGCTCCCGCAGCTGGTGCTGCGCACGGGCCAGCCGATCCGGCGCGGCGCGGGCACGCAGCCGCGCCAGCCAGCGCGAACCCTGCGGGGAGTGGCTGCCGCGCCGTCCGAGCGAATACAGCCCCACATCGCCGAGGAACGCCGCGCAGGACGCCACCGCGAACACCATCAGCAGGGCGAACGGCGCGGTGTGATGGAAGGCGACCACCGCCGCCGAGCTGACCAGCGCCCCCGTCGGCACGACGGGCACCAGCGACCCGAGCACCACCAGCAGGAACAGCGACGGATAGCCGACCACCTGCTGTGTCGACTCCGGCGGCACGCTCCGCACCAGCTCACCGACGAGTGTCATCACACGACCTTCGGCCGGACCGACTCGCCGTGCCCGAGCCGGTGCACCGTCACCTCCGGCGCCAGCCGCGCCAGCTGCCGCTCGAACTCCTGGCCCGGGGCGTGGAATTCATGCGGCCGGACGGCATCGAGCCCGATCGGCCAGTACGTGCCGTAGTGCACCGGGACCGCGCAGCGCGGTGCCAGCCGCGCCGCCGCCTGCGCCGCCCGCCGCGCGTCGAGATGCCCGTGCCCGAGGAACGGCCCCCAGCCGCCCACCGGCAGCAGCGCCACCTCGCACGGCCCGACCTCCGCCGCCATCTCCTCGAACAGCCCGGTGTCGCCCGCGAAGTACGTCCGGGCCGCGCCCCGCACGACATAGCCGAGCGCCGGCACCCGGCGCGGTCCGCAGGGCAGCCGCCGCCCGTCGTGCGCGGCGGACACCGCACGGACCGTCACCGCACCGGCCGCGCACTCCTCGCCCGCCCGCAGCTCGGTGACCCGCAGCGCCCGGGCCGCCGCCACCCGCCGCAGCCCCGGCACCGCGGCCGTCGCCCCGCGCGGCACCACCAGCCGGGTCCCCGGTGCGAGCCGGGCCAGCGAGGCGGGGTGCAGATGGTCGGCGTGCAGATGCGAGACCAGGACGACATCGGCCCGCGCGGCCTCGGCCGGCGGCAGCGCGCCCCGGCGGCGCCGCAGATGGGCCAGCCGCCGCACGAACAGCGGATCCGTCAGCACCCGCACTCCGGAGTCCTCGACCGTCACAGTGGCATGACCCCACCAGGTGACCTCCACCGACACCGAGCACCTCCCGTCCCGACGCGCCGGCCCGTTCCGCGGGCGGCCGTCTCGCTTCCCGTGTGCGGTTCTCCTGCTTCCCGTGTGCAGTCCCCTCGATCCTCCACCCTCCGGCCCGGAATCCGGCCGACGGGGGAGCGACCGGCCGGGCGCACCCCTGGCCCCGACCTTCCCCCGGCACCTGGTGCCATGCTGGCGGCAGGCCCGCGGAGCCGGGGCGGGCCGGAGGGTGAGGTGGCACGGCGTGCGGATGCCGCGGTGGAGAGCGCTCAGCGGTGCCCTGTTCCGGGTGCTCGCGGTCTGGCTGGTGTCCAGCCTCACCCTGCTCGTGCTCGCCGGGCTGCTGCCCGACTTCCGGCTCCAGTCGCCGGGCGGTGACAGCCTCACCCGCACCGCCGTCACCGCCGCCCTGGGCGCCGGTGCGTTCGGCCTGCTCAGCGCCCTGGTGTGGCCGCTTCTCGTCCGAGCCCTGCTGCTGGTGCCGGCGCTCGTCCTCGGCCTGCTGGTCTTCTTCCTCAACGGCTCCCTGCTGCTGCTCGCCCTCGATCTGCTCCCCGAGGGGCGCGGCCAGGCCGCACCGGAGACCGCGGTGATCGTCGCGGCCGCGATGTCCGCCGCCTCCTCGGCCACCTCCGCCTTCCTCGCGGTACGCAACGACGAGGCCTACCACCGCCGACTGGTCCGGCTCGCCGGCCGCCGCGGCCGCCGCGCCGCCGCCCCGGCCACCCCCGGCACGGTCTTCCTCCAGCTCGACGGCGTCGGCCACGACCTGCTGCGCCAGGCGGTCCGGGGCGAGCGGCCGCTGATGCCGACCGTCGCCCGCTGGACCGGCGACAGCCACCGCCTCACCCCCTGGCGCACCGACTGGTCCAGCCAGACCGGCGCCAGCCAGCTCGCCCTCCTGCACGGCAGCAACGAGGATCTGCCGGCCTTCCGCTGGTACGAGAAGGACACCCGCACCGTCGTCGTCAGCAACCGGCCCAGCAGCGCCGCCGAACTCCAGCGCCGCGCCATCGCGCGCACCGGCGACGGCGGACTGCTCGCCCACGACGGCGCCAGCCGCGGCAACCTCTTCAGCGGCGGCGCCGACCAGGTCGCCCTGGTGATGTCGGTGGCGGCCCGGCGCGGCAGGCACAACCGCTCCCGGGCCGGCTACTTCGCCTACTTCTCCGACCCGGCCAACGCGACCCGTACCGCGGTCTCCTTCGTCGCCGAGGTCGTCCGCGAGATCGTCCAGTCGCTGCGCAGCCGCTTCCGCCGCGAGGTGCCGCGCGTCAAGCGCGGCGGCCTCTACCCCGTCATCCGGGCCTTCGCCACGGTCGTCGAGCGCGATGTGGTGGTCGCGGCCGTCATCGGCGACCTGCTCGCCGGCCGCACCGCCATCTACGCCGACCTGGTCGCCTACGACGAGGTGGCCCACCACTCCGGCCCCGCCCACCGGGACGCGCTCCAGGTCCTGCGCGGCCTCGACCGGGCCCTCGCGCTGATCGCCAGGGCCGCCCGGCACGCACCGCGCCCGTACCGCATCGTGGTGCTCTCCGACCACGGCCAGAGCCACGGCCCGACGTTCCTGGAGCGTTACGGGCTGAGCCTGGGCGATCTCGTCCGCGCCGGGTGCGGGCTGCCGGTGCCGCGCCGTGCGGGACGTACGCCCAGCGGCGCCGAGGCCAGGGCGGCGGCGCGGGCCGCACTGCACCGGCCCGAGGAGGCGGCGGGGCAGCACCCGGAACGGACGGCGGGGACCGGCTCCTCCCACCCCCTCGTGCTGGCCTCCGGCAACCTCGGTCTGGTGTCGTTCCCCGACGTACCCGGCCGGATCACCCGCGAGGAACTGGACCGCAGACACCCCGCCCTGCTCGCCACCCTCGCCAACCACCCCGGTATCGGCTTTCTGCTGGTCCGCTCCGCGGCGCACGGCCCCGTGGTGCTCGGCCCGGCCGGTACCGAGCACCATCTCGCCACCGGACGCGTCATCGGCGCCGACCCGCTGGCACCGTTCGGTGAGGGCGCGGCCGACGCGGTACGCCGTACCGACCGCTTCCCGCATGCCGCCGACCTCATGGTCAACTCCGCCTGCGACCCGGCGACCGGCGCGGTACACGCCTTCGAGGAGCAGATCGGCTCGCACGGCGGGCTGGGCGGCGCCCAGAGCCACCCCTTCCTGCTCTGGCCCGTCGAGCTGACCCCGCCGGTCCCGGACGGCGAGCCGCTGACCGGCGCCGAACAGGTGCACCGGGTGCTGCGCCGCTGGCTGGGGGAGGCCGAGGGGCCTCAACTGCCCCTCGGGCCCGCCGCGGACGAACTCCGGCACGCGGTGCGTCCGCCCGAAGGTTTTTCACCCCAGGACCCCGCCGCACAGGACAAATCCCGTTGATTTTGGCGGACGCCACCGATCGCCGACGATGAACTCCGCTCGGTAACCCCGGGTGCACAGCGCACGACGAGAGGCCCACCACGCCATGAACGACCGGCACACGCGCCGCTTCGGTCTGGGAACCGCCACCTGCCTAGTGATGGGCAACATCATCGGTGGCGGCATTTTTCTGCTGCCGGCATCGGTGGCCCCGTTCGGCACCGTCAGCCTCGTCGCCTTCGGCGTACTGACCGTCGGTGCCGTCGCTCTCGCCCTGGTCTTCGGCCGGCTCGCCGAGCGCCACCCGGACACCGGCGGACCCTACGTCTACGCGCGCGAGGCGTTCGGTGACTTCGCCGGGTTCCTCTCCGCCTGGTCGTACTGGACCATGACCTGGGTCAGCAACGCCGCGCTCGCGGTCGCCATCGTCGGCTACGTCCATGTGCTCCTGCCGGGCCGCCCCTCCGACACCACCGACCTCGTGATCGCCCTCGGCGCGCTCTGGCTGCCGGCCCTCGCCAACTTCGCCGGGACCCGCTACATCGGCCTGGTCCAGATGGTCTCCACCGTCCTCAAGTTCATCCCGCTGCTCTTCATCGCCGTCGTCGGGCTGTTCTTCTTCGACCCGGCCAACCTCGGCTCGTTCCACGAGGGCAGCGGCAGCGCGCTCGGCGGGATGTCCGCGGCCGCCGCGATCCTGCTCTACTCCTACGTCGGTGTGGAGTCCGCTGCGATGAGCGCGGGCGAGGTCCGCGACCCGGAGCGGAACGTCGGCCGGGCCACCGTCCTCGGCACCATCGGCTCCGCCGTGGTCTACCTCCTGGGCACCGTCGCCGTCTTCGGCACCGTCGCCCACGACAAGCTGGTGAATTCCCAGGCGCCGTTCTCCGACGCGGTGAACGCGATGTTCGGCGGGCACTGGGGCGGCACGGTCGTCGCGATTGCCGCCGTCGTCTCGATCATCGGCGCCCTCAACGGCTGGACCCTGATGAGCGCCCAGTCCCCCTACGCCGCCGCCAAGGACGGGCTGTTCCCCGCACCCTTCCTGACCAAGCGGCGCGGGGTGCCGACCTTTGGCGTCGTCGCCGCCGGGGTGCTGGCCAGCGCCCTCACAGTGATCAACTACCTGCTCGGCTCCGGCGGCGTCTTCGAGATCCTGGTACTGATCACCACCTTCTCGGCGACCGTGCCCTACCTCCTCGCCGCCGGCGCCCAGGTCTACTTCCTGCTCAGCGGCCGCCGCGACAAGGTCCGCCCGGCCCGCTTCGCCCGCGATCTGACCCTCGCCCTGACGGCCTTCGGCTTCACCTTCTGGCTCGTCGCCGGCGCCGGCTACGCGGCGATCTACCAGGGCGTGCTCTTCCTGTTCGCCGGCATCCTCGTCTACGCCTGGATGGCGGCCCGCCGTACCGCGCGCCAGGAGGAGGCGGCGGAGGCCGCGGCGGCGCCGCCTATGCCCGCGGACCACGAAGCGGTTCCCCCACCTGCCGCAAGTGCCGCAGCGCCTCCGCATACGACCTGACCAGCCCCGTCTCGTGGTACGGGACACCGATCTCGGCGCAGTACGCCCGCACGATCGTCTGCGCACGCCGCAGATGCGGTGTCGGCATGCTCGGGAAAAGATGATGCTCGATCTGGTAATTGAGCCCGCCGAGCAGGAAGTCGATCAGCGCCCCGCCCCGGATGTTCCGCGAGGTCAGCACCTGCCGGCGCAGAAAGTCCGGCCGGGCACCGCCGGTCAGCGTCGGCATCCCCTTGTGATTGGGCGCGAAGGTGCACCCCAGATAGACCCCGAACAGCGCCTGGTGGACGAGCAGAAAGGCGAGCGCCTTACCGGGCGACAGCACCAGGAACAGCGCGCCTAGATACAGCACGATATGCGCCAGCAGCAGCCCCGCCTCGCTGCCCCAGTGCTTCATGGTCGGCGACCGCAGCGCCCGGACGCTCGCCACCCGCAGATTGAACCCCTCCAGCGTCAGCAGCGGGAAGAACAGCTGCGCCTGATAGCGGCCGATGAAACGAGGCAGCCCCTGGGCGGCCCGCGCCTGGTCCCGTGACCACACCAGAATGTCCGGTGCGACGTCCGGGTCGAGCTCCTCGTGGTTGGGGTTGGCGTGATGCCGGGTGTGCTTGCTCATCCACCAGCCGTACGACATCCCCACCCCAAGGTTGCCGAAGAGCAGCCCGCCGAGCTCACTCGGCCGCCGCCCGCGGAACACCTGCCGGTGCGCCACATCATGGGTGACCAGCGCGACCTGCGCGAACACCACAGCCAGGAACGCGGCCACGGCCAGCTGCCACCAGCTGTCACCCAGCGCGAAGAACGCCACCCACCCACCGGCGAACGCCAGCGTCACCAGCGTGAGCCGCACCGCGTAGTAGCCGGGCCGGCGCCGCAACAGCCCCGCCGCCACGATGCGGCGCGACAGCCGCGCGAAGTCGCTTCCCGAGGCCGTCGCCGGACCGGCGGCCGGCCGGGAGAATTCCACACTCGTCGTCATACCGCCGAGTCTTCCGACCCGGCCCCCGCCCCGACAGCCGGTCCACCCCCGCCCCGACGGACGGTCCACCCCCGCACCGGGCCGGGGGCTGGCGCCACCTGAGGGGGTGCGGCTGCCCTCCGGCGGGGCTGCTACCGGGCGGGCCGTGGCGCGCCTGTCACCTGGCCGTTCGCCACCTGCCCGTCCACCACCTGGCCGTTCGACACCCGGCCGGCACCAGCCCACTCGCCGGGAAGCGGGAAGCGCACGCGCTCCCGCCCACGGGGAAGCAAGCCCTCTGACCGCTCCGGGGCCGCCGCTAACCGCCCGGAGCGTGCCGCTATCCGCCTGGTGCCTGCCGCTATCCGCCCGAGGGCCCGCCGGGCTCCCCGAGCGTGCCGCCACCCTCCGCACCGGCCTGGCTGAAGACGGGCAGCGCCCGCACCAGGTCGGGAGGAAGGGCGAGACCCTCCTCGGTGGACGGGTTGACCGCCAGCCACAGATCGTCCGCCGGCCAGTTCGCGGCCAGCTCGACGACGGGGATGCTGAGCGCCGCGCCGGGATCGCCCCCGGCCGCCACCAGCGCGTCCTCGGTGGTGAAGACGGGAATGTAGCGATTGCCGTCCTGCTCGATGACCGGCAGTGAGACAGCGCCTTCCGGTCGCGGCTCCTCGCCCTCGGCCGGCGGTGCCTGCGGCAGCAGGGCCATGCTGTTCGCGAGCTCGACCAGGGCGGCCTGGGTATCCGCCTCCGTCGCGGACCGCGCTCCCTCGGCGGACGATGCCTCGCTCGGGGGCGCGTTTTCGTCGGGTGTCGGGGTGCTCATGGCGTGTCCTCTCGTCGGCGTTGCTCACCGACCACCCGCTCGGCACGGGCGGAGCCGGGTTTGCCGCAGTCGCCGCCGGCTGCCGCCCAGCGACACGAACCGGGGCAAGCATGGCAATACCCCCCAGGCTATGCCGCCCCCCGCTCTATGCAACGTCCACAACCTGCGAGGCGGCGGGACATGTGCTCTGACCTGCACGGATGCCAGCCGGTCCGGCCGTGCACAGCGCCGCTGCCGCCTGCGGGCGCCGCGCACTGGATCCCGCATGACCTCACGAAACAGGACCCGCCCATACTGACCCCTGATGCATGGGGAGATCTGACCAAGCTCAGATGGGGGTTGCATGAGTACCGGGTCCGACCATCCGGCCTTAACGACGGGCCGTTCGATGATGTGGCTTCGTCGAATCGCAGTGCACCTCGGTGCGATGCATCTGAGTGGCGCGCTGTTGGTGCTCACTCTTCTTGTGCCGCCGGGGTGGGTGCTGGATGCCTACGGGGCGGCGCCGCCCGACGATCCCACGGCGGATGTGCCGCCGGTCATGATTCTGCTGGGTGCTCTGTTCGGCTGTGTCACCTTCCATGTGGCGGTGCAGATCCCGTCAGGACTGCTGGGTAGTTGGCTCGGGGGGAGCGGTGGAGCGCTTGTCAGCTATGCGATCGCCATGGCGGTGGCCGGAGTGCTCACGCTCGTTTTCCTGTGGGGAGTGGTGGGGGTGGCCGACCTCGCCGAATTCACCTCCTTGTGGCTCGACTACATGGCGCGCGGCGCAGTGGGCCTGGCCGGATATATCGGGCTGACGTCCTCCCTTGGGCGCCGGTCTGCGCACCCGATTCCCGGCGTTGAGGGCTGACGCTTCCTGTCGCCTGGGTCCCTGCCCTCCGGAACGGAGTGGGGGCCTGAACGATCCCTTCCGGTCGCGTTCGGTCACTATTGTTCAACGTGCAACCATCGCTCCCCTTCGCAAGTCCTCCACATGCAACACGAGTTCATCAGACTGTGGAGGGGATCTCTCTTGCGTAAGCGTCCTGCTGTCGCCGCTGCCGCCGTCCTGGCCGGTGCGCTGTCCTTTCTTGCCGCCGCGCCGGCCCAAGCCGCGGAGTATCACTCGGCGTTGAAGATCCGGGGCGTCCAGTACGACGCGCCCGGTCGGGACTCCAACAGATGCTCCTCGGGCAACACCCACCAGGAGTACCTGACGATCAAGAACTACTCGTCGTCGGCGACCATCAACCTCAAGGGGTACGTCGTCAAGGACGCCACCGGAAACCGCTTCACCTTCACCGCCAGTCACTACCTTGAGCCCGGGGACTATGTGAAGCTCCGGGGCGGCCACGGCACCGATTCCGACCGGTACAACGTGGTCTACCGCGACAACTGCAACTTCCTGTGGAACAACGACCGCGACACCATCTACCTGTACAAGCCCTCGGGCAGTCGCTCGGACGTCCACTCCTACACGAAGAGCGGGTCGGACTCCGACGGCGACGGCTACATCCGCTATCACCGCTGAGTGAGATGCGCGCGGGTGCCATCTCGGAGCAGAGGTGGTTGTGCATTACCGTGCACGCAGCACCGCCCAGCAAGGGTCGTACAGGACCCGGCCTCCGACCCCTGTACGGCCCCACCCGCGCGCCCTCTACAGCCCCACCCTCCTCTTCTCGTGATGCCGCCCTCTCCGGGTCGGCCGACAGGAGGGTTTCCACGGCGAGTGCTGAATCGGTCATGTCCACACGGGTGTTGAAGGTGGCGATGGTGGGCGAGGGCGCGGCAGTACCGACCCGCGAGCCGCTCAGTAGGGTGTCCGCATGATTCGGGCAGTGGTCTTCGATGTCGGCGAGTGTCTGGTCGACGAGACGCGGGAGTACGGGACCTGGGCTGACTGGCTCGGGGTGCCGCGGCATACGTTTGCGGCGATGTTCGGCGCGGTCATCGCGCAGGGGAGGGACTACCGCGAGGTGTTCCAGGAGTTCCGGCCCGGGTTTGACCTGTACGAGCAGCGGGACGCGCGCGCCGCTGCGGGCCGGCCGGAACGCTTTGACGAGTCAGATCTCTACTCCGATGTACGGCCCGCCCTGGCGCAGTTGCGCGGCGACGGCCTGTGGCTTGGGATTGCGGGGAACCAAACCGTACGGGCGGGCGCGATCCTCCGCGACTTGTTCGCCAGCGATGTCGACTTGATCGGTACGTCGGACGACTGGGGAGCCAGCAAGCCCGACCTGCTCTTTTTCGAGCGTGTGGCCGACGCTGTGCCCTTCGGGAACGATCAGATTCTGTATGTCGGGGACCGCGTGGACAACGACCTTCGCCCAGCGGTGGCCGCGGGTATGCACACGGCGCTCGTTCACCGAGGCCCGTGGGCCACGGTCCAGTGGAAGACCGTGGAGGCGCGCGAGCTTCCTACGTTCCGTATCGAGTCGCTGGTGGAGCTGCCGGAGGTCATCGCCCAGTTCAACGGGCGAGAGCGCTGACCGTCGTTGCCCATCCGTACAATCGGTCGTCGAGATCGCGCACGCACTGGTCGTGTTGGTGCGGCGCGAGTGCTCGCCGCACTTCCCGGATGCGGTCCATGCCTGTCGCGTACCAGGTGATCTCCAGCTGGTCGAGGGCAAGGCAGGCGTACCGGCACGCTTCCTCTGGCTGACCGGCAGCGGTCTCGACCGCGGCCAGGTCGCCATAGATGACGGTGCGCTGCTTGTCCTCCGAGGCCGGCATCTGCTCCAGGACGCCGAGCAGCGTTGCCCGGGCTTGCGGTAGGTGGCCGGCCTTCAATTGGGTGTGGCCCTTGAATGCGGCCAGACGTACAGGGTTGAACCAGTCCACCCATGCGGGCGTGGAGTGTTCGGACCCCGCAGCGAGTGTGTCCTCGGCATGCCTGATCAAGTGCAGTGCGGTACGAGTGTTCCCGCACCGGGTCTCGCACTCGGCCTCGACGGCATCGAGCCACGCCCAGAACTCGGCCGAGGCACGGCCGCGGCGGGCGTATGTACGGGCAGCGACCATGCGCTCCCCAGCGGTTTCCCGCTCTCCTGCCCACCCGGGGATGAAGGCTGTATGCGCGAGGACCGCGGATCCGATCAGGGAATCATCCGCCTCTCCGGCGGCCTGTAGGGCACGGAGCAGGGTGGCGCCGGCGTCATCAGGCTCTCGAAGATCGAAGAATTCGATACGCCCCGCGAGTAGCCATGTCTCAGCGAGGGCCGCAGCCATGGTGCGGCGCGTCTGTCCGGCGGTCCCGGGAAGCAGCGCGCAGCCGAGGTCGGCATGGGCGATGACGGCTGGGTGGAGCGCGGCGGGCGTCACCGACCAATACAGGCGTCGATGGGAGCGGGTGACGCTTGCGTAATCGGCGGCCACTGATGCGGGCTGCATCGGCGCAGCGGACTGTGAAGGCACGGCGGCCAGGTGGCTGCCGGCGCTTCTTGCGGCGACGGGGGCGTAACGACGGTGTGCGGCGGGGTGGTCGCGGCCGAGCGGAACGGTGAAGCCGAGGGCTTCCATATCCTGACCAGTCAGCTGCGTGAGGCGCTGTTGCAAGTCTGGGTGAGGCCATGGCGGATTGTCGGATTCCCAGCGTCGGACTTGTCGTACGCCTACGCCCAGTGCTTCGGCGAAGGTCTGCTGGGTGTGGTAACCGGCCGCCACACGGGCGGACTTGAGCTTCGCGTTTCCTGCGGGCCGCATTACGTGCACCTCCGTGGTGGGGTTGCGGACAGTGTCTCCCTGAAGTCCTCACGCTGGCTACTCATCACCCGTGAGGCATCGTCAAAGTCCCATTTGACGCTCGCAAAAGACCTCTTGAAGCCCTCGTGTTGAGGCATTAACAGGGCCAGTCTTGATGCATGTTGACCCGAGAAACTGTGTGTGAAAGGAGCCGCACTATGTCTGCATCGCAGGATTCTTGCGCACGGTTGGTGGTGCAGCCATGACGACCGACGGCGTGGAGCGGCAGGTCAGCGACCGAGACGCAATTGATGTGGTCACCATCGAAGAGACCATTGAGAGGGCATTGGGCGTAAGTCGCGGTCAGCCGCAAGCGAGCATGCTCGTCGACCTTGAGGCGCAGCTGCGCGGCCATATCACGTTACTTCGGGAGCCTGCCCGGAAGGCCGCTGACCGGATGTGGCCCGGTGGCACCAAGTGGCATCGGCATATCACGAGGTTGGACGGCATCGAGCGCCAGACGGAGCAGGAACTGAACCCGCTTCCGTTCGGTGCTCTGATCGAGGTGCAGCTGATGGCGCGTGACTGCCAATGGCTGCTGGACGGTTACAAGGAGGACTGGCGATGATCGAAGGACGGTGCCCTGACCGCTGCGGGGTCATGACCTCACAGGCCGGCTGGTGAGCGCCCTTCAGCCGGAGGTCGGCGATGAAGTGGAGTATGCCCCCGGGCGTCGAGCCGTCGTGACGGACATCCGGAGAGGCGACTACTACCTCCGGACGTCCGGAAACCGGGAGTGGCAGGTGCAGGACCCCCGCCAGTTGACGGTGAAGCGGACGCGTGCCGAGCGGATCGCAGCGGGGGATCTCGGATGAGCGGCATGCACGCATGTTGTGCGGGCTCCGGCAGGGCGTCGGTGTGCCCGCCGGTCCGACGGAGGCCTGGCCCCTCCGTCATTACCTCCCGGGTAATCGACCCCCCACCCCGCCGCCCGGCAAGGTGAAGGTATCGGTTCACGGGCCGGCGCACTCCGGCCCGTGAACCGGTGTCAGGCCGCGATGCCGTTCAGCCGGGCCGCGGAACGTCGTGTGAGGAGTGGGGAGTTCGAAATGACGCAGCATCAGGAGCAGGCTGTTCAGCAGGTGTCCGTTGCGGGGGACCGGTACGCGGCGGCCGTCGCGCGGTACTTCGAGGCGTGGAATGCGCGGGAGGAGGGGGCGCTGGGCAAGGCCGTGGAGGCGGCGTTCGGGGCGGACGTGACGTACACCGATCCGCTGGCGGATGTCGCGGGGCATGACGGGCTGGCGGCTGCGATCGCCGGGGCCCATGCGCAGTTCCCCGGTTATGTGTTCCGGCAGTCGGGCGGGGTGGACGGGCACCACGACATCGCGCGGTTCGGGTGGGAGCTGGTCAGCCTGGCGGACGGGTCGGCGCCGGTGGCCGGGTTCGATGTGCTGCGGCTGGGGGAGGACGGGCGGATCCGGTCCGTCCTCGGGTTCCTGGACCGGGTGCCGGCAGTGTGAGGTCGTGTGAGCCCGCCGGTGGCGCCCGCCCCCTATAGTCCGGCCCTCGGTAGTCCCGCCTTTCGCAGATGGGCCGCCGTCTCCGGATCGGCCGGCAGGAAGGTTTCCAGCGCCAGTTCGGAGACCGTCACATCCATGGGGGTGTTGAAGGTGGCGATGGTGGAGACGAAGGACAGCACGGTGTTTTCGTGCTCGATCATCATGGGGAGGGCGAAGGGGACGTGTTCCCCGAGGGCTGCCGAGGCGTGGCCGCCCGGTGGCAGGGGGTAGGTGCTCACCTCGTCGTAGAGCGCACGCAGGGGAGCGGAGCGCATCAGGGCCAACTGCCGCTCCATCTGGGAGAGAAGGTGGCCGCGCCACTCCCGGTAGTTGCGGATACGCGGGGCCAGGCCCTCGGGGTGCATGGTGATCCGCATGGCGTTCAGCGGCGGCTCCAGCAGCGCCGGGGCAACGCCCTCCAGCAGCATGGTGATCCCGCGGTTCGCTGCCTGGACCTGGTAGGTCCCGTCGACGACCAGCGCCGGAAACGGTTCGTAGCCGGTCAGCAGCCGTTCCATACCGGCGCGCAGGGCGGTCATCGACGGGTCGTCCAGCGGGGTCTCCGGGAAGGTCGGGGCGTAGCCCGCCGCGATCAGCAGGGCGTTGCGCTCCCGTACGGGGACGTCGAGATGTTCGGCGAGCCGGAGCACCATCTCCTGGCTGGGACGGGAGCGGCCGGTCTCGATGAAGCTGATGTGGCGGGCCGAGGAGTCGGCGCGCAGCGCCAGTTCCAGCTGGCTGATCCGGCGCCGGTCGCGCCATTCGCGCAACAGCGCGCCCACACCCGTGCTCGTCTCCGGCGACGAGGCCGCAGCAGTTGTCATGGGAGGGACGGTAGCCGAGGGGCGGGAGGCGGGGGGCCGGCCGACCCCTACTAGGGGAAGGGGGCGATCCACGGACGGTCCAAGGACGGGCCAGGTGCGGTCCGGGGGCGGTCCAGGGGCGGCGGACCCCACCCCTACGGGAGAGGCGGCTGCCGCGCCGCCCATCCGCGCGAAAGATCCCCCGGCGTGACACGCTGGGAACGGCGCGGCCGCCGCGGCAGCGGGGGGCTGCCCGGACCGCGACGTACCGGAAGCCGGCTCCTCGGCGGCCGGCCCACACGGCGAGAGGTGAGCGTGATGAACGCGCAGGTGGAACCGCTCAGTGCGAAGGAGATCGAGGAGCGTCTCGCGGAGCTGCCCGGGTGGTCCGTGGAGGGGGACTCGCTGCGCCGTCACTACCTCTTCCACGGGCATGTCCCGGCTGTCGCCATGGTCGTCCATATCGCGCAGATCCAGGAGGAGTTGGGGCACCATGCCGATCTCACCCTGGGCTACAACCGGGTCGGCGTCGCGGTGAACACCCACAGCATCGGCGGCCGGGTCACCCATCTGGACTTCGGTCTCGCCCGCCGTATCGAGGACATCGCGCCGGGCCACGGAGTGCGCTGACCCCGCAGCCACTGACCCGGCAGCCACTGACCCCGCGGCCGCTCAGCTGCCGCTGCGGGGCCGTACCACCCGCCCCGCGCGGGCCAGCTCCACATTGAACTGGGCGCCGGACAGCAGCGACAGATGGGAGAACCACAGCCAGATCAGGAACACCACCGGCCCGGCGAGCGAGCCGTAGAGCCGGTTGAAGGTGCCGACGTACGAGGCGTAGAGGGCGAAGGCGGCGGAGGAGATCAGCCAGAGGAGCACGGCGACCACACCGCCGGGGGCCGCCCGGCGCACCCCGCGGGAACTGGGCGGCCCGGAGCGGAACAGCACCATCGCCAGCACCGTGGCCAGGAGCAGCAGCAGCGGCCACTTCAGCAGGTTCCAGGTCGCCTCGCCCGCCTCGCCGAGCCCCACGGCCCGGCCCAGCGCGGTCGCGATCGGGCCGCTCACCAGCAGCGCCACCGCACTGCTGATCAGCAGCGCCATCAGCAGCAGCGCCGTGAACAGGATGCGCGGCGCCTTGCGCCACGGCGGCCGGTCGTCCTTCGTGCGGTGCATGGCGTGCAGCGCGCGGCGGAACACCGCCAGATAGCTGCACGACGACCACAGCGCACTGATCAGGGCGCCGCTCAGCACCACCCATGCCGCGGTCTGCTGGTGCGCCATCCCGACCAGCGCCCGGTGGACGGTCGGGCCCGACTCGGCCGGGGCGATCGAACTGATCTGGTTGATGAGCTGTTCGGTGGCCGGCGGATCGGCGAGACCGATCAGCGACACCGTGACGATCAGCGACGGCAGCAGCGCCAGCACCGAGTAGTACGTGAGGCTGGCGGCCCAGTCCGTCACATCGTCGTGCCACACGGACAGTGGCGTACGGCGCAGCGCGGTGCGGATCTGGGCCCAGGTCGGCAGCGTGGCCGGCTTCCTCGGCCCCACCGCCCCGAGTGCCCGGTCCAGCTGTGTCGGGTCCAGCCCGCGGCGCATACCGCTCCCGCCCATGTCGTATCCGTCCTCTCCGTCGGTCCGCCCTGCATCATCTCCCGTCCCGGACGCCGCTTACGCCACCCGGCCGGCCGGTGCCCCGCTCAGTCCAGCCCGCGTGCCCGCTGGAACCGCACCAGCCCGTCCGCCAGGTCCAGCACCGGATCCGGGTAGTCGTACGCCGCCCGCTCGGGCCCGGACAGCTTCCAGGGCCGGTGCACCGCCGCGCCCGCGAGCCCCGCGAGCTCCGGCACCCAGCGCCGTACGTAGTCGCCCCGGGGATCGAACCGCCGGGCCTGGACGAGGGGATTCAGCACCCGGTTCGGGCGGGTATCGGTGCCGGTGCCGGCCACCCACTGCCAGTTGAGCTGGTTGTTCGCCAGATCGCCGTCCACCAGCAGATCCAGGAAGTGCCGCGCGCCCACCCGCCAGTCCACATACAGCGTCTTCGTCAGAAAGCTCGCCACCAGCATCCGGGCCCGGTTGTGCAGCCACCCCTCGTGCAGCAGCTGCCGCATCCCCGCATCGACCACCGGATAGCCGGTACGGCCCTCCTTCCAGGCCGTCACCTCGGCGCGGTCGAAGCGCCAGCGGTCGCCCCGCGGGCGGTAGTCGGCGCGCGCCGCGTCGGGACGGGCCGCCAGCACCTGATGGTGGAAGTCCCGCCAGGCCAGCTGCCGTACGAACGCCTGGGCACCGGCGTCCCGGCGGGCCGACGCCTTGTGCACCAGCTCCACCGGTGAGAGGCACCCGAAGTGCAGATACGGCGACAGCCGCGAGGTGGCGTCGCCCGGCAGATCGTCCTGCCGGTCCTGGTAGTCGGCCATGCCCGACCGCTGCCAGGCCCCGAACCGGCGACGCCCCGCCCGTTCGCCACCCTCCGGCAGCGCGGGCGACGGCGTGCCGTCCGGGCACAGCACCCGCGCGGACGGCAGGTCCTCGGACCGCGCCTCGGCGGGGACCCGTACCGAGCGGGGCGCGGGCAGCACCGACCGCCGCCCCGCCGCCTGCCAGCGCCGGAAGTACGGGGTGAAGACCACGAAGTGGTCCTTGCCCGGACCGGAGGGCAGCACCGCGCCGGGCGGCAGCGCCGTGATCACCGCGTCATGGACCACCAGGGCACGACCCGCCGACGCCAGCTCCGCCCGCAACCGCCGCTCCCTGCGCAGCGCATAGCCGCTCACCCCGGCCGCGAGGTGCACCTCCCCGGCCCCGGTCTCCGCCGCCACCCGGCAGGTCTCGGTGACCACATCCCCCGTACGGATGACCAGCCGACCGCCCCGTTCGCGCAGCCCCGCATCGAGATCCGCCAGAGCATCGGCCAGAAACGCCGCCCGGTTGGGCACCACGAACCCGGCGTCGGCGATGCCCGTGTCGACGACGAACAGCGGTACCACCCGGTGCGCGGCCCGCAGCGCGGCATGCAGCACCGGCTGATCGTGCAGCCGCAGATCGGAGCTGAACAGGCAGATCGCTACATCCATGCCCTACGTCTACACCGAACGGCGCCGCCCGGGGCGCCGGTCGGGGGCGCCCGCCCGTCCGCCGGGCGCCCGCCCGTCCGCCGGGCGCCCGCCCGTCCGCCGGGCGCCCCGCCCGTCAGGCGAAGGGCAGCCCGCGCCACGGCGAGGACGGGTCCTGGGTGAGCACCCGGTGCAGATGCACCGCCTCCGCGTACTGCGGCCCGAACCAGCCGTTGTCGAACGCCAGCATCCGGCCCAGGGCATAGCCCGCGGCGAACTCCTCCCACGAGCCGTACACCTCCCGGGCCCGCGCGGCGACCTGCTGCACGGCCTGCTCGGCCTGGTGCGGTGCGCACAGCCGGGCGCCCAGGCCCCAGCGGACGAGACCGACGGCATGCGCCAGGTCCAGCGCCACCAGGGACACCACCCGGCCGTCGGCCGGCAGCAGCCCTTCCGCGCGCAACCGTTCCTCGTAGCGGGTCACGAGCTCGGGGACGGCAGGCGCTTGCGCGGCGTCCCGGGCGCCTACCGTCTCCGGCTTCTCACCAGCCGCGCCCTCCGGGGCCCCGGCATCCCGGGCCCGCAGCGCCGTCTCGGTCTCCGCCGGTACGAACTGCCCGCCGAGCAGCTGGTCCAGCCGCTGCTGCCAGGTGGCGGGGTCGGTCACCGACCACTGGTCGCGCAGGGTCTCGGCGTCCGCGGCGTGGTCGAGGAAGGCCGTACCGAGTTCGTTCCACGGCACGCTGTGGTGCACCGCGATCGGCGCACCGCACGCCAGCCCCTGCGCGACCGGGCCGTGCAGCGGACCGCCATAGTGCGTGACGAGCAGTCCGCCGGGCCGCACCCCGACCTGGGCGCGGACCCGCAGCCAGCCGGCGCGGTGGCCCGGCGACGCGGCCAGATACGCGGCACACGGCGTCCCGGGGTTCACCGCGAGCCGCCACTTGTCGTTCGGCCAGTCCTGCGCCAGTTCCTCCACCGAGACCCGGTCGAAGAACTGCTGCGGCTGCCACGGCGGCAGCATGCCGCGGGTCAGGACGGGAATGCATTTTGCACCCGCCGCCGGATCGTCGTAGACGGGCAGCGGGTCCTGACCCTGCTGCGGTACCGCCAGATACAGATCCTCACCGGCGATCGCCGCGACCTGACCGTCCCAGTCCCCACGCGCCGTTGCATCGCACAGCCGCCGCTCGGTATCCGTCGGCGGCATCCATCCCGGAGTAGCCACAGGCCAAGACCCTACGATCACCCGTTCCCCCGGGGGAACGTGGGGCCGCCGGCCCGCAGGATTGCACGCGCACCACCCGTCACGGAGGCTCGAGGCATGAGCGACCACGACCGTCCCGGACCCGGGCACCACCACCCGCACGACCGCGTCCACCCCGACTGGGAGGTGCTCGGCCCGGACCTCGAACGGGGCGCCGAGCTGTACACGCCGCTCTACGAACAGGCCGCGTCCTGGCTGCGCGAGGCCACCCCCGGCGGCGTACGCAGGGTGCTCGACATCGGCAGCGGGCCCGGCGTCGTCAGCTGTCTGCTGGCCCGGGCCTTCCCCGACGCCGAGGTGGTGGCGGTGGATGCCACCGAGGCGCTCCTGGAGCGGGCCCGCGACCGGGCCGCGCGCCTGGGCCTCGCCGACCGGGTCCACACGCAACTCGCCGAGGTCCCGGACGGGCTGGACGCCCTCGGCGGTGCCGATCTCATCTGGTCGAGCAAGGCCCTGCACCACGTCGGTGACCAGCGTGCCGCGGTCGCCGCCCTGGCCGGTCATCTGCGGCCCGGCGGACTGCTCGCCCTCGCCGAGGGCGGCCTCACCCCGCGCTTTCTGCCGCGCGACCTCGGCATCGGCCGCCCGGGGCTCCAGTCCCGGCTCGACGCGGCCGGTGAGGAGTGGTTCAGCGAGATGCGTGCGGCGCTGCCGGATGCCGTCGACGAGATCGAGGACTGGCCCGCCTTCCTCGCCGACGCCGGTCTGCGCGCACCGGGTACCCGCAGCTTCCTGCTGGATCTGCCGGCCCCGCTGTCCGCCGCCGCCCGCGCCCACGTCGTGACCACCCTGACCCGTGCGCGCGAGATGTACGGCGACCGCCTCGACGAGGACGACCGCACCGCCCTGGCCCGCCTCACCGACCCCGAGGACGCCGCCGGGTTCACCCGCCGCCCCGACGCCTTCTTCCTGTCGGCGCAGACCGTCCACACGGCGCGGGCGTAGCAGGGCCTGTCCGGTGGCGGGCCAGGGCGAACAGGCCCTGGCCCACCACCCGGCGACCGCCGCGCGCTATGCCTCCCTGCGCTCCCGGGCGGCCGTCCCGGCTCGGATCAGTCCTGACCCATCGGCTTGGGATGGATGACGGCGAAGGTCGCGCCCTGCGGGTCGCTCACCACGGCCATCCGGCCGGCGATCATGTCGAAGGGCCGCTGTAGCGCCGCGCCGCCGGCCGCGGTCACCTTCTCGACCGTCTCATCGGCGTCCGCCACCGAGAAGTACGCCAGCCAGTGCGAGGGGGTGTCGGCCGGCATCTGCTCCGACATCGGCTGCATCCCGCCCACCGGACGGTCGTTCACCTGGAGGGCGTAGTAGTTGTCGGCGCCCTCCATGGGGGAGCTCTCGATGCCGAGGGCCGACTTGTAGAACGCGGCGGCGGCCGACGGGTCGGTGGTGTTGAGTTCGTTCCAGATCAGCGCGCCGTGCTCGTTGACGATGCCGGCGCCGGGGAAGTCCCCGGGCTGCCAGACGCCGAACACCGCACCCGTGGGGTCGGCCGCGATACACATCCGGCCGAGCGTCATCACGTCCATGACGGGCATCAGGACCGTGCCCTCGGCTCCCCGCACCGCTTCGGCGGTGGCGTCCGCGTCGGCGGCCGCCAGGTAGGTGGTCCACACGGTCGGCGGTGCGGGCTGGCCGCCCATCTCGACCGCGGCCATGATTCCGGCGACCGGCTTGCCGTTGAGCTCACAGACCGCATAGCCACCGGTCTCCGGGGGCCCGATCTCTCCGGTCCACCCGAAGACCTGGGAGTAGAAGTCGATGGCCGCTTGCTGGTCAGGGGCCGCGAGGTCGATCCAGCAGGGCGTCCCGGGCTGGTAGGGAGCTGTGACTTCAGGCATCAGGGCCTCCTCGATGGGGCGCCTCCCGCCGTTGCGGCATACGGGAGGGGCAGAACGCGGAGGGGGCGCGGCCCCGGTCGGCACGCCGCGGGAGCCACCCCACACTCACCCTCCACAGTCACCGCCGTCCGCCGAGCCCGCCACTCGGGTACGACGCGGCGCCGCCCGGAGCAGCCGGGTGGCGCCGATACGGGCGGCGGATCAGCTCACGTCGAAGGTGGCCGGGTCCGGGCCGAGGCGGGTGCCGGTGTCCAGGCCGGCGAGCGCGGTGAGGTCCGCGTCGTCCAGCTCGAAGTCGAAGATGTCGATGTTCTCGGCGATGCGCGAGGGGGTGACGGACTTCGGGATGGCGACATTGCCGAGCTGGATGTGCCAGCGCAGCACGATCTGGGCCGGGGTCTTGCCGTGCTTGGCGGCGAGCTCCACGAGCGCCGGGTGCTCCAGGAGGCCCTTGCCCTGGCCGATCGGCGACCATGCCTCGGTGACGATGTTGTGCCGGGCGTGGAAGGCGCGGGAGGCGGCCTGCGGGAACTGCGGGTGCAGCTCGATCTGGTTGACGGCCGGGACGACGGAGGTCTCGCCCAGCAGCCGCTCCAGATACTCGGGGTAGAAGTTGGATACCCCGATGGCCTTGGCGCGGCCGTCCGCGTAGATCTTCTCCAGGGCCTGGTACGTCTCGATGTACGTGTCCCGGGCCGGCAGCGGCCAGTGGATGAGATACAGGTCCACGTACTCCAGGCCGAGTTTGGCCAGCGAGGTGTCGAACGCGCGCAGCGCCGCGTCGTGGCCCTGGTCGGCATTCCAGAGCTTGGTCGTGACGAAGAGCTCGTCACGGGCGATGCCGGAGGCGGCGAGCGCCTTGCCGGTGCCCTCTTCGTTGCCGTAGATCATCGCGGTGTCGATGCTGCGGTACCCGGCGTCCAGGGCCTGGCCGACGGCGGTGGCCGCCTGCGCGTCCTCGACCTGCCAGACGCCGTAGCCGAGCTGCGGCATCGCGACGCCGTTGTTGAGCGTGATGGACGGAACCTTGCTCACGGGGGAATCGATCCTTACGTCGGCTTTCTTCTTCTCGGATGTCAACGATCATCCGCCGGGGCGCATTCCCGCGCGGCGGGACGGGATGCGCGCCACGCGGAGCGTTCCCGGGTCCGCGCCGTGGGCGGGGCCGGTTGACCGCCCCCGGTCACGTCTGGTACAGCGCGTCCACCTCGACCGTGTAGGCCGTCTCGATCGCCTTGCGCTTGAGTTTCAACGACGGGGTCAGCAGCCCGTGTTCCTCGCTGAACTGGTTGGCCAGTATCCGGAACGTACGGATCGACTCGGCCTGGGAGACCAGGGTGTTGGCTGCGACGACGGCGCGCCGGATCTCGGTCTCCAGGTCCGGGTCGCGCACCAGGTCGGTGGGCGGCATCTCCGGCTTGTCGCGCATGGCCAGCCAGTGGGTGACCGCCTCCGGGTCCAGGGTCACCAGCGCGGCGATGAACGGCCGGTCGTTGCCGACCACGATGCACTGGGCGACCAGCGGATGCGCCCGCACCCGCTCCTCCAGGCCCACCGGCGAGACCGTCTTGCCGCCGGAGGTCACCAGGACCTCCTTCTTGCGGCCGGTGATCGTCAGATAGCCGTCCTCGTCCAGCGCGCCCAGGTCACCGGTGGAGAACCAGCCGTCGTTCAGCACGGCATCGGTGGCCTTGGGGTCGTTGTGGTAGCCGTGGAAGATCTGCCCGCCGTACAGCCAGATCTCGCCGTCCTCCGCGATGTGCACGGTGGTGCCCGGGACGGGGGTGCCGACGGTGCCGAAGCGGGTCCGCTCGGGCGGGTTGGCGGTGGCGGCCGCGGTGCTCTCCGTCAGGCCGTAGCCCTCGAAGATCCGCACTCCGGCGCCGGCGAAGAACAGCCCGAGCCGGCGCTCCATGGCCGAGCCGCCCGACATCGCATGCCGCACCCGGCCGCCCATCGCCGCCCGGACCTTGCTGTAGACGACCTTGTCGAAGAACTGATGCTGCATCCGCAGGGAGGCACTGGGGCCGGAGCCGGTCCCGAAGGCCTTGTGCTCCTGCGCCTCGGCATAACGGACCGCGATCTCCACGGCCTTGTCGAACGGCCCCACCTTGCCGTCCGCCTCCGCCCGGCGCCGGGCCGCGGCGAATACCTTCTCGAAGATGTACGGCACCGCCAGGATGAAGGTGGGCTGCAAGGTCTGGAGGTCGGGCAGCAGCGCACGGGCCGCCAGCTCGGGCTGGTGGCCCAGCTTGACCCGGCCACGGATCGCGGCGACCTGGACCATCCGCCCGAAGACATGGGCCAGCGGAAGGAACAGCAGAGTGGCCGCCTCGTCGCCCGGCTTGGAGTGGAAGACCGCCTCGTAGCGCAGCACGATGTTGTCGGACTCGGCCATGAAGTTGGCGTGGGTGATCAGACAGCCCTTGGGGCGGCCGGTGGTGCCGGAGGTGTAGATGATCGTCGCCGTGGCGTCCGGGGTGACGGCCATCCGGTGGCGGTGGACGACATCGTCCTCGATGTGCGCACCGGCCGCGGTCAGTTCGGCCACCGGGTCGGCGTCCAGCTGCCACAGCTTGCGCAGCTGCGGAAGCCGGTCGATGACCGAGCCGACGGTCATCGCATGGTCCTCGTGCTCCACCAGACACGCCGAGACGCCCGCGTTGTGCAGCATCCAGAAGACCTGCTCCGCCGACGAGGTCGGATACAGCGGTACGGACTGGACGCCGATGGACCACAGCGCGAAGTCGAACAGGGTCCACTCGTAGCGCGTACGCGACATGATGCCGACCCGGTCGCCGAACCGGACGCCCTGGGCCAGCAGGCCCTTGGCCACGGCGAGAACCTCGTCCCGGAACTGTCCGGAGGTGACGTTCTGCCAGTTCCCCGCGTCGTCCTTACGCGCCAGGGCGACGCGATCGGGATCGGATTCGGCGTGCTCGTAGACAGCATCCGCCAGCCCGCCGACCCGGGGCGCGGTCGCCAAAGGCGGGACGGTGAACTCGCGCAATGACCCAGCTCCTCGTGGTGTTGCTCACAAGGCCGCGACCGTACCCCACCGTGACGGCATCCGGCAGAGCCGTACCACGTCGCGAACGCGGCGGCACAGGAAATGACCAACTGGAGAAATCGGGTTACTCCGGAGAAGCAGGGACAGGGATCAGCTGGTTCAACGCCGGACGATCACGGCGCCGGGACCATATCTGCACCAAATCTCTGCACGTGACAGCGGATTGGCCGGCCTGTCCGGAACGCCGCCGCGGATCAGGGGAGCTGGAGGCGGTCGCCGCCCGCGAGGATCGCCTCGGCCAGTGCCTCCGCCGGGCCCCGCGCCGCGCGGTCGCGCTGTCCGTACACAAGAACGAAATCCACGCCGCCCAGTTCCGGAAGTCCGGCACGTGGCTGAATCTTGACCAAGCCTGGCGGGATCATGCCTCTCGTATGTGCCATTACGCCCAGTCCTGCCCTGGTTGCGGCAATCAGTCCGTTGAGACTTCCGCTGGTGCACGCGATGCGCCACTCCCGGCCCGCCCGCTCCAGCGCCTCCAGCGCACGGGCGCGGGTCAGCGCGGGCGGCGGGTAGACGACCAGCGGCACCGGACGCTGCGGATCGAGCCGCAGCCGCTCGGCCCCCACCCACACCAGCCGGTCGCGCCAGACCAGCTGTCCGTGCGAGTCCGCCGGACGCCGCTTGGCCAGCACCAGATCCAGCCGGCCGGCCGCCAGCAGCTCGTGCAGGGTCCCCGACAGCTCGACGGTCAGCTCCAGATCGACCTCGGGGTGCTCCCGCCGGAACTCTTCGAGGACCTCCGGCATCCGGGTCAGCACGAAGTCCTCGGAGGCCCCGAAGCGGAGCCTGCCGCGCAGCCGGGTGCCCGCGAAGAAGCTCGCGGCGCGCTCGTTCGCCTCCAGGATCGTGCGGGCGAAGCCGAGCATCGCCTCGCCGTCCTCGGTCAGCTGCACACCGTGGGTGTCGCGGACGAACAGCCGGCGCCCGGCGGCCTCCTCCAGCTTCCGTACGTGCTGGCTCACCGTCGACTGCCGCAGCCCGAGCCGGTGCGCGGCCTGGGTGAAGCTCAGCGTCTGCGCCACGGCGAGAAAGGTGCGCAACTGCGCGGGTTCGAACACGGCTCTCCGTCCCGGGCCGGTCCCAGGGCCTGCGGCCCCTAACGGCGCTTATCGCGAAACAGCATCACAGTGACCACAGTAAACAGGGTTCCCGATGGCCGCAGGTCACGGCACCCTGGAGGGGCCCGCACCGGCCACCGTGCCGTCTGTGCCTGCCGCACGCCCCAGGCCCCGAGCCCCCGAACGACCGAAGAGAGACCATGCGCCGCCCCCCTCTGCCCAAGCTCCCGTCCCGGCTGCCCGTGGACGGCTACCTCCTGGCGCTGGCCGGCACCGTCGCCCTGGCCGCGCTGCTGCCCGCCCGCGGGCCGGCCGCCACCGCCGCCGAGGGGGCCGCCACCGGAGCCGTCGCGCTGCTCTTCTTCCTCTACGGCGCCCGGCTCTCGACCCGCGAGGCCATGGACGGCCTGCGCCACTGGCGGCTCCACCTGACCGTTCTTGCCTGCACCTTCCTGCTCTTCCCGGTGCTCGGCCTGGCCGCCTACCTGCTGGTCCCCCAGGTCCTGCCGCCCACCCTCTACACCGGCCTGCTGTTCCTGTGCCTGGTGCCGTCCACGATCCAGTCCTCCATCGCCTTCACCTCCCTGGCCCGCGGCAATGTCGCGGCGGCGATCTGCGCCGGCTCGTTCTCCAGCCTCGTCGGCATCGTCGTCACACCGCTGCTGGCCGGCCTGGTCCTGCACGGGAACGGCGGCGGCTTCTCCGCCGGGTCACTGGTCCCGATCGTCTGCCAGCTCCTGCTGCCGTTCCTCGCCGGGCAGTTGCTGCGGCGGTGGATCGGCGACCGGCTCGCCCGCCACAAGAAGGCCCTCGGCCGGGTGGACCGCGGCTCGATCCTGCTCGTCGTCTACGCCGCCTTCAGCGCCGGTGTGGTCCAGGGCATCTGGCACCAGGTCTCCGCGCTGCGGCTGCTGTGCCTGCTGGGGGTGGAGGCCGTCCTGCTCGCGGTGATGCTGTCCGCCACCTGGTACGGCTCGAAGCGGCTCGGCTTCCACCGGGCGGACCGGATCGCGATCACCTTCGCCGGCTCCAAGAAGAGCCTGGCGGCCGGCCTTCCGATGGCCAGCGTCCTGTTCGGCGCACAGGCCGGGCTCGCGGTGCTGCCGCTGATGGTGTTCCACCAGATGCAGTTGATGGTGTGCGCGGTCCTCGCGAAGCGCTTCGCGGCCTCCGCGCCAGGGGAGCCGGCGGTGGCGGCCGCCGCAGGGGGAAGCCCGGAGGCGGAGACCGCGGGGGACTTGGCGGTGAGCGGGGCGCGGCGGTAGGGCGGGAACGGGGGTGGACCATTTCAGGGGCCAGTTCAGCGGAAGCCCGTGTGCCCGCCCCCGCGAGTCCGCCCGGCCCGTAAAGCATCCAGGGCCCGCCCGGAGCGGTCACGTCCGGACAGGCCCTGGCTTAGTCCGCCGCGCTGATCAGTTCTTCGCGCCCCCGCGTACCCGGTCCAGCGACAGTCTAAGGACCAGCGGGCCGCTCGCCGGAGCGTTCTCGGTACGTACCCGGGACAGTTCGGCGTCGGACAGGGCCCGCCGGTAGACGCGTACCTCGTCCAGCGCGCCGGTGAACTGGACGCGGCTGTCGGGCTTCTGGCCGAGGTGTACGCCGAAGACCGAGCCGCGGCTGACCGACCCCGGGACGTCGGGGGCGACGGTGGTCTCGTCCCCGTCCACCGAGAGCAGCAGCCTGCCGCCACTACGGCGCAGTGCCAGATGGTGCCAACTGCCGTCGTTGTAGGCGGAGTTGGTCACCGCCTGGGCGCCGGCGGCCGGTTGGGCGCCGTCGACGGCGGTGATACGGGCGACGATCCGGTGATGGGCGGGGTCGCCGGAGATCGCGACCTGCGGGGCCCTGGCGCCCACGCCGCCCATCCACAGCAGCGGCTGTTCACCGGTGGTGGCGTCGTAGCGGAACCACAGACTGCTGGTGAAGTCGTGGGTCCCCAGGGGCAAGGCGCGGCGGAAGGGGAGGCGTACCGCATCGTCGGTGCCGTCGAAGGACAGTGCCGGTCCGAAGCGGCCGTCGGTGCCGCGGGCGCCGCCCAGGACGAGCGCCGGCCGTGCGCCGGGGGCGGTGTCGCGGGTCGTGGGGTCCGGGGCGCGCCGCGGGCCGAGCCAGTCCTCGGTGAAGCGGGCGAAGCGGATCTCGTCCCGCGCGTCGACCGCTCCGCCCTCGTACATCAGGCCGGTGACCTCGGGGGAGATGGCGACCAGATCGGAGTAGCCGGACCAGTCGGTGGTGACCCGGGCGCCGCGGTCGACGCCCTCCCAGGTGCGGCCCTCGTCGTAGGACGAGCGGATGGTCATGGTCCGGCGCCGGTCGGGGTCGGCGGGGGCCGCGAACAGGGTGCGGCCGCGGCCGGTGCGCGGATGCGGCAGACGGAGCGCCGAGCCCTGCACCATCGGCGTGTAGAGGCCGGGGAGGGCGCGGAACGGTGCGGCGAAGGAGTCGCCGCCGTCCCGGCTGACCGCCGCGGTGCGATGGCCCAGGTCGGTGCCGTCCTGTTCGCGGCCGTTGATGTAGAGGGAGCCGTCGGAGCGTTCCAGGAGCGTCATCTCCGAGGGCTTCTGACGGAACGTCCCGCTCCACTCCGTTCCGCCTCCGCTCTTCGACGGACCTTCGGAAGCGGAGCCGGCCGCGACGGGCCAGCTGTCCAGCGCGCCGACCTTCCAGGTGGTGCCGCCGTTGTCGCTGTGGATCAGGGCGGCATGGTTGGCGGTGACCCGGTGGTCCGCGTAGCTCTCGGCGTTCACGCTGAACACCAGCCGCCCCGCATGCCGTCCACGGGTGAGCTGGATGCCGTGCACGGGACCGGTGGCGTACCAGGAGTTCCACTCCGGAGGGCGGATGCCGGCGGTCAGGTCCCGGGGCGCGGACCAGGTCGCGCCGTCGTCGTCGCTGTACTGAAGGTGCGGGGTGCGATCGCAGGGGACATCGCAGCTGAGGCCGTCGGCGCGGCCCTTGTTGTAGGTCTCGGCGAGCACGATCCGGCCGGTGCGGCGGTCCACGATGGGCGCCGGATTGCCGTGGGTGTCACCGTTGCCGTGGTTGATGACCTGGAGCGGTCCCCAGGTCCGGCCGCCGTCGGTGGAGCGTTTGAGGACGAGGTCGATATCGCCCGCGTCGCCACAGTCGTGTCGCCGGCCCTCGGCGAAGGCGAGCAGGGTGCCCCGCGTGGACTGTACGACGGCCGGTATACGGAAGCAGTAGTAGCCCGGGTCCTGGGCGGCCTTGAAGAGGATCTGCTGGTCGAAGCCGCCGGCGGGGGTGCCCGGCGCGCCGTCCGGTGCGGCGTGGACGGGGGCGGCCGGCAGGAGGGCGAGGGCTGTGGCGGTCAGTGCGGCGAGCAGGGCCGCGACGCGGTGGCGGGGTCTGCTGCGGGGGCTGGGGTGTGCGCGGAGAACTGACGTCATGGTCCGGCCTGCCCTTCGAGGCATCGGCGTCGGGTCATCAGGACATCCCACGTCCTATGTGTGCATCGCGACGGAAGCTACTGCCGCGTGCGGAGCGCGACAAGGAGCGTGCGTCGGTTCTCCGTGCCGTAGCCGGAATTCACTCTCCCGGCCCGCAGGTACTGCGCCGGGTGCGCCGGAAGCGCCGACTGCGGTGCGGGGGCCGGGAGTGCCGCGTGGGCCGGGTGCCCCGAATCTGCCGTATGTGCCCGCCGGGCCTCACGGCCGCAGCACCACCTTTCCGAGGTTGGCCCTGGCCTCGATGATCGCGTGCGCCTTCGCGGCCTCGGCCAGCGGCAGTTCGGCGTGGACGGCGGCCCGCAGCCGGCCGGCGCCGGCCAGCTCCCACAGCCGCGCCCGGTGCTCCTCGTACAGCTCCCGGTGGACGGTGGAGAAGTGGCGCATCGTCAGCCCGGTGATCGTCTTGGCGCCGGCCAGCAGCTCATGCGCCGGGACCGTGCCGCCACCGGAGTTGAAGAAGATCAGCCGGCCGCCGGGGGTCAGCGCCGCCAGCGCGCGCGGCAGCAGCTCGCCGCCGACACCGTCCAGCACGATGTCGACCGGCGCGCCCCAGGACTCCTGGTCGTACGTCACCACCTCATCGGCCCCCAGGTCGCGGAGGAACTCCGCCTTGGCGGCCGAGCTGACGGCGGCCACCACCCGTGGCACCCCCTGAAGCTTGGCCAGTTGGACGGCGAGATGCCCGGTGCCGCTGGCCGCGCCGGTGATCAGGACGGATTCGGCGCCCCAGGGTGCGGCGGTGCTGAGCGCGGCGAGTGCGACATGCCCGCTGCGCACCAGTGCCACCGCCTGCACGGCGCTCGCCCCGTCCGGTATCCGGCTCGCCAGAAAGGTGGGGGCGAGGGCGAGTTCGGTGTACGAGCCGGTGAGGGTGAGCGAGGTGACGCGGTCGCCGGGGGCGAAGCCGGTGACGTCCGGGCCGAGCGCGACGACCGTACCGGCGATCTCGCCGCCGGGCATGGCGGGCAGCGGATCGCCGCCGCCGTTGCCGTCGCCGCGCACCCGCCGTACGCACGGCAGCGTGACGCCGATGGCCTCCGTGCGCACCAGGAGTTCCCCCGGGCCGGGCACCGGCGCCGCCGCCTCCTCGACCCGCAGCACGCCGGGACCGCCGTAGGAATGGAATCGGACGCGGCGCATGGGCAGCACCTCCGGGTTCGTCGGCCGGTGGGCACCGGTGGCTTCATTGGGTGCCCCAACGATAGTCATGGATCATTGGGGCAGCCAATGGTTTTTCGTTGGGTCCTCCAACGGGTTTCTCGGTACGGTGGCCCCATGGCCGACACTCCCTACGCCCCCAGCCGTATCCGCGCGCTCCCCAGCTGGCTGCTGGGCCGCGCCGCCGCCCGCGGGCACCGCCTGGTCGCCGACGCGCTGGCCGCCGAAGGCATGCGGATGATGCATCACGCCGTTCTCTCGGCGGTCGCCGAACTCGGTCCGGTCTCCCAGGCGGAGCTCGGCCGGACGCTGGCCATCGACCCCAAGGACATGGTCGCGATCGTCAACGACCTCCAGCAGGACGGGCTGGTGACCCGCACCCCCGACCCCAAGGACCGGCGCAAGAACGCCGTCGAGATCTCCGCCGAGGGCCGACAGCGGCTGCGCCGCACCCAGCGGCTCGGCGACGAGGCCAACGCGGAGCTGACCGCGGCCCTGACCCCCGCCGAACGCGAGCAGCTGATCGCGCTGCTGACCCGGATCGCGCTGCCGGCGGGCTGACGCACGGCCGCCGGCCGTGCCGGGCGCGCCTCAGCCCGTGGTGGCCGCCGCGTCCAGGGCGATCCGGTGCTCACCCGCGTACACGTTCATGGAGGTGCCACGCAGAAACCCGACCAGGGTCAGCCCCGTCTCGACGGCCAGATCGACGGCGAGCGAGGACGGCGCCGAGACCGCGGCCAGCACGGGAATGCCCGCCATCACCGCCTTCTGCGCCAGCTCGAACGACGCCCGGCCGGAGACCATCAGCACGCTGGAGGACAGCGGCAGCCGCCCCTGTTGCAGCGCCCGCCCGACGATCTTGTCGACGGCGTTGTGCCGCCCCACGTCCTCCCGGATGTCGAGCAGCTCACCGTCCGCCGTGAACAGCGCCGCGGCATGCAGGCCCCCCGTCCGCTCGAACACCCGCTGGGCCGCCCGCAGTCGGTCGGGGAGCGCGCTCAGCGTCTCCGGAGCGATCCGGACCGGGGTGTCGGGGGAGGTGTCCAGGGACCAGCGGGCGGTGGTGCGGACGGCGTCCAGGCTGGCCTTGCCGCACAGCCCGCACGACGAGGTCGTATAGACATGGCGTTCCAGGCTGATGTCCGGGACCGGAACCCCGTCCGCGAGCCGGACATCGACCACGTTGTAGCTGTTGCCCCCGCTCCCGCTCCCGGCGTCGTCCGGGCCGGCGGTGCCCCCATCGGTGGCCCCCGCGCAGTAGACGATGTTCGCCAGTTCATCGGCGCTCGCCAGGACGCCCTCGCTGACGAGGAAGCCGGCGGCGAGCGCGAAGTCGTCACCGGGCGTGCGCATGGTGATCGCCAGCGGTTTGCCGCCGACCCGGATCTCCAGTGGCTCCTCGGCGACGAGGGTGTCCGGGCGGGTGCTCACGGCACCGTCGCGGATGCGGATGACGCGGCGTCGCTCGGTGACCCGTCCCATGTCTGATCAGTCCCGTCCGCACCGGTCCGGCGTGGTCCCGGTGCTGTATGTGCCGAGGGCCGAAGCGGCCCCTGATACGGATCGCCGTGGGTCACCGGTGGCCGTGGGGGCGAGGTGACCTTGACGTTCTCATTCTCCTGCACCTGCCGGGTGCGGTGGTGCGCCGCGTCGTGAAGTCGTCCACGGGCCGGCTGAAGCGCTCTTCGCGCGGTGTCAGGAGGATCAGCCCGCCCGGTACGGCAGCAGCAACTCGCTTGCCACATGGGCGAGATGGACGTGCGCACCGCACGGCGGCCGGTGTGGTGCCCACGAAGAGCGCGAATCAAGGGAAGACGGAGGGATGGCCGGGCCGTGGTGTGGGTAGGTGCTTGAGCCGGGGCCCGGTCAGCGCCCCGCATCCGGGGTCGGCCCTTGCCGCGGCCCCGCGCGAAACGGCCCGGTGGCGGGATCTGTGGGGGATCCCGCTACCGGGCGTTGCGCAGTCGCCGCCCGCGCGTCGCTCAGGCGCCGCCCGGCCCGGTCCCGGCCCTTCGGTCCGATCCGCGAGACCAGCCCAGGTCACCGGCCTTTGTCCGGGTAATGTGCAGCCGATCAGGCATGACGTACCCGAAGCAGGAAACCGCGCCGGGCACCCGACCGACCACGAATGGCGAGACGCACATGAGCGAAGGGACCGCACCGGCGGCCGGCGAAGCGGCCTCCGTTGCCGACGAGGCGGCCCGTGAGCGGCTGCTTTACCTGCGCGGCAGCATCGACAACCTCGACGCCGCCTTGGTGCATCTGCTCGCCGAGCGTTTCAAGTGCACCCAGCAGGTCGGCGAGCTCAAGGCGCGGCACAGCCTGCCGCCCGCCGACCCGGCCCGGGAGGCCGCGCAGATCGAGCGGCTGCGCCGGCTGGCCGAGGACGCCAAGCTGGACCCGGCCTTCGCCGAGAAGTTCCTCAACTTCATCATCGGCGAGGTCGTCCGCCACCACCGGGCGATCGCCGACCGTACGCACGAAGAGGCGACGACGGAAGCGGCGGGGCCCGCGGCGGGCTGAGTCCCGTACGTCCAGCGGACGGCATGGCAGCGCCCGCGCGGCAACGAGCCGCGTGGGCGCCCGCGTTTCCGGTGCAGCGCGCAGGGCCCACCGCGAAGAATGGCGCAGTTCCTCCTTGACCGTCCGGCCCCACGGTCGCCTCACCCAGCTGGCCCCGCCGCCTCCGCCGAGTGACACTCGCCATACCTGACGCCGGACCGTCCCGCAGTGTCGCCGCGCCCACTACCGTCCAGTAACACGGTTCCATCGGGAGCCGATCGAGCGCCACCACCCTGCCCCTCCGGCCGTGCACCGAGAGCGGAGACACATGATGGCCACCACCCCCGCATCCCCCGCCGACCCGGCGCGGAGCGACCGCCCCGCACCGACGCTCATACTCAAGCCCGGTACGTCCTGGCAGGACGCCTGGCAGCGCAGCCTGGCCGCGGCCCCCGAGGCGTTCCGCGACGACCAGGCCCTCAACCTCTGGGGCGCCGCCTGGCATCCGGACGGCCACCCGCTGCCCGCCACCAGCCCCGTCGACGGCAGCCCCGTCGCCGGTCCGCCCCGGCTCGACGCGGACGCCGCGCTGCACGCCGTACGCGCCTCCCTCGACCAGCACCGGGCCTGGCGCCAGGTCCCGTTGGCCGAACGCAAGGCCCGGATCTCCGCCACCCTCGACGCGCTGACCGAGCACCGCGAACTGCTCGCCCTGCTCCTGGTCTGGGAGATCGGCAAGCCCTGGAAGCTCGCGCAGGCGGACGTCGACCGAGCCATCGACGGGGTCCGCTGGTACGTCTCCGAGATCGACCGGATGCTCGTCGACCGCACCCCGCTGCCCGGCCCGGTCAGCAACATCGCCAGTTGGAACTACCCGATGTCGGTCCTGATCCACGCGATGCTGGTACAGGCGCTGGCCGGCAACGCGGTGATCGCCAAGACCCCCACCGACGGCGGCCTGGTGTGTCTCACCCTCGCCTGCGCGCTGGCCGTCCGGGAAGGCGTCCCGGCCACCCTCGTCAGCGGCAGCGGCAAGGAGCTCTCGCCCTCCCTCGTCCGCTCACCCGAAATCGGCTGTGTGTCCTTCGTCGGCGGCCGGGACACCGGCGCCCGGGTCGCCACCGCCGTCGCCGACCTCGGCAAACGCCACATCCTCGAACAAGAGGGCCTCAACACCTGGGGCATCTGGAACTTCACCGACTGGCCGGCCCTGACGCCGCTGCTCCGCAAGACCTTCGACTACGCCAAGCAGCGCTGCACCGCCTACCCCCGCTTCGTCGTCCAGCGTGCAGCCTTCGCCGACTTCCTCGCCGCCTACCTCCCGGCCGTCCGCAGCGTCCGCTTCGGCCACCCCTTGGCCGTCGCCGACCCCGCCGATCCGCTCCCCGAACTCGACTTCGGACCGCTGATCAACGCCGCCAAGGCCAAGGAACTCGCCGACCTCACCCACGAGGCGATCTCCCGGGGCGCGGTCCCCCTGCACCGCGGCAGCCTGGCGGACGGTCACTTCCTGCCGTCCCAGGACACCTCGGCCTACCTCCCGCCGACCACGCTCCTGGCCCCACCCCCGTCCTCCCCGCTCCACCACGCCGAGCCCTTCGGCCCCGTCGACACCCTCGTCCTCGTCGACACCGAGGCGGAACTCCTCGCCGCCATGAACGCCAGCAACGGCGCCCTGGTCGCCAGCCTCTCCTGCGACGACAAGGACACCTACGACCGCCTCGCGCCGCAGATCCGCGCCTTCAAGGTCGGCCACGGCAAGCCGCGTTCCCGGGGCGACCGCGATGAACTCTTCGGCGGTTTCGGCAACTCCTGGAGCGGTGCCTTCGTCGGCGGCGAACTCCTCGTCCGCGCGGTCACCGAAGGCCCGGAGCCCGAACGTCTGCCGGGCAACTTCCCGGACTACCACCTGATGCCGTAACCAGGGCGCCGGACCGGTACTAGCCGATCCCCTGCCGGTCGGGAGACGAGGCGAACCGCCGGTCCGGCGCCGCCGGCACCGCGCGCTCCACCGCCTGGAGCAGGAGCGTGCGGTGCCGCACCAGCGGCTCCCGCCGCGGTTCCGGTGCGAGCCGCAGCAGATCGTCGATCCCGGCCAGCATCCGCCGGCTGACCTGCGGACTGTGCACCGCTGCCACCCGGATCTCGGTCAGCCCCAGGTCCACCAGATCGGCCCAGGCCGGTACGTTCTGCACCAGCCGCACCGCGCCCCGGCGGTCCCGGTGGTGCACCGCCCCGAGCGGCCGCCCCACCACCGCCGCGAGAATCTGCACGATCCGGTCCAGGCACTGCACGGCCGTGGTCGGATCGTTCACCGCCGGCGACAGCGCCCGCAGCGCGATGTCCGCCAACTGCCGCAGCCCGAGCCCGAGATCCTGGTGAAAGGTGCGCTCCACCCCCACCGACACCGTGCGCCGCAACGCCCACCGGGGCGGCACCGTCTCGCCGTGCACCGCCAGTACCGGCGTCCCCGGCAGCACGAAATCCCCGATCCGCGGCAGCAGCCGCAGCACAACCCCCTGCCGCCGTGCCACCCGCACCAGCCGCGCCACATGCACATCCCGTACGAGCCCGGCCCGGCCGGTGTGCGCGACCCGTCCCGTCTCGGCCGCCAGGGAGCCCCCGTCCTCCGCGCCCTCCTTGCCCGTGCCCTGTCGCGCCAGCATCCGCAGCGTCTCCCGGGTGATCCGGTCGACCACCGGCCCCACCTGCATCAGCCGCAGCGTGGCCGACACATACGCGATGAACAGCAGCAGGCTGAGCACCACCAGGGCCATCGTCAGCACGCTCTGCACCACGGGCACCGAGGTGACCTGGCGGATGTCGGTCTCGCTCTCGTACGAGGTGAGCACCAGCAGCGAGAACAGGAAGGTCGCCAGGAAGATGCTGAGCGTGATCTTGCTGATCCGGCTCCGGATGAAGATCCGCACCACCCGCGGGGTGAGCTGACCGCTGGCCATCTGCACCGCGACCAGCGAAATGCTGAAGACCACGGCGATGAAGGTCATCATCGCCGAGCTGATCGTCGTCACGATCGTCCTGGTGTCCTCGGCCACCGACACCAGGTCCCGCAGCGCCGCATACGCCTTCTCGCGCTGGAGCAGCGCAACGATCTCAAGATCGAGCGCCGACGCCCCCCACCACAGCAGCCCGGCACACACCAGCCCCGCCGACGGCGCGAACCAGAACGTGTCCCGCAGATGCTCCCGTAGCGGCGACAGCGCACGTGGCCTGCGGGGACCACTGATATGCGCGACATGTCCCTCATTGCCCATAAATCGAGGTTATGTGGGCGACGGATACGCAGGTGAAGGGCACTCCGAAACCTTGGTATTGTTGTCCATGTCGCCGCGGGGAACGCCCCGTGAAGATCACACCTAGTCCGGGTGGCGGAATGGCAGACGCGCTAGCTTGAGGTGCTAGTGCCCTTTATCGGGCGTGGGGGTTCAAGTCCCCCCTCGGACACCAGCGAAGACCCCTGCTGAGCAGGGGTCTTTCTGCGTCTCTGCGCTTGCGGCACGACCGGGGTCCGGCCCAGGGGCCGGCGCCTTCCCGGGGTCGGTGAGGGGGCGAGTCAGTCCGCAGGGCCGGTGGCGCCGGGATGACAGCGACGGGCGCCCCGAGGGGCGCCCGTGTCGTTAGTCGCGGTGGCGAGGTGGTGCCGCGTGCCGGCCGGCTGCCGCCTCACGCTCTGCCTGAATCTCTCGACGCTGTTCGTCCAGGTAACGGGACCCTTCACGTTCCGCTGCTAGGCGTTCGCTCTCCGGCATCGCGTCCCAGCGTTGCTGGAACGTGTCGAAGCGCTCCTCAAGGGATTCGTTCCGAGGCAGGCCGTCAATGGCTTCCCGGATTCCCCGGCGGCCCGACATGACGTCCCTGGCCATCTCGGCCAGCGGATCGCGGCCGTCTCCCTGCGCCAGGTTCTTCAGCATTTTACGAAGCATACGGGCCCTGGCCTCATCCTTGGCCAGGTCCATGAATTCGGCGTCGCCGACTTCACGCTGATTTCCGTTGGGCTGCACTCTTCCCCGTTTTCTGTGTCGAATGTGCTTCTGTGGCTGGATGGCGTTGTGTGGCCATCGGGGTGGGGGATCAGGCCACTGGACTGTCGTAGGCCTTGCCCGGGATGGGGAACTTGATCGCTTTGTTTTCGATCGAGGAGGTGATGCCGGTAACTAGCGCTACGGAACCGTTCATGGCAGTTTGAAGTTCACTGATGACCGTCGTCAGCTTCGACCACATATTAATCATGGCGATGACCTCACCTGCGATCGCCCCCGCGGCGATCGCAGGACCGAACAAAGTGAAGCTCGTCGAGGCGCCGGCTAGTGCCGTCAGGCCGACGATCGCCGCGGTGTCCAAAATCCCCTGGAGCAGGTCACCGCACGCCTCGGCCGCGTTCCAGACGGATTCGGTTGTCTTCTCGTAGTTCTCCTTCAGGTCAACGAAGGAGTGCTTCATGTCCGCAATGTCTTTCGAGAGCGTATCGAAGTAGATGTATGCGGCGTCGGCGGCGTTACCGTTCCATGTTTTGTCCAGTGCTGTATTGCCGGCCTTGATGTTCTCCGCAAGATCCTCGCAGAATTCCCCCATCGCCTTCCAGGCCTTAGCGCACTGTGCATACTCGGTCCAGTCACCGGCGATCAACTTCTTTGCCTCGTCGACCGGATTGAAGTCGAAGGCGATTTCCAGGCCCTTGCTGATTACCCAGGAAGGACTCAGTACGTCGCCGAAGGAAAGAAGGTCCTTGACGACTCCGCCTTCCGGCTCCTCCTTGTCGTCGTCCACCTTCGGCGGCACCAGGTGGCTGGTGGGCTTTGCTGTGTCGGCGAATCCCATTTCGCTTGCTCCCCGAGATAGATGTGACGTGATCTAGCGCTTGGATGCCGGATAGGTGGCATCCATCTTTCGGGCTTCATTCTGATCCGTCGAATCGTAATGCTTCGCGGATTGGAGCAGCTCTGTGGACGATGAAGTGAGGATCTTATGCAATGCTTTGAGTGTATTCTGTACGCGATTTACCACGTCCTTGTGGGCGCCGTCCCAAATCTGAGCCACTGTGGAAATAGGGCCGACATCGGAGGGAAGCATCTCGCAAGACTTCTTGACGTAATCCCTTGATTCTTCGACGTCGTCAGCCGCCCGTTTCACCTGCTTTCCGAAACCTGTCAGATCGTCTGAATCGACCGAAAAGCTCATTCTGTCCCCCATCGCGACTTTGACGCGCTCTGAGTGCGCTGATACTGTATCTGAGTGAAACTTATCGGCGATGACGACGGAAATCTTCCGCCGCTTGAACTCGATGGTGAGACGCGCGGGCCGGCTGACGAATACTTTCAACGTCAGGTCCGGTCCTGGGCGCTGCTTCCGCTCTTTTTCGGGGTGCTGCTTCCTTGGGTGTGGGTCTATTGCGCTTTTGTGTATGACCTCCCCAAGGTCCTCCCCTTCCTTGCTCTGGTGGTGACGCACGCCGGGCTGCTGCTCGTCTGGTTCGGGCGTCGCAGTTCGCGCCGGATGATCACCTGGGCCGGTGTCGCGTGCTATCCCGTCGCCGTGGCTCTGTGTCTGCTGCTGCGGGACGTGCTCTAGCGGTCCGCGGGGGGTCCCGTTCCGGGGCGCCGTGAAGGGCATCGAAAAGGTGGGCAATAGGGGTGTTATGTCCCGTTCTGCGGGAGTATCCTGAAGGTCGGCCTACGGGGCGAGCGAGGGAGTTCGACCGGACTGGCCTCGGGGAAGGGAGCTCTGGCTCTCGCCGAGGACAAGAGGAAAGGTCGGGCTGAGAGGCTGAAAGGTCGTAAGACCGGACGGCGACCCCCAAGCACCTGATCCGGACAATGCCGGCGAAGGGAGCCCACCTCGTAGGTCTTTTGTGTGCCCCGGTCATGCGCTTCGCGTCCGGGGCTGCGTCATGTCCGCATCATGTCCGCGCACTTCTCCCCGATCATCATCGTCGTGATGCAGGGGTTCACCGCCGGCAGGAACGGCATTACCGAACCGTCGGCCACCCGCAGACCCGTGACGCCCTTGACCCGCAGCTGGGGGTCGAGCGGGGTGGCCTGGTCGTCGGCGGAGCCCATCCGGACCGTGCAGGCGGGGTGGTAGACGGTGTTGTGGGTGGTGCGGATGTAGTCGAGGAGCTCGGAGTCGGAGTGGGCGGAGGGGCCCGGGGCGAGTTCGGTGCCCGCCCAGTCGGCCATCGCGGGCTGGGCGATGATCTCGCGGGCGAGCCGGAGTCCATGGGTCATGACGCGGATGTCGTGCTCGTCGGTGAAGTAGCGCGGGTCGACCTTGGGCTTGTCACGAAAGTCGCGGGTGCGCAGCCGTACGGTGCCCAGGGAGCGGGCGCGGGTGACGTTCGGGGTGAGGCAGAAGGCGTTCTCCGAGGTGGGGTAGCCGCGGCGGTAGGTGTTCATGTCGAAGGGCACCTGGCCGTAGTGGAACATCAGGTCCGGGCGGTCCAGGCCCGGCTCGGTGTCGGCGAAGATGCCGATCTCCCACCACTGGGTGGAGGAGCGGACCATGGGCTGCTTGGCGTCCCACATGATCACGCCCTCCGGGTGGTCCTGGAGGCTGGAGCCGACGCCGGGGGAGTCGACGATCGGCTCGATGCCGGTGGCGCGCAGATGGGTGGCCGGGCCGATGCCGGAGAGCATCAGGAGCTTGGGTGAGTCGATGGCGCCGCAGGAGACGACGGTCTCGCGGCGGGCGTGGACGGTGCGGGTGTGGATCAGGTCGGGGGCGAGGTAGTCCACGCCGGTGCAGTGCCGTGCGGAGTCGAAATTCAGGCGTCGGGCCTGGAGCCCGGTCCGTACCTCCAGGTTCTTGCGGGTGCCCATGACGGGGTGGAGATAGGACACCGAGGCCGAGGAACGGGTGCCGTCGGGGCGGCAGTTGATCTGGAACCAGTTCGCGCCCCGGATGACGGTCTCGCCGGTGTTGAAGGCGGCGGTCGGGATGCCGGCCGCCGCGCAGGCCTCCAGGAGGGCCACTCCGCACGGGTCGTGCGGCGGGACGGTGCGCAGCACGACCGGGCCGTCGTGGCCGTGGTGGTCTCCGGGGCCGTCGTTGTTCTCCAGCCGCTGGAAGAGCGGGAAGCAGTCGGCCGCGCCCCAGCCCGTACAGCCCATCGCGGCCCACTCGTCGAGATCCTCGGCCGGGGTCCAGAAGGCGATACAGGAGTTGTGCGAGGAGCAGCCGCCCAGCACCTTGGCGCGGGCGTGCCGCAGGAAGCTGTTGCCGTTCTCCTGCGGCTCGACCGGATAGTCCCAGTCGTAGCCGGATTCCAGCAGCCCCATCCACCGGTCCAGGCGCAGCACGTTCTCGTCGCCGACATCGGACGGGCCGGCCTCCAGCAGGCAGACGGTGACCGCCGGATCCTCGCTGAGCCGGGCCGCCACGACCGCGCCGGCCGTGCCGCCGCCGACCACGACATAGTCGAACTCGTCCACAGGAGCCTCTTGGGACATCGTGCCGTCTCCAGATCAGGGGGTGGGGTTGCCGGCGTCGCCCGAGGTGCCGCGGTCCGGGTGGACGGCGGCGTGCATGGCCAGGACGCCCGTCTTCTTGCGCTGGACGAACCAGTAGTAGGCGAAACCGCCGAGCCCCACGACGCCGATGAACAGGAAGGCGCCCCAGCGCAGATACCAGTGCTGCGGGCCGGTCGCGTTGTAGACCGCGGCGCGCGGCCAGGCGAGGTTCAGGGACATCGCGATGCCCCAGCACACCGCCAGGAGGTTCACCGGAATGCCGAACTTGCCGAGGGAGAACTTGCCCTTGGCCGGGGTCCAGTTGCCCCGCAGCCGCTGGATCAGCATCGGCAGCGTGACCGCCAGATAGGCCAGGTAGATCATGATGATCGCGATACTGGTGATCACCGAGAAGATCTGCGGCTGATTGACGTTGATGACGAGGATGCCGATCGCCACCAGCCCGATGATGACGGCCGGCAGCACCGGTGTCTGGAAGCGCGGGCTGACCTTGGCGAGCAGCGAGGCGGCCGGGAGGTTGTTGTCCCGGGCCATCGCGAACGCCAGCCGGATGCCTGCGGTGTGCACCGCCAGTTCGCACACGGTGATCGCGATGACCACACACCAGAGCACGATCTGTCCGACGGTCGAGCCGAGCGTGGAGAGCACCACGTACTGGAGACCGTCCACCTTCAGCTGTTCGGCCTGAAGGTTGGGCACCGACATCAGCGCGAACAGCAGGATCAGACCGCCGATGAGGAACGACGCGACCAGTGCCCGCAGGATCGCGCGGGGGGCGTTGCGGCCGGGGTCCTTGGACTCCTCGCCGAGTGACGAGGCGGTGTCGAAGCCGTACATGACATAGGCCGAGGCCAGCGACGCGGTGAGGAACGCACCGAAGTAGCCGAGGTTCTCGCCCGCGCCCAGACCGAAGGTGTCGGTCACGACGTCGGGGCCGCGGGTGACATGCGCGGCGAGCAGCAGGATCAGGACGATGGCGGCGATCAGCTCGATCGCCACGCCCGCGGAGTTGATCCGGGCCATGAGTTTGACGCCGAAGGCGTTGACCAGGGTGGTGAAGGCGATCAGTACGGTGCCGAGCAGGACGGCGTTCTCGGCCGCGGACTTGCCGGTGCCGTCGCCGATGAACTGGAACCACGACGAGATCTGCGGCAGCGTCACCTGGTAGGCCAGCGCCACCGCGGACAGCGAGACCATGGTCGCGGTCAGCATCATCCAGCCGCCGAGCCAGCCGATGTGCGGGCCGCCGAGCTTCTTGGCCCAGTTGTAGACCGATCCGGCCACCGGGTAGCGGGCGGCCAGCTCGCAGAAGCACAGCGCCACCATCAGCTGGCCGAAGAACACCATCGGCCAGGACCACCAGTAGGCCGGTCCGCCGTGGGCGATACCGAAGTAGAACAGCTGGAAGGTGCCGGTGAGGATGGAGATATAGCTGATGCCGGCGGCGAAGGTGTGGAAGTTGCCCAGGGTGCGCTTGAGTTCCGGCTTGTAGCCGAGCTCGGCGAGCGAGTCGTCGTCGTGCTCACCGTGGGCCCGGCTGCCGGGGTGGGGGGACTCGGGGCCGGTCACTCGAACCACCTCTGCGGCCGTGGCGCGGTGTTGCGCCAGACGTGCTTGGCCTCCTGGTACTCCGCCAGCCCCGCGGGCCCCAGCTCGCGGCCGACGCCGGACTGCTTCATCCCGCCCCACTCCGCCTGCGGCACATAGGGGTGGAAGTCGTTGATCCACACCGTGCCCGCGCGCAGCCGGGCGGCGACCCGGTGGGCCCGCTCGCTGTCCTGTGTCCACACCGCCCCGGCCAGCCCGTACACCGTGTCGTTGGCGAGCGAGACCGCCTCGTCCTCGTCCCGGAAGCGCTCGACGGTCAGCACCGGGCCGAAGCTCTCGTCGCGGACGACGGTCATGTCCGGGGTGCACTCGTCCAGCACGGTCGGCAGATAGTAGAAGCCGTTCGCCAGCGACGGATCGTCGGGCGGGGAGCCGCCGCAGAGCAGTACGGCGCCTTCTTCCAGCCCGGCCGCCACATACGCCTCGACCTTCGCGCGGTGCGCGGCAGAGATCAGCGGGCCGGTGCGGGCATGCTCGTCGAACGGTCCGCCGAGCCGGATCCGCTGGGCGCGGGAGACCAGTTCGTCGACGAAGGCATCGTGCAGCTCCTCCTGGACGAGCAGCCGGGCGCCCGCCGAGCAGACCTGCCCGGAGTGCAGGAAGACGGCCATCAGGGCGTAGTCGACGGCGGTGTCGAAGTCGGCGTCCGCGAAGACGATGTTCGGGTTCTTGCCGCCCAGCTCCAGCGCGATCTTCTTCACCGTCGGGGCCGCCGCGGCCATGATGCGCCGGCCGGTGAGCAGCCCGCCGGTGAACGACACCATGTCCACCCGCGGGTCCTCGGTCAGCAGCGCGCCCACGCCCGGGCCGGTGCCCAGCACCAGATTGGCGGCGCCGCCGGGCAGCCCGGCCTCGGACAGCAGCCGCATGAGGTGGACGGCGGTGTGCGGGGTCAGCTCACTGGGCTTCAGGATGAAGGTGTTGCCCGCGACCAGACAGGGGGCGACCTTCCAGGCGGTCTGGAGCAGCGGGTAGTTCCACGGGGTGATCAGCGCGCAGACGCCGACCGGCTCGTGGCACACCGTGCTGTCGATCTCCGGGGCACCGGCGTCCACCACCCGGTCGGTGCCGCCGGCCGCGCCGAGGTTGCCGAAGTGGCGGAAGCAGTTGGCGATGTCGTCCATGTCGTAGCCGCTCTCGACCAGCCGCTTGCCGGTGTCCAGCGACTCGGCCTTGGCCAGCACGTCCCGGTCGCGCTCCAGCAGCTCGGCGACGCGCAGCACCAGCCGACCGCGCTCGGCCGCCGGGGTGCGGGGCCAGGACCCGTCGTCGAAGGCGGTGCGGGCGGCGGAGACCGCTGCCGCCGCGTCCTTCGGCCCGCCCTCGTCCACGGTCGCGACCAGCGTGCCGTCGGCGGGGCAGCGGATCTCACGCACCTGCCCGTCGGCCGCTGCGGTCCACAGACCGCCGATGAACAGCTCCGGCATGGTGGTGCCTCCGGTCTCCGGGCTCGTACGGGGCGGCCGCGGCAGGACCCGGCCGCCCCGGCCCGACGGCGTCAGGCCGCCGGTCGGCCCGCCGTGCGGACCTCGGTGACGATCACTGAACCGAGAGTAAGACGGGCGGTGCGGCTCCGCACGGTACGAGGGGCCGGGGGAGAGGGGAGCGGCACCGGGTGGGGCCGACGGAGTGACAGGTGCGGCGGACGGGACAATGGACGGATGGGCAGCGAGCTGAGCCGGGAGCGGAAGCCGGGGCGGGACCGGGAAGGGACGGCCACCGGGCCGCACCCCGTGCCCGATGTCGCGGCCTACCTCTCCGGCCGCTGGAGCATCGAGCGCACCGTGGGCGACCTGCGGAACGGCACCGAGGGCAGCTACCGCGGCACCGCCGAGTTCCGGCCCGACGCGGCCGGCGAGACGCTGCTGCACCACGAGGAGGGGCGGCTGACGTGGGGCGGGACGGCGAACCCCGCGAGCCGCACGCTGCGTCTGCGGCCCCGCCCGGACGGCACCGCCGGGGTCGAATTCGCCGACGGCCGGCCCTTCCACGACCTCGACCTCCGGACCGGCCGGTGGACCGCCGTCCACCCCTGTGCCGCGGACCGGTACGAGGGGACCTTCACCGCCGTCGGCCCGGACGAATGGCATCTGGAGTGGCGGGTCGGCGGCCCGGCCAAGGACCAACTACTGCGCTCGGTGTACCGGCGGCTGGGGTGACCGTGGCCGGGCCGGCCGCCTCCCACCACGCACGGCGCCCCCGAGGACAGGTGTCCCCGGGGGCGCCGGCGGTCGTTTCGCGGCGGGATCAGGCGGCGGGCAGCTTGCCCCGTCCGAAGAGCTTCCGCTCGTCGTGCAGCGCGAACGGCGTGGTCCGCAGATCGGCTATCTGAATACCGAAGATCTTCAGTTGCAGCATCAGCTCGGTCTTCAGGTCGTAGCCCGCGCTGAGCGCCCACGCCGGGGCGCCGCCACCGGTCGCGGCCGCGGCCCGCCCGGTCAGGTGGACGGACAGATCACCGCCGACGCCCGCCGTGTCGTACAGGAACACCTCGGCACGCGCCCCGATACGGGCCGTCGCGGAGGCCGCGCCCTCGACCCGCGGCGCCGCGCCCTTCGTCTGCTGCCGCGCCTCGTGCAGCGGCTGCCACCCGTTGCTGCGGTCGTACTTCGCACCGACGGCGAACGAACCGTTGGTGCGCTGGTCGGCGTCGAGCACGATGCGGCCGTCCGCGGTGAAGCGGTAGGTGAAGGTGACCTCGGTGCTGACCACGACGGGCACCGGGCCCACCCAGAAGACATGCCGGCCGGTGACCGCCGCGATCGGCACCGCGACCTGCCCGGTGTCCGCGGTACCGCGCACCTTGCCGTGCACCTGCCAGCCATAGCCGTAGGAGCCGCCGAGGCCGATGGCGGCCCGCTGCGGCAGCAGGTTCAGCCCGCCGCGCTTCTCGTACTGGAAGATCAGCTCGGGCCGGAACGACACCTCGCCGGACAGCCGGGCAGGAGACTTGGCGGTCGCCTGCACGCCCTTGGGCAGCGGCATATTGAGCCCCAGCCGCAGGGTGGTGAGCGCCTTCCGCGCCTCGGGCGGCAGCGCGCTGTCGGAGGAGGAGGGGGCCCGGGTACCGGAGGGCGCGAGTTGGGTGCGGACCCCGGAGGAGTCGGACGCCGAAGGGCTCGGGGAGCCGGAGGCGGTGGCGTCCGGGCTGCCGGACGGAGTGCCCGGCTCGCCGGACGGAGTGGCCGTGCCACCGGTGTCCGCACCGGGTCGCTTCTGGACGGTGACACCCGAGGAGAGCGGCTTGACCGAGATCTCGCCGGGACGCAACGCGGTGCGCTGGTTCACGTTCTGATCGCCGAGCAGCTCCGAGAGTGTGGCGGGGGCGGTGGTCACCCGGACCTTGCCGTCGTGGGAGCCGGTGACCTTGCGGACCTTGAACAGCGCACCCGAAGGGGCGTGCCGGTTGGGCGCGGCGGCGACCACATCCCCGGACCGTACGGTCTTGCCGGCGGACGGCTTGAGCTCCGCCTGCTTGCGGTGCGCGTCGTACGACGAGAGCTGTACGGAGACCGAATTGCCGGACGGGCTCGGTGCGTCGGACGGCCTGGCGACCGCGGCACCGCCCTCCGGACCGGTGGCCTGGGCATCGTCCGGAACGGCACCGGGGGCCGTCGGCCCGGCGGCCGGTGCGCCGGCCGAGGACGTGCGCGGCTTGTCGGGACCCGAGAGCAGGGCGTGGGTGCCGAGGGCGGCGGGGACGAGTACGCCGACCGCGGCGGCGGGCACCGCGATACGACGCCAGGAAACAGCCATGGGATTCCTCGATGGTGCGGGGGGTGATGGGGAGGGGGACAGCGGGGCCGCGCACCGAACGCCGGGACGAGTCCGGACGGCTGGGGAAAGTCGTCCAAGTTCGAACATCTGTAGGGGTTCGGGCGGCTTCCTCGTAGCATGGCGACGAATGATCGCTTTCGCCATGGGGAAAGACACCGAGTCGGGAGGGGACGGGTGGAGACTTCCACAACGGTGCCGGAGTCCACCGCCGCGCTGCATGCCGGCATCGACGCGCTCACCGACGAGGTCATCGACGGCCTGCGGTCCCAACTCCCCTCCTACGCGGCGGTGTCGGCGGACCGGCTCAGGCCCAGGGTGCTGGCGTCCCTGCGCAACGGCCTCTCGCTGGTGCAGCGCTGGGCCGAGGAGCGGCGCAGCGCGCGAGCCGCCGGTCGTGGCGACGCCCCCGCGTACGGCATCCCGGAGAGCCATCTCGACGAGGTGACGTCCCTGGCCCACGCGTTGCCCGTCGAGGACGTCATCTCGGCCTACCGGATCGGCACGGATATCGTCTGGCGCCGCTTCGGTGAGGAGATGACGGCCCGGGGCGGGACCGCCGAGGACCTGCTGCCGATAGCCGAGACCCTGCGCGCCTGGGTCGACGCCAACACCCTGCGGATCGTGCGCAGCTGCCGGGTCGGCCTCCAGGGAGACGACCCGACGGCCGAGCGCCGGCATGCGGCCATGGTCCGCGCCCTGCTGCTCGGCGAGGCACGGTGGGACACGTCCCTCGGTGCCTGGGGCGCCGGGCGAACCGGCGACGGCCCGGCCGACGGATACCGGCCAGAGGGCCACGCCGACGACGCGGAGACCGAGGACGGCTCCTACGAACACAGCGCCCTCCGCCTCCCGTTCCGGGCGCGGCTGCCCGAGGACGCCCCGCCCGGCGCACCGGTCGGTGCCCCTGCCGTCGTGGGCCACGCCGGCCCCGGTGACCGCGCGTTCCACCGGACCGTCGCCCTGCTGCGCCCCTGGCTCGCCCTGGACGAGGCGGGGCGCCCACTGGTCACGACCGTGGACGGGGATGTGGCGGGACTGCTGGTCGGGCGCCCGGCCGGGCTGTGCCGCAGCCTGATCCTGGGCCTGGGCGCCCCGGCGCCTGTCTCCGGGGTCGCCACCGAATTCACCCGGGCCACCCAGGCGTTGCGGGCCGCCGCCGGATTCGGGCTCGTCGGCGCGTACACCCGCGAGGAGCTGGGGCTGCGAGCCACGGTCGTGGCGCTGCCGGCCGTGGGAGAACAGCTGGTACGGCTCCGCCTGGCCCCGCTGGCCGAACGGGGCGAGGACGGCGCCCAGTTGGCGGAGGCCGCGGCCGCCTACCTACGACAGGGCCTGCGCCTGGAGGCCGCCGCGCGCACCCTCTATGTGCACCCCAACACCCTGCGCAACCGCCTGCGGCGCTTCGAGGAGATCACCGGCACCAACCTCCGGGACCCGGCCGACCTGGCCGAGGTCTGGTGGGCGCTGACCCACCGCCGGCTCCACGGGCCGGCGAACTGAGGCGCCTGCCGCTGCTGCCGCAAAACAAGAACCGGATCCCGGCCGGGTTGCCTATATTCCTGTTCATGCCCGAGATACAGCTGCTCCGCCCAGGCCACGCCCCCGCGCTGCTCGCCTTCGAGCAGGAGAACCGGGCCTACTTCGCCGCGTCCGTCCCTGACCGGGGCGATGACTACTTCGCCCGGTTCGACGAACGGCACCGTGCCCTGCTCGCCGAACAGGCGGCCGGGATCTGCTACTTCCACGTCCTGGTAGGCGCCGAGGACGAGGTGCTGGGGCGGGTCAACCTCGTGGATGTCGCGGAGGGCGGCGCCGCACTCGGGTACCGGATCGCCGAGCGTGCCACGGGCCGGGGGCTGGCCACCCGGGCCGTACGGACGCTGTGCGACCTGGCCGCCACCAGCTACGGGCTGACCACCCTGCGCGCCGCGACCACGCTCGACAACCCGGCCTCGTGGGCCGTGCTGGCCCGCTCAGGATTCACCGTCGTCGGCGAGAGCGAGCTCTGCGGTCGCCCTGGCCTGTTATACCGCCGCAGCCTTGCGCAGGTCACCGCTCCGCCCGGTACGCCGACCGCCCGTTAGGTCCCGGGCCGTGCTCTCCGGTGGTCCGAAGGCTTCGGACCACCGGATGCTCGCTGCACAGCTGCTGCCACCGCCCGCCGGAACGGCCTCAGTTCTTGACCGCCCGCAGTGCGTACAGCAGCGGAACGATCGGCTCCGACGGCGGAAGCCGCCACCAGCCGTTCTCGCCCGGCACCATCGAGTCGAACCGCTTCCAGGGCAGCAGCTCGGTCTCCCGGACCAGTTGGACGGTCAGCCCCGCGCCGACCACGGCGGAGATGACCTCCCCGAGGCCGTGCCGCCACTCATAGCTCGTGGTGGCGCCCTGCACCGGCGGACCGTCGGTGTAGGTGCACGGCGTATCGCTCCTGAGGGGGCCACGACCCCCTAGGTAGTCGTTCCGGAGCCGGAGTTCCTGCTGGTCCGGGCCGCCGGCCGGCCCCAGGGAGTCCAGCAGCGGATGGAACTCGACCAGATAGAACGTCCCACCGGGCCGGAGCAGTGAGCTGACGATCCCCGCCCAGGCGGTCAGGTCCGGCAGGTAGCACAGCGCCCCCTTGCCCGTGTAGATCACATCGAAGCGCCGCGCACCGAGCGCCTCCGGGGCCCGGTGCACATCCGCCTGCACGAACTCCATGTCCCGGCCGGCCTCCTCGGCCAGCCGCCGCGCCTCCGTAACCGCCGCCGCCGAGAAGTCGAGGCCCACCGTGCGCGCGCCCCGCTCCGCGAAGGCGGCCGTCTCGGTGCCCAGATGGCACTGTAAATGCAGCACGTCCCGCCCGGTCAGCTCGCCGAGATCGGTCCACTCGAAGGGCGCGAACCAGTCCTCGGCGGTGCGGGAGCCGTCCAGCCCGTAGAACTCGCTGGCCACATGGATCGGGGTGCGGGCGTCCCAGTTGGCCTGGTTGGCCAGCACCATCTCCTCGGCGGTGGACGGAATTCCCGGGCGGGGCGTCAGTTCACTCTTGTTCATGGTCATCCGTCCCTTCTACCCGCCGGGCCGGGGTGCCCACCAGTAGGGACGGCGAGGCGGCGGGCGCCCTACCCCTCCGCGGCCGGCGTCGTCCACACCTCCCCGTCGAGGACATTGCGCATCCCCACCCACACCATGTTCATCAGCCGCACGGTGATCCGCTCCGGGGGCTCGTCGGGATGCAGCACCATCCAGTCGGTGAGCGAGTCCGCCGCCCCGACCAGGGTGTACGCCACGAAGTCGGCCTCGTCCTCCGCGCAGGCGGGGCCGGCCCGCTCCGCACTACAGGTCCGGACGACCCCGGAGACCTCGGTGAGCACCGCCCGTCGGCTCTGCGCCAGCTCCGCCGCTATCGCCGGGCTCAGCTCCGATGCCTGGCGGTGCAGCATCACCCAGCTGTCCGGGTGTTCGGTGACGAAGGTGAAGAACGCCAGCAGCCCCGCCCGCAGGCGCAGTTCGGGGGAGGGCGCCGGGCCCGCGGTGGCCCGGAACGCGGTCACCAGGCGCTCGGTCTCGCGGCGCAGACAGGCGAGGAACAGTCCTTCCTTGGAGTCGAGGTACAGATAGACCATCGGCTTGGAAATTCCGGCGAGTTCAGCGATCTCGTCGACCGAGGAGGCGTGGTAGCCGCGCTTGGCGAAGACCCCGATCGCCGCGTCGATGATCAGCTGCTCCCGGACCGGCCGGGGGAGGCGTCGCCTGCGTATGTCGCTCATTCGTGCCACCTTACCCCCACCTTACTGGCGAGTAAGGTGACCTGGGTGTCAGCTTGCCGGTGGCCGGCGGCGCTGATCGGCGTCGTGATCGATAGGTGTAAAGCGGGGTGACGGTGGTAGGCGATCTCACGTAACGCCCCAGTCCGTAACGGCAGTTGCTCGGGTGCCTGCCGGGACGGAACCGGATGCGGCAGGGCCTGGGTGTCTGTTCCTGGGTCGGGCCCGGACCGCGCGGGGGGCGTGCCCGGCGTTGGGTGTCGCCGGACATGGAACGGGCCGCCGCCTGTGAGTGGCGTGGTGGCGGCCCGTACCCCCGGGCTGCCTGTCCTGACGGCGGGGACTGGCTCTCCTGACACTCCGTCACCTCACCTATTGGCACAAGGAACACGGTCGCTCGTCTGCAACAGCAGCCCTCCGCTGGGTATGTTGGGGACTGCGGGGCGTGGTCGTACAATCACGCAACGATCAGCCGCTGCCCCCTGCCTGAGGGCTGTCGAAGCGACGGGAAAGTGTGGAATGAGCCAAGAGACGCGACCGCAGTCCAGCGTCGTCGACGTCAGCATCCCGAGTGTGGCGCGGATGTACGACTACTACCTCGGGGGCAAGGACAACTACGCCGTCGACCGCGAGGCCTGTGACGAGCTGAGCAAGGTCGTCCCGAGCACCCAGGTGTTGGCGATCAACAACCGGCGTTTCCTCCAGCGGGTGGTCCGCTGGCTGGCGCGGGAACACGGCATCCGGCAGTTCATCGACCACGGATCAGGTCTGCCGACCCAGGACAACGTCCACCAGGTCGCCCAGCAGGTCGACCCGGAGTCCCGTGTGGTGTACGTCGACAACGACCCCATCGTGCTGGCGCACGGCCGGGCGCTGCTGGAGGAGAACGCCAACACCGCGGTCATCCAGGCGGATATGCGGGACACCGACGGCATCTTCGGCAGCCCCGAGGTCGAGCGGCTGATCGACTTCGAGCAGCCCGTCGCCGCGCTGTTCGTCTCCGTGCTGCACTGCATACCGGACGCCGACGACCCGGCGGGTCTGATCAAGCGGGTCGCCGACCGGCTGGTTCCCGGCAGCTTCCTGGTGGTGTGCCAGCTGGTCAGCGAGGACGCCGCGACCCGCGACTTCGTCACCGAATTCATGCGGGTCAGTACCCACGGCCAGTGGGGGCGGGTGCGTCAGGCGCATGAACTGGCCGGATTCCTGGAGGGGCTGGAGGTCCAGGAGCCGGGCCTGGTGGAGGTCTCCACCTGGAAGCCGGAGGCGGGCATCGGCCCCAAGCAGCTCACCCAGGAGTGGATCGAGTACGGCGGCGTCGCCCGCAAGCCGTAGCGCGGGCACCCCGCAACGCGGAAACGGGGCGGGGCACCCCGGTGGGTGCCCCGCCCCGCTCCGCCGGGACCGTGCGAATCAGCTCTCCTGCTTGAGCAGCCGCTCCAGGATCGCCACGGATTCGCGCGGCGACTCGGACTGGGCGCTGAGCCGGTCCATCACCGCGAGGTAGTGGTCCACATCATCGCGCTTGTCCAGATAGAGCGCGCTGGTCAGCTGTTCCAGATAGACGATGTCCGGCAGATCCGGCTCCAGGAACCGCAGGATCGTGATCGGACCACCGGCCGCCGCGAGTCCACCGAGGCTGAACGGGGCGATCTGGAGCGTCACATTCGGCAGCTCGGTCATCTTCAGCAGATGTCTGAGCTGGCCCGCCATCACCTCCGGCCCGCCGAGCGGGCGGCGCAGGGACGCCTCGTCGATCACCGCCCATACCCGCGGCGCGTCCGGGAGGGTCAGCAGTTCCTGGCGCTGGACCCGCAGCTGTACCCGGCGCTCGATCTCCTCGGGCGAGGACCGCGGATGACCGAGCTGTGCCACCGCACGGGCATAGTCGGCGGTCTGCAACAGGCCCGGAACGAACTGGACTTCGTAGGTGCGGATCACCGAGGCGGCCTCTTCGAGGCCGATATGCGTCTCGAACCAGCCGGGCAGCACATCGCCGTACTGATGCCACCAACCGGGGCTGCTGGTCCGGCGGGCCAGTTTGAGGAAGTCGGCGCGGACCGCCTCGTCCGTGACGTTGTAGAGCGTCAGCAGATCGGCGACATCCCGCTCCTTGCAGCTCACCCGGCCGAGCTCCAGCCGGCTGATCTTGGCGTGCGAGCCGCGGATGGCGTCCCCGGCGGCCTCCCGGGTGATGCCCGCCGTTTCCCGCAGCCGGCGCAGCTGGGTGCCCAGCACGATGCGCAGAACGGTCGGGCCGCCCCGCGGGTGGTCGAGATAGCGGCGCAGGGACGGAGCGCTGTTCGGCTGCGCGGCGTTCATGCCGAATCCTCACTTCGCCCGGCCTCGCCTGCGCGCGGCTCGCACCCTTCAACGGTCCCCCGACCTCCGGCCGGGAGAACCCCCATCCGGTGCTCGCTCATGCTGACTCCCCTGAGTGGTCGGGTGAACGCTTAGTGTCCCATTGCCCCCAGCGTGCGTACAGCTGGGGTGACTATCCAGTCGACATATGCGCCAATCGTGGCGGCGTCCGCGCCGGTCCTAGGCGATGAGATCGTCGAAGTCGCCGTCCTTGGCGCCCTGGACGAAGGCCACCATTTCCTCGCGGGTGTAGACGAGTGCCGGACCCGAGGCGAACCGGGAGTTACGCACCGCCACCCCGCCGTCCGAAAGAACCGCCAGTTCAACACAGTTGCCACTGGGGTTGCTGCGGCGGCTCTTGCGCCAGACGGCGCCTTCGATGCTGGTGGCCTGTATGCCGTTGCTCACCGACTCCATCACAGCTGCTCCCTTACTGGAGGTCATTCCTCCGACCGATGCCGAGCCTTCGATCACCTTGGCGTGAACGAGCCCCTGGGGCACCGTCCTTGCCGATGTAATTGCAGATGCACTTGCACCGGCTGACGGCTGCCGAGGATATTAACCCTCCGAGGCAGTCCGGCCCAGCCCCGAATTCCCCTTCGCGGAGATGGTGATGACCACACATCCGGCAGACACCGTGCACCACAGCCCTCGGGAGGAACCGTGTGAGGACGCCTGGTGGATGCCCGCCCCCGACGGCTTCGCCGCCTGTGCCCTCAGCGGCACCGCACGCACCGTGCCGGAAGCCCGCCGGTTCACCCGGGCGACCCTGGAGAGCTGGCAGGTGTGCACCGGCCTCGCCGATGACGCGGTCCTGGTCGTCTCCGAACTCGTCAGCAACGCCCTGCGCCACGGCTTCCGGACCGCCGGAGCGGAGGACGAGGACACCGTGGCACCCACGCCCTTCTGCAACGCCTGGCTGGCACTGACCCGGCAGGAGACCACCGTGCTGTGCGCGGTCTCGGACGCCGGCCCCGGCGCACCCGTCATCAGGCCCGGGGGCATCCTGGCGGAATCCGGGCGCGGTCTGCACATCGTTGACCGGCTGAGCGAGTCCTGGGGCTGGACGCCCCCCGACCGGTCGGGGAAGACGGTCTGGGCGACGATGTCCGTACGCGGCTGAGGCCGCTCGTACGGAACCTCGCGGCGGCCCGCGCACGGAGCAGGCCGGTCTGCCGTGTGTGACGATTCCCGGGTCGCCGTCACCCGAGCGGAAGGCCCGAGAAGCCGATGGATCTGTTGTCCCTGCGCTACTTCCGTGCGGTCGCGCGCCGGGAACACATCAGCCGGGCCGCCGAGGAACTACGGGTGGCCCAGCCCTCGGTGAGCCGGACGATCGCTCGGCTGGAGGCCGAACTGGGCGTGCCGCTCTTCGACCGGCACGGCCGCGCCATCCGGCTCAACCGCTACGGCGCCGCGTTCCTGACCCGGGTCGAGCGGGCGCTGGACGAACTCGACGACGCCCGCCGGGAGATGGCCGATGCGGCCGGACTCGACGACGGCGGGGTGGCCGTCGCCGCCGAGACGCTGCTGCCGCTCACCGAGCTGTTGGCGGGATACCGCGCCGCCCACCCCGGGGTCACCGTGCGCTGCTTCCAGTCCACCCCCGACGTGATGCGGGAGCAGCTGCGGGCCCGGGAGGTGGACTTCTGCATCGCCTCGCAGCCGCTGTCCGGGCCCGGTCTGGGCGCGGTGCGGCTGCTGCACGAAGAGGTGCTGCTCGTGGTCCCGTCCGGGCATCCGCTGGCCGGCCGGGAACGGGTCACGGTCGCCGAGCTCGCCGAGGAACCCTTCATCACCACCAGGCCGGGTCACTGGCAACGGGCCCTGCTGGAGCGGCTGTTCGGCGCGATCGGACGCCGCCCGGTGATCTCCTGCGAGGGTGACGAACCGGGCGCCACCCACTTCCTGGTCGCGGCCGGTCTCGGCATCGGCCTGATGCCCTCGCTGGCCCGGCCCGACCTCGCGGCCGTGCCGCTCGCCTGGCTGCATCTCGACACCCCCGACTGCGTACGGACCCTGAGCCTGGTCCGGCGCGAGGACAGCTACCTCACCACGGCCGCCGCACGCTTCCGGGATCTGGCCGTCGCCCACTTCACCGGACGGCTACATGGCGTACCGGCACCGGAGTTGCGTACGTCGGCCGGTCCCCTCCCGTTGTCCTAGGGGTCGGCCGGCATCGCTTACGGCCACGTCCGACCGTGGCCGTCATCGCCTGCCTGCGGGAGCCGGTCAGTCTTCTCCGCGGAGGGTCCGTGCGAGTACGGAGCGGTGGGTCGGTTTGGCGTCGTCGTAGCGCCGGTGGCCCTGGTCGGTGAGGACGACGAAGATGCCGCGGCGGTCGAGATCGCACATGACGCGCTCGACGAGGCCGCCGCGCTCCAGCCTGGCGACCAGCCGGGAGGCGGCGCTCTGGCTCAGATGCACCACATTGGTGAGGTCCTGGCCGCGGCACTTGCCGTGGTCGGAGGAGGCGAGGAGCTCGAGTGCCTCGAACTCGCTGACGCTGAGGCCGTGCTCCGCCTGCAACTCCTGCTCCAGGGCACTGTGCACGGTGGCATGGCGGGCGAGAAGCCCATGCCACTCCTTGACCAGTTCCTGCTCCGAGCCACCTGTCATGGGGCCAGGTTAACATGCGGAAGCATTTGATGCACAGAAATTAAATGCGCTTGCATTCGATGTGCGTGCATGTAAGAGTCACGGCATGACTTCCTCCGCACCCCTGTCCGCCTCCACACCCACGTGGAACGCCAAACTCTGGGGAGTTCTGCTCACGGTCTCCCTGGTCATCGGGCTCGACGCGCTCGACGTCTCGATGGTGGGTGTCGCGCTCCCGTCCATCCAGGCGGACCTGGGCCTGTCCACCAGCGCGCTTCAGTGGATCGTCAGCGGCTATGTCCTCAGCTACGGCGGACTGCTGCTGCTCGGTGGACGCGCCGCCGACCTGCTCGGCCGCCGCCGGGTGTTCCTGACCGCGGTGGCCGTGTTCGCGGCGGCCTCCGTCCTCGGCGGTCTGGTCGACGACGGAGCCCTGCTCATCGCCACCCGCATACTCAAGGGCATGGCGGCGGCGTTCACCGCGCCCGCCGCGCTGTCCATCATCACGACCACGTTCGCCGAAGGGCCGGCGCGCAACAAGGCGCTGGGCGTCTTCTCCGTCTTCGGTGCCAGTGGCTACTCGGCCGGCCTGGTGCTCTCCGGCCTGCTGACCCAGGTGGGTTGGCGGTGGACGTTCTTCCTCCCGGTCCCGGTCGCGGTGATCGCGTGGATAGCGGCCAACCGCCTGCTCCCCAAGGACGGCCCCCGCGCCTCCGGCGGCTATGACATCCCCGGGGCGATCACCTCGGTCGGCGCGATGCTGCTGCTCGTCTACACCGTCGTGGAGGCACCGGAGGCCGGCTGGGCCGCGCCGAAGACCCTGATCCAGTTCGCGATCGCCGCGGTGCTGCTGGCCGCCTTCCTCGTGATCGAGCGCCGCAGTGCGCATCCGCTGGTCCGGCTCGGCATCCTCCGCTCAGGCTCGCTGGCCCGGGCCAACCTGGGCATATCCGTGTTCTTCGGCGGCTACATCGGCTTCCAGTTCGTGGTCATGCTCTACTTCCAGTCGGTGTTGCAGTGGTCGGCGCTCCAGACCGCGCTGGGCTTCCTTCCGGCCGCGGTGATCGTCGCCTTCGGCTCGCCGCGGATGGATCCCCTGATCGAACGGGTCGGCACCGCGCGCACCATCGCGGGCGGCGTCATCGCTCACCTCGTCGGCTATGTGCTCTTCCTCGTCATCGACCGGGACGCCCCGTACGCCGTCGGTGTGCTGCCCAGCATGATCCTGCTGGGTATCGGGTTCACCCTGGCCTTTGCGTCCTTCAACATCCAGGCCACCGCCGGCATCCCGGACCACGAACAGGGCCTGGCCGGCGGCCTGTTGAACACCTCGACGCAGGTCGGCGGCGCGATCGGACTCGCCATCGTCACCGCGGTGCTCACCGCCGGAGGCGAAGGCAAGACCGGCCCCGACGCCCTGCTCGCCGGCTTCACCCCGGCGCTGCTCACGATCACCGTGCTCTCGGCGATCGGCCTGCTCATCGGACTGTCGGGAGTGCTCGGACGGCGCAAGGCCGACCGGCCGGCGGACGCGTCGGTGGAAGACCCGGCGGAGAAGCCGGCCGTGAAGTCGGCGCCGTCGTCGGACGAGCGGGAGCTCGCCCTCGTCGACTGACCCGTCCGGTCACGGCACATCCCGGCTGCGCATGAGCCGCAGCCGGGATGCGCCGTAGCTGTCGTCGTGCGCCCGCCAGGGATGACGGGGGGATTCCCTAGGCTTCGCCCCGCGCGCCGTCCCCCAAGCCGAAGGCGTCCAGCAGGCGTTCGGCGGCCAGCGTGGCGGTGAGTTCGCCGTCGCGTACCGCGCGCTCGACCTCCGGGCCCAGGCGGCGTACCTCGGGGTGTTCCTGGAGGCGGTCGATCAGCCGCTCGCGCACCATCGACCAGGTCCAGTCGACCTGCTGGACCCGGCGCCGCTCGGCCAGCGCCCCGGTGGACTCCAGCAGGGTGCGATGCTGCTCGATCCGCTCCCAGACGCCCTTCAGGCCGGTGCCCTCGCGGGCGCTACAGGTCAGCACGGGTGGCGTCCAGGCCGCGTCCGGTGGCTGCAACAGCCGCAGCGCACCGGCCAGTTCACGGGCCGCGGAGCGGGCATCGCGCTCGTGCGGGCCGTCGGCCTTGTTGACGGAGACCAGGTCCGCCAGCTCCAGCACGCCCTTCTTGATGCCCTGGAGCTGGTCACCGGTGCGCGCCAGGGTCAGCAGCAGAAAGGTGTCGACCATGTTGGCGACGGTGGTCTCGGACTGTCCGACGCCGACCGTCTCCACCAGGATCACGTCATAGCCCGCCGCCTCCATCACCACGATGGATTCCCGGGTGGCCCGCGCGACCCCGCCCAGCGTGCCGGACGTGGGGGAGGGCCGGACGAACGCCGCCGGGTCGGTCGCCAGCCGCTCCATCCTGGTCTTGTCGCCCAGGATGGAGCCGCCGGTACGGCTGGAGGACGGGTCGACGGCGAGCACCGCCACCCGGTACCCCATCCCCGTCAGCAGCGTGCCAAGCGCGTCGATGAAGGTCGACTTGCCGACGCCCGGCACCCCGCTGATGCCCACTCTGCGGGCCGAACCGGAGTACGGCAGCAGCTCGATCAGCAGCCGCTGGGCCGCCGCCCGGTGGTCCGGGCGGGTCGACTCGACCAGGGTGACGGCGCGGGCGATCCAGGCCCGGGAACCCGCCCGGACACCCTCGGCGTACCGTTCGACATCGATCGTCGCAGGCATGACCCCCCGCTCAGAGCTCGTGGCCGAGGACCGAGGCCAGGTCCCGCACCAGATCGTGCGCGGCCTCGGGGATCACCGTGCCGGGCAGGAACACCGCGGCGGCGCCCATGTCGCGCAGCGGCTGTACGTCCGCCGGCGGGATCACCCCGCCCACCACGATCGTGATGTCCTCGCGGTCCTCCGCCGCCAGCGCCTCCTTGAGCGCGGGCACCAGCGTCAGATGGCCGGCCGCCAGCGACGACACCCCGACGATATGGACGTCCGCCTCCACCGCCTGGCGGGCCACCTCGGCCGGCGTCTGGAACAGCGGGCCGACATCGACGTCGAAGCCCAGGTCGGCAAAGGCCGTGGCGATCACCTTCTGGCCGCGGTCATGGCCGTCCTGGCCCATCTTGGCCACCAGGATGCGCGGCCGGCGGCCCTCGGCGCGCTCGAACTCGGCCACCAGCGACCGGGTGCGCTCCACACCGGAGGAGGGGCCCGCTTCGTCTCGGTACACACCGGAGATCGTACGGATCTGGCCGGAGTGCCGCCCGTAGACCGACTCCAGTGCGTCCGAGATCTCACCGACCGTCGCCATCGCACGGGCCGCGTCCACCGCCAGCGCCAGCAGATTGCCCTCCAGCCCCTCGCCGGGACCGGACTCGGCCGCCGCGGTCAGCGCACGCAGCGCCTTCTGGCAGGCCGCCTCGTCGCGCTCGGCGCGCAGCCGCTTCAGCTTCTCGATCTGCTGGGCCCGCACCGAGGAGTTGTCGACCTTGAGGACCTCGATCTCCTCGTCGGTCTCCACCCGGTACTTGTTGACGCCGATCAGCGCCTGCCGCCCCGAGTCGATCCGGGCCTGTGTCCGGGCCGCGGCCTCCTCGACGCGCAGCTTGGGGATGCCCGCGTCGATGGCCTTGGCCATCCCGCCGGCCGCCTCGACCTCCTCGATGTGCTGCCAGGCCCGCTGCGCCAGATCGTGGGTGAGCTTCTCGACGTACGCACTGCCGCCCCACGGGTCGATGACCCGGCAGGTGCCCGACTCCTGCTGGAGGAACAGCTGGGTGTTGCGCGCGATACGGGCGGAGAAGTCGGTGGGCAGCGCCAGGGCCTCGTCGAGGGCGTTGGTGTGCAGGGACTGGGTGTGCCCCTGGGTGGCGGCCATCGCCTCCACACACGTACGCGTGACGTTGTTGAACACGTCCTGCGCGGTCAGGGACCAGCCCGAGGTCTGCGAATGGGTGCGCAGCGAAAGGGACTTGGGGTTCTTCGGCTCGAAGCGCTGGACCAGGCGCGCCCACAGCAGCCGCGCCGCGCGGAGCTTGGCGATCTCCATGAAGAAGTTCATGCCGATCGCCCAGAAGAAGGAGAGGCGCGGGGCGAAGGAGTCCACATCCATGCCCGCCTCGATGCCCGCGCGCAGGTACTCCACCCCGTCGGCCAGGGTGTACGCCAGCTCCAGGTCGGCCGTCGCGCCCGCTTCCTGGATGTGATAGCCGGAGATGGAGATGGAGTTGTAGCGCGGCATCTTCTGCGAGGTGTACGCGAAGATGTCGGAGATGATCCGCATCGAGGGCTGCGGCGGATAGATGTAGGTGTTGCGGACCATGAACTCCTTGAGGATGTCGTTCTGGATGGTCCCGGCCAGCTTCTCGGGAGATACGCCCTGTTCCTCCGCGGCCACGATGTAGAGGGCGAGAACGGGCAGCACCGCGCCGTTCATCGTCATCGACACGGTCATCTTGTCCAGCGGGATGCCCTCGAAGAGCTGCCGCATGTCGTAGATCGAGTCGATCGCGACGCCCGCCATACCGACATCGCCGGTCACCCGGGGGTGGTCGCTGTCGTAGCCGCGGTGGGTGGGCAGGTCGAAGGCGACCGACAGGCCCTTCTGGCCGGCCGCGAGGTTGCGGCGGTAGAAGGCGTTGGACTCCTCGGCGGTGGAGAAACCGGCGTACTGCCGGATCGTCCAGGGCTGGTTGACGTACATCGTCGGGTACGGGCCGCGCAGATACGGCGTGATGCCCGGGTAGGTCCCCAGGAAGTCCAGCCCGTCGAGGTCCGCCTCGGTGTACAGCGGCTTGACGTCGATGCCCTCCGGCGTCTCCCACGTCAGATCCGCCACGCCCTTGCCGGTGGCCTGCTGTACGGCCTCCACCCACCGGCCGGTTTCCGCTGCGGCGCCCGGCTCGCCCAGCTCGATCGTGCTGAAGTCCGGGATGGCGCCCGCCTGTTGTGTTGTGTCACCCATGGAGGCTCCTAGCGAATGGGCTGCCAGTTTCGGTTACTGAGGGAATTGGTTCGCTGGCTCGTGGTAGTTTTGCCCAGTCCCGCAGGGGATCGGTTCGGGCTGGACCGCAATCTTCGGGTTGGAAGCCCCCCTCCGTCAGGCAGGGGAGCGGAGTCACCACGCCACCTCCATGACATCGAGCGCCGAGGTGAGCACTCCGACCGCATCGCAGTCGGCAAAGACGAACGAGTCCACACCGGCTCGTTCGTATGCCTCGCGGCGCTCGTCCGGGCGCCCTGCCGAGAACACCCGCAGCGCACCCGCCGACTTCAGCGCGGCCGCCACGGCCGCCGCCTGCTCGCCGTACACCGAGTCGCTCGCGCACAGACAGGCGATCCGCGCGCCGCTGGCGGCGAACGCCTCGGCCACCGACCCGGCATCCACCGGCGCGGGCCCGGCGACCGTCTCGATGCCGCCCGCCTGGAACAGATTGGCGGCGAAGGCCACCCGCGCGGTGTGTGTCGCGACTGGGCCCAGCGCGGCAAGAAAGACCTTCGGACGGGAGCCGCTGGCCGCCAGCTGCGCGTCGGAGCGCGACCGCAGCCGCTCGAAGGCGTCGTCCCTGCGCACCCGCGGCAGCCCTCCGCCGATCGGTGCGGGCGCCGGCTCGCGCTCCACCGGCGGCTCGGCGAGATGCGGGAACTCGCTGACCCCGGTGACCGGTTCGCGCCGGTGGGCGAGGTCCTCGCTACGGCGCTCCCAGGTGTCGGCCAGCCGGCCGGCGATCATCCCGGAGCGCAGTGCCGCGGCCTGGCCGCCGGCCCCCTCGACCTCCTGGAACCACGCCCAGGCGGCGCGGGCCAGTTCATCGGTGAGGCTCTCCACGTACCAGGAGCCGCCCGCCGGGTCGATCACCTTCGACAGATGCGACTCCTCCAGCAGCACGGACTGGGTGTTACGGGCGATCCGCCGGGCGAACGCGTCGGGCAGACCCAGCGCGGCGTCGAACGGCAGCACCGTCACCGCGTCGGCGCCGCCCACTCCCGCGGACAGCCCGGCGACCGTGGTGCGCAGCATGTTCACCCACGGGTCCCGACGGGTCATCATCACCGTGGAGGTGACGGCGTGCTGGCGCTGCGCGGACGCGGCGGGGGAGGCCCCGCACACCTCGGCGACCCGCGCCCACAGCCGGCGGGCCGCCCGCAGCTTGGCGATGGTCAGGAACTGGTCCGCGGTGGCGGCGTAGCGGAACTCCAGCTGCCGGCAGGCGTCGTCGATGCCGAGGCCGGAGCCCGTCAGCTGCCGCAGATAGGCGACGCCGGTGGCCAGCGAGGTGCCGAGCTCCTCGGCGGCCGAGCCGCCCGCCTCGTGGTACGGCAGCGCGTCGACGGCCAGCGCGCGCACACCGGGTGCGTCGGTGGCGCAGCGCGCGGCCATCCGGGCGGCCGACTCCAACTGGAGGCGCAGCTTGGCGTCATCACCCGTACGGGCCAGCAGGCCGAGCGGGTCGGCGCCCAGACAGCCGGCCGCCTCACGCAGCGGCGCACCGGACGCCGTGTACAGCCGCAGCAACTCCTCGGCGGCCGCCGCGAAATCGGCGCCCGCGTCCAGCACCACCGCGGCCAGGTCCAGATAGACCCCCTGAAGTGCCTGCTCCAGACCGGCCACCGGCACCCCGCCGTCGCCGACGGTCAGCCAGACCGAGGTGACGCCGTTCTCCAGATCGGCCAGTACCGATTCATTGGCCCGCTGGGGATCGGTGTGGACATGGCGCTGGCGTACGTCCCACCCGGCGACGGTCGTGCCCTCGGGCCGGCCGGCCCGTACGAAGGGCGGAAAGCCCGGGTGGCCCAGGGCGGCCGTACCGTCCTCGGCGGTGTAGAGCGGGCGTACGCGGATGCCGTCCTGGAGATCGGTGGCGAGCGCGTCCTCGGCGGCGGCGCCCGTTGCTTCTGCGACGCCCGATTTGCGCAGCACGCCTTCGACGAGGCGCTGCCACTGTGCGCGGTCGGCATCCGGGAAGGCTGCGGCCAGGGGGAGTTCGGGGGACTCGGCGGTCATGGCAGCAGGCTAGGCGAACGACCGTTAGCTGGAGCAGGGGCTCCAGCTGTGACGTTGCACTCGTTGACCGTGCAGAAATGTTGATATCCATGGGCCGGATGGGGCAGGTGGGGCGGGTCGCCCCTCTCGCACGAAGTCATCCGGTGACCTACGGGACGTGTCCGCCCCGGGGCGTCGGCGCAGGTTCAGTACGGTGGGCGCGGCACCTTCCCCCAAGCTCTTAAGGACGTGGCCCCTTCCCCCAAGCTCTTAAGGAGCAGGGGGACCCCCAGAGGAGTGCGATGCCCAAGGCGCCGTTGACCCGCACCGTGACCGTCGCCACGTTACTGCTGGCCGTCGCCGCGCTCCTCTGGGCGCTGCCGCGGACCGCCGCCCCCGGCCACGCCGCCACCTGCACCGGGCGCCGGATCACCGCCTGGTCCCCCGATTCCCGGCATACCGCGGAATTCGCCCGTTACGGCGATGACAACACCCGGGTCGACGACTGGACCGGCGGCGACGGCACCCACTCGGTGCGCCTCCCCGACGGCCGGACGCTCTGGCTCTTCTCCGACACCTTCCTCGACCGGATCCAGGAACCGCCCAATCCGCAGGGAGAGCACCGCCGTTGGCGCACCGCCGACACCGGCGGCACCCCGTTCCTGCGGCACAACTCCGCGGTGGTGATGTCCCGTTCGGGCCGGCTGGAGCGCACCCTGACCGGCGGCACCGCGACCGCCCCCGGCCCGTACTTCCCCGACCCGCCCGGCGGCGGCTGGCGCTGGCCGGTCCGGGCGAGCGTGGAGCCCCGCGGGCCGGGATCGGACCGGAAAGTGGTCCGGGTCCTGCTGTGGAACCGCGCCCCCGGCACCGGACCGTGGATCTTCGGCATGCCGCACAGCACCGAGGTCGCCACGCTCTCCCTCCCCGGCCTGCGCCTGGAAGGCATCACCCAAGCCGTCGGCCCGACCTCCGCGGACCCGGGCCGGCGCGTCCTCTACGGTGCGGCGGCGGTCCGCGACGGCGACTGGACCTATGTCTTCGGCAGCGACGACCCCCCGTCGGCACCGGCCTCCAGCGCCTATCTCGCACGGGTCCCGGCCGGGCGGCTGGGGGACCGCGGAAGCTGGCGGTTCTGGGACGGTGCCCACTGGCAGCGGCGGGCCGGGCGGGCCCGGCCGGTGCTGCGGGACGGCGGCCCGCGCGGCGTCGGCACCGCCTTCACCGTCGTCCGCGACGGCCCCGCCTGGGTGTTGATCACCATGGACACCGGGGGCGGCGGCGCGGCCGGGATGCGGGCCCTCACCAGCTACTGGTCCTGCTCAGCCCGCGGCCCCTGGCACGGACCGAACGGCCGGGTCACCCCACCCCGCCCACCGGCCCCCGATCCCCAGCACCTCGCGGTCTACAACCCGCAGGCGCACCCCGAGTTCACCGCCGACGGCGCGCTGCTGCTCAGCTACGACATCAACTGGCTCGGCCCGCCCGGCGTCCCGGCCGACACCCGCCTCAACGGCGATGTGGACCTGTACCGGCCGCGCTTCCTGCGGGTACGGCTGGGCCCCGTCGGGCCGTGAGTCGCGGCGCGGGTCCGGCGCCCAGCTTCTTCAACTCCCGTGCTGCTCCCGCCACTTACGGGCCACCTCGTCGAGGTCGAACGGTACGAGGTTCAGCGGAGGGCCTTCGAGCGGGGTGCGCAGCGCCGCGCGGATGCGCTCATTGACCGGCGTCAGGATGCGGCGCAGGGCCGCCTCGGTGGGGGCGGCGGCCGCGGCCTCCAGGGCGTCCTCCGTCTCCTTGCGCAGGGCGAGGCTCGGCGGCAGGTAGGAGAGGTGCTCCCGGCTCATCTTGTCCTTGATCCACCACATCTCGTCATACGGCTGATCGAGGTGGGGGAGGGGCTTCCCGGCACCCGGGAGGCCGGCGAAATCGCCGCGCTCCGTCGCCTCCCGGATCTGTCTGTCGATCCAGCTCTCGAAGCTGACACCGGGGGGTTTGCGCTCGGTCATCGCGTGCGTCTCCCGAGGATGCAGGGGCCGGTCGGCCGCTTCCCCGGGCGGTGTGCCGGGCGGGCCCGTACCCACCTTCACGGTAACGCGGAGCCGGGGCGGTACGGGCGGGCGCGGCGGTTCAGCCGGTCGGGCCGGGCTCCGGACCGGACTCGCCGGTGGCGGACCCGTCCGTACCGGGCTCACCGGTGTCCGGCCGCGCTGTACTGGACGGCGGGGTCGGGCTCGGCTCGACGACGGGGAAGGCGTTGTTGCCGCCGCACACCATGGGGCCGATCCGGTCGGTCTCGCTCGTCAGCGTCACGGCGACCTCCCCGGACGGCTTGTTCCCGGGCACCCGGGCATTGGCCGCGGTGCACACCAACTGGTTCAGCGACCCGGAGTCCAGCCGCGCGGCGGACACCGGCAGGCTGATCACCACGGCGCCCTCGCGGGTCTCGGCGTGCGGCATGGCGAGGGCCTTCGACAGCACACTGGTCAGGCCGCGCATCCGCTCCGCGTGATTCGGGCCCTTCATGAGCAGCTGGAGGGCCGTCTCCGGGTCGGCCGGTTTCTCCGCCGGCCGGGTCGCGGAGCGCAGCCCGGACGGACCGTAGAAGAACAGCTGGACATCGGCCTCGGGCTGGCCCGGCGACCGCACGCCGCTGGCGGGTTCACCGGCGTCGATGACATCGGTGGGCGCGATCCCGCAGCCGGTCAGCGCGCCGGACAGGGCGCAGGCCAGTGCCCCGATGACGGCACCTCCGAGGACGAGCCGCCGGGCCCGCGCCGCACGCAGGGTGTTCCGGACGTTGCTGACGCTCATATGTGGCTCTCCTGTGCGGGCTTTCCGGCCTCGGGGTGTGCGCCGCCCCGGCTGTCGTCCGGTGTCTCGTCGGCCTCCCATGGGCCGTCCGGTGCGTCCGGTGCCCCTTCGGCCGCCGCGTCGTGCGTCCCGGCGTGCCGCAGCGGCAGATCCACCGTGAACACCGCACCGCCCTCGGGGGAGTTGGCCGCGCGCATCACGCCGCCGTGCAGCCTGACGTTCTCCATCGCGATGGCCAGACCCAGGCCGCTGCCCTCCGAACGGGCCCGGGCGGAGTCCGCCTTGTAGAAGCGCTCGAAGACATGCGGCAGGACCTCGGGGTCGATACCGGGCCCGCTGTCGGAGATCTCGATCAGCAGCCGGTCCGCGCCCGGCTCCGGGGTGTGCAGCCGCACCCGGACCGGCTCGCCGCCGTGGTGCAGGGCATTGCCGACCAGGTTGGCGACCACCACATCGAGCCGCCGCGGATCGAGCCGGGCCCGTACGCCGGCCGGCAGCTCGGCCGTCACCCGCTGCTGCCAGGCCCTGGCCTGAAGGGTCTTACGGATGGTCTCGGCGACGTCCACCTCGTCGAGATGGAGCGCCGCGGCCCCCGCGTCGAACCGCGAGACCTCCATCAGGTCCTCCACCATCCGCGCCAGCTTCCCGGTCTCCTGGCTGATCAGCCGGACTGCGGAGGCGGTGTCGGGGTCGAGGGAGTCGGCGTCCTCGTCGAGCACATCGGTGACCGCGGTCATCGCCGCGAGCGGGGTCCGCAGCTCGTGCGAGACATCGGCGGCGAACCGCCGGGCGTTGGACTCCAGCCGGCGCAGCTCGGCCATGCTCTCCTCCAGCCGGGCCGCCATGTCGTTGAACGTCCGGGACAGATCGGCGAGTTCATCGGCGCCCTTGACCTCCAGCCGGGTGTCCAGCTTGCCCTCGGCGATCCGCCCGGCGGCCTGCCGCAGCCCCCGTACGGGCCGGAGCACCCCGCGCGCGGCGAGCAGCGCCGGGATCACGGTCAGCACCAGCACCGGCAGCGCACCCCGCTGGGCGGCGCTCACCAGCGCCTCGACATTGTCCTCCTCGGCGTACAGCGGGAGCTGGGCATAAACGGACAGCGCGGAGGCCTCGCCGTCGGTCTGCCGCACCGGCATCCCGATCAGCAGCCACGGATCCCCGCCACGGTCCACCCGCTGGAAGACCGGCACATGGCGCTTCTCCACCGACTCCTTGAGGCCGGCCGGGATCACGACATCGCCGCGCAGACTGCCGTCACCGCTGTCCCGCACACCGCGGTAATGCACCGAAATGTCCCAGTCCCGGGACTTCCCGGAGCGCTCCAGCTGGACCCGGAAGGAGTCCAGGTCGGCCTGCGAGGGCGGCACCGGGAGCTCCGGGGCCAGCGAATTGACCTGCGCCCGCAGATCGTTGACGGCGATGTCCTGGGAGCGCTGGAGGATCGCGTTCCGCGCCTCCTGGTAGGTCAGCAGCGCGGTGGTCAGCGCACTGACGGCCGCCACCACCAGGAATCCGACCACGAGCCGGGCCCGCAGCCCACGCAGCAGCTGGGGATTCCCGCGCCCGAGGCGGGGGAGGTCCGCCCAGCGGCGGGGGCGCTTCACAGGGGTCCGAAGCGGTAGCCGAAGCCACGCACGGTCTGGACGTAACGAGGGCTGCGCGGGGTGTCCTCTATCTTCGTCCGGAGCCGCATGACACAGGCGTCCACCAGCCGCGCATCGCCGTGGTAGCTGTGCTCCCACACCTGCTCCAGCAGCTGCTGGCGGCTGAAGACCTGCCCCGGGGTGGCGGACAGGAACAGCAGCAGTTTCATCTCCGAGGGAGCCAGCGCCAGGTCCTGGCCGCCCTTGCCGACCACCAGGCCGGCGCGGTCTATGGCCAGTTCGCCGTAGGTCTCGACCGGGGCCGGGCCCGGCTCGGCGGCGGCCGGTGTGCCCTCGGCCGGCAGCGCGGTACGGCGCAGCACCGCACGGATGCGGGCTTCGAGGACCTCACCGCGGGCCGGCTTGACGATGTAGTCGTCGGCCCCGGCCTCCAGTCCGAGCACCACATCGAGGTCGTCGCCACGGGCGGTGAGCATGATGATCGGCAGCTGCCGCTCGGCGCGGATCAGCCGGCAGACCTCGAAGCCGTCCTTGCCGGGGAGCATCAGATCCAGCAGCACGATGTCCGGGCGGAAGCCCGGCAGCACGTCCAGGCCCTCCTCGCCGCTGGCCGCGGCGGCCACTTCATGGCCGCGCCGCCGTAGCGCGAGGGTCACTCCGTCCCGTACGGCGGCGTCGTCCTCGATCAGAAGTACACGTGGCATGGGACCAGTATCAATAAGTTTCATGATGGATCGGTAACAGGAGCAGCCTCCTCGATCTCTGACGCATCTTCCGTGGTGCAGGGCGGTGCGGATGCAGCACCCACCGCCGTCGGACCGCAGACGCGCAGGGTAAGAGGGACGGGATCGGGATGGCACGGGGCTTCGGTAAAGAGAGCGGCATCATCGGGGTGGCCGCGGCGGCTGTCGTGGCACTCGGCGTCGCGGGGACGCTCGTCTTCTCCGGAGCCGGTACGGACTCCAGCGCGGCGGACGCCGCCAAGCAACCCAAGAAGGCGCCCCGGGCCGCACCGGTCGACCCCTCCATCGTGCACGCCTCGGACCGTCCCGGCCGCAGCCTGAACATCACCATCGACGACGGCCCGGACCCGACCTGGACCCCGCAGGTGCTGGACGTCCTCAAGCAGCAGAACGTCAAAGCGGTCTTCTGCATGATCGGCCCGCAGGCCAAGGCACACCCCGACCTGGTCAAGCAGGTGGTGGCCGCGGGGCACAAGCTCTGCGACCACACCATCGACCACGACACCACCATGAATCACAAGCCGGAGAGCTTCCAGTCGCGGCAGATACTCGACGCGCAGCAGATGATCGAGAACGCGGCAGGCGGCACCCAGGTCGAGTACTACCGCGCCCCCGGCGGCGCCTTCACGCCCTACAGCCGCAAGCTCGCCGCGGACCACGGCATGCGCCCGCTCGGCTGGAACGTCGACAGCAAGGACTTCGAGGGCGGCACCGTCGACATGATCGACAACACGGTGCGCAATGAACTCTCCAACGGCCCGACGGTCCTGTTCCACGACGGCGGCGGCGACCGCTCCCGGACCGTCGAATCGCTGAAGCGGCTGCTGCCGTGGATGAAGCAGCAGGGTTACGGATTCGGGTTCCCGAAGCGCTGATGCGTGCCGTATGGATCAGGGCGGCCTCCGGGCCGCCCTGATTGACGTTTGGGGGGCGACGGTGCCGCCGCCCCTCGCACCGCCCCATGCCGCCTATGCCGCGCCGAACAACTCCGCGAGGCCGCGCTCCAGACCGAGGTGCACCGGCTCGGCGCCGGCGGGCACGGCCGCGTAGGAGCGGGCGAGGAACTGCCGTACGTCCTCGGTCCGCAACTGGACCATGGCGATGCCCTCGTCCGCGTGGAACTCCATCACCGTGCGGTCCGGCCCGGACGGCAGCACCCGCACATCACCCCGCCCGGCCGGCACCCGCAGCCCCTCGTCGAGCAGTTCGCGGGCGAACGCCCAGTCCACCGCCGAGCCGTCCAGCGAGATCTCCGGCGGGAAGGACATCCGTACGGCCAGCGGATCGGCGGGCTGATAGTGCAGCACCGCGGGTACCGCGTGCGGGCCGGGGGTGGTGGCGATGAGGCGGACCTGGACGGCTTGGTCGATGACGGGGTCCATCGCGCTGCTCCCTCACGGCTGTCGGATCATGGGCAAAGGCTCGTCCAGTAGGACGGTGTGCCCAGCCTCGTCGTGCACGCGACATGGGTGTGAGGTATCTCATGTTGCGGCGGTGGTGGTTTCGTGCAGCGTCGAGGCGTGTGTGCAGGTCACGGCGCCTCCGGGCGGGAGTGGGCCGGATGCCCCGGCTGCCGCCCGAAGTTGCGGGGCGGCTCCCGCCCCGGTCCGGCGCGAGCGGCGGCCCGCCGTCGGGGGACGGGCCGCCGTCGTAGGCGCCGGCTGCCGTGTGGGGCTACCGCCGCCCTGTGCCGGCTCTCGTGGCGGCGGCAGCCGCACCACCACCCAACTGCCCCTGAAAAACCGCCCGTTCTCCTGGCGACGGCCCTGCCGCTACCGCGACCGCTGTCCCGGCACAGGAGCCGGTCCGGGGTGCACCAGGAACTCGTCCAGGATTCCCGGGGCCGCCGTCATGGCGAAGCCGGGGGCGTCGGTGGCCGGGAGGTCCGGGATGCGGTAGCCGTCCTCGCCCGCCGCGACCGCCGCGGTGAGCGTGACGAGCCCGGCCCGGCGGGTGAACGGCGAGGTCGAGAACGTCCAGGCGGCGATGGCATCGCGCTGGAGGGCGACGGTGTCGCGGCTGAAGGTTCCCGAGCGGGCGACCAGATACCGGCCGTCCAGACCGTGCCCCAGATTGCGGTAAGCGTCCCGGGCCAGCCACAGCGACAGCGCCGTGGTGACCAGCGCGTAGATCCAGGCGCAGTGCAGCAGGACGGGCGTGAACGCCGCGCCGAGACCGGCGAGAACGGCGGTGCCCGGCAGGACCACGAACAGCAGACCGCGCACCCGCCGCCGGCGCAGCGCGACCCGGGGGTGCGGGGTCAGCGCCGCGGGCGCCGCGCTGCCGGGGAAGGGTGAGCGCAGGGTGCCACCCGCCACCCGCAGTGCCTCCGCGCGGGGCGCCGGCGGCAGCAGCCCGCTGCGCTTGCGGTTCTCCTCGCGGTTGCCCAGCCCGCCCGCCACCGCGCGCACCAGCGCGCCGCCGCCGGCCCGCAGCAGCAGCGGTTCGCGCAGCACCACGCCGCGCAGCCGGGCCCGTTCGATGGTGACCGCGCGGGTGGTGAGCAGCCCGCGGCGCACCCGGAGCGTGCGCGAGTCGGTCCACTCCAGGCAGTAGCTCCACCAGTTCTCGACGTACAGGACGACCGCGCCGACCGAACCGAGGGCGAGGATGACCAGCAGCGCCGCCGGGATCGTCAGCCAGAGCGCACTGGCACCGAATTCGGTGAAAGCCTGCTGGACGAGGCCGATTTTCCAGGGCTCGATGCCGATGCCGTCCAGGGCCCGGTAGGCGCCCCCGGCCACCACGAAGACCCCGCCGATGACCCAGAAGGTGAGCGGCGCATAGCGCAGCCAGCGCCAGCTGATCCGGGCCACCACCGGGTCGTTCGCGACCGCCTCGGCATCGGCGTAGGCGAGCAGCTCCGTGCGCAGCCGTTCCGCTTCGGGGACCGCGAGCGCCTCCAGGGACAGCTCGCTGCTGCCGTCCCCCGAGCCGGCCGTACCGGCTCGCAACACGGTGACGCCCAGCACCCGGTGGATCGGTGTCGCGGTCAGATCGACGGTGCGTATCCGGTGCAGCGGCACACTGCGCAGCCGCCGGGTCAGCAGCCCGCTGCGCACATCGAAGGTGGGGGAGGCGCCGCCCGGTCCGCTGCCGGGCCGGGGCATGGTGATACGGAAGTCCGTACGCGCCCACCGGATCAGGCCGAGCGTGGTGAGGACGGCGAACGAGGCGGTGAGGGCGGCGAGCGTGATCCAGGCTTCGATGCTGATCCGGCCCCCGGTGGCCAGCGCCGTCAGCGCCAGCGAACCGAACGGTGCCGCCATCCAGCCGCAGTGCACCAGAAGGGTGCGCGGGTCCAGCCGCCGCCACGGCGTCTCCTCCAAGGGGGCGCCGGGCGGGTCGGCGGGCCCGGACCCGGCGGACGCGCCGGGGTCGGCTCCGGGCGCGCCGGGCTCCCGTGGCGTGCTCATGCGGCATCACCCGGCACGTCCTGCGCGGCCTCGCTGATCCGCTGGGAGAGCTCCTCGGCGTCCGCGTCGGACAGCCCGGCGATCTTGATGTCGCCCGCGGTCGAGGCGGTGGTGACGGTCACCGTCGCCAGCCCGTACCGCCGCTGGAGCGGCCCGCGCGCGGTGTCCACGGTCTGTACCCGGCTCAGCGGCGCGATCCGCCGCTTCTGCCAGAACCAGCCGCCCGCCGCGTAGACCGCCTGGCCGCCCAGCTCCCAGGCGTGCACCGCATACCGCCACCGCGGCATCACCAGGAGATAGCCGAGGGCCGGCAGCACCAGCACGACCAGCAGCAACGGGCCGAGCCAGGGCAGCGCGCCCGGGAAGAAGAGCAGGGACAGCACCGCCATGGTGAGCGCGGTGAGCAGCATCGGGCCGCTGAGCGTCAGCAGCGCCTGGAGCGTCCACCAGCGGCGGGCCCGGGGATCGACGCGGTGGCGGGGTGGTCGAAGCAGCGGGGCGGCGTGCTCGGGCATGGGGTCACCGGTTTCCAAGTCAAGCGTATTGAGTAGCGATACGTTATAACGGTACAAGCGACTTGTAAAAGCGGGCCCGGTCCCCGGAAGCGACCCCGCGCGCGAGGAACCGCGCACCGTACGAGGGAGGTCATCCGTGCCCAAGAAGGTGGACCACGAAGCCAGACGCCAGGAGATCTCCGAGGCGCTGTGCCGGATCGCCGGCACCCGTGGCCTGGACGGGGCGAGTCTGCGCGATGTCGCCGCGGAGGCCGGTATCTCGCTCGGCCGGCTACAGCACTACTTCCGCACCAGGGACGAGATGCTGCTCTTCGCCCTCCGGTACATCAACCGGCTTGCCGGGGACCGGATCAGGGAGCGCATCGAGGCGCTGACCGAGGAGCCGACGCCCCGGGAGGTGCTGCGTGCCTGTCTGTCGGGCATGCTGCCGCTGGACGACAGGAGCCGGATCGGGCTGCTGGTCAGCGCCGCGTACTACGCCCGCGCCGTCCATGACGGGGCCCTGCGTGCCGAGGCCGAGGACGGCATCCCCCGGCTCCGCGCCTTCTTCGCCGACCAGCTGCGGCTGGCCGCGGACCGCGGCGAACTGCCGCCGGAGCGCGCCAACGAGGACGAGGCGATGCTGCTGATCAGCGCGGCCGACGGGCTCGCCACCTACGTCCTGCTGGAGGTGCACAGCCCCGAGACCGCCCTACGGCTGCTGGACCTGCAACTGGCGAATCTCTTCGGAGCGGAGCGGACGGCGGAAGCCGGGGCGGCGCGGGCGGTGAAGGCTGCGGGGGGCGTGCAGTGAAGCCGGCCGGGCGGGGGAGCGGGGTGAAGTGGTGTGGGGCCGGAACTCCGATCGAGCTCCGGCGTCGGCGGGGTGCGGTTGCCGGCAGGGTGTGGCTGCCGACAGATGTGGTTTACGCCTCCCGCAACAGGGCGGCGAGATCGGCCTCGACGTCCAGGTGCCGCGCCTCCTCGCCCTGCGCGACAAGCTCGTACGACCGCGTCAGAAACGCTCTCAGCTCCTGCGTCTCGAACTGCACCACCGCCATACCGCCGGCGGCGTGGAACTCCACCACCACGGCATCGGCGTCGTACGGCCAGATCTGGACGTCGCCCGCCCCGGCGGGTCCGCACAGGCCCTCCTCCAGCAGTTCGCGCCCGAACGTCCAGGTCACCTCCGCCCCGTCCAGCGAAGCGGCGGGCGGAAAGACCAACCGCACCGCGAAGGGGTCGGCGCGGTCGTATCGCAGGCTCGCCGGGATCACCTGCGACCGGGGAGCGGTCGCGATGAGACGGGCCTGAACGGCTTGGTCGATGACGCTGGACATCGCCGGCTCCCTTGTGTTCGGTGCGGTTCATTTGATTCTTCGACCACTAAGACGCACGGGTCATCGCGCCAGGTGCATTGGATTCCTACGTGACCTGCATCACGGGCCTTCGGATGTACGTATTTGCCCTCTTTGTTGGCCGCCCGGGACCCATGACCGGCCCTCTTGGGCTCAACTTGACGTGCCGTCAGGCGTAGCGGCATGCCTCGACTGCGGCCCCACGGCCACCGAGGGCTCACCGGTGGGTGCGGGCAGTGACGGGGAAGGTCACCAGCAGCGCGGGGCGGCGGTCTGGACGGGGCGGTCGGGCTGGGCTAGCTTCCAGCCCAAAACCAGAGCGGGGTGGGGCGAAATGCGGCACACGGGACGTTTGTTGTGTCTGGGATCGGATCAGAGGAAGGGCCGGGGTGCGCGTCGACGCGGTGCCGGACGCCGGGCGGCCCTCACGGCCGGTGCGGCGGCCCTCGCCACGCTCGCGGCCGGCGCCGTGGCCGTGGCCCGGCCGGCGAACGCCCCCATGGACGCGACCCCTTCCCCGGCCTCCTACGGCACGGCGCACGCCCCGGCCCCTGATCCGCTGACGGCGGCCTCGCTCACCACCCCGCACGCCGGCTGGCGGCTCAAGGACAGCGGCAGCACCGCCCGCTTCCGCGGCCTGGCCGCCGTCAGCCGTACGACCGCCTGGGCCGCCGGCACGGCCGGCACCGTGCTGCGCACCCAGGACGGCGGCAAGCACTGGCGCACCATCTCCCCACCCGATGCCGGGGGACTGGAGTTCCGCGACATCGAGGCGCTCGATGCGCGCCGCGCGGTGGTCCTCGCGATCGGCGAGGGCGCGGCCTCGCGCGTCTTCCGTACCGAGGACGCCGGCGCCACCTGGACCGAAAGCTTCCGCAACCCCGACCCCCGGGCCTTCTACGACTGCCTGACCTTCTTCGACCGACGGCACGGCATCGCGCTCAGCGACCCCGTTGACGGCAGGTACCGCATCCTGTCCACCGGGGACGGCGGCCGCAGTTGGCGGGTACTGCCGTCGGACGGTATGCCACCGGCCCAGCAGGGCGAGGCAGCGTTCGCTGCCAGTGGCCAGTGCCTGGTCTCCTCCGGCAGCCGTGACGCCTGGATCGCGACCGGTGGTGCGGCCACCGCCCGCGTCCTGCACACCGCCGACCGCGGCCGTACCTGGACGGCCACCGATACCCCGCTGCCCGCGGGCGACCCGGCGCGCGGCATCTTCGCGCTCGCCGTCCGCGACCGCGGCCACGCCCTCGCGGTCGGCGGCGACTACCGCCCCGACCAGCCCTCACCGCACGCCGCCGCGGTCAGCGACGACGCCGGCGCCACCTGGACACCGGCCGCCGCACCCCCGAAGGCGTACCGCTCCGGCGCCGCCTGGCTCCCGCACTCCCGCCGCCTCGCCCTGGCGGTCGGCCCGACCGGCAGCGATCTGACACTCGACGGCGGCCACACCTGGCACACCTTCGACACCGGCTCGTACGACACCGTCGACTGCGCCCCCGACCTGGGCTGTTGGGCCGCGGGCGAGAAGGGGAGGATCGCCCGGCTGGAGTGGTGAGGGCGGGGGTGAGGTGGGGCCGGGGCGGTCGCGGGGCGGTAGCGATTCGGTGGCGTGGGGCGGTTCGGGTGCCGGGCGATTCGTGGCGGGGAGGGGGCGGGTGCTTCGGTCAGGCGCCCGCCGGGCGGGGGTGGCCTCCGGGCCCAGCGGGAACGCGTGGCCCGCTGCCCGCTGCTGGCCGCCCCGCCGCCCGCCGTCTGCCCCGGCCGTCCGCCCGCCGCTTGCCCCGGCCGCTGGCCGCCGGTCGCCCGCCCCGCCGCCCGTCGGCCTCAGTCCAGCAGGCTGCCGAGCCGTCCCTCCAGGACCACCAGCAACTCACCGAGCCCCGTGGAGAGTTCCTCCTGCCGCTCGGCACCGATGCCGTCGAGCAGCGACGCCTCGTACCGCAGCTGTTCGGGCAGCAGCCGGTCGATGGTGTCGCGCCCCTCCTCGGAGAGCGAGAGATGGCTGACGCGGCGGTCCCGGTCGTCGGGGCGGCGGACGATCAGCCCCCGTTCCTCCAACTGCCGTACGCGTTTGGTGACCGCGGCACCGGACGCGAAGGTCTCACGGGCCACCCGCCCGGGGGTCAGTTCGCGGTCCATCCGGCGCAAGGTGCCGAGGATGTCGAACTCGGGCCGGGTGAGTCCGGCCCTCCGCAGCGGTGCGTCGGCCGCCTGCTGAAGCAGCGCGGAACAGCGGTTGAGCCGCCCGATCACCGCCATCGGGCCGGTGTCCAGCCCGGGGTGCACCTGCTGCCACTGGCGCAGCACCCCCGCGACGATGTCCTCGGTCACCCGCACTCTCCTCTCGGCCGTGCCATAGGCACCCAATTGTGCCTGCCGTACGGTGCCGATCGGGCGCATGGGTCAGGCGGCAAGTGTCGGCGCCGCGAGCCGCCGGACGAGACCGGCCAGCGCGCGGTGACCTCGCTGTTCGGCGTGGGCGATCCGTTCCTCCGGAACGGCCCGCTGCCACCACTCACCGGCCGCGACCTCCACCGCCTCCCGGAGCTCGACCAGACATCCCGCCAGCCGGTCGCGGGCCCAGCCGAGTTCCCGGGCCTCGTCCACGCCGGTCGCGGGCCCCTCGCCGAGCAGCTGGGACGCGACGGCCTCCGCGGCCGCGGCCCGCTCCAGCGCCACCTCGATACGGTCCGCGGCACGCCGATTGGTGACCAGAACGCAGCAGGCCAGACCCACCGCCGCCCCCACGACGGTGTCGAGCCAGCGGTCGGCGATCAGCGTCGTCGCTGGCACCTGACTGCCGAATTCGGTCAGCAGCAGCGCCATCGGGGTCACGCACACCGAACCGAGCCAGTAGTTGCGGGTGATGGTGGCCTCCGCGCCGAGCTGACAGGCCAGCGCGACCGCGATCATCGCGAGCGGTCCGAGGTGCATCAGCGGCAGCAGCGCGGTGTAGAGGAGCAGCCCGAGCAGATTGCCGAGGGTGCGCTGAAGTGCCCGCTGCCAGGAGAGCGTGGTGTTGGCCTGGTAGATGGAGGCCGCCGTGACCACGGCCCAATACGGATGCCCGACCCCGACAGCCATCGACGCCCAGCCCGCCAGTACACACCCCACGGCGACCCGCGCGCCGATGGGCAGCAGCGGTGACCCGGGCGCCAACCGGGCGAGCACCGCCCGCACCCCGCGCGGATGACCGGGCGCGGGCCTCCGCGGCCCCGGCGCCTCCGCGGCGACACCCGCCAGCTCCTCGGCCTCTGCCGCGGACAAGGCCACCTCGGGCAACGGCCGCCCGCCCCGCAGTTCACGCGCCCAGCCACCGAGCCGATCGGCCTCGGCCCCCGCTTCGTACGGCGCGGTCCGCTCGGCCACCTCGCCGGCGTGCTCCGTACTCCCCAACGCCGACTCGGCGCGTACCAGCAGCCGTTCGAGCCCGGCCCGCGCCGCGGCCGTGTCCGGGGTACGCATCGGGACCAGGAACAGCGTGTGCCAGGCGGCGTTCACCGCGGCCGCGGCGGCATGGCGGGCGTGCGCGACCTCGGCCGCGGTGACTTGGCGGGTGTACGCGACCCCGGCCCCGGCGGCATGGCGGGCGTGCGCCACCCCGTCCGGTGCCCCGCCGTCGGTGCCCGCCTCCGTACGCAGCAGCCGCGCGGCGGCCTCCAGCGCGCGGGCGACCACGATCCGCTCGGGCCCCTGCGGCCGTATCAGCGCCGGAGCCATGCAGACCAGCCAGGCGAGTGCCCCGGTGCCGAGTGCCAGCGCCAGGTGCTGGGGCACCTGCCCGAGGTGCTGCGGCACGAAGAAGGCCGACGCGGTGACAAAGGTCAGGATGAGATTGCCCGGCGGGCCGATCCGCGTAGCGTCACAGGCGACCTTGTGGACCGCGGCGACCAGCGACGCGCACACGACCAGCAGCGCGGTCGAGGCGATCAGCGATGCGGCGGTCAGCGCGACGCCGAGGCTCGCGACCATGCCGAGCACCACCCACAGCAGCGTGCGGGCACGCGCCGCATACGGCAGACCGTGCGCATACAGGGCACACATCGCCCCCGCCGAGGTGTACAGGATCAGATCCAGCCGCCCCAGCGCATACAGCGCGAGGTCGGGAACCGCCAGCGCCACCAGCGCGCTGAACGCCGGCTTGTGCCAGATATCGACGGGCCCTCGCAGCCGCACCGCACCCCTGACCGACAGCGGCCGGGCACGCACCACGGCCCCTGGGGCGTCATGCGCACTCTTGCCGGGCGGGTCGGCGTGCTTTCCCATAGAGGGAACATTAGAAGGTGTTTTACTCGTGAAATATAGGAGCCGGGTGGCGGGCGGGAGGTGGGGTGGGCGGCCGGCGAGCGGGAGGGCGGGGGTGGACGAGTGGGATTCCGTCGGGGCGGGGCGGGCGGCAGCTAGTGGGCGAACGGGAGGTGCGTACGAGAGGAGGCGCTGGCCGGCGACCGGCGGGAGGAAAGCGATCGACGAGCGATCGACGAGCGGGCGACCAGCGGGGTGGGGCGGAGGGTGACAATGGCCGGGTGCCAGCCGCCAAGAAGAAGACGACGACCGCGAGCGCCTCGCCCGAGCGTCGCCGCGAACTGCTCACCATCGCGGCGGAGGTCTTCGCCGCACACGGCTACAACGCCACCACCGTCCGCCGCATCGCGGACGAAGCCGGCATGCTCGCCGGCAGTCTCTACTACCACTTCGACTCGAAGGAATCGATGCTGGACGAGATCCTGTCCAGCTTCCTGACCGAGCTGTGGGACGGCTACGACGCCGTACTCGCCGCCGGTCTCGGCCCCAGGGAGACCATCGAAGCCCTGGTCACCGAGTCCTTCCGGGAGATCGACCGGCATTGCGCGGCCGTCGCCATCTACCAGAAGGAGTCCAAGCACCTCGCCGCCCAGCCCCGCTTCGGCTACCTCGCCGACTCCCAGCAGAAGTTCAAGAAGGCATGGCTGGGCACCCTGGAACGCGGCGTGGCTGACGGGGCGTTCCGTGCGGACCTCGACATCCGGCTCACCTACCGCTTCGTCCGCGACACCGTCTGGGTGGCGGCGAGCTGGTACCGGCCGGGCGGGCAGCACAGCCCCGAGGAGATCGCCCGCCAATACCTCTCGATGGTGCTGGACGGCATCGCCGTACGCGCCTGACCCGCTCTTCGTTGGGGGGGGCGAGGTCCCGGCAGCGATCGCGGTCCTGGCGGCGGGCGCGATCCCGTCGACCGCGGCGCTCCGGCCCTTCGGCTGCTCCACAAGTCCTTCGGCTGCTCCACGGTCCTTCGACTGCCGACCGCGGCCCGGCCCTTCGACCGTGGGCCGCTCAGCAGGAAGTGTTCTTCACGAACAGGGCCCGCGGCGCCCCGGTCGTGCCATAGCGGATGTCCTTGGTCGTGCCCTTGGGAAGTCGGCCCTGGGGGTCGCGGTGATGCGGGACGACGATGGTGAAGCATGAGGTCCGCTGCGTGCACAGATTCGACAGGCGGACGTAGCGCTGGTGGCCCTTGTTGAAGTACTTCCGCACCTTGACGCACTGCGGCGCGCGGCCCGCGGCGGACGCTTCCGAGGCGGTGGCCAGGGTCAGCGAGGCGCTGCACGCCACGGTGGCCAGTGCTATGGCGATGATCTTCCGCACGTGATCTCCCCCGTTGAAAACCTTGGAATCCCCTCGCGAACTCCTACCGTGTTCGCACGTTCATTCCCCATTGTCCATACCTCCCCAATGGAAATCAGCCCCGGGGGCCACACAGGGACACAAGCGCTACATACCGGCAACCCTTTCGGAACAGGGGGGCCGGCCGGGCTACAACTCGTCGATGCGCAGATAGTGCAGTGCGCGGAGGGTCAGCTCCGCCACGTCCTCCGGTTCGTCCTGCCAGGCCCAGTGCTCCATGGCGACACTGATGCCGTCGAGCAAGGCGCAGGCCAGGAGGCGTACCTCCATGCTGGTCTCCGGTGCGCCCTTGCGCGCCGCGAGCACCGGCACCAGCTGGTCCTGCATCTCCCGCCCCGCCGCGAGCCATCGCATCCGAATGGCCGGGACGGTGCCCATGACCCGCACCAGCCGGCGGGCCTGTTCGCGGTCCGCGAGCTGCCGGGCCGCGGCCGACGACGTGAACGACGCCTGCACTGCGCTGCTCAGCGGTTCATCGACGGGGCGCCTCGCCAGCTCCTCGACGAGCACACCGACGCTGGACGTCATGACGGGTGTCAGCGCGTCCTCCTTCGCCGCGCAGTAGCGGTAGAAGGTGCGCAGCGAGATGCCGGCCCCCGACGCGATGTCCTCGACCGTCGTCGCCTCGTACCCCTGGTCCGAAAACAACGCCGCCGCCGTCTCGGCGATCTCCAGCCGAGTCTCCTGCCGCCGCCGCTCCGTCAACGATGGTCTACCTCGCGCTGCCGTCATCCACCTCTCCTGATCGTCCGGCCGCCATGTCTATCAGGAGCCATTTTCTGTCACAGACCAGCTTTCTGGCACGTCATGCCAAAAAATCGCTATGGTGGTGCCGCCCGGACCACCGGCCCCCACGTGCCCTTCGCCGGCGCTCTACCGATGTCCCCTTTCGCCCCGCCCCCCGAGACCGCCCACGCCGAACGCGCATGCCAACCCGCTCACCGCACCGACGGGTGGGTGACGACCACTGCCCCGACGAGAACGGCCCGCCGCACGGAGCGGTCCACCGACCAGAACTGCCCATCTGCCAGAACGGCGCGCTGCACGGAGTAGTCCACCGACCAGAACGGCGCGCCGCACGCAGCGCCGCGTGTCCATGAACCGGCGCGCCGCAAGGACCGGCGCATGCCCATGAACCGGCATGCCACACGGACCGGTGCCCCCATCCGCCCACCGAATGCCCTGCGTTCGGCACCGACCACGCGTCCGCACCGACCACGCTTTCCGCGCCAGCCATGAGTTCCGCGCCAACCATGAGTTCCGCCCAACCACCCGACCCGCATTAACGGTTCAACGGTTCGACCCGCACCACGGGCGATAACCGACCCCGACCCCGGCCCCGAACCAGAGCCAAAACGAGAGCCAAAACACAGCCCGCACCAGAACCCGCACCAGAACCCGCACCCGAACCATCGCCACAACCTGAACGCGTCAGCGAAGGAGCCGACCATGCCCACGCCGGTGCCCATGCCCCGTACCTACCTCGTCACCGGAGCCGCCTCCGGCATAGGTAATGCCACCGTGGCCCACCTCCGCGAACAGGGCCACACCGTGATCGGTGCCGACCTCAAGGACACCGACATCTCCGCAGACCTCGCCACCCCCGACGGCCGTAACCAACTGGTCAACCGTGCCCACGAGTTGACCCACGGCCGACTCGACGCCGTGATCGCCTGCGCCGGCCTGGCCCACTTCATCCCCCGCACCGTCCAGGTCAACTACTTCGGCGTCGTCGCCACCCTCGAAGGGCTGCGCCCGCTGCTCGCCGCCGGTACCGACCCGCGCGCCGTACTCCTCTCGTCCGTCGCCTCGGTCCACCCGGCCGACCAGACCATCGTCGACGCGGCGCTCGCAGGCGACGAGGAGGCAACTGTGGCCGCCGCCCAGGCCGCCGTCGACCGTGGGGAGGGTTATGCGATCTACGGCGCTTCCAAGCAGGCGATCACCCGCTGGCTCCGCCGTACGGCCATCTCCGACGACTGGGCCGCCGCCGGTATCCCCCTCAACGCCGTCGCCCCCGGCACGACCGTGACCCCCATGACCGAGCCCATGCTCACCGACGCCGCAACACGTAAGGCCATCGACGCCGGCATCCCCATGCCCCTGCACGGCCACGCCCGCCCCGAACAGGTCGCCCCACTGCTCGCCTGGCTGACTTCCCCCGAGAACACGCATGTCACCGGCCAGGTCATCTTCCTCGACGGCGGCGCCGACGCCATTCTCCGAGGAGACAACACCTGGTAACCACCAACCAGGAGCCCCGACTGCGCCCCGGGTTACGCGTCGCCCCCGGGCGAAGCCCAGTCACACGGCGGACGGAAAAGTGGCTCCCCGCGACGCGTCCAACGGAAAGGTCTCTCCCCGCGACGCGCCAGGGGAGCTTCGTCGTGCGGCGGGCCCGGAAGCCTAGTCAGGCGGCGGACGGAGGAAGCCCCACCACACGCACCCGTGGGAGTCCCGTCACGTGGCGGGCCTGGGATGCCCCGTCACGCGACGCACCGGGAAAGTCCTGCCGCACGATGTACCGGGGAAGCCCCTCACCAGGCGCATCGAGGAATCCCTGCGACGCCGCAGATCGGCCCTCTCGCGCGGGCGGACCAGGGGGCCCTGTCACAAGCCGCACCCCGAAGCCCCACACGCCAAGGCCCCCCGGGCAACGCCGCCGCGTCGCCTGCCCTGCCGCCCGGGGCCGGTGTGTCACTCGCTAGCAGGCGGGCGGGCGGTCACCACCTTCAGGCCCCGGTCCGTGAATTCGCGGCGGGTTGCCTCCTTTGCTCCGTTGTCCGTGATGAATGTGTCAAAGACATCCGCGTCGCCGACCCGGGCGAAGCAGCGCTCGCCGATCTTCGACGAGTCCGCGACGACGACGGCACGCCGGGCACGCTCGGCCATGAGGCGGTTGACCCGGGCCTCCGCCTCGTCGTGCACCGTCGCCCCCATCATCGGGTCCATGCCGTTGGCCCCGATGAAGGCGATGTCGATGGAGATCTGCTGAAGCAGCAACTCACTGAACGGGCCCACCAGTTCGAACGACCGCGAGTGCGCGACCCCGCCGGTGAGCACGATCTTGATCTGCGGCCGCACGGCCAGCTCATTCGCGATGTTGAGGGAGTTGGTGACAATCGTCAGGTGCGGTTGTGGTCCGGCCTCTGCAAAGTCCGGACGGGTGGCGAGCACCCGGGCGATCGCCGTGGTCGTCGTGCCACCGCTCAGCCCGACCACGTCACCCCGCTCGACCAGCTTCGCCGCGGCTTTCGCCACCGCCTCCTTCTCCTCCGACCGGTGAGCGTGCTTGTAGCGGATCGGCAGGTCGTACGCCACCGAACTGAGGACCGCCCCGCCCCGGGTGCGGGTCAGCAGTTGCTGTTCGGCGAGGGCGTCCATGTCGCGCCGCATCGTGGCGGCCGAAACCTCCAGCGCGGTCGCCGCCTCCTCGACGTCCACCCGGCCTCGGTCCCCGAGCAGCTCGAGCAGTGCGTTCATCCGTTCATGGCGCTTCATGGCGCGAGCCTAATTCGTTTCGGCACACCACGGTGACCCGCGGTAGAGGTCCCGCAGACACCGCTGAACACCGCCGAGACCGCCGGACACCGCCGAGGCAGGGGGCCGCGGGCCGGGTGGGACACCATGCCGGAATCCGGCGCAGGGGTTCTGTCGTCATGGTCTCGCCATGAGCCCGTCGCGGCTCGTCACGGCCTGTCACGGGGTGTGGCAAGGGTGGACATGGAGTCCACGGGCTCAACCCCGAGCACGTGCCTGGGTCGCGTACCGGCCCGGGACCGTCGCCGGAGTGCTCAGCACACCCAGCAGCCTCGCCGCTTCCTCGGCCACCGCCTCCCGGGCCGGCTTGACGTACTTGCGGGAGTCGACGAGCGAGGGATCGGCGCCCAGTGTCCGCCGTATCGAGTGGGTGAAGACGGAGACCAGATGTGTGGAGATATTGATCTTCGTCATTCCGGCGGCAATGGCGCGGCGCAGCTCCTCATCCGGCACACCCGAAGAGCCGTGCAGGACCAGCGGCACCGGCAGAGTGGTGCGCAGCGCCGTGATGAGGTCCTTGTCCAGTACGGCCGTGCGCTCATGCATCGCATGTGAGGATCCGACGGCCACGGCGAGAGCGTCCACACCCGTCGCGCGGACAAAGGCCAGGGCCTCGTCCGGGTCCGTGCGTACCCCGGGCGCATGGACTCCGTCCTTGCCGCCGACCTCGCCGAGCTCGGCCTCGACGTAGGCGTCGCGTTCGTGGCACCAGGCGGCGAGGTCGGCGGTGGTGGCGACGTTCTCCTCGTAGGGAAGAGCGGAGGCGTCCACCATGACGGACCCCACCCCGGCGGTGATGCCCTGACGAACGAGGTCCGCATCGGTGATGTGGTCGAGGTGGACCGCGATCCGGGCCGTGGAGTCCTCGGCGAGGGCGAGCGTGGCGCGGGTGATGGGCAGCAGGCTGCCGTGGTAGCGGATGCAGTTCTCGCTGATCTGAAGGATCAGTGGGATACCGGTGCGCTCGGCGGCGGTGACGAGCGCCTCAGCGGTTTCCAGATGGATGACGTTGAAGGCCGCGGCACCGACCCGCGCCTCACGCGCGGCGTCGACGATCGATGAGGTCGGAACGAGTGGCATGGGATGCCGGCTCCCTTCTCCCTTGCGGGCAGGGCTGGTTGAGGGGGTGAGGTGGCGGCTACGAGGCGGCCGGCGTCTCGAGCATCACCGAACGGGTCAGGCTGCGCGGGTTGTCCGGGTCCAGGCCGCGGGCGCGGGCTCGCTCCAGCGCCACCCGCTGGACCAGCACCAGATCCGCCAGCGGATCACGCGCATGGTGTACGAAGCGCGCACCCGTCCGCGCCACATCGGCTTCCAGGCCGTCCGGCGCCTGCCCGAAGAGCCAGGTCACCCGGCCGGGTGCGGCTATCGCGATCGGACCGTGGCGGTACTCCATCGCGGGGTACGACTCCGTCCAACTCTGCGATGCCTCCCGCATCTTGAGCGCCGCCTCATTGGCCAGACCGAACGTCCAGCCGGAGCCGAGGAAGGAGAACTGCTCGGCCTCCACCCACTCCTTGTCCACCGGCGCGGCAAGCGCCTCCTCCGCATCGGTCACCGCCCGGGAGATGTCCTCGCCGAGGTGCGCGCGCAGCAGTGTCAGCGCCGTGGTCGCGAAACGCGTCTGCACCACCGACTTCTCGTCGGCGAACGGCAGCGCGACCGTCTCGTCGGATAGCGCCACCGCCGGCGTCTCGGGGTCACCGATGATCGTCACCGTCGGGATGCGCCCCTTGACGGCGTCGAGTACCCGCAGCACCTCGGTCGTGGTGCCGGAGCGGGTGATCGCCACCACCGCGTCATAGCCGCGGTCGCTGCCGAGGAAGGCCTCGGAGGCGGCGAACGGATCCGTCACGCCCTGTCCGGCCGCCTCGCGGAGCGCCGCATACGACTGGGCCATGAACCACGAGGTGCCGCAGCCGACGACGGCCACCCGCCGGCCGGCTTTCGGCAGGGGCCCCGCCGCTGCTCCGATCCGTGCGGCCTGCCGCCAGGTCTCCGGCTGGCTGCCCAGCTCCTGCTCCATGTACGAGGTCTCGCTCATGGCCCACCCTCCCGTGATGCGGCAATGGAATGAAAAGTGCTTGCGTGAAGCTGCACTTTTTCGCTTCGTTGCAATCGACTGTACGCAGAAATCTGATCGCGATCCATCCCTCGTACGAGTGGATGCACCAGGGGGGAGCGCGGGAGTGAGGGCCTGGGGTGAGTCGCTTGGGTGGGGCGGAGGTGGGCTTGGTGTGGGGTGGGTGGATGGCAGGGAGGGGTGAAGGGAAGTGTTGACAGCTGCGTGAAAGGCGCCGAATACTCGCATGATCAGTCATGCGTGCATCGGCATGCAGCAAGGCCCGCTCCGCCGCACAGAGGACTTCCCATGTCCATTGCCACGCTCTCGGCGACGCCTCCGCCGCCGTCCTCCAAGACCACACACCGCACCGGCAGGCTGTTCGCGCTCACCGGCGCGGTCGTCGGCGTCATCTATGGCTACGACACCGGCAGCATCTCCGGCGCCCTGGTGTTCCTGAGCAAGGACTTCCATCTCACCGAGGCAGAAAAGGGCCTGGTCAACAGCATTTTGGTGTTCGGCTCCATCGTCGGCGCGCTGATCGGCGGCAAACTCGCCGACGCCCTGGGCCGTAAGGCGGCGATGCTGATCGTGGCCGGCTCGTACGCCGTCTTCGTCGCCCTCTCCGCGGGCGCACCCAACGTCGTCGTGCTGGACATCGTCCGCTTCCTGCTCGGCGTCGCCATCGGGATCTCGATCGTCGCCGCCCCGCTCTATGTCGCCGAATCGACCCCGGCACGCATCCGCGGAGCCTCCGTCGCCGCCTACCAAGTGGCCACGGTCGCGGGCATCGTGCTCACGTACTTCGTCAACTGGGGGCTGTCCGACGGCGGGCACTGGCGCTGGATGCTCGGCCTCTCCGCGGTCCCCGCCGCGCTCGTCCTGATCCCGCTGCTCCGGCTGCCGGACACCCCGCGCTGGTACGTCCTCAAGGGGCGGACGGAACGAGCCGTTGAGGTCATGGCCATGACCGACCCCGATGTCGATCCGCGTGCGGAGGTCGCGGCCGTGGAAGCCGCGCTCGCCGAGGAGAGCGGCGGCTCGGCACGCTCGCTGCTGCGGAAGCCCTATGCGCGCGCCGGGGTCTTCGTCGTCGGCCTCGGATTCTTCTGCCAGATCACCGGTATCAACGCCGTGACGTACTACAGCCCGCAGATCTTCGAGGAGATGGGGTTCACCGGCAACGGCCAGAACTTTCTGCTGCCGTCATTCGTCCAACTCGCCTCGCTGGCCGCGACGGTGCTCGCCATCCTCATCATCGACCGGCTCGGCCGCCGGGTGGTGCTGCTCTCCGGCATCGGCACGATGGCCGTCATGCTCGCCGTCCTGACGGTGGTCTTCGGCGCGGGCGAGCTCCAGGGCGCGACGACCTGGGTGGGGTTCGCCGCCATCCTGCTGTTCACCGCGGCCTTCAACTTCGGCTTCGGCTCGCTGATCTGGGTCTATGCGAGCGAGGCATTCCCCGCCCAGCTGCGCTCGACCGGCGCCTCGGTGATGCTCACCGCCGACCTGGTCGCCAATCTACTGATCGCCCAGTTCTTCCCCTCGCTGATGACCTGGGCGGGCGCGGCCCGGACCTTCGCGGGCCTCGGTGTCCTCGCCCTTGCCGCCCTGGTCTTCGCCGCCGTCACCGCACCCGAGACCAAGGGCCGTCAGTTGGAGGAGATCCAGGACTACTGGCGCAACGGGGGGCGCTGGCCCGAGCCGGCTGCGTCCACTGCCGCAAGCCCCCGCTCGCTCGGTGATTCGGCGGTGCCTCCGACCACGACGTCGTAGCTGTCGGGGCTGGGCGCGACTGGGCGGGGCTGTCGGGAGCGGTGCCGCCAACAGGGCGTGAGGGCAATGCTCGGACTGCCGGATCGCCGGTGGTCCGAGTGCCCCCGGCGACGCGCTTCAGGAGGGCAGCTGCTCCCGGTACCGCTCCAGTGGTGGCGCGGTCGTCGTCGCCACGAACTCCGTGATCCGGTACGCACACACCCCGGCGAGAGTGAACGGGTCCTCGGAAACGATCCGCTCGACGGTGGCACGGTCCATCCCGGCCGCGAGAATCACGCCTCCGTCCCGTGGGACCTTGCGGCCGGCGGCGAGGAAATGCCCGGCGGCGTACTCCTTCTGAAGCCATTCCACATGCTGCTCGAGGACGGCGTCGACGCGTTCGAGGGGCGCGGTGTAAGTCAGTTCCAGTACGAACATCACTGCAATATAGAGGAGGTGCCGGCGGGGCCCGCCCTTTCGGGGCGGCCGCTCCCGCCACCGACCGGGGTGGGTGCCGGGGTCAGGCCGTCGGCAGGTCCGGGCGGCGGCGCCCGTGCCGCGTTGCGCTTTCGTAGGCATGACCGGCCTGGAGGACGGCGAGATCGGCGCGCGGTGGACCGATGAGCTGGAGCCCCACGGGCAGGCCGCCCGGGGTGAATCCCGCGGGGACCGAAAGGGCGGGTACGCCCAGGACCGAGATGAGGTAGGCGGACCGCATCCAGTCCAGATAGCTGTCCGTGCGGCGGCCCGCCACCTCGCGCGGATACTCCAACTCGGCGTCGAACGGGATGACTTGGCTGACCGGGGTGAGGAGCAGGTCGTACCCGGAGAAGAATTCCAGCGTGCTGAGGTAGAGGCGGCTGTGGGTCGTGGTGGCCGTGTGGAGGTCGGCCATGGTCAGCCGGCGGCCGTGTTCGATGTTCCGGACGATGCTGGGTTTGAGGGCCTGCGGGGCGGAGTCGAGCAGGCCACCGAGGACGAGGTCGAAGCTGTGCGCCCGCAGCGTACGGAAGGTCTCATCGGCGCCGGCGAGGTCCGGGCAGGCGGTGTCGACACGGCAGCCCAGCTCCTCCAGGACCCTCAACTGGGGCTCCAGAACGGCGAGCACTTCCGGGTCGGCCGGTGCGTATCCGCCCAGGTCGGGTGCCCAGGCGATCCGCAGCCCGCGCAGGTCGCGGTCGAGTGGCACACGGAAGGCTGCCCCCGGGGTCTCCAGGCTGAGGGGGCAGCGCGGGTCCGGGCCGGCCATCGCTGACAGCAGCAGCGCGGTGTCGGCGACGGTCCGCCCCATGGGGCCCGGGACCGACAGGGTGTCCCAGAGGTCGCTGCCGGGAGGCGAAGGGACGCGGCCGGGCGTCGGCCGGAGCCCGACGACATTGCAGAAGGAAGCGGGGTTGCGGAGCGAGCCGCCCATGTCGCTGCCGTCCGCGAGGGGCTGTAGCCCGGCCGCCAGCGCCGCGGCGGCGCCTCCACTGCTGCCGCCCGCCGAGCGGGTGAGGTCGTACGGATTGCGGGTGGTGCCGAAGACGGCGTTGAAGGTGTGCGAACCGGCGGCGAATTCGGGGACGTTGGTCTTGCCGAGGCGGATGGCGCCCGCCTGCTGGAGCCGGTCGACCAGCAGATCGTCGTCTTCCGGGACATGATCGGCGAAGAGCGGTGAGCCGTGTGTGGTGCGCATACCGCGGGTGAGGCGGGTGTCCTTGAACGCGATCGGCAGTCCGTGCAGAGGCGGCACGGCGGCGCCGCGGACGAGTCGCTCATCGGCCCGTGCGGCCGCGGCGATGGCGCCCTCCGGGTCGAGGGTGACGATCGCATTGATGGCCGGATTGACCCGCTCGATGCGGTCCAGATGGGCCTGGACGACCTCTCGGGCGGAGATCTCGCGGCGGCGCAGCCGGGCAGCGAGGTCGGTGGCATCGAGCTCGTGAAGCGGGTCGGGCATCAAGGACCTCCGGGGGTGTCAGGACGGCAGGCGTCGGGGGAGCGGGCAGTAGGACTCTTCCCGGCGGGCGACATCCGAGCCGCAGCCCTTGAGCCGATCCGCCCGGTCGTGGGCTCGATCACCGGTTCGGTAGCGTTGCGGGCATCATGGACACTCCCGGAATGATCTCCTGCGACGACGAACTGCGGCACTGGCCGGCCGACGAAGCCCAGGCGCGTGCGGTGCAGGACCGGTTGCGGCCCCATGTACGCCTCGATGAGGCGGGTCCGGAACCGGGGTTCGAGGGGACTGTGGTGGGGGTGGATGTCGCCTACGACGATGAACGAGACGTTGTCGCGGCGGCCGCCGTCGCCCTGGACGCCCGCACCCGCGCCGTCGTCGACCGGGCCACCGCCGTCGGGCAGGTTTCCTTCCCGTACGTCCCGGGCCTGCTCGCCTTCCGTGAGATCCCCACCGTGCTCGCGGCTCTCGGCCGCCTCGCCCGCACTCCCGACCTGGTGGTCTGCGACGGCTACGGGCTGGCGCACCCGCGCCGCTTCGGGCTCGCCAGCCACCTGGGGGTGCTGACCGGACTGCCCACCATCGGCGTCGCCAAGAACCCCTTCACCTTCCGGTACGCCCCTCCTGGCCCGGAGCGCGGCGCCACCTCGCCGCTGCTGGACGGGACCGAGGAGGTGGGACGTGCGCTGCGTACCCAAAAGGGCGTCAAGCCGGTCTTTGTCTCCGTGGGGCACCGCACCAACCTCGACCGGGCCTGTGCGCACACCCTCCACCTGGCGGCCGATTACCGCCTTCCGGAGACGACCCGGGCCGCCGACGCACTGTGCCGGAAGGCGCTCGCCGACGCGTAACGGCGGGCCCGGGTTACGGCTCGGGTTACTCCTGGACGACGCCGAATGTGATGCCCGCTTCCTGGAGGCGTGCCGTCAAAGCGTCCCCCATGGCGACCGCCGTCGTCACTTGGCCCGCGGTTTCCGGCAGGTCGTCGAAGGCCAGGCTGAGCGCCGACTCGGCGAGCATCTTCGCCGTCTCCTCGTAGCCGGGGTCGCCGCCCGAGACCTCGGTGATCAGACGGGTGCGGCCGGCGGAGGCGACGAAGCGCACCTTGAACCAGCTGCGCGCCCGCCGCTCGGGGCTCGGGCCGTCACCCGGCTCCAGACGCCCCGACAGCCAGCGTCGGGCCGGCGGTACCTGAGCGAGCACGCCCAGTGCTCCCGCCCCCAAGACCCCGCCGACGGCGACCGGCAGCCGCCGCACCCCGGCGTAGTGGCGATAGCGGAAGTCCGGCCCGTAACGGTCCAGCGCGGCGGCCGAGCGGGCGACGATCTGCGGATCGAGGGTCGGCAGCGGCACACCCCAGGTGCGTGTTTCGCTGCTCCGTACAGGCGGGCCGAAGGGGGCGCGCACCGTACGGCCGGCCGGTCGTGCCTGGACCTGCTGGCGCTCGCGGGCGGCCCGCGCCATGGCGACCGGACGTGAGGCGGCGGTCAGCGCCGAGTTCAGCGTGCCGCCGGAGAACGCCCCGTTGGTCCGTACGAAGCCATCGATGCGTACGGGGACACCTTCGGGGAGGAGCCCCACGGTGTAGTGGACCCCCAGGTCGTACGGGACCGAGTCGAAACCGCTCGCGTGCACGAGGCGCGCACCGGACGCGCGGGCCGTCGCCTCGTGCCGCACGTACATCCGGTCGATGAACTCCGACTCACCGCACAGATCGACATAGTCGGTGCCCGCCGCGGCGCAGGCCGCCACCAGCGGCTCGCCATGGACCAGATACGGACCGACGGTCGTCACCAGCACCCGGGTGTCGGCGGCGAGGTCGCGCAGCGAGCCGGGATCGCTGCTGTCGGCGCGCAGCAGTGGCAGGTCGGCGCAGGCCGGGTCGGACTTCGCCAACCGGTCGCGCAGCTGCTCCAGTTTGGCGGTGCTGCGCCCGGCCAGTGCCCAGCGGCAGCCCTTGGGGACGTGGGCGGCCAGGTAGGCGGCAGTGAGGGCGCCGGTGAAACCGGTGGCGCCGTAGAGGACGAGGTCATAGGCCCGTCCGGAGGTGTCCTGCCGTGGCATCGCGCATCCTCTCGACCGCCCACCGGCCTTGGAGTCCGGACCCTGGCAGTCGGCGTCGCCCCGTCAAGTTCCGCTCCTGGCAGCCCTCTTGACCGCCCTGTGGGTGGTACGGAGTCTGGCATGACGCCTTGACAGGGTGCCGCGGCGGGGCCAGATTCACGGATGGCACCGATGACGTAGGACGTCCAATGTCCGGCTCGCACGACTGTCGGAGGGAGGCCCGGCTGCTGTGACAACGCTCCCCGCGAACACCCCTGACCGGGGGCGGCGATGGTGGCAGGAGGTCACCCCGCCCCAGTGGAAGGCGATGTTCGCCGCCTGGATCGGCTACCTCCTCGACGGTTTCGACTTCGTCCTGATCACGCTGGTGCTGACCGAAATCGCGGCGGACTTCCGGCTGAGCACCGCCACCGCCGCCTCGCTGATCTCCGGCGCCTTCATCACCCGATGGCTGGGAGGCGCCGTACTGGGTGCGATGGGCGACCGCTACGGCCGCAAGGCCGCCATGATCAGCAGCATCCTGCTCTACTCGCTCGGCACCTTCGCCTGCGGATTCGCCTGGGACTACACCAGCCTGTTCGTCGCCCGGCTGGTGATCGGCCTCGGTATGGCGGGGGAGTACAGCGCAAGCGTGACGTATGTACTGGAGAGCTGGCCCCTCCGATGGCGCAACCGGGCTTCCGGATTCCTGATCTCCGGATACGCGGGCGGTACGGTCCTCGCGGCCGAGCTCTACAAGTGGGTGGTGCCCCAATGGGGCTGGCGCTGGATGTTCTGGATCGGCGTGCTGCCCGTCCTGGTAGCGCTCTGGGTGCGCAGGGCGCTGCCGGAAGCCGGGGACTGGCAGGAGGAGATCGGCGCCGCCGCCACCCGTTCGGCAGCGGGGCGCCCGAACCCCTTCCGGCCGTTGTTCACGGGACGGCTCCGCTCCGGGGCCAACGCGGTCCTGGCGGTGGCCGCCTCGGTGGCGCTGTTCTGTGTCTTCACGCCCCTCGGCACGGGCCATGTCCCCTGGCTGTCCGCCACCGCGGCGCTGTGCCTGACCGCCTTCGCCGTCCAGCTCGGCGGCCGCCGCGGATGGCTGTTGTACGTGTCCCTGATGGCGACGGTGTTCTGCGCGTTCCTCTACAGCTGGCCGATCCAGGCCCTGCTGCCCACCTACCTCAAGACCGGCCTCGGATACTCCCCCGGGCAGGTCACCGACGTGATGTTCTACGCGGGCTTCGGCACCATGGCGGGCTGCTGGCTGGCGGGCTTCGTCGGCGACCGGCTCGGTACCCGGCGGGCCTACGCGTACACGCTGCTCGCCTCGCTCGTCTTCGTCTTCCCGGTCTTCGCGGTGCGGGACAGCCTGCCGGCGCTCGGCGTACTGGTCTTCGTGCTGCTCGCGCTCAGCCAGGGCATCTCCGGCATCCTGCCGAAGTACCTCGCCGGCCACTTCCCGACCGCCACCCGGGCCGCGTCCGTGGGCTTCGTTTACAACGTCGGGGCGCTGGGCGGGGCAGCGGCGCCCGTCCTCGGCGCCCATCTGGCCGAAGGCATGCCCCTGGGGCGGGCCCTCGCCGTGCTCACCTTCGGGCTGACGCTCGTCGTCATCCTTTTGGTGGGCGGCAATGTCCCCCAGCGACTGGGGCGGCTGGTGGACCGTCAGGCGCCCGACGATCATCTGGTGCCGGCGGCCGGGGGAGCGGGGGCCCCGGCGCAGCCGTCGGCGCGGTGACACGGCGTAACCCTCACGACGGTGGAAGCGGCAGCGAGTCGCCGCTCGCCAGAACCAGTTGCGCGCCGGACACGGCGTCAGATGCCCCTCGGCCAACCCGCCCTCCGGCGCTCCGCGGGCCGTTGTCAGTGGTCGCCGTTAGCGTGGAATGCGTGGGTCGGCCCGCGCGGGACGCGAGTGCGGCTCAGCGGCAGCGCAGGCGGTGCCGTGGGGGGAACGGACATGGAGGAGCGGATGGCGAAGGCGGTCGGGCCGGCGGCGGTGCGGGAGCGGGTGCGTGCGTTCGCGCTGGGGCTTCCCGGGGCGGTGGAGGAGTTTCCCTGGGGCGAGAGCGTCATCAAGGTCAACAAGAAGGTCTTTGTCTTCCTCGGCGTCGGCGACGGCAGCCATCCGCTCGGGGTCACGCTGAAACTCACGGACCCGGAGGCCCATGCCCATGCGCTGACCTCTCCCGGCGCCAAGCCCGCGGGCTACGGCCTGGGCAAGTCCGGATGGGTGCAGGTCCCCCTGGAGGAGCCGGATGCTCCGCCCGCCGAGCTGCTCTGCGACTGGGCGGAGGAGTCCTACCGCGTCATAGCCCCCAAGAAGCTCATCGCCGAGCTCGACGGGGTATAGCGGCGCAGCGGCGGCAGGCGCGCAACGGCCCGTGACGGCGATGGCGATGGAGCCTCGTCGGCGCGGGCCTTTTCCGTGGTCGCCACTTGGCAAGGGGGACTTGTGGAAAGTGGAACACGTTCTTAACATCACGAGTGTTACATCAGAAGTGTCACAGTGCGGAAAGGCATGGGGCGCGATGGCAGAGCCAGGCAACGGCCCACTGAGCGGGGTGCGGGTGGTCGAACTCGCGGGCATCGGTCCCGGCCCCTTCGCGGCGATGCTCCTGGCCGACCTCGGCGCCGATGTCGTCCGGGTGGACCGGCCCGGAGGCGCGGGCCTTGGCATCGATCCGGCCTACGACGTCACCAACCGCAACAAGCGCTCCGTATTGGTGGATCTGAAGAGCCCCGACGGTGTGGCGCAGGTGCTTGAGCTGGTCGAGCGCGCCGATGTGCTGGTGGAGGGGTACCGCCCCGGTGTGGCCGAGCGGCTGGGGGTGGGTCCCGAGGAGTGCCTCGCACGCAACCCCCGGCTGGTCTACGGGCGGATGACCGGCTGGGGGCAGCAGGGCCCGCTCGCCGACACCGCCGGACACGACATCGGCTATATCGCCATCACGGGCGCGCTCGGCATGATCGGCCCGCCCGACGGCCCGCCCGCCATCCCCGCCAACCTCCTCGGTGACTACGCCGGCGGCTCCCTCTACCTCGTCATCGGCGTCCTCGCCGCCCTCCAGCACGCCCGCGCCGACGGTGGAAAGGGCCAGGTCGTGGACGCCGCCATCGTCGACGGCACGGCACACCTGACGGCGATGATCCACGGCATGCTGGCGGCCGGCGGCTGGCAGGACCGGCGCGGCGCCAATCTGCTCGACGGCGGGACGCCGTTCTACGGGACCTACGAGACCGCCGACGGCGGCTATATGGCGGTCGGCGCGCTGGAGAAGCGGTTCTACGGCGAATTCATCCGCCTGCTGGGCCTCGGGGAGGAGGCACCCGGCCGCGACGACCTCGCCGCATGGGGCGAGCTGCGCAGCGCCATCGCCGCCCGCTTCAAGACCCGTACCCGCGAGGAGTGGACGGCCGTCTTCGAGGAGTCCGATGCCTGTGTCGCGCCTGTGCTGTCCCTGCGCGAGGCGCCGCGGCATCCGCATCTGGCCGCCCGCGGCACCTTCGTCGAGCACAGTGGGATGACCCAGCCCGCGCCCGCGCCGCGCTTCTCGCACACCCCCGGCGCGGTACGCAGACCACCCGCGCGGCCCGGCGCGGACACCGAAGAGATCGCCCGTGACTGGCAGGCCCCCGGCCTCCTCGCCCCGTCGCCGGCCGCCCCCGCCCCGTCCGCCGGCCCGAGCCGCACCGCCCAGAAGGACACCGCCGGCTGATGGCTCCCGCCCGCACGCTCCGGTACGCGGCCGGCCCGCGCCGGGTCGCCGACGAGGCCGCCGCCAGGGAAGCGGCCGGCCTCGATGCCGTGCGGGCCCGTAGCGATCGGCCGGGCCGCGTTCCGCGAGCGGAGCCCCGCGCGGCCGGGTGCGGGGTCGAGGGCGTGTACGGAGCAGAAGGTGCGTCCGCGACCGGACCAGGGATTTCCGGGCGGCGGGCGGGGCAAGGCTCCCTGCCCGTCCCGTGGGGCCGCAGCCCGCAGAGTTCACCGAGACCGCCAAGAACTGGCTCATGGGAGGGCCCGCAGAGATGACCGCGCAGATGAAGCGCCAGATCTTCACCGAGGACCACGAGGCCTTCCGCGAGATGGTGCGGACCTTCCTCGCCAAGGAAGTGACGCCCTATTACGAGCAGTGGGAGAAGGACGGCATCGTCAGCCGGGACGCCTGGCGGGCGGCCGGAAAACAGGGACTGCTGGGGCTGGCGGTACCGGAGGAGTACGGCGGGGGCGGGCAGCAGGACTTCCGTTACAGCGCGGTGCTGGCCGAGGAGTTCACCCGGGCCGGTGCCGCCGGGCTCGCCGTGGGGCTGCACAACGACATCATCGGCCCGTATCTGACGAGCCTCGGCACCGAGGAGCAGAAGCGCCGCTGGCTGCCCGGCTTCTGTAGCGGAGAGATCATCACCGCCATCGCCATGACCGAGCCCGGCGCGGGCTCCGACCTCCAGGGCATCCGCACCCATGCCGAGGACGCCGGCGACCACTGGATCCTCAACGGTTCCAAGACCTTCATCTCCAACGGCATCCTCGCCGACCTGGTCATCGTCGTGGCCAGGACGACGCCGGAGGGCGGGGCGCACGGTCTGAGCCTGCTGGTCGTCGAGCGCGGTACGGCGGGCTTCGAGCGGGGCCGCAACCTCGACAAGATCGGCCAGAAGTCCCAGGACACCGCCGAGCTGTTCTTCCACGACGTCCGCGTCCCCAAGGAGAATCTGCTCGGCGAGCTGAACGGCGCCTTCGTCCATCTCATGACCCACCTCGCCCAGGAGCGGATGGGCATCGCGGTCGCCGGTATCGCCGGTGCCGAACACCTGCTGGAGATCACCAGCCAGTACGTCAAGGAGCGCGAGGCGTTCGGACGGCCGCTGGCCAAGCTTCAGCACATCCGCTTCGAGATAGCCGAGATGGCCACCGAGTGCGCCGTCACCCGCGCCTTCCTCGACCGCTGTATCGCCGACCACTCCGCCGGCGCACTGGACGCGGTGCACGCCTCGATGGCCAAGTGGTGGGCCACCGAGCTGCACAAGCGGGTCGCCGACCGCTGTCTGCAACTCCACGGCGGCTACGGCTATATGGCGGAATACCGCGTGGCCAGGGCCTTTACCGATGGCCGTATCCAGACGATCTACGGAGGGACCACCGAGATCATGAAGGAGATCATCGGACGCTCCCTGCTCGACTGACCCCGGACCGCCCCCGGTCCTCACCCGCTGCTCCTGCCTCCACCCTCCTGCGAAAGGCTTGTTGACTTGAGTACCGAAGCGTACGTATACGACGCGATCCGCACCCCGCGCGGCCGCGGCAAGGCCAATGGCGCACTGCACGGCACCAAGCCGATCGACCTGGTCGTCGGCCTGATCCACGAGGTGCGCCGCCGATTCCCCGGCCTCGACCCGGCCGCCGTCGACGACATCGTGCTCGGCGTCGTCGGACCGGTCGGCGACCAGGGCTCCGACATCGCCCGGATCGCGGCGATCGCCGCCGGGCTGCCCGACACCGTCGCCGGCGTACAGGAGAACCGCTTCTGTGCCTCGGGCCTGGAGGCCGTCAACATGGCCGCCGCCAAGGTGCGTTCGGGCTGGGAGGACCTGGTCCTGGCGGGCGGCGTCGAATCCATGTCGCGGGTCCCGATGGCCTCGGACGGCGGCGCCTGGTTCGCCGACCCGATGACCAACTTCGACACCAATTTCGTCCCCCAGGGCATCGGCGCCGACCTGATCGCCACTCTTGAGGGCTACTCGCGGCGCGATGTCGACGAATTCGCCGCGCTCTCCCAGGAGCGCGCCGCCGAGGCATGGAAGGACGGCCGCTTCGACCGCTCCGTCGTGCCGGTCCGCGACCGCAACGGCCTCGTCGTCCTGGACCACGACGAGCACATGCGCCCCGGCACCACCGCCGACTCCCTGGCCGGCCTCAAGCCGTCCTTCGCCACCATCGGCGACGCGGGCGGCTTTGACGCGGTCGCCCTCCAGAAGTACCACTGGGTCGAGAAGATCGACCATGTCCACCACGCCGGTAACTCCTCCGGCATCGTGGACGGCGCGGCGCTCGTCGCCATCGGCTCCAAGGAGGTCGGTGAACGCTACGGGCTGACCCCGCGGGCCCGCATCATCTCCGCCGCGGTCTCCGGCTCCGAGCCCACGATCATGCTCACCGGCCCCGCGCCCGCCAGCCGTAAGGCCCTGGCCAAGGCCGGGCTGACCATCGACGACATCGACCTCGTCGAGATCAACGAAGCCTTCGCGGCCGTCGTACTGCGCTTCGTCAAGGACATGGGCCTGAGCCTGGACAAGGTCAATGTCAACGGCGGCGCCATCGCGCTGGGCCACCCCCTCGGCGCCACCGGCGCGATGATCCTCGGCACCCTGATCGACGAGCTGGAGCGGCAGGACAAGCGCTACGGCCTGGCCACCCTCTGCGTCGGCGGCGGTATGGGCATCGCCACCGTCATCGAGCGCCTCTGACCGCCCGTCCCATCCCCCTTACGGAGAAGCCACAGTGAGCGAGTCCCCTGCGTCGTCGACCATCCGCTGGGAGCAGGACGAGACCGGCATCGTCACCCTGGTCCTGGACGACCCCGACCAGTCCGCCAACACCATGAACAACGCCTTCAAGGCCTCCCTGACCGCGGTCGCCGACCGCCTGGAGGCCGAGAAGGACAGCGTCCGCGGCATCATCTTCACCTCCGCCAAGAAGACCTTCTTCGCCGGCGGCGACCTGCGTGACCTGATCGCCGTCACCCCCGAGAAGGCCGAGCAGGCCTTCGAGTCGGGCAACGGCATCAAGCGCGATCTGCGCCGTATCGAGACCCTCGGCAAGCCCGTCGTCGCTGCGATCAACGGCGCGGCGCTGGGCGGCGGTTACGAGATCGCGCTGGCCTGCCACCACCGCATCGCCCTCGACACCCCCGGCACCAAGATCGGCCTGCCCGAGGTCACCCTCGGCCTGCTGCCCGCTGCCGGCGGCGTCACCCGTACGGTCCGGCTGCTCGGTATCGCCGACGCGCTGCTGAAGGTGCTGCTTCAGGGCACCCAGTACAACGCCACCCGCGCCCAGGAGGCCGGGCTGATCCACGAGGTCGCGGCCACCCCCGAGGAGCTGCTGGCCAAGGCCCGTACCTTCATCGAGGAGCACCCCGAGTCCCAGCAGCCCTGGGACGTCAAGGGCTACCGCATCCCCGGCGGCACCCCGGCCCAGCCGAAGTTCGCGGCCAACCTTCCGGCGTTCCCCGCCAGCCTCAAGAAGCAGCTCAACGGCGCGCCCTACCCGGCCCCCCGCAACATCCTCGCCGCGGCCGTCGAGGGCTCCCAGGTCGACTTCGAGACCGCGCAGACCATCGAGGCGCGCTACTTCGTCGAGCTGGTGACCGGCCAGATCTCCAAGAACATGATCCAGGCGTTCTTCTTCGATCTCCAGGCCGTCAACTCCGGCGCCAACCGGCCCAAGGACATCGAGCCCCGCAAGGTCGAGAAGGTCGCGGTGCTCGGCGCCGGCATGATGGGCGCGGGCATCGCCTACTCCTGCGCCAGGGCCGGGATGCAGGTCGTCCTCAAGGACGTCTCCCTGGAGGCGGCGCAGAAGGGCAAGGCGTATGCGGAGGGGCTGCTCGCCAAGGCGCTCTCCCGGGGCCGTACGACCGAGGCGAAGCGCGACGAGCTGCTGGCCCGTATCACGCCCACCGCCGAGCCGGCCGACCTGGCGGGCTGCGACGCCGTCATCGAGGCGGTCTTCGAGGACGTGGGTCTCAAGCACAAGGTCTTCAAGGAGATCCAGCACATCGTCGCGCCCGACGCGCTGCTGTGCTCCAACACCTCCACGCTGCCGATCACGCTGCTGTCCGAGGGCGTCGAGCGCGACCAGGACTTCATCGGGCTGCACTTCTTCTCGCCGGTCGACAAGATGCCGCTGGTGGAGATCATCAAGGGCGAGCGGACCGGCGACGAGGCGCTGGCCCGCGCCTTCGACCTGGTCCGCCAGATCAAGAAGACCCCGATCGTCGTCAATGACTCGCGCGGCTTCTTCACCTCCCGCGTCATCGGCCACTTCATCAACGAAGGCGTGGCGATGATCGGCGAGGGCCTCGACCCGGTCTCCGTCGAGCAGGCCGCCGCCCAGGCCGGCTACCCGGCCAAGGTGCTGTCCCTGATGGACGAGCTGACCCTCACTCTGCCGCGCAAGATCCGCGAGGAGACCAAGCGGGCGGTTGTGGAGTCCGGCGGCAGCTGGCAGCCGCACCCGGCCGACGCGGTGATCGACCGGATGGTCGACGAGTTCGGCCGGCCCGGCCGCAGTGGTGGCGGGGGCTTCTACGAGTACGGCGAGGACGGCAAGCGCACCGGTCTGTGGCCGGGACTGCGCGAGCACTTCACCAAGAAGGACGCCACCGTTCCGTTCCTCGACATGCAGGAGCGGATGCTCTTCTCCGAGGCACTGGACACCGTCCGCTGCTTCGAGGAGGGCGTGCTCACCTCCGTCGCGGACGCCAACATCGGCTCTATCCTCGGCATCGGCTTCCCGGGCTGGACCGGCGGCGTGATCCAGTACATCAACGGCTACCAGGGCGGCCCGGGGCGGGAGGAGCTCGTCGGTCTGCCCGGCTTCGTGACCCGCGCCCGTGAGCTTCAGGAAGCCTATGGAGACCGGTTCGCGCCGTCCGCGCTGCTGGTGGAGAAGGCCGAGAAGGGCGAGAAGTTCAGCGACTGACCGGTCAGGGGGCGGGCCCCGGTGGCCCGTCCCCTCACCCCTCGGAGGTGTGGTCCCCCTGGCCCCGTTCACCCTCCCTACCGAATGACTCCCGCAGTTCCTGCTTCATCGACCGCTGGAACGCGGTCACCAGTGCCTGCACCACCATCGGCTGCATATGGGCCGAGAGCGACTTCATCCGCGCCATCTCGTCCTCGTCCGGTCCGCCGCCCCGGTTCGGCTCCCACACCTCGTCCTTGAAGAGCCGGCTGAGCTCCCGGGCCGCCGAGCGGGTGTGCTCGATGACCACGCTGCGCGCCGTGAGGATGGTCTCCAGGGAGATCGGGACATCCAGCAGCCGGGTGCCCAGGTGCAGCAGCCCCGGGTCGACGCGGAAGACCCGGGGATCTTCGGTCCGTACGAGCACACTCATGGCCGCCAGCCGGTCCAGATCCTCCTCGGTCAGCGCCCGGCCGACCCGCCGCTCCAACTGCTCCCGGGTGGCGTCCTCGGCCTTGTCCGGAATCCAACTCGCCACCAGCGCCCGGTGGATGGCCAGATCCTGGGCGCTCAGATCGGGCGGCAGCTGCTCCAGATAGCGTTCGATCGCGGACAGCGTCAGGCCCTGGTGCTGGAGCTCCTCGATGAGGGCGAGCCGCGAGAGATGGTCCGGACCGTAGCGGCCGACCCGGCGGGGGCCGATCTCCGGCGGGGGCAGCAGGCCGCGCGTGCTGTAGAAGCGGATCGTACGGACCGTGACGCCGGCGCGGGCGGCCAGTTCGTCGACCGTCAGGTCGGTGGCGGGCTCCATCATGTTCAACAGTATTGCTGTCTCACCACTCTTGTGAAACCTTCCGCGCGGACCGGGCCGTACCCGGCCGGAGCGGACCGGTACGGCGGGCAGCCAGCGGACGGGCCGAGGCGGAGTGAGTTGTCACGAAGGCAAAATGCACGTCTCAAGCGATCCGAACAGGTCAAGAAATCCTCCTTTCCGGACGGGGAGCGGAGTCCGGAATCGGGTGAACTGACGCCCCTCTGGAAATTGATGCGCCGGGAAATTCACTTCAAATATGGACAAATCTTACATGGCCTATACACGCTGTGATCTTGCCCACAGACGGAAAAGGGCTCTTCAGGGAAGGTGTGCCGTCGGCCGTCCACGCGATCTGCGGGACTTCTAGGCCAATGGCTTCAGCGCCTGCCCGAAAGTGAGATACACCAGCAGTGAGCACAGAAACCGTCACCGAGACAGCCCACAGGTCACCTGACGGGGGGAGCGGCGCGCAGCAGGATGCGGGCGACGCGGGCTATAGCAAGGGCCTCAAGGGCCGGCATGTCAACATGATCGCCATCGGTGGGGCGATCGGTACCGGCCTTTTTCTGGGCGCCGGTGGTCGACTGCACTCCGCCGGCCCGGCGCTGGCCATCGCCTACGCGGTCTGCGGCCTCTTCGCCTTCTTCGTCGTCCGGGCCCTTGGCGAGCTGGTGCTGCACCGCCCGTCGTCCGGTTCCTTCGTCTCGTACGCCCGTGAGTTCCTCGGGGAGAAGGGCGCCTACGTCGCCGGCTGGATGTACGTCGTCAACTGGTCGACGACCGGTATCGCCGACATCACCGCGATCGCGCTCTATACCCACTACTGGAGCCTGTTCACCGACATCCCGCAGTGGGTCATGGCGCTCATCGCGCTGGCGGTCGTGCTGACCGTGAACCTGATCTCGGTGAAGATCTTCGGTGAGCTGGAGTTCTGGTTCGCGATCATCAAGGTCGCGGCGCTGGTCGTCTTCATGTTCATCGGCATCTTCCTGCTGGCCACCCAGCACCCGGTCGGCGGCCACACACCAGGGCTGGACCTGCTCACCGACCACGGCGGGCTCTTCCCGACCGGTCTGCTGCCCGTGGTGATCGTGCTCCAGGGCGTGGTCTTCGCCTACTCCGCCGTCGAGCTCGTCGGTGTGACCGCCGGTGAGACCGACCAGCCGGAGAAGGTCGTGCCGAAGGCCGTCAACTCCATCATGTGGCGAGTGGGCGTCTTCTACGTCGGCTCGGTGATCCTGCTCGCGATGCTGCTGCCGTGGAACAAGTACGTCGGCGGCGAGAGCCCCTTCGTGACGGTGCTGTCCAACGTCGGTGTGCCGGCGGCGGGCGATGTGATGAACCTCGTGGTGCTGACCGCGGCGATGTCCAGCCTGAACTCCGGGCTCTACTCGACCGGCCGCATCCTGCGCTCCATGTCGATGGCGGGCTCGGCGCCCAAGTTCGCCGGCCTGATGAACCGCAACCAGGTGCCGTACGGCGGCATCATGCTCACCTCCTCGGTGTGTGTGCTGGGTGTCGGCCTCAACTACGTCATGCCGGGCGAGGCGTTCGAGATCGTGCTGAACATCGCGGCGCTGGGCATCATCAGCACCTGGTGCACGATCATGATCTGCCACATGGTGTTCGTGCGCCGGTCGAAGGAGGGCCTGGTCGAGCGGCCGCGCTTCCGGCTCCCCGGCACGCCGGTCACCGACATCGCCACCATCGCCTTCCTGCTCGGCGTCATCGTCCTGATGTGGTTCGACGACGGTGTCGGCCGGCAGACCGTGATGCTGATCCCGGTCCTCGCCATCGCGCTGGTCGGCGGCTGGTTCGCGGTACGCGGCCGGGTCAGCCGGATCGCCGCGGAGCGCGAGCTGTCGAAGTAGTCACGCACCAGCGGACGCCTGCGTCATCAAGGGCGGTCGCGGAGGCCGGAAGGCTTCCGCGACCGCCCTTTCGCCTTGGCGCTTCCGGCGCTCAGCCGCTGGTCAGTGGATGGTGAGCGGATGGCCACCGCCGAAACAGGCCAGGGGTGTATCTGGGTACACCCCCGCCCGGCATCCAGACGCAATGGCGGCGGGCCCGTTGGACGGCATCGTCATTGGCATGCAAAGCACAGATGCCATGCCAAGCGAAGATGCCATGCACAGCACAGATGCCATGCCGAGCAGACCTGTCGATATCAGGGCGATGGTCTTGTTCCTCGCCATTGCGTTTCTGGCGGCCGGGGCGCTGGGTGCGCTTCAGCCCGTGACCGGGATACCCGGTGAGGTCCTTCAGCTGACGCAGTTCGGGCCCGCGCTCGGGGTGGGGCTTGTGGCGGTGCTGTGGCCGGGGCGGGTGCGGGAGGTGCTCGCCGGATCCGGGCCGGGTCGCGGCGGTCAGGGGGTGCTGCTGCTCGTCACGGCGCCGCTGATCATCGCGCTGAGTGCCGGTGCCTACGCGGCGCTCGGCGGGGATGCGCGCTTCACGCGGCCGGGTGCACCGTTCCTGTTGATCGCCGTGGCGCAGCTGATCGGCGCATGCGGCGAGGAGATCGGATGGCGCTGCTTTCTCCAGCCGCTGCTGCGCACCCGCTGCGGCCCGCTTGCGGCATCGGTCGCGGTGGGTGTGGCGTGGGGCGGCTGGCATGTTCAGGTTTTCGCTCAACACCCCCTGTACGCAGGGGCGTTCATGCTGGCGGCGGTGTCCATGTCGGTCGTGATGGGGTGGGCCCTTGAAGGGGTGCGGGCCGCCAGACTGCCGCTCGCGGCGGGCTTTCACGCACTGATCAACCTCGGCATGCTGCTGCTCATGGACGAGGAGTCCGGCGCGGTGCTCCCCATGGTGTTGTTCGGCGCCTCGTGCCTGGCGGCGGCCGGACTGTGGACGTGGACGTGGGCGCGGCCGCGGAGGAGCGTGGGCAGGCCGCGGACGGCCGGGCCGGCACCGGCTAGGATCCCTCCGATCATGGACGATGTTCGATAAGCCACGTGCGGTCGCCTCCCGCGCCGGTGTCGCCCTCGGCCGGTGCCAGCTGGCGAGCCTGCATGCCCTGGCGGCGTCGGCGGTGGGCTCGCTGGTGGTCCTCGCCCTGCTGCTGGTGCCGGTGGGCGTGGGCTTCTTGCTGCTGCCGCCCGCCGCGCGGACCCTGCGCGTACTGTCCGATCGTTCCCGGGCACGCGCCGACCGGTGGACGGGCGTCCATATCGGTCCACCGGAACCGCTGCCCATGGACCGTGCCCGCAACGCCCGCAAGAGGTCGGGCGCGATCATCGCCGACGAGGGGTTCTGGCGCGACCTGGTGTGGGCCTGGCTGGAGCCGGTGTCCGGCGGGCTCCTCGTCGCCGTTCCCCTCGCCCTGGTCGAGTACGGGGCGTTCGGCGCGCTGGTGCAGCCGTTCATCTGGCGGCTCATCGACGACGGCAACTGGTACGCGTTCGTGCCCGTGCACAGCACCGCAACCATGTGTGCCGCGCTGGTGCTGGGCCTGGTCTTCCTGGCCGTGGGACTGCTGGTCGCGCCCGCCACGCTCCGGCTGCACACCCGGGTGAGCCGGCCGCTGCTCTCCGCGCCGCGCCGCGTCCAGCTCGCCCGGCGGGTCGAGCGGCTCACCGACACCCGTAGCCGGGCCCTGGACGCGCAGGCCGCCGAACTACGGCGCATAGAACGGGACTTGCACGACGGAGCGCAGGCCCGGCTGGTCGCCCTGGGCATGACGCTGGACCGCGCCACCCGGCTGCTGGAGACGGACCCGGCGGCGGCGCGCGAGCTCCTGCTGGACGTCCGTCGCACGTCCGAGGGGGCCTTGCAGGACCTGCGCGACCTGGTGCACGGCATCCACCCGCCGGTCCTGGCCGACCGGGGCCTGGGCGACGCCGTCCGGTCGCTGGCGCTCGACAGCTTCCTCGATGTCCATGTCGAGACCCGGCTGTCGGACCGGCTCCCGGCGCCGGTCGAGTCCGCCGCCTACTTCGCGGTGAGCGAGGCGCTGGCGAACGCGGCGAAGCACTCCGGGGCCCGCACGGTCGGCATCGCCCTGACCTACGGGAACGGCCTGCTGCGCGCCACCGTCACCGACGACGGTCACGGCGGCGCCGACCCCGCACGGGGCACCGGCCTGGCCGGCGTGCGACAGCGATTGGATACCTTCGATGGCACCCTCGACCTGCACAGTCCGCAGGGCGGGCCGACCACCGTGACGATGGAGATTCCATGCGCGTTGTCCTCGCCGAAGACCTCTTCCTCCTGAGGGACGGGCTGATACGCACCCTCCAGGAACACGGCTGCGAGGTCGTCGCGGTGGACAACGGCCCGTCTCTGCTGCGCGCGCTGCTCGACGACGGGGACGCGGCACCGGATGTCGCCGTGGTCGATGTGCGGCTGCCGCCGACCTTCACCGACGAGGGCCTTCAGGCCGCACTCGAAGCCCGTCGTCGGCGGCCCGGACTGCCCGTCCTCATCCTCTCCCAGTACGTCGAGCAACTGTACGCGAACGAGCTGCTGGCCGGGGGCGAGGGAGCCGTCGGATATCTGCTCAAGGACCGGGTGACCCACACCGGGCAGTTCATCGACGCGGTCCGCCGCGTGGCTGCCGGCGGCACCGTGATGGACCCTCAGGTCATCTCCAGACTGCTGCTGCGCAGCGACGCCCGCGGCACGATCGGCGGCCTGACGCAGCGAGAACGGGACGTCCTGGAGCTGATGGCCGAGGGCAGGTCCAACGCCGCCATCGCCGCCGGCCTGCACATCAGCGAGAGCGCTGTCGCCAAGCACACCGCGAGCATCTTCACCAAGCTCCGGATCAGCCCGTCGGCGGACGACAACCGCAGGGTGCTGGCCGTCCTGGCCTATCTCAAGCGCTGACCCGCACGCATCGGCGCGGAGCCTGGCGGGCCCTCGTCGGCGGGCCCCCGCCGGGGCACCTGCACCGGACAGCGCGCCGAGCCGCAGAAGGCACTCGACGCGCTGCCGGACGGCGAACGGCCGCCGCTCAGCCGCCGATCAGCGGATAGTGATCGGAGAGATTGGTGTACGTGTAGTCCTTGCCCCAGCTGGAGACCGTCCAGGGCGCCGACTCCTCCTTGACCACGGTGTTCTGCCATCCGGCGGGACGGGCGTGGCCGTTGCGGTACAGGACGTAGTCCAGGTCCTCGCGGGGGTCGTCCGGGTAGCGGTACTTCGCGATGGAGTTGTCCTGGGTGTCGAAGGAGTACGGGTGGCCGGTGCGGCTGTCGGCGGGCGCCAGGTCGGCGTTGCTGAGCAGCGCGTCGTACTCGGCGCTGTGGGAGTCGACGTTCAGATCGCCCGCAACGATGACCTCTTCGTCCGCCGGGATGTTCTTGGCATCCAGGAACGCGTCCACCTCCTTGAGCTGCTTGGCGCGGTCGCCGGCCGCCTCGCCCGCCTTGCAGCCCGGGTCGGTGGACTGGGTGTGGGTGCCGACCACATGCACCTTGGTGCCGTTGACGTCCAACACCGCATAGACGAAGCCCTTGTTGGAGAGGTAGTCCGCACCGCAGGCGTCCTTGTAGACGTACTGCTCCTTGCGCAGGATCGGCCACTTGCTCAGCAGCGTGACCCCGCCGTCCTCCGGGGTCGTGGCGGAGTAGGCACCGCCGGTGGCGTCCCAGCCGCTGCGGCTCCGGCCCATCACCGGGGTCTGGTGCGGATACTGCGCCGCGGCCCGGGACTTCAGCGTCTCGGAGGAGGAGTTGTCGAACGCTTCCTGGAGCACTACGACGTCCTGGCCCTGGAAGAAGTCCGCGTCCGTGATCGCCTGGGCGCGGTGGTCCTGGCCCCAGTTGGGATAGAGGTTCTTGCTCATGAGGAAGACGTTGTAGCTGAGCACCTTCAGACGGGGCGTGGCGGCGGCCGACGCGGAGGGGGCCGCGGCCGTCACCGTGACCGCGGCGAGTGCCGTGGCGAGGGCGGCGATCCGGGGTATGCGCAGCGCTGAGTGCGACACTGAATCTCCCTGTGGGGGTGGGGACGTGAACCAGCGTCGCTTATCCAAGCAGTTGGGGTTACTTCCAGGTAACCGTCTGGGGGGTACGAGATGGACGGGCCGAGGCTCTTGCCGTAGCGCCTCGGGTCAGGGGCCGGACCGCGGGCCCGTGAGCGCCGCGCCGCAGGCCGTGTGCACGGCGGCCAGCGCGGTGACCGCGCTCTGGGTCCAGGACAGCAACGCCCGTTCGCGGCTCGATGGTTCGTCGCAGGCCGGGCGGCCGAACGCGCCGCACGCGCTCTGCTGGGCGAGGAGGAAGGAGACGGCGTCGCGGGTGATGCGGTGCCGCGCCCGCCCGCTGCGGGCCGAGTCCCGGATGAAGCCGGCGATCTGCCCCAGGTGATAGTCCTTCCAGGCGCCGGGCACGTCGGTGACGGCGGTCTCCGGTGCCGGGGGCGGCGCGTCGGCCCCACCGGTCAGTGCGGCCGCACGCTGCGGGGCGAGCAGCCCCAGGCCGACCAGGCGTTGGACGTTGTGCACCGCCTGCGGGGGCACCCGGTCCAGGAGTTCGACGGCGGCGACGGTGGACTTGAGGAACAGGTCGAGCGAGGCGCAGGGGATCCCGTGGGCCCGCAGACCGGAGGCGAACTCGCCGACGACCTCCATGCCGTGCCGCTGCCACACCTCCGCGTCCGCGTCCGCGAGACGCGTGGAGAAATCGAGCAGCAGGGGGCGGGCGAGCCCGGGTTCGCCCAGCGCCGCGGCCGCATACGCGACGGCCGCGGCGGCGGGCAGACAGCCGGCCGGGTCGTGGCGCCGGCCCGTGTCCGCCAGCCACCCCACGGCCCGCCGGAGCGGCTGCTCCACGGCCGGGTGCGGCGTCGGTACGGACGGCCGGGGCCGCCGCGCCACCCGGGGGCTGCGGTCCAGGAGCGCGGCCAGGGCCGCGACGATGGTGGTGTGGTAGCCGGTGGACCAGTGCCGGTACGCCTCGTCGCCGTCGGCGAGTCCGGGGTGGACCACCCCCGGCGGCCCGTTGACCCGCCCGTCGGCCTCTTGTACCGCCGTGAGGAACTCCCAGGCCCGGCGGGCTTCTTCGGAGTCCCGGACCCCGAGGCACAGCAGGCAGCACAGCAGCTCCCCCACCAGGTCGGCATTCTCCTGGCCGAGGGTGAGTACGAGGAGCGCTTCGAGCAGCTCCACCGCCGCGGCCGGATCGAAGTCCCCTGGCCAGCGCGGCTCGCGGAGGCCGAAGTCCGTGGCGTAGAAGATCGTGTGGGTGATCGCGTAGATGTCGCGATCGGTGAGCTTGAGGACGTTCGGGCGGTTGCAGAGCAGGGTGAACGGCAGGACCTCGTCCATGGCGGGCAGCGGGTGCGGAACACCGCACAGCTCCAGGGTGTGCAGCAGATCGAGCTGCCGGTAGGGAATCCGCTCGAAGGCCGCCGCATATCCGCCCGCTGCGGCCTGGGTGATCAGCCGCCGGAACTCCGGGTCCTCGCGTCCGCAGAGCCGGAGCGCCGCATAGGTTCCCGCGTACAGCAGGAGGGCGGCTTCGTCCCGGGCGATCAGTTCACGGTAGGAGGGGCGGCCCGCGATCCGCTCGACCTGATCGAGGAGGGCCGCGTAGTCGCCGTCGAGTGGTTCAGGATCGAGGCGGGCCCGCAGTCCCACCAGGAATGCCGTCTCGATGAGGGCCTTGCGGGCGAACAGCACCCGGTCCGTGGCGGCTTCGGCCGGATCGATCAGAGAGCGGCGCGCAGCGAGCCAGGCGACTGCCCGGGTCTCCACCGCGCGCCTTTGTGACGAACCGTCACCGGGCTGCTTCGTGTCCACTCAATGCCTCCCGGCGATCGGCGTGATCAATGGCTCAGCTGCCCGCGGCGGAGTCGTCTTCCGCGACCTGGTTGGCGACTACGAGCACGTACCGCTCCCAGGCGAGTACGTAGCCGGCCACATCGTCGAGTTGGCTGACCTGGTCGACGACTCGCTGTAGCGGAACGGTGAGGTCGACGAGTCCGCTGGTCCGCAGAAAGTCGAGTGCCTTACGGGCATCGACCGGTGGCGGACAGGGCGGGGGACAGGACATGAGTTGCTCCTTTCGGGTGGTTCGGAGGAACATTGCGAGTGTCGCGTTCCGTCACCTACTTGTCACTATGTGCGTCCAGTGGGAAAAGTGGTGATTTGATCGCTCCAGCTCAGAGGTTTATCGCGCGGCGAAACCACCCTTGGAGGTGAATATCCGCTGTGGGATCAAGGTGATTTCGGTGGGGCGAGGCCATACGGCCGGGTGTCGAGTGACGGCGTACCCTCCGCCGCTCGCCCGGCGTGGGCGGCCCCTCCGCCGACGCTCGTCCCGGCGCGCGGAACCAGATGTTCCTGTCCGCGTCCAACTCGCGTGCCCGTGCAGGAGCTTTCGGTACCCTCGGGCCCGAGTGGGGTCATGTCGCAGTGGAGTGTTGTGGGCCGGTTTCGGCGGCATGTGGGGGTGTGGCGGCGGGGAGCGGGCCTCGCGTCCGCTGATCGCGGAGAGTCACCGTATGATGATTAATACCATGATTGCGGTAAAAAATGACCCGAATCCCCCGCCGGTCGGAGGTGTGCTCTGGTCGCTGGCCGGGGACATCCGCATGCTGCTGACGCTGCCGGCCGCGCTGGCCATGCAGGTCGCCCATCCGGCGGTGGGCGCCGGGGTGGACGACCACTCCGTCTTCCGTACGGACCCCTGGGGGCGCGGCGAGCGCTCCCTGACCTCGCTCCAGCTGTGGGTGTACGGAGGGGAGGCGGCGGCCGCGGAGGGGCGCCGGCTGCGCGCGCTGCACAAGACCATCCAGGGGACCGACGCACACGGCCGCGCCTACCACGCGCTCACCCCCGCCTACTACGCCTGGGTGCACGCCACCGGCTACCCCGTCTTCCGGCACGCCCAGCAGTATCTGGGCCGCCCCTTCACCGAGGCGCAGGAGCGGGCGCTGTATGCGGAGTGGCTTCAGGTCGGCCGGATCCTGGGGATCCATGACCGCGATATGCCGCAGACGATCGAGGAGTTCTGGCCGTATTACCAGAAGGTCCTCGACAATGAACTCGAAGAGACCGTGGTGGTCAAGGAGTTGCTGGCAACGGACCTGCCGCTGCCGGTTCCCGACCGCGGCCCGCGCTGGCTGCGGCTGCTTCTGCGGCTGTCCTGGCCGTGGCTGCGCCCGCGGTTCGCCCGTGTCCGGCGCTTTCTCACCATCGGGCTGATGCCGCCGGATGCCCGGCAGGCCATCGGGCTGGAGTGGACGGACGCCCAGGAGCGCACCCTGCGCCGTTTCGGCCGGGTCGTGCGCGCCGTGGTGCCGGTACTCCCGGAGCGGCTGCGGTTCATGCCGATCGCGCGCCGGGCCAGGCAGGCGGCGCGGCAGTAGCGACGCGGTGCGCGGACGGAGCCGGGGATGCCCCGGCTCCGTCTCGTTCAGCGACCGTCCACCGGCTCAGTGCCCGTGCACGTGGTGCGTGGCCGCGATCTGCTTCCACGACTTGGGCGCGGCGACCGGCGCCCGCGAGGCGCCGAGGGCCTGCTTGGCCGCCCCCGCGGAGGGCCGGGACGGCTGGAAGAGCCAGGTGTCGAAGAACCCGGCCAGCTGCTTGCCGGTCTTCTTCTCGGCGAACTTCACAAAGTCGGCCACCGAGGCGTTGCCGTACCGGTTCTCCGTCGGCCAGGACTTGAGGAGGCCGAAGAAGACCTTGTCACCGACCTTGTTGCGGAGCGCCTGTAGGGTCAGCGCGCCACGGTCGTAGACCGCGCCGTCGAACTGGTTCTCCGCGCCCGGGTTGCCCGGCTTGACCTTCCAGAACGGGTCGTCGGCCGGGTGCTGGGCGTAGACATAGTCAGCCAGCTCCTGAGCGGTGCCCTCGCCCTCCTTCTCCGACCACAGCCACTGGCTGTAGGCGGCGAAGCCCTCGTTGATCCAGATGTCCTTCCAGTCCTTCAGCGAGACGCTGTCGCCGTACCACTGGTGCGCCAGCTCGTGCACCACTACGGAGACGTTCGTGCCGCGGTCGAAGGCCTTCTTCCCGTAGAACGGGCGGGTCTGGGTCTCCAGCGCGTATCCGGCCGGCACGTTCGGCACATAGCCGCCCACCGCGTTGAACGGGTAGGCGCCGAAGACGCTTTCCAGCCACTCGGTGATCTCGGTGGTGCGCTCGATGCTCGCCTTCGCCGAGCCCTCGTTCGCGCCGAGGTCCTTGCTGACGGCGTTGATGACCGGCAGGCCGTTCGCGGTCTTGTCGGTGGTGATGTCGAACTTGCCGACGGCCAGCGTCGTCAGATACGTCGCCTGCGGCTTGTCCGAGCGCCAGTTGTAGCGCGTCCAGCCCAGCTTGGAGGACTGCGAGGCCAGCACACCGTTGCTCAGCGCCTGGGTGCCGTCCGGGACCGCCACCGAGATGTCGTACGTCGCCTTGTCGGTGGGGTGGTCATTGCTCGGGAACCACCACACGGCGGCGTCCGGCTCCTGTGCGATCACCCCGCCGTCGGGGGTACGGGCCCAGGCGCTGTAGCCGTCTATCTTGAGCTCGGAGGGCTTGCCCGCGTAGCGCACCACGACGCTGATCTGCTTGCCCTTCTCCAGCGGCGTGGCCGGAGTGACCTCCAGCTCGTGCTTGCCGGAGGTGGCGAAGGACGCCTTCTTGCCGTTGATCCGGATCTCACTGACCTTGAGGCCGAAGTCCAGGTTGAAGCGGGAGAGATCCTGGGTGGTGGTGGCCAGCAGGGTGGCCGTGCCCTCCAGCAGGTCCGTCTTCGGCTGGTACTTGAGCCGCAGATCGTAGTGGGAAACGTCGTATCCGCCGTTTCCGCTCTCGGGGTAGTAGGTGTCGCCCACACCCGGAGCGCCCGGTGTGAAGTCGGCGGCGGAGGCCGGGATGGCCAGCAGCAGGCTGAGTGCGACCGCGCCCGGGACGAGGAGTCTGTGACGCACGAGTCCTCCAACTCGTAGGGGGGATGGCTCTGTTCAGACCCTATGTACTGAGCCCGGCCAACGTCATGTACATGGCCTGATCTGACACATGACCGACATGAACCCTCATCCGTCCCACCCGTCCGCCGGCCCCCTCCGCCACGGTCCGCGACGGGCGCTGCCGCGATCGCGGGGCATGGGCTTCCGGACCGCCCGTGGGGTGAAAAGCTACCCATGGACCTGTTTTCGGCCGCGGGCGGCCCGCGGGTGCCCGGACACGCCCTTACGCAGGTGAGTTGGGCCGCGCTACCGTCCGCCCGTGACGAATCCTGCGCGGATCCCCCGCATCCCCTTCACAGCGCTCGTGATGGCAGCCGTCGCCGCCCTGCTGTCCACCCTGATCGGGCCGGCCGCCGCGCAGGCGGCGCCCGCCGAGAGCAGACCCGTCTACTCCTACGACCGCGCGATACGCGAATCGGTCTGGGTGGACACACGGCTGGACGGCGACGCGGACGGGAGGACCGACCGCGTCGCCGTCGACATCGTGCGGCCCGCCGAACCGGCGCAGCAGGGCCGGCGGATCCCCGTGATCATGGACGCCAGTCCCTATTACTCCTGCTGCGGGCGCGGCAACGAGAGCCAGAAGAAGACCTACGACGAGCGGGACCGGCCGGTCGGGTTCCCGCTCTTCTACGACAACTACTTCGTGCCGCGCGGCTATGCGACGGTCCTGGTCGACCTGGCGGGCACCAACCGCTCGGACGGCTGCTCCGACGTCGGCGGCCGCTCCGACATCCGGTCCGCCAGGGCCGTCGTCGACTGGCTCGGCGGCAGGGGCCGCGCCTACACCGCCCGTACGGGAGGCAAGCCCGTCACGGCCGGCTGGTCCAACGGCAGCACCGGCATGATCGGCAAGAGCTGGGACGCCACCATCGCCAACGGCGTCGCGGCCACCGGCGTCCAGGGGCTGAAGACCATCGTCCCGATCGCCGGCATCTCCTCCTGGTACGACTACTACTTCGCCAAGGGCGCCCCGCTCTATGACTCGGGGCCGGACTCCCTCGCCGATGTCGTCGACAGCCCCGCTGCGCGGGGGCGCTGCGCCGCCGTGCAGAAGAAGCTCGCCGACGGGGCGCCCCGCACCGGCGACTGGACCGGTCTGTGGCGCGAGCGCGACTACGTCCGCGACGCGGACCGGGTCCGGGCCAGCGTGCTCCTGGTGCACGGGATGCAGGACCTCAACGTCCGGACCCGGCACGCCGGGCAGTGGTGGGACGCGCTCGCCCGGCACGGCGTCGAGCGCAAGATCTGGCTCTCCCAGACCGGGCATGTGGACCCGTTCGACTACCGGCGAAGTGCCTGGGTCAAGACCCTGCACCACTGGTTCGACCACTATTTGCTGGGCTACGACAACGGCATCGAGCGCACCCCGATGGCCGATATCGAGCGCTCGCCCGACAAATGGTCCACCGACCCGCAGTGGCCCGCTCCCGGCACCGCGCCCACCACACTGCGCCCGCGCGACGGCAGCGCGCCCGGCGTCGGCGTGCTGGGGACCCGTAAGGCACCGCACGGCGCGACCGCGGCCTTCACCGATGACCCGAAGCTGAGCGAGGCCGACTGGGCGGCCCGGATCGATGCCCCGACCGCCGCCAAGGCCGGGTTCCGCACCGGGCCGCTGCGCGCGCCGCTGCGGCTCTCCGGCTCCGGCACGGTGACCGTGACCGTCACCCCGAGCACCTCGACCGCCCATCTCTCCGCCGTGCTGGCCGACCTCGGCCCCGACACCATCCGCGACTACGCGGCCGACGGCGAGGGCATCACCACCCTCGGCCGGCGCACCTGCTGGGGCGCCGGAACCACGGGCGACACCGGCTGCTTCAAGGAGACCGCCGCCAACACCCGGAAGGTCGCCCACACCGTCTTCAGCCGCGGCTGGGCCGACCTCGGCAACTACGCCGACGCCCACAAGGGCCGCCCGCTCACCCCCGGCAAGCCCTACACCCTCACCCTGGACCTGGCCCCGAGCGATCATGTCGTGCCCGCCGGGCACCGGCTCGCGCTCATCGTGGCCGGCACCGACGCCGGTCTGATCGACCCGCCCGCGTCTACGCCGAAGCTCACCCTCGACCTGTCCCGTACCTCCGCCGAACTCCCGCTGACCGGCGGCACAGCGGCCTTCGTACGGGCCACCGCGGGCGCACCCGGGCACCCGGACACCGCGGCACCGCTGGACGGCATCGCCCCGCCGCGCTCGGTCAGCCGGCTGCCGGCCGTGGGATGACCACCCGGGGCCGCCGCAGCGCGGGCGGCCCCACCCGGTCCCCCTCTCCACCGCTCACCCAAGGGAGGCTCCTCCTCGTGATACCCCGCTCCCACCGCCTCGCCGCCGGGCCGCTGGCCATCGGGCTGACGGCCACCCTCGGCGCGACCCCGCCGCCCGCGCCCGCCGCTGCCGCAACCCCCGCACCCCGTACGGGATTCGAGATCAGCCATGGCGCCCGCTGGACCGGGCAGGCCGAGGAACAGGACTTCCTCAGGGCCGTCGACCGGGGCTCGGTGCGCGTACGGATCGACCGGATCGGCACCACCGGGCAGGGCCGCCCGCTGCGGCTCGTCCGGATCGGCGCCCCCGCCCCCGAGCGCCCGGCGCAGGTCCGCCGCGGCAACTCCGTGCTGCTGATCTGCTCCCAGCACGGTGACGAGCCCTCCGGGCGCGAGGCATGTCTGACCACCGTCCGCAATCTCGCCTACGCCAAGGACCCGGCGACCCGGCGCTTCCTGGAACGCACCAGCGTGCTGGTCGTCCCGACCGCCAACCCCGACGGCCGGGCCGCGGACACCCGCGGCAACGCCGACGGCACCGACATCAACCGCGACCACATCGCCCTGCGCACCGCCGAGGGCCGGGCGATGGCCGAGGTCATCCGCGACTACCGCCCCGACACCATCTATGACCTGCACGAATACGGTCCCACCGTCCCGTATTACATGAAGGACGTGCTGTCGCTGTGGCCGCGCAACCTCAATACCGCGGACGGGGTGCACCGGGAAGCGGCCGCGCTCTCCCAGGACTTCGTGCGGCCCGCCGTCCAGCGGGCGGGCTTCTCCACCGGCGTCTACGGCATCTGGACCGACCCGGAGACCGGTGATCCCGTCAAGCAGGTCGCGGGCGACGGCCAGGAGCGGATCCTGCGCAACACCGCGGGCGTCAAGGGCTCGCTCGGGCTGCTCGTCGAGACCCGGGTCGATGCGCTCACCGAGGCCGAGAAGGCCGACCCCGCGCTCAACAACCGCCGCCGGGTGGACTCCCAGTTGGCCGCGCTGGACGGCGCCTTTACCTTCCTCGGCCGGCACCGGTCACGGATCGAGGCGGCCACCACCGCCGCCCGGCTCGCGGGCTATGCCGATCACGGTCCGGTGTACCTCGGCGGCGCGGATAACGAACCGGCCACCGAAGAGCAGATCCTGTCCGACCCGCCTTGCGCCTATCGCCTCGAAGAGGGACAGTTTGCGCAGGTCAGGGAAGAACTGGTGAGGCACGGAGTGGTGTGGCGCCGGGACCGTGACGGTGTCGTCGTGCCGCTGCGCCAACCGCTGCGGAAGCTCGTTCCGCTGCTGTTGGACCGGAGGGCCGGTTATCACCTTACGGTCGCGACGCCCCTCAACGTCTGCCGTCGTGTGGTAGGGGGTAACGGGTAAGGAAAATATGGCCCATTGAAAGGTTGACACGTGTCGGACACAGTCAGAGAAGCCGGAGACGGGGGTGGCACCCCATCCGTGACGGACGTCCCCGACGAGCCGCAGCACCACGGGCCCCCACAGACCGACCGTGTGGTCTTCGGTGTGACCTCACTGCTCACCCTCGCCTTCATCGCGTGGGGAGCGTCGTCCACCGAATCCCTCAAGAGCGCATCGACCTCGATGCTGAACTGGGTGATCGACAACGGCGGGTGGGCCTTCGTGCTCTCCGCCTCCGGATTTGTGATCTTTGCGATTTGGCTGGCGGTCAGCAAGTACGGCCGGATCACGCTCGGCAAGGAGGGCGAGGAGCCCGAATTCCGCACCGTGTCATGGATCGCGATGATGTTCAGCGCGGGCATGGGCATCGGTTTGATGTTCTACGGCGTCAGTGAGCCGCTGGGGCACTTCAGCACCCCACCGCCGGGCACCGATCCGAAGGACGCCGCCCAGGCGATGGACACCGCGATGGCCACCACGATGTTCCACTGGACGCTGCACCCCTGGGCGATCTATGCGGTCGTTGGTCTGGCCATCGCTTACAGCTGCTTCCGGCGGGGGAGGCGGCAGACGATAAGCGCGGTGTTCACGCCACTGATCGGCACTCGGCGCGCGAACGGCTGGGGCGGCCGGGTCATCGACATCCTGGCCATCTTCGCCACCCTCTTCGGTTCGGCGGCCTCGCTGGGACTCGGTGCGCTCCAGATCGGCAGCGGCATCAAGGTCCTCGGCTGGATGGACAGCGTCAGCACCACCCTGCTGGTCGGTGTCATCACCGTGCTGACCATCGCCTTCATCCTGTCCGCGGTCTCCGGTATCGCCAAGGGCGTCCAGATGCTGTCCAACATCAATATGGTGCTGGCGCTCATCCTGGCGGTCTTCGTGTTCGTGGTCGGGCCGACCATCCTCATCCTCAACCTGCTGCCGACCTCCCTCGGTTCGTTCATCGGCGAGCTGCCGCAGCTCGCGGGCCGTACGGAGGCCAGCAGCGGCGACGAGGTGGGCGGCTGGCTGCGCAGCTGGACGGTCTTCTACTGGGCGTGGTGGATCTCCTGGACGCCGTTCGTGGGCATGTTCATCGCCCGGATCAGCCGGGGCCGGACCATCCGCCAGTTCATCGGCGGGGTCATCCTCGTCCCGAGCGTGGTCAGCCTGGCGTGGTTCGCGGTGTTCGGCGGCTCGGCCATGAAGCTCCAGGAGTCCAAGCAGCTCAGCGGGTCGAGCACGCCCGAAGGCCAGCTCTTCGACGTGCTGCACCAGTACCCGCTCGCCACGGTCATGAGCATCCTCGTCATGATCCTGGTCGGCATCTTCTTCGTGTCCGGTGCCGATGCCGCGTCCATCGTCATGGGCACCCTCTCGCAGAAGGGAACCTTCGAGCCGACCCGGCTCGTGGTGATCTTCTGGGGTGTGGTGACCGGCGCGGTCGCCGCGATCATGCTGCTGATCGGCGGCGGTTCGGGCGATGCCCTGACCGGCCTCCAGAATCTGACGATTCTGGTCGCGGTGCCGTTCATGGTCGTGATGATCGCCATGTGCTGGGCGCTGATGCGCGATCTGCGCAGCGATCCGCTGATCGTGCGCGGCCAGAAGGGCGCGGAGGTCGTCGAACTGGCCGTGATCGCGGGCCATGAGCAGTACGACGGTGACTTCGAGATCCAGATCGGACCCGGTGGCAACGGCAACGGGGACGACGAGGGTGACGGCAGCGGCACCGGCGAGGACAACGGCGTCGGAGTGAAGAGCGGCGGCTAGCCCGTCTCCGGAGCGGCGTCGTACGGCCCCGGTGAGGTGCCGGCGGCCGGATGACGAAGGGGCCTGCGCCCGACCCGAAGGTCGTGCGCAGGCCCCACGCCTGTCCCGGGTTACTTCTTGAAGCCGTAGTCCATCAGCTTCTTCGCGTCAGCGGTGCGGTTCGTCACCGAGGTGGAGGCGAGAACCGTGCCGATGACCGTCTTGCCACCGCGGGTGGCGGCGAAGACCAGGCAGTACTTGGCCTCCGGGCCGGAGCCCGTCTTGACGCCGAGGGTGCCCGAGTAGCTGCCGAGCAGCGCGTTGGTGTTGGTCCACGACATGTTGCGGTAGCCACCGCTCTTCGTCGTGACCTTCTGCGTGGTCGACTTCGTCTTCACGACCGTACGGAAGGTGGAGTACTTCATCGCGTTGGAGGCGAGCTTGGTCAGGTCGCGCGGAGTCGAGTAGTTCGCGCCCTTGCCGATGCCGTCGAACGAGTCGAAGTGCGTGTTCGTCATGCCGAGCGACCTGGCCGTGGAGTTCATCTTGCCGATGAACGACTGGACCCGCGCGGCCCGGGTGGAGCCGCTGCCGAACTTGTCGGCCAGCGCGTACGCCGCGTCGCAGCCGGACGGGAGCATCAGCCCGTACAGCAGCTGGCGGACGGTGACCTTGTCGCCGACGATCAGCTTGGCCGAGGAGGCCCAGTTGTTGTCGACGATGTAGTCGCTGTACGCCTTCTGGACCGTCACCTTGGAATCAAGGTTGAGGTTCGACTGCGCCAGCACCACCCGGGCCGTCATGATCTTGGTGGTGGAGCCGGTGGAGCGACGGGTGTCCGCGGCCTTGGTGAAGAGGGTCTTCCCCGTGCCGTTGTTCATCACGAAGCCGCCCTTGGCGGCGATCGTGGGAGCCGTGGGCGCAGCGGCCTGCGCGGGAGCGGTGAACGCCCCGGCCGTCAGAACGGCTCCCGCGGTCACAGCGACCGCGGATACGCGACGAATGCCCTTAATGCGGTTTTTCAAAATGGATACTCCAAATATCCCTGAAGTGCGGCCATATAGAAATGGCGCTTGTCCGTAGGACGCATGAGACGGGCGAATGGATGCGCCGTCCGGCCGGTGAATTCCGCTCTTCCGCCCGCTGCTCGGCCGAAAGGACGGATTCCGGCCCGGGAAGACCGCGGTAAGGGTGCGCCGTACTTACGCACGTACCGGTCCGCGGCCCTCCTGGACCTCCCGCACCCTCCGCAGCACCTCGTCCGCGCACCCCCACGCCACGGTCACGCCCGCACCCCCGTGCCCGTAGTTGTGGACGCACGGCAGGCCCCCGGAGAGCCGCTCCGCCGTCAGCCGCACCGCCGGGCGGGCCGGGCGCAACCCCACCTTGTGGGCCAGGACCCGGGCCCGCGCCAGCTCCGGGAAGCGCCGGGCGGCGCGCGCCACGATGGCCGCCGCCACCGCCGGATCGGGCTCCCGGGACCAGGCGTTCTCCCGCGCGGTGCCTCCCAGCACCAGGCCGTACGGCTGGGGCAGCAGATACGTGGTGTCCGACGCCCCCGCGTCGGCGGAGACGGACCACTCCTCGATGCCGGGGTTCTCCACGATCACCAACTGGCCCTGGACCGGATGGACTTGAGGGTCGGGTACCAGATCGCGGGCGCCGAGCCCCGAGCAGTTGACGACCACGTCCGCCGCCGCTCCGGCCTCCTCCAGCGAGGCGACCTCGCGCCGCTCCACGGTCCCGCCCGCCGCCGCCAACCGCTGTTCCAGGTAACGGAGATGAGTGGGCATGTCCACCAGGGGAGTACGGGCCCGCCACCCCGACGCACAGCCCTCGGGGAGCTCCTCCGCCCGCGCCCGCCGCAATCCGGGCACCGCGTCGTACCAGGCGGCCAGCCCTTCCTCGGCGCCGCCGCCCGCAGGGGCCGTCATCGTGCCCGTGACCATCCGGGCGCCCGTCTCCGCCGGCCGTTCGGCGAGCGCCGTGAGCACCTGGAAGGAGCGTACGGACCACGCCACCGCCTGCTCGTACGGCCGGATGCGGTACGGCCAGCACAGCCCGCCGGCCACCGCCGAGGTCGTCCCGCCGGCCGCGTCCCGGCTCAGCACCCGTACCCGGTGTCCGTCCTCGGCCAGTGCGATCGCCGACGTCAGCCCGATCACCCCGCCGCCGACCACCCGTACGTCCAGGCCCTCCGTATTGCTCGTCATGCCGGGACGCTAACCGCTGGCGCGGGCGCGGAAAAGGGAACGGCGCCAACCTCGGCACCCTGCTGCGCACCTGCGACGCGGTCGGCGCCTGTCTGACCGTGCCGCGGTTCCCCTGGGTGCCCGAGGCGCTGGAGCGCGGCAATACGCTCCGCAGACCCGCCTGTGTGCACTGGACCGGTGATCCGGTGGGCTGGCTGGAGCGGCAGCGCGCACGGGGGTTGCGTGTGGTGGGGGTGGAACTCGCCGACGGGGCGGTACGGCTGGCGGATCTGGCGGCGGCGCGGGAGCCGACGGTGATGGTCCTCGGGCACGAGCAGCACGGGATTCCGCCCGAGGCCCTGGACCTGCTGGACGAGGTGGTGGAGATCCCGATGGTCGGGACCGGCGCCAGTCTGAACGTGGCGGTGGCGGGGTCGCTGGTGCTGTACCGGCTGGCGGGGTTGTGGTGAGGCGGAGGCCGGGTGTCGGGGGCTGGAGGCCAGGGGCCGGATGCCGGGGGTCCGGTTGGCGGGCAGCGCCCCCGGCCGGGCGCCCGCCATTTGTTCGTGATCTTGCGGTAACCCCGCGGCAGCGGAGTGGCCCCTCCAGGACCGTAGGCTGGTACCAGCACCGTTGGCCGATGACGCCCCTCGGAACCGCTTACCGCCGTCCGTACGCCGTCGTCTGAGGAGGCTCATGCTCCGCGCGCCGCGCGCCGTGCCCGCCTGGCTCGCCCACCCCTTCCGCTGGCAGCGGCTGCCCGTACCCTGGGCGGCCGTTGCCCGCGGTGCGCTGTGTGCGGGCCCGCTGCTGGGCGCGGGCATCGCGACCGGCCACCCGGCGCCCGGCGTCCTGGCCGGACTCGGCTCGATGCTGGCCGGGGTCAACGACCGCCCCGGCACCCGGCGCACCGGCATCGTCCATATCGGCCTGCCCGCCCTCGCCTCGGCGCTCGGCATGCTGATCGGCGCCTCGCTCCGGGCGGCCGACGCGGGCTGGTGGCTGCTGCCGGCGCTGTTCGCCGTCGGCTACGTCTCCGGCGCGGGCAGCGTGGCCGGGCCGGTGCGCTCCAACGCCGGAATGCAGATGCTGGCCACCACCATCCTGGGCGCCGGAATGCCGCTGCCCGGCGCGCCCTGGGCGAAGGCCCTCTATGTCCTCGCCGGCTGCCTGTGGCTGCTTCTGCTGCGGCTGGTGCTGCGCCCGCCCCGTCCCGCCGGCGGTGCGCTCAGCGGCGAACGGGCCGCGGTCGCCACGGTCTTCGACACGCTCGCCGACGCCCTGGGCGCGGTCGGCGGGCCGGATGCCGAGCCCGCCCGGCGCCGGCTCACCGCCGCCCTGGACCGCGCCGACGAGGCCGTGCGGCTGCGCCTCCTCACCAGCCGGCTGCTGCGCCGGTCCGCCCGTACGGAAGAGCTGCTGCTCACCGAGCGGTTCGCCGCGGCCACCGCGCTCTGCGAGGCCAGCGTGGCGCTGCTGTGGGAGGCCCGCTCGTTGCCGCCCCGGGTGGCGGAGAGCCCCCGCAGGTTCGCCGACGCCCTGCGCACCGGGCGGTCGCCGGGCCGGCTGTCCGCCCCGGAGACCAGCACGGCCGCGCGCGGCGCCTTCGACCAGGCCCTGCTGGACGCCGCGGTCGCCTTCGCCCGGCGGGAGCCGGAGGTGCCCACGGGAACGGAGCCGGCCCCGCCGGGCCGTCGTGCCTGGATGGCCCGCCCCGAGGCCGTGGTCCGCGGGGCGCTGGAGGCCGTCGGCGGACGGACGCGGCGCGGGCGCGGCCTGTTCGGCCCGGCTGGGCGGGATTACGGCCTGCGGGTCGCCGTCTGCATCGCCGCGAGCGTCGCCGTGGCGCTGCTGCTCCGCGCCGACCACTGGTACTGGCTCCCGGCGACCGTCACCTTCCTCGTCAAGCCGGACCTGGGCCCGCTCTTCTCCCGTACGGTCAACCGCTTCGCCGGAACCGTCGCGGGCGTGCTGGTCTTCGCCGGGGCCGGCCTGCTGCTGACCGGTGCCTGGTGGCCCGCGCTGATGGCGGGCGCGGGCGGTGCGCTGCTGCCGTTCGCCACCCGCCACTTCGCGCTTCAGACCGTCGCGATCACCCTCATGGTGCTGTCGTTCGTGCATGTCAGCGGCGATCCGCAGGCCGCCGCCGAGCGGATCGTGGACACCTCCATCGCCTGCGGCATCGTCCTTGTGGTCGGACATCTGCCCCGGCTCGCCGACCCGCGCCGCCGGGTCGGCCACCGCGTCACCGCGGCGCTGCGCAGCACCGAGCAGTTCCTGCGGCACGTCCTGGAGGCGGAACCGGGCGCGGACCCCACCCGGCGGCTGGCGCTGCGCCGCGCCGCCTACCGGGCGCTGGGGGAGGCCAGGGCGGCGGCGGAGACCGCCGCGGCGGAACTCCTCGCCGCCCGCGACCGCAACCCCGACTGGCTGACCGTGGTCACCGCGGCCGAACGCATCGTGGACGCCGCGACCGCCTGTGCGGTACGCCTCGACCACGGTGCGCACCGCCCGAGCCGGGCCGAGGCCGAGGGGCTGTGCCAGGCGCTGGCGGCGATGGCCGACGCCCTCGAGGACCCGCGCCGCCGGCCCGAGCCCGGCCCGTCCGCCCCTGACCTCCCGCCGGTTCCGGACTGCGCCACGCTCACGGATGTGGCCGTGGAACTGGAGCGGATCCGGGGGTACGCGGGGACGGGCTGAGGCGGGGTGTGCGGGGGCGGTCGGCGGGTCGACAGGCCGGCGGGCCGAGCGCCAAGGCGGACCACGAGGCGGGCGTCCTGATCCCGCGGATCCCGATCGCCGAGCGTGCCGGGCCCCGCAAGATCGCCATGGGCGGGGACACTGTGTGGAAGCAGATCCGCGGCTGAGCGGGACCGCGCCCGCATCGGCGGGGACGGGGAAGCCTCTCCCTCCGGTACCGCCCTCCGCGCTCCGAAGAGAAGGAGGCAGCTGTGGCGCCCATGCTGTGGGAGGCGTTCCTGGCAAAGGTCCAGGAGCGCGGCGAGTACGAGTCACCGCAGGAAGCGGAACGGGCGGCCCGCGTCGTCCTGGCCCTGCTGGGCGCGCATCTGGTCGGTGAGGAACGGGCCGAGCTGGCCGCCGATCTGCCGGAGACCTTCGCCCTGATCCTGCTCAATCCGCTCCAGGCCGTCGAGCCGCTGGACCCGGCACGGTTCGTGCGCGCCACGGCCGCCTGGATCGAGGGCGCCACCGAGGAGACCGCCAAGTGGGACGTCGGTGCCGTGCTCAGCGTCGTCGCCGACGCCGTGGACGAAGACCTCATGCAGCGCGTCCTGCTGCAACTGCCGCCGGACTTCGACCTCCTCTTCGGCCATCCCCGGTCGACATGATCGCGTCGTGAGGGCCGCCTCCCCGCTGATGGGGAGGCGGCCCTCGCGGCATGAGCCGCCTGCTCCGCAGAAGAGGCGGCCGTGGCTCACCGCCCCCGCCGGCCGTCCGCCGGTTCGTCGCCCGCCGCCGCGGGACGGGGCGCGGAGTCGTCCGTACGGGACGGCCGGGCCGCCCGGCGCGGAGCGGTGACCGGCCCGCGCCGGGTCACGAGGGCCAGGCCCCCGAGGACGAGCGCGAGCGCCGTCAGGAGGGCGCTCACCCACAGCGGTGAGCGGTAGCCGAGCCCCGCGGTGAGCGCGGCGCCGCCGCACCAGGGGCCGAGCGCCGCGCCCACGTTGAGCGCCGCCGTGGCGAACCCGCCGCCCAGGGTCGGTGCCCCGGTCGCCGCGTAGAGGACCTGCGAGACGAGGGTGGAGCCGACGGCGAACGACAGCGCCGCCTGGACGAAGAGGAGCACCGGCACGGCCACGGGGTTCCCGGCGGTGAGCGCCGTCGCGATCCAGCCGGCGAGCAGGGCCGGTCCGCCGAGCGCCAGGAGGCGGAGGGGGCTTGCGTCGGCCAGTCGCCCGGCCAAGCTGACCCCGGCGAACGACCCCAGGCCGAAGAGCGCCAGCAGGGCGGGCACCCAGCCGGCGCGGAGTCCGGTGACCTCGGTGACCAGCGGCGCGAGATAGGTGAAGGCGCAGAAGGTCGCGCCGTTCACCAGGGCGCCCAGGAGCAGCAGCACCACGAGCCGGGGGCTGCGCAGGGCACGCAGTTCCGCGCCGGCGCGGGGGCCGCCCGCGACGGACCGTGCGGCGGGGCCGGCCGGAACCGACCACCGGATCGCGAGAACGGCGGGCACCGAGACCAGCGCCACCGCCCAGAACGCCGAGCGCCAGCCCCACAGCTCACCGAGCAGCGCACCGGCGGGCACACCCGCGACACACGCCATGGTGGTGCCCCCGAGCAGGACGGAGGTGGCGCGGCCCTTGGCGTCGGGGGCGACCATCGAGGTCGCGGTCGTCAGGGCCACCGCCAGGAACCCGGCGTTGGCAGCGCCGCGACGACCCGGGTGGCCAGCAGGACTCCGTAGCCGGGGGTGACCGCCCCGAGGACATGGACGAGCAGGAACGTGACCAGGAAGGCCAGCAGGGCGCGACGCCGGGGCCAGCGCAGGCTCAACAGCGCCAGCAGCGGCGCGCCGATCACCATCCCCACGGCGAAGGCCGAGGTCAGCGCTCCCGCGGTGGAGAGCGAGACATTCAGATCACGGGCGATGTCCGGAAGGAGGCCGGACAGCATGAACTCGGAGGTGCCTTGGGCGAACACCGCAAGGCCGAGCAGGTAGAGAACGAAGGGCACAGCAACACTCCGCAACCACAGGGTGGATCGACAGGGCGCGACGGCAGATACAGCGGTGCCCGTGCGGAGGTGAAGGGAGCGACCGTCCGGCCGGGCAAGCGTGGCTACCGCGCGAAAGAACCTGTGACGTCAGGGAAATGACGCATGGTCAGGTAGAAGCCCGTACTACGGCGATCCGGTGGCAGGGAAACGTGCCGGGTGCTGCGCGCGACGAGGAAGTGACAGCGCGACGGCGCGACCGCGAGACGTGCAAGGAGCCACCGGACGGCCGGCGGCTAGCGTCTTGACGCCTCGGGGCTGGACATGCGGGCAGACTAATCGAGCCGTTCGGCCCCGTCCACGCAATTCGGCCCCGGCCATGCGACTGGGGCCCGTCCACACAATGCGGCGGCAGCCGGCGACTGCGGTCGGCGACACCGCCGACCGCCTAGCCCGGCCGCTCAGCCGCGGGGTATCAGTGCGAAGACCTCGATCCAGAAGCGCTGGACCTCGCTCGACGCGCCCACCAGATAGGTGGAACGCAGCTTCGGCGGGAGCAGCGCCACCAGCCGGGCCACCGTCGCCTGATGCTGCTTCAGCTGCGACAACTCTGCGTTGGCCAGGACCTGGTGGACCAGATCGCTGTCGTTCGAGCCCTCGCTCGACGCCTGCGCCGCCGTCCGCAGCCGCGACTCCCAGGCGTCGACCTCCTGGGCCAGCTCGCGCAGGCCGGTGACCGGGCGGTTGCTGAGCCGGTCGAGGAGGGCGGTCAGCGACACCGGAGCGTATTCGCCGTCACCGAGATAGATGGTGCCCATCTCCAACGGCAGCCCGCGCTGGTGGAGTTTGATCAGCCGCTCCAGGGTGCGCTTGGTGATCCAGGCCCGGCCGTCCTCGTCGATGTCGTGCTTCCACCACTCCAGGACCGTCTCGGCGACGGCACCGTACTTCGCGATCAGCCACTCGTTGGCCGGGATGTCGCCCGGCTCGACGGTCAGCGAGACGGTGAAGCGGGTCGCCTGCGCGATGTTGTTCCGGGCGACCAGGAGCTTGCGGCCGAGATGGTACGGCGGATTCTGCACCGCGATCTGCGCCCGCAGATTCTCGATCCGGCGGCCCGCCAGGGACCACTCCTGAGTGATCTCCATCAGCTTGGCGAACGCCGCCTTGTCCTTGGGGCGGTTGTACTCGTCCCAGACGATCGCCTTCGGCTCCGGACCCAGGAACGAACCGGACAGGAGGTTGTCCAGCGAGCCGTCGGTGGTCGGGATCGGTGCGCAGAGGTCTTCGACATTGGTCACCGGCATCGAGAAATACAGCGGTTCGCGCCCGTCGAGGCCCTCGCGGACGGTCTCGCGGACCAGCTCCGTCTTGCCGCACCCGGGCGGCCCCTGCAACAGCACCGACCAGCGGTTGCGCAGCGCCGCCCGCACCACGGCCCGTACCGGATCGGGAAGGGCGGCGGGGTTGTCGGCGCCCACCGTGGCCGCGATCCGGTCCAGCACCTCGGTCGTACGGTCCTTGCCCGGCCTGCCGTTGTCCTTCTGCTCGGCCAGCCGCAGCCGCTCGCCGTTGACCAGCGGCAAGCCCCAGCGCAGCGGGAAGCCCTCCCGGGCATTGGCCAGGATGTGATCGAGGGTGCGCGGGGAGAGCAGCTCGCGCAGGGCCGGGGTGAGGGTGGCCCAGAGGGTGAAGACCTCGCGCAGATTCCAGTCGCGGTACTTCGCCGCCAGCTGCTGCCGCCAGGACGTGTCGTTGGCGGTGATCCGGATCGTCACCATGCGGTCCAGGACGGCCAGATCGCTGCGCCGGGCCGCCGTCTCCGCCAGCGATTCGTTGTCCGTCAGGAAGACGCCGATGCAGCCCAGCTGCCGCAGGTCGTACTCGCCCAGCGTCCAGTTGCAGGCGATCTGCATCAGCTGGGACTGGATCGTGGCACCCGCCTGGAGCGAGTCGTCGATCAGCAGCACGAACGGCTTGCCGGGCCGCAACTGGCTCATCACCAGCTGCCGCAGCACCAGTTCCCCGGTCCCGGCGTCGCGCACCGGCGCGTTGGCGAGCAGATCGTCCGGGGTGAGATTGGCGGCCGGCACGAAGACCAGCTCGGCGTCGGGGTACGCCGCGGGCAGGTGGGAGAAGAAGGTGGCCGTCTTGCCGATACCGTGCTCGCCGAAGATCTGGCCGGTCTGACCCATGTCGATCATCGCGTCGATGAAGGACTCCAGCCGGGACACCCCCGTCCAGCCCTCCGGGGGCTCGGGGTAGGTGGCGCTGGGCCGCCATCCCGCGGGGCGGGGCGGCGGGCTCTGCGCGCTCGCCGCAGTCCCCAGTGGCGCCGCGGTCGGCGTGGTCGTGCTCATCGGTCTCCTGTCGTCACACGGTGGCAGGCCATCGGCGGGGTGTGGTGGTCGGGCCAGTCGTCGCCGCCCGCCGTGATCAGCCAGATCCATTTGTCCGGCTCGGCGGGGGTGATGTGCGGGGCGTAGCCGTCGGTGAGCATCACCACGGCGTCCGGTATCTCCTCGAAGCTGCGGCCGTCGACCGCCGTGCGGCCCTCGACGTAGTCGGCCACCGCCTGGAAGCTCGTGCCCCCGCCGCCGTACACCCTCTCCCCGGGGCGGAACGGCATCACCACACCGTCGAACGACAGCCAGTGGGCGGCCACCCCGTCGATCGAGCCCACCAGCTCCGTCAGCCAGTCGACCACCGCGGCGGGCATCGACCCCGAGGTGTCGTACGCGATCACGAGGTTCTTCTGCCGCACCGGGCCGCGCCGCGACAGCATCGGATCGTGGCCCAGCGCGGCCAGCAGGGCGCCGCGCTTCTTCGGATAGACCAGCCGCTCGCCCTCCCGCAGCTTGGACGCGAGGACATCGACCAGCCAGCGCTGCCACCAGTCGACCTTCCCCGTCCGCGGGGTCCGGCCACGCAGCGCCCCCGCGCCCAGCCGCCCCCACACCCGGCTCGCATGCTCCGAGGTGCCGTCCGTACGGTCCATCAGATCGAGCAACTCGCGCTCCGCGCCCGGGTGTCCGCGCCGCGCCGCCAGCAGGGAGTTGACCAGCGCGGTGGACACCGTCTCGTCGAGGGTCGGCTGATCGCCCTCCGCCGCCTCCGGGTCCGTGAGATGCACACAGGGCACCGCGGGAACGGGCGGCTGCCGCATGCGCTTGAGCTCGGAGAACACGGTCATGTCGGTCTCGACGAAGGCGTCGTAGCCGAGTGGTTCGAGGCCCTGGGCGGTCAGATCGCCGGCGTAGTCCCGGTGGATCTCGCGCGGGTCGACCCCCGTCGGCCGGCCATCGAGCTGCGGCAGTTCCTTGCGGCCGAGCCGGACCAGGGCGACATGGTTGATGGCGACCTCGGCGGCGAGCGTGAAGACCGGGTCCGCGCGCAGCTCGGGATCGGCGAACAGATGGCGGTGCACCAGATGCCGTGCCTCATGGAAGAGGACGAACTTCACGCCCTCCAGGCCCAGTCGGACGAAGAAGTCGGGGTTGTAGAGCAGCGGACAGCTGCCGTCCCCGGAGGCCACCACGGCCGCGGTCGCCACGGCCGTCGTCGGGATCTGGTGGTGGCACTTGGCGTAGATCCAGGACGCCACCACGGATTCCGTCAGCCCGAAATCCAGCAGTGCGGCTTCCTTGAGCCGCCGGGCCTCCGCGATCACGTCCGGTGCCGCGGGCTGCCGGCCCTCCAGGGCCCGCCGGTCGGTCAGGTCGACCACCGGCCGGTGCCCCACCGTCGTCGTGTCGTACGCCATGCCCCGCCCCCGTTCTCAGCTGCCTCCTTTCGTATCAGGAGGCACTGACAACGGAGCACGGCGGGACCTGTCACCAGGGGAGCGACGGCCGGTGAACGGCGGCAGCGGGCCGGTCCCGCTGCCGCCGGACACCGTGCGGCTGCCTCAGCGGCCGCCGCGGTCCTTGCCCAGGAGCCCGGCCCGCCGCAGGGCGTCCGCCATCGCGTCGTTGGCCGGTCCGGCGTCGCGGCCGCCCCGGCGGTCCCCGCCGCGCGGTCCGCCGCCGCCCTGCCGCTGCCGCGGCGCACCGCCCCGGCCGCCCTCGCGCGCTCCGCCGCCGTTGCCGCCCCGGCGCTCGCCACCACCGCGCCGCTCGCCGCCGCCCGCCGAAGCGCCCTTGCCATGCTCGTCGTCCAGCCGCAGCGTCAGCGAGATCCGCTTACGCGGAATGTCGACATCGAGCACCTTCACCCGCACGATGTCGCCCGGCTTCACCACGTCCCGCGGGTCCTTGACGAAGCTCTTCGACATCGCCGAGACATGCACCAGACCGTCCTGGTGGACGCCCACGTCCACGAACGCCCCGAAGGCGGCGACATTGGTCACCACGCCCTCCAGGAGCATCCCCGGCGCCAGATCGCCGATCTTCTCCACGCCTTCCTTGAAGGTCGCGGTCTTGAAGACCGGGCGCGGGTCACGGCCCGGCTTCTCCAGCTCCTGGAGGATGTCGCTCACCGTCGGCAGTCCGAAGGAGTCATCGACGAAGTCCGCGGCCTTCAGGGAGCGCAGCACCGCCGTGTTGCCGATCAGCGAACCGACCGCGGTATCCGCCGACTTCACCATCCGGCGCACCACCGGGTACGCCTCGGGGTGCACGCTGGAGGCGTCCAGCGGGTCATCGCCGCCCCGGATCCGCAGGAAGCCCGCGCACTGCTCGTACGCCTTCGGGCCGAGCCGCGACACGTCCTTGAGGGCCTTGCGGGAGCGGAACGGGCCGTTGCTGTCCCGGTGGGCCACGATGTTCTCGGCGAGGCCGGAGCCGATGCCCGAGACCCGCGAAAGCAGCGGCGCGGACGCGGTGTTGACGTCCACCCCGACCCCGTTCACACAGTCCTCGACCACCGCGTCCAGCGAACGCGACAGCTTCACCTCGGACAGGTCGTGCTGGTACTGGCCCACGCCGATCGACTTCGGGTCGATCTTGACCAGCTCGGCCAGCGGGTCCTGGAGCCGGCGGGCGATGGACACCGCGCCCCGCAGCGACACATCCAGCTCGGGCAGTTCCTGCGAGGCGAACGCGGAGGCGGAGTACACCGAGGCACCGGCCTCGGACACCATCACCTTCGTCAGCTTCAGCTCCGGCTGGGCGGCGATCAGATCGGCCGCCAGCTTGTCGGTCTCGCGGGACGCGGTGCCGTTGCCGATCGCGATCAGCTCGACGTCGTGCTCACGGGCCAGTTTCGCCAGCGTGGCCAGTGAGGCGTCCCACTTCTGCTGCGGCACATGGGGGTAGATGGTCTCCGTGGCGGCCACCTTGCCGGTCGCGTCCACCACGGCGACCTTCACGCCCGTACGGAAACCGGGGTCCAGGCCCATCGTGGCGCGCGTACCGGCGGGCGCCGCCAGCAGCAGATCGCGCAGATTCGACGCGAAGACCCGGACCGCCTCGTCCTCGGCGGCCTGCCGCAGCCGCAGCCGCAGATCGATCCCGAGGTGCACCTGGACCCGGGTGCGCCAGGCCCAGCGGACGGTGTCCTGAAGCCACTTGTCGCCCGGCCGGCCCCGGTCGGTGATCCCGAAACGGTGCGCGATGGACTGCTCGTAGGCGCTCGGCCCCTCGGTGGCCGCCGACGGGTCCTCCGGCTCCAGGTTGAGATCGAGGATCTCCTCCTTCTCGCCGCGGAACATCGCCAGCACCCGGTGCGAGGGCAGCTCGGTGAACGGCTCGGCGAAGTCGAAGTAGTCGGCGAACTTCGCGCCGGCCTCCTCCTTGCCCTCGCGTACCTTCGCCGCCACCCGCCCGCGCGACCACATCCGTTCGCGCAGCTCACCGATGAGATCCGCGTCCTCGCCGAACCGCTCGGTCAGGATGGCCCGCGCGCCCTCCAGGGCGGCGGCCGGATCGGCGACACCCTTGCCGTCGTCCACGAACGCCGCGGCCGCCGCGGCCGGTTCCACCGACGGATCGCTCAGCAGCCCGTCGGCGAGCGGCTCCAGGCCCGCCTCCCGCGCGATCTGTGCCTTGGTGCGGCGCTTGGGCTTGAACGGGAGGTAGATGTCCTCCAGCCGTGCCTTGGAGTCGGCGCCGCGGATCTGCGCCTCCAGGGCGGCGTCCAGCTTGCCCTGGGACCGTACGGACTCCAGGATCGCGGTCCGCCGCTCCTCCAGCTCCCGCAGATAGCGCAGCCGTTCCTCGAGCGAGCGCAGCTGCGCATCGTCGAGCATCTCGGTGGCTTCCTTGCGGTAGCGCGCGATGAACGGGACGGTCGAGCCGCCGTCGAGCAGTTCGACCGCGGCCTTCACCTGCCGCTCCTTGACGCCGAGCTCCCCGGCGATCCTCGCTTCGATGGACCCGAGGGCCCCGATGGGCTCAGTGGATGCCGTCACGTTGATCCAGACCCGCCTTCCAGCGCTTGCTTGAGCCTGCATTGTGCCGGGTGGCGGGCCGGACTGTCGCGCCGCCCAGCCGCCGGGGTGTCCGTGACGTCACCTTCGTCCGCCGGAATCCGTATGGGATGTGCTGACACCCCCGGTGCCGGGGTGCGCGAAGACCTCGCACACCCCGGCGACCGCGGGGCACCGCTCCTGAGGGTGCGTTACACACCGGAACGGGCCGATATGCTCCGGATCACTTGCCGAACAGCACCGCGGGGAAGGCCCCGGCGTTCATGGCGGTGGTGGTGAAGCAGGTCGCCAGCTCGGTGAGCCGGGCCACGCCCTCGGCGCCCAGGTGCTCGTACGGGGCCCGGTCCAGCCGGTCGGTGGTCCGCTCCAGCTCCTTGCGCAGCAGGATTCCGGCCTCGGTCAGCTCGTCCCCGCCGTCCAGGAGACCCCGCGACCGCAGCCGCTCCTGCGCGGCCTGCCAGTCCTCTTCCGTCCAGCCACGGGTCGCCATGATGCCCCGGTGGCTCATGCCGCGACCGGTGGCGGTGTGGGTGACCAGCGCTTCCAGGCCGTCGAGTTCGGCGTCCAGCAGCGCTATCAGGTGGCCGTCGCCGCGGTGTTCGCGCAGCAGCGTCGCGGCGTGCCAGTAGGCCAGGTGCGGGGCCTCGGGCACCGGGAGATCGGCGTGCGCGGCGTACAGCGGCCGGGCGCGGCGGGCGCAGGCCCCGGCGGCGTGCAGCGCCAGCTTCGCCGCCTCCGCCATCTCCGGCGACTCGACGGCCTCGGTGCCGAGCAGCCGGCGCAGCGTGGCGTCCGCGGCGCGCAGCCGCGCGTCGAGCACCTGCTGCGGCGTGGTGACGGACCAGATGTGCGGGACGTGCTGGGCGATGAGCTCGTGCTTGAAGTTGTAGAAGGTGGCCGTGATCGTGCCGGGGCCCACGGCACCCATGGCCGCGCCACGACAGGCGAAGTAGGCGGCGCTGCGGTTGTCGAGGCCGAGCTTCGCCATCTCCTCGGACAGCTCCGGCGCGAAGTAGTGCGTGGAGTGGAACGGGTTGATGACGTTGTGGCAGGTGCGGCCGGCCTTCTCGGGCAGTGCACTGGAAGAGGTCATACGGGCAGGGTACCGACCCGTCGGTATGGGCCGGTTCCAGGGGCCCGGCCGACGGTCGTCCGGACACCGCAGCCGCCCGGCGATGGCAGGAAAGGTGGGAATTTCGTCATTGCCGCCATCGCCGCCGCTGCCCAGGATGGTCGGTATGGAACAGCGCGATGTGCTCGTCGTTCTCTTCGACGGTGTGCAGGCCCTCGACGTCTGCGGACCGCTGGACGTCTTCAACGGTGCCGCCCAGGGAGTCCCGGGTGCCTACCGGATCCGCTCCGCCAGTCTTGACGGCGCCCCGGTCCGCACCACCAGCGGGCTGACGCTCGTCCCCGACCTCACCCTCGCCGCCGCCGAGACCCCGCACACCCTGCTGGTCCCCGGCGGCCAGGGCACCCGTACCCCCGACCCGCGGCTGATCGACTGGCTGCGCGCGCACGCTCCCCGCGCCCGGCGGAAGGTCTCGGTGTGCAGCGGAGCCCTGCTGCTGGCCGAGGCCGGGCTGCTGGACGGCCGCCGGGCGACGACCCACTGGATGCTCTGCGGCACGCTCGCCGAGCGTTTCCCCGCGGTGCGGGTCGAACCCGAGCCGATCTATGTACGGGACGGCGACCTGGCCACCTCCGCGGGCGTGACGGCCGGGATCGACCTCGCGCTGGCCCTGGTGGAGGAGGATCTCGGCCGCGACCTCGCGCTGACCATCGCCCGGCATCTGGTCGTCTTCCTGCGGCGTCCGGGCAACCAGACCCAGTTCAGCGCCCAGCTCGCGGCCCAGACCGCGCAGCGCCGGCCGCTGCGTGACGTCCAGCAGTGGATCACCGAGAACCCGGAGGCGGACCTCTCCGTCGACGCCCTCGCCGCCCGCGCGCGGCTCTCCCCGCGGCACTTCGCGCGGGCCTTCCGCGAAGAGACCGGCATGACACCGGGCCGCTATGTCGACCGGGTGCGGCTGGAGGCCGCCCGGCGGTGCCTGGAGGACACCGCCGACGGCATCGGGCAGGTGGCGCGCCGCTGCGGCTACGGCACCCCCGAGGCGATGCGCCGCGCCTTCCTCCGCGTCCTGGGCGCCTCCCCGGCCGAATACCGCCGCCGCTTCCAGCCGGCCGGACCGCCCGTACCCACCGCCTGAAACCCACCGGCCGCCACGAACCCACCGGCCACCACGAACCCACCGCGCCGGCACGAACTCCCCACGCCGGCACCATCCACCGACGACAGGAACCGAAGATGCAGCTCGCGATCCTTCTCTACGACCACTTCACCACGCTGGACGCCGTCGGCCCCTACGAAACCCTCAGCCGGCTGCCGGACACGGAGGCGGTGTTCGTCGGCGAGCGCACCGGCCCGTACCGCAACGACCTCGGATCGCTCGCACTGGTCGCCGACGCCACGCTGGACGAGGTCACCGCGCCGGACCTCCTCGTCGTGCCCGGCGGCCCGGGACAGCTGGCCCACATGACCGACGGCCCGCTGCACGAGTGGATCCGCGCCGTGGACGCCCACACAACTTGGACCACCTCGGTGTGCACCGGCTCGCTGATCCTCGGCGCCGCCGGTCTGCTCCGGGGGCGCCGGGTGACTTCCCACTGGCTGGCCCTGGACCAGCTGCCCGGTTTTGGGGCCGAGCCGACGGGGGAGCGGGTGGTCTTCGACGGCAAGTACGTCACGGCGGCCGGGGTCTCGTCCGGGATCGACATGGGGCTGGCGCTGGCCGGCCGGATCGCCGGGGACACCGCGGCGCAGACGATCCAGCTCGGCATCGAGTACGACCCTCAGCCGCCCTATGACGCGGGCTCCCCGGACAAGGCCCCGGCCGAGGTCACCGCGGCGATGCGGGGGCTCAGCCGGTTCGTGCTGACCGGCGAGAAGTAGGGGCGGGCCCGGCCGTCCCCTGACCCGCGGCCTCAGCCCGTGGGCCAATTGAAGCGCGGCGCCCGGCGCTCCAGGAAGGCGGCGGCACCCTCCGCGGTGTCGCCGCTCGCGCGCGCCTGCGCGGCCCAGTACGCGCCGCGTTCCCGGGCCTCGGCGGGCGGTACGTCCCAGGTCCCGTTGGCCAGCTCCTTCGCCGCGGTCTGGGTCAGCAGCGACCGGCTCGCGAGGACGGCCGAGAACTCCGCCACCCGCTTGCCCAGCTCACCCTCGGCCAGCACCTCGTCCACCAGGCCGGTACGCAGCGCCCGCGCACAGTCGATCAACTCCCCGGAGAACAACAGGTACTTGGCGGCGGAGAGCCCGACCAGCCGGACCAGCCGCCGGGTGGCGGACGCCGGATAGGCCACCCCGAGCCTGGCCGGCGTCACCCCGAACAGCGCGCCCTCCTCCGCGAACCGCAGATCACACGCGGCCGCCAACTGCGCGCCGCCCCCCACGCAGTAGCCGCGTATCGCCGCCAGCGTCGGCCCGGGAAACGCCGCCAGCGCCTCCTCGGCCGCCACCGCCAGGCCCTGCGACTCACCCGCCCCGTCCCGCAGCGTGCCGATGTCCGCCCCCGCGCAGAACGTGCCGCCCTCGCCGGTCAGCACCAGCGACCGGACGGCACGATCGCCCGCCAGCCGCTCCAGCAACGGCGGCAGCTCCCGCCACATCGGCACCGTCATCGCATTCCGCTTGCCGGTGTTGCTGATGGTGACGGTCGCGGTGCCGTCGCTGATATGCGTCTTCAGGCCGGATTCCATGTCCCGGATATTAGAGCGCCGGCCGGTTCCCGGCCCGATACGATCGGCGGCCTGATGTCAGCAACTCTCGTCGCCAAAGACCTCGCCGCCGGCCACGGCGAGCGCGTCCTGTTCTCCGGTCTCGATCTGGTCGTCGCCCCCGGGGATGTGATCGGCCTCGTCGGTGCCAACGGGGCGGGCAAGTCCACGCTGCTGCGCCTGCTGGCCGGCCTGGACACCCCGGAGGAGGGCTCGCTCGCGCTCGGCCCGCCCACCGCCACCGTCGGCCATCTCCCCCAGGAGCCCGACCGCCGTCCGGGAGAGACCGTACGGGCCTTCCTCGCCCGCCGCACCGGCGTCGCCGGCGCCCAGCTCGCGCTGGACACCGCCACCCAGGCGCTGGTCGAGGAACGCCCCGGCGCGGACGACGCCTACGCCACCGCGCTGGAGCGCTGGCTGGCACTGGGCGCCGCCGACCTCGACGAGCGCGCCGAGGAGATCGCCGGCCGGCTCGGCCTGACCATCGGCCTCGACCAGCCGATGACCACGCTCTCCGGCGGCCAGGCCGCCCGTGCCTCGCTCGCCTCCCTGCTGCTCTCCCGCTACGACATCTTCCTGCTCGACGAGCCGACCAACGACCTCGACCTGGACGGCCTCGGACAGCTGGAGGACTTCGTCACCGGCCTGCGCGCCGGCACCGTCCTGGTCAGCCACGACCGCGAGTTCCTGACCCGTACGGTCAACCGCGTCGTCGAACTCGACCTGGCCCAGCAGCAGGTCAACACCTACGGCGGCGGCTACACCTCCTACCTGGAGGAGCGCGAGCGGGCCCGGCGCCATGCACGCGAGCAGTACGACGAGTACGCCGACACCAAGGCCGCCCTGGAGACCCGCGCACACACCCAGCGCAACTGGATGGAGAAGGGCGTCAGGAACGCCCGCCGCAAGGCCACCGACAACGACAAGATCGCCCGCAAGGGCCGGGTCGAGGCCACCGAGAAGCAGGCCGCCAAGGCCAAGCAGACCCAGCGCCTGATCGAGCGGCTCGATGTCGTCGAGGAGCCGCGCAAGGAGTGGGAGCTGCGGATGGAGATCGCCGCCGCACCCCGGGCCGGCGCGGTCGTGGCCACCCTGCGCGGTGCCGGGGTCCGGCGCGGCGACTTCCGCCTCGGCCCGGTGGACCTCCAGATCGACTGGGCGGACCGGGTCGCCATCACGGGCCCCAACGGCTCCGGCAAGTCCACGCTGCTCGCCGCCCTCCTCGGCCGGCTCCCCCTGGACGCCGGGCAGGCGTCGCTCGGCCCCGGCGTGGTGGTCGGCGAGGTCGACCAGGCGCGCGGGCTGTTCTTCGGCGACGATCCGCTGATGGACGCCTTCCGGGCCTCCGTACCGGATCTGTCGCCCGCCGATGTGCGCACCCTGCTCGCGAAGTTCGGGCTGAAAGCGGCACATGTGCTGCGCCCGGCGCGCACCCTCTCGCCGGGGGAGCGGACCCGGGCCGCGCTGGCCCTCCTCCAGGGCCGCGGGGTCAACCTCCTCGTACTGGACGAGCCGACCAACCATCTCGACCTGCCGGCCATCGAACAGCTGGAGTCCGCGCTCGCCTCCTACCCGGGCACCCTGCTGCTGGTCACGCACGACCGCCGGATGCTCGAAGCGGTGCACACCACCCGCCGTATCCAGGTCGACGGCGGACGGATCACCGACCGGGCGGTGTGAGGACCCCGGGAGCGGCGGCCCGCGGCACCCGTGGTGATTATCGATTTGGTCCTGAGGCCGCCGACCCGTACTGTGGTGTTCACCGACGCGGGGTGGAGCAGCTCGGTAGCTCGCTGGGCTCATAACCCAGAGGTCGCAGGTTCAAATCCTGTCCCCGCTACTGATGACAGAACAGCAGGTCCGGTGCTCAGGCACCGGGCCTGCTGTTCTTCGTGATCCAGGGCGGTGATCCAGGGCGCGGCGGTCCGGGAACGCCGCGCAAAGGGAACAGGTCCGGTCCCCGGGCCGGGCCAACCACTCGGAATCGGCCATAAGCCGTCGATAGATGCTGACTTGTGGTCAGCAGGCCGGTCCGGACCAATGCATTCCCAACACTCTTCCTGTGAGGATGCCTTCCGGACCCCCCGCAGAACCCCCCGAAGAGCTGACCTCCCCGCTCGCGTACGAAGGTGTCTGGCGGTTCACCGCCCCGGCACTGGAGACCTCGGTGCCGCAGGCCCGGCACGCGGTCCGGGATCTGCTCGCCGAACAGTGTGTACCCGTCGCCGCCGCGATCATGGACGGCCTGCTGCTCATCGTCTCCGAACTCGTCACCAACGCCGTCCGGCACGCTGCCCTGCTCTCGCCCCAGATCGCCGTACAGGTCACCCTCGGGGCGAACTGGCTACGGGTCGCGGTCGAGGACGATCACCCCTACCGCCCCAAGGCACTGGAGGCGGATCAGGGTGATCTCGGCGGCCGCGGACTGTGGCTGGTCAAGACGCTCACCGCGGAGGTGGGCGGCAAATGCGGTGTGGAGCACACCAGGAACGGCGGCAAGGCCATCTGGGCCGAGCTTCCGCTCACCCCACCCGCTACCAGCCCGCCGCCGGCTACCAGCCCGCCGCTCCTCCTGTGAGCTCGCGCACCGCCGGCCGCGCCGCGTCCAGCACGGTCATGAACCACGCGGAGAACGGCGCCTCCGCATGCCGCTCGGCCAGCTCCTCCGGCGTCACGAACGCGATCTCGCCGATCTCCTCGGGGTCGGGCGCCGGCTCGGCCCGCACCAGCCCGACGAACAGGTGGTTGTACTCCTGCTCCACGAGGCCGGAGTCCGGGTCGGGATGGTTGTAACGGACCGTGCCCGCCTCGGCCAGCAGGGAGGGCGCCAGGCCCAGCTCCTCCGCGGTCCGGCGGGCGGCGGCCGCGAACGGCGCCTCGCCCGGGTAGGGATGCCCGCAGCAGGTGTTGGACCACACACCGGGGGAGTGGTACTTCCCCAGCGCCCGGCGCTGAAGCAGCAGCCGGCCCTTCTCGTCGAAGAGGAAGACCGAGAAGGCCCGGTGCAGCTGCCCGGGGGGCTGGTGGGCGGCGAGCTTCTCCGCGGTGCCGATCGTCGTACCGTCCTCGTCGACCAGCTCCAGCATGATCGGTTCGGCGGTGCCGCCCGGTGTGCTCACCGCCGGGTCCGCGGCGGTCTGTCCGTTGGCAGGTGTGATCGGCATGCCCATCCTTGTCGTCGGTCTTCGACGCCAAGTCTGCCCTAGCCGGGTCCGCATCACCGGCACAGCGGGTGCGCGGCGCAACAAGCCCGCGCACCGGTCACCCGGCGCGCCTGCCGTGAGATGGTCCACACCCGCCGTGGGCCGCGCGGCTCCCGGCGCGGTGGACACCGGGCGGCGGCCGTGGCGGCACCGGCGGACGGCGCGCGCCCCGGACCTGGGATGGCACTCACCACACCGGCCCCGGCACAACCCGCCCGCCCCGTGACCAGCCCTCTCATAACCGGCACCGGATCGGGTCCCGGGCTCCCGGCCAGTTGTTCATGCGCCGCCCGATCCACCATGATGATCGCGGCAGGCGCAGCCGTCGGTCACTCGATCGTGCGGTGAATGCGTGGTGAACGGCCGCATCCGGCGATCCGATAGCCTCTGCCGACGTGCCACCGGTCCTCCCAGGGGCGAGGTGTGCCACGCCCGCTGCCCGGGTAGTTCGTATCGAATGCGGACCGACCGGCGCTGCCTTGTCAGCATCCAAGGAGTGAGTTCGTCTGTCGACCGCCATCCTCACCGGTCCGCCGGTCGCCGGGTCGCCGCTCGAAGCCGACCTGCGCACGCTGGGCTTTGACGTCCATACGGCGAACGATCCCACGGCCGCCGCCGAGCTGATCAACGCGGTGCCTGCGGGCGAGCGGGTCGCCGTCGTCGACCCCCGCTTCGTCGGCCATCTGCACGCCCTGCGGCTCGCGCTGACCGACCCCCGCTTCCCGGCCGCGGCCGTGCCCGGCGCGCTCACCGCGCAGCCCGCGGCCCGTGCCGCGCTGACCCGCGCGGTCGGCAGGATCCCGGTCGGCGCCGGCACCGCCCACCTCACGGACGTCCTCACCGACACCCTCACCGAGTCCCTCGACCGCGACGAGACCGGTCTGCACCGCGTCGAGCTGGGCAGCCTGGTCGCCACCGTCGCACTCACCCCGGCGCAGCGCGAGGGCGCCCGGGAGGCCGTCGCCGCCGTCGACGACGAGGCCGTCCGGCTGCGTACCGCCGTGAAGTCCCGCGACGGGTTCTTCACCACGTACGCCATCAGCCCGTACTCCCGCTACCTCGCCCGCTGGTGCGCGCGGCGCGGGCTCACCCCCAACCAGGTCACCACCGCCTCGCTGCTCACCGCGCTGATCGCGGCCGGCTGCGCGGCCACCGGAACCCGCGGCGGCTTCGTCGCCGCCGGCTTCCTGCTGCTGTTCTCCTTCGTCCTGGACTGCACCGACGGGCAGCTCGCCCGCTACTCCCTCCAGTACTCGACGATGGGCGCCTGGCTGGACGCCACCTTCGACCGGGCCAAGGAGTACGCGTACTACGCGGGTCTCGCCCTCGGGGCGGCCCGGGGCGGGGGCCATGACGATGTATGGGCGCTGGCGCTCGGCGCGATGGTCCTGATGACCTGCCGCCATGTCGTCGACTTCTCCTTCAACGAGGCGAACCACGACGCCACGGCCAACACCAGCCCCACCGCCGCCCTCTCCGGCAAGCTCGACAGCGTCGGCTGGACGGTCTGGGTGCGCCGGATGATCGTGCTGCCGATCGGCGAACGCTGGGCCATGATCGCCGTGCTCACCGCGCTGACCACCCCGCGCATCGTCTTCTACGCCCTGCTCATCGGCTGTGCGCTGGCCGCCTGCTACACCACGGCCGGCCGGGTGCTGCGCTCGCTGACCCGCCGGGCCCGGCGCACCGACCGCGCCGCCCAGGCGCTCGCCGACCTCGCCGACTCCGGGCCGGTCGCCGAGCTGATCGCCCGCAGTTCCCGGGGCCGCGGCCGGACCGGTTCCTTCCTGGCCCCCGTCATGGCATTTCTCTCAGCCGCCGTGCTGCTGGTCTGGGTGATCTTCCAGGACGACCCCGCTTCCTGGCTCACCGTCGGCGTCGCCGCCTGCTCCGCGCTGCTGGCCGGTGCGGCGGTGTCCCGGCCGCTCAAGGGCGCTCTCGACTGGCTCGTGCCGCCCTTCTTCCGGGCCGGTGAGTACGTCGCGATCTTGGTGCTGGCCGCCCGCGCGGACGTCCCCGGAGCGCTGCCCGCGGCGTTCGGGCTGGTCGCGGCGGTCGCCTACCATCACTACGACACGGTCTACCGCATCCGTGGTGGCACCGGAGCCCCGCCGCGGTGGCTGGTCCGGGCGACCGGCGGACATGAGGGACGGATCCTCGTGATCACCGTCCTCGCCGCCGCGCTGTCCCCCTCAGGTTTCACAATCGCGCTGACGGCCCTTGCTGTGGCCCTGGCGCTGCTGGTGCTCATCGAGAGCATCCGCTTCTGGGTGTCCTCCCAAGCACCCGCCGTACACGATGAAGGAGAACCCGCATGATCGGCCTCGTGCTGGCTGCCGGCGCCGGACGGCGTCTGCGCCCCTACACCGACACCCTGCCCAAGGCTCTGGTGCCGGTCGACGGGGACACGACCATCCTCGACCTGACCCTCGGCAACTTCGCCGAGATCGGCCTGACCGAGGTCGCGATCATCGTCGGCTACCGCAAGGAAGCCGTCTACGAGCGCAAGGAGGCCCTGGAGCAGAAGTACGGCCTCAAGCTCACCCTCATCGACAACGACAAGGCCGAGGAGTGGAACAACGCCTACTCCCTGTGGTGCGGCCGTGACTCCATCAAGCACACGGTGATCCTCGCCAACGGCGACACCGTGCACCCGGTCTCCGTCGAGAAGACCCTGCTCGCCGCCCGCGGCAACGGCCAGAAGATCATCCTCGCCCTCGACACGGTCAAGCAGCTGGCCGACGAGGAGATGAAGGTCATCGTGGACCCCGCCAAGGGCGTCCAGAAGATCACCAAGCTGATGGACCCGGCTGAGGCGACCGGCGAGTACATCGGTGTCACCCTCATCGAGGGCGAGGCCGCCGAGGAGCTGGCCGACGCCCTGAAGACCACCTTCGAGCGGGACCCCGACCTCTACTACGAGGACGGCTACCAGGAGCTCGTCAACCGCGGCTTCAAGGTGGACGTGGCCCCGATCGGCGACGTCAAGTGGGTCGAGATCGACAACCACGACGACCTGGCGAAGGGCCGTGACATCGCATGCCAGTACTGACCCGCCTCATCCCGTCCCCGGTCGTCGTTGACATCAACGCCGGCGCCCTGGACGACCTGGCGGGCCTGCTGGCCGATCAGCGCATCTCCGCGTCCGGCAAGCTCGCCATCGCGATCAGCGGCGGCTCGGGGGCACGGCTGCGCGAGCGGCTGTCCCCCGCGCTGCCGGGCGCCGAGTGGTACGAGGTCGGCGGCGGCACCCTGGACGACGCGATCAAGCTTGCCGACGCCATGAAGAAGGGGCACTACGACGCGGTCGTGGGCCTGGGCGGCGGCAAGATCATCGACTGTGCCAAGTTCGCCGCGGCGCGCATCGGTCTGCCGCTGGTCGCCGTCGCGACGAACCTGTCGCACGACGGTCTGTGCTCCCCGGTCGCCACGCTGGACAACGACGCGGGCCGCGGCTCCTACGGTGTGCCGAACCCGATCGCCGTCGTGATCGACCTCGACATCATCCGCGAGGCCCCGGTCCGGTTCGTCCGCTCCGGCATCGGCGACGCGATCTCCAACATCTCCGCGGTCGCGGACTGGGAGCTCTCGCACCGCGAGACCGGTGAGAACATCGACGGACTGGCGGCCGCCATGGCGCGCCAGGCCGGCGAGGCCGTGCTGCGCCACCCCGGTGGCGTCGGCGACGACAACTTCCTCCAGGTGCTGGCCGAGGGCCTGGTCCTCACCGGTATCTCGATGTCGGTGGCCGGCGACAGCCGCCCGGCGTCCGGCGCCTGCCACGAGATCAACCACGCCCTGGACATCCTCTACCCCAAGCGCGCGGCGAGCCATGGCGAGCAGTGCGGCCTCGGCGCCGCCTTCGCCACGCATCTGCGCGGGGACAAGGAGACCCGGGACCTGATGGTCGAGGTGCTGCGCCGGCACGGTCTGCCGGTCACACCCGGCGAGATCGGCTTCACCGACGAGGAGTTCGTCCAGGCCGTCGCGTACGCGCCCAAGACCCGCCCCGGGCGCTACACCATCCTTGAGCACCTCGACCTGTCCGCCGACCAGATCAGGGACGCATACGCCGACTATGCAGAAGCCGTCAGTAGCTGAACTCCGCCCGGTCGTGCACCCCGAGGGTGTCAAGGACCGGCGCAGCGGTGAGCACTGGGGCGGTCGCCTCTATATGCGCGAGATCTCCTTGCGCATCGACCGTCACCTGGTGAACACGAAGGTCACGCCCAACCAGCTGACCTACCTGATGACCGTTTTCGGCGTCCTCGCCGCCCCGGCACTGCTGGTGCCGGGGATCGCGGGCGCCGTGCTCGGTGTGCTGATGGTCCAGCTGTACCTGCTGCTCGACTGTGTCGACGGCGAGGTCGCCCGCTGGAAGAAGCAGTTCTCGCTGGGCGGGGTGTACCTGGACCGGGTCGGCGCCTACCTGTGCGATGCCGCGGTCCTGGTCGGCTTCGGCCTGCGCGCCGCCGACCTGTGGGGCTCCGGCCGGATCGACTGGCTGTGGGCCTTCCTCGGCACGCTCGCCGCCCTCGGCGCGATCCTGATCAAGGCCGAGACCGACCTGGTCGGCGTCGCCCGGCACCAGGGCGGGCTGCCGCCGGTCAAGGAGTCGGCGTCCGAGCCGCGGTCCTCCGGCATGGCGCTGGCCCGTAAGGCGGCCGGGGCGCTGAAGTTCCACCGGCTCATCCTCGGTATCGAGGCGTCGCTGCTGATCCTGGTCCTGGCGGTCCTGGATCAGATCCGGGGCGACCTGTTCTTCTCCCGCCTCGGCGTCGCCGTGCTCGCCGGCATCGCGCTGCTCCAGACGCTGCTTCACCTCGTGTCCATCCTCGCCTCCAGCAGGCTCAAGTGACGGGGGCGTCCCGAATGCGGATCGGTGCGGTTGTCCTGACGATGGGCAACCGCCCCGAGGAGCTGCGCGCGCTGCTGGACTCGGTCGCCAAGCAGCACGGCGACCCGATCGAGACCGTCGTCGTGGGCAACGGTTCGCCGTTGCCCGAGCTCCCCGAGGGCGTACGGACCGTCGAGCTGCCGGAGAACGTCGGTATCCCGGCCGGCCGCAATGTCGGCATCGAGGCCTTCGGCCCCGGCGGCAGCGACGTGGATCTGCTGCTCTTCCTCGACGACGACGGGCTCCTGGCCAGGGAGGACACCGCCGAACTGTGCCGCGAGGCATTCGCCGCCGACCCGGAGCTCGGCATCATCAGCTTCCGGATCGCCGACCCGGACACCGGTGAGACCCAGCGCCGGCACGTGCCGCGACTGCGCGCCTCGGACCCGATGCGGTCGTCGCGGGTGACCACCTTCCTCGGTGGCGCGAACGCGGTCCGGACGCACGTCTTTGAGGAGGTCGGGGGGTTGCCCGACGACTTCTTCTACGCGCACGAGGAGACCGATCTGGCCTGGCGGGCGCTGGACGCGGGCTGGCAGATCGACTACCGGTCGGACATGGTCCTCTTCCACCCGACGACGGCACCGGCCCGGCACGCGGTCTACCACCGGATGGTGGCCCGTAACCGTGTGTGGCTGGCCCGCCGCAATCTCCCCGCGCTGCTGGTCCCGGTCTATCTCGGTGTCTGGTTCCTGCTCACCCTCGCCCGGCGGCCGTCGCGACCGGCGCTGCGGGCGTGGCTGGGCGGCTTCAAGGAGGGCTGCGTCACGCCGTGCGGTCCCAGGCGCCCCATGAAGTGGGCTACCGTTTGGCGATTGACCCGACTGGGCCGCCCTCCCGTCATCTGACAAGCTCGTATCTGAGAGCATCAGGCGCGAGCCGGGGCGTGGCCCCGGCAGCGCACCTTGAGGACGAAAGTGTCAACTGTGAGCGAGACCACGCACGACAGTGCGGTCGCCATGAGTGCCCCGCCATCTTCCGACGAGGGCCTCACGGCTGCCCAGCGGGCCCAGAAGTACGGGCTCTCGCAGAGCGGGGCCCGTCCCGGTCTTCCGGAGTACGTCCGGCAGCTCTGGGACCGGCGGCATTTCATCTCCGCCTTCGCCAGTGCCAAGCTGACGGCGCAGTACAGCCAGGCCAAGCTGGGACAGGTCTGGCAGGTGGCGACGCCGCTGCTGAACGCGCTCGTGTACTACTTGATCTTCGGCCTGCTGATCGGCACGAGGAAGGGCGTCCCCGACTTCGTCCCGTTCCTGGTGACCGGTGTCTTCATCTTCACCTTCACGCAGAGCTCGGTGATGGCCGGTACGCGGGCGATCTCCGGCAACCTCGGTCTGGTGCGGGCGCTGCACTTCCCGCGGGCCTGTCTGCCGATCTCGTTCTGCCTGATGCAGCTCCAGCAGCTGTTCTTCTCCATGGGTGTGCTGGTCCTCATTCTGCTCGGCTTCGGGCAGTTGCCGACCTGGTCGTGGCTGCTGGTCGTGCCGGCGCTGATGCTCCAGTTCGTGTTCAACACCGGGCTGGCGATGGTGATGGCGCGGCTGGGCTCCAAGACCCCGGACCTGGCGCAGCTGATGCCGTTCATCATGCGGACGTGGATGTATGCCTCCGGCGTGATGTTCAGCATCGACCTGATCCTCAAGGGCAAGCACGTCCCCGCGTTCGTGGAGGTGCTGCTCAACGCCAACCCAGCCGCGATCTACATCGACCTGATGCGGTTCGCGCTGATCGACAGCTTCACCGCGAGTCAGCTGCCGCCGCATGTGTGGGCATTCGCCGGGGGCTGGGCGCTGGTGATGGGCGTCGTGGGCTTTGTGTATTTCTGGAAGGCTGAGGAGCGGTACGGACGTGGCTGAGCAGAAGAACGGCGTCCAGCCGACCGAGGCGGCCGCGGAGCGGATTCCGACGGTGATCGCGGACGATCTGCACATCGTCTACCGCGTCTACGGCACCGGCGCGGGCAAGGGCAGTGCCACCGCGGCCCTCAACCGCATCGTGCGCCGCAAGCCGTCCTCGGGCGTGCGTGAGGTGCACGCGGTCAAGGGTGTCTCCTTCACCGCCTACCGGGGTGAGTCGATCGGGCTGATCGGCTCCAACGGCTCGGGCAAGTCGACGCTGCTCAAGGCGGTGGCCGGGCTGCTGCCCGCGGAGCGCGGCAAGGTCTACACGCACGGCCAGCCCTCGCTGCTGGGCGTCAACGCGGCCCTGATGAACGACCTGACCGGCGAGAAGAACGTCCTTCTCGGCGGGCTGGCGATGGGCATGACGCGTGAGCAGGTCCGTGAGCGCTACGAGGGCATCGTCGACTTCTCCGGGATCAACGAGAAGGGCGACTTCATCTCGCTGCCGATGCGCACCTACTCGTCCGGTATGGCGGCCCGGCTGCGGTTCTCCATCGCCGCGGCCAAGGACCACGATGTGCTGATGATCGACGAGGCGCTGGCCACCGGTGACCGCAGCTTCCAGAAGCGCTCCGAGGCCCGCATCCGCGAGCTGCGCAAGGAGGCCGGCACGGTCTTCCTGGTCAGCCACAACAACAAGTCGATCCGCGACACCTGCGACCGCGTGCTGTGGCTGGAGCGCGGTGAGCTGCTGATGGACGGCCCGACGGACGAGGTCATCAAGGCGTACGAAAAGGAGACGGGCAAGTAGCCCGTTCCGCACTCGAAGGCCTCCGCGAGTCCGCCTCGTGGGGGCCTTCCAGCGTGCAGACGGCTCAACTCCGGCGGTCCCGGGAGCAGTTCGGACGTATGGGGCGCCGGATTGATCGTCGTCTCACGCTTCGGGACCCGCTCGGACGTGGGTGAGACGTACGACGTAAGCTGTACGGGTACCGACCAGCACAAGTGGTATATGTCGGGCAATCCTCACCCGAGCGGGCGATGTGGGCTCGATCGAGGCGCGTCGCCTGCTGCGGCGTGTCCGAAATAGGATGTTTTAGCTTGGCGGTGTAGAACGGGAGACGTGACGGCAATGGCTACTGGTTCGCTCCGGCACCGAAATGCGCCGGGCAGCCCCCGGTGAGCCGAGACAACGAGCAGGCGCGTCGCGCCTTCCTCCGAAGGGGGGCGGCGGGTGACGAGCGGGAGCAGACGCGCACCGTGCTCGATCAGGCCGCACACGAGAATTTCCCGGTCGCACCGTTCTTCCTGCCCCGCGCGTGGCGGACCGATCTGATGGCCGTCTACGGCTTCGCCCGGCTCGTCGACGACATCGGCGACGGCGACCTCGCACCCGGCGGCGGCGACGCCGTACTCCTCGGGCTGGAGCGCGCACAGCACGACGACAGGCCCGCGCTGCTGGACGCCCTCGAAGCCGATCTCCACCGCGTCTTCAGCGACCGGGCCCCCGGCCCCCGGCATCCGCTGCTGCGCCGGCTCGGCCCGACCGTCCGCCGCTGCGCGCTGACCCCCGAGCCGTTCCTCCGGCTGATCGAGGCCAACCGGCAGGACCAGCGGGTGAGCCGCTACGGCACCTATGACGACCTCGCCGCCTACTGCGAGCTGTCCGCCAACCCCGTCGGCCGCCTCGTCCTCGGCATCACCGGCACCGCGAGCCCCGAACGCATCCGCCGCTCGGACGCGGTCTGCACCGCCCTCCAGATCGTCGAACACGTCCAGGACGTGGCCGAGGACCTCGGGCGCGACCGTATCTACCTGCCCGCCGAGGACATGAAACGCTTTGGTGTCAGCGAGGCGGATCTGGCCGCGCCGAGCGGGGGCGCATCGGTGCGCGCGCTGATCGCCTACGAGGCGGAACGCGCCCGTGACCTGCTGCGTGAAGGCACCCCGCTGGTGGGTAGCGTCCACGGCAGACTCAAGCTGCTGCTGGCCGGATTCGTGGCCGGCGGACGCGCTGCACTCCAGGCGGTCGCGGCCGCCGATCACGACGTACTCCCTGGACCGCCCAAGCCGACCAAGCTCAGCCTGCTGCGCGAGGTACGGGCGACATTGCGAAAAGAAGAGGGGTGAGTCGGACCGTGGAGGCATCTGCACACGCGTCCGCGCCGGTGCTCGCTGCGTACCGCTACTGCGAGGCCATCACCGGGCAGCAGGCACGCAACTTCGCCTATGGCATCCGGCTGCTGCCGACCGACAAGCGGCAGGCCATGTCGGCGCTCTACGCCTTCTCCCGCCGGATCGACGACATCGGCGACGGCACCCTGGAGCCCGCCGCCAAGCAGCTGCGCCTGGAGGACACCCGGGCGCTGCTGGCCCGTATCAAGGACGGCCGGATCGACGAGGACGACACCGATCCGGTGGCCGTCGCGCTGTCCGACGCCGCCCGCCGCTTCCCGCTGCCGCTGGAGGGGCTCGACGAGCTGATCGACGGCGTGCTGATGGATGTGCGCGGCGCGACCTATGAGACCTGGGACGAGCTGAAGCTCTACTGCCGCTGCGTCGCCGGCGCCATCGGCCGGCTCTCGCTGGGCGTGTTCGGCACGGTCCCGGGCGCGCCGGACGCCGAGCGTGCCGCCGAGTACGCCGACACCCTCGGCCTGGCCCTCCAACTGACCAACATTCTCAGGGACGTTCGCGAGGACGCCGGCAACGGGCGCACCTACCTGCCCGCCGAGGACCTCGCCAAGTTCGGCTGCGCGGCCGGCTTCGAGCGTTCCGTGCCGCCGCCCGGCTCCGACTTCACCGGTCTGGTGCACTACGAGGTGAAGCGGGCCCGTGCGCTGTTCGCCGAGGGCTTCCAGCTGCTGCCGATGCTCGACCGGCGCAGCGGCGCCTGTGTGGCCGCGATGGCCGGTATCTACCACCGTCTGCTGACGCGGATCGCCGCCGACCCCGAGGCGGTGCTGCGCGGCCGGGTCTCGCTGCCCGGCCGGGAGAAGGCGTTCGTCGCGGTGCGCGGGCTGTCCGGGCTCGACGCGCGGGCGATCGGCCGGCGGCAGGCCGTCCGGAGGCGCGGATGAGGTGCCGGTCGGCGAACGACAGCGGTGACCCCGCGTCAGCGCGGCGGGCAACCCTCCCCGGTCCGGCTGCGTCCGAGACAGCAGTACAGGGGGAGATCACATGACATCGGGAGCGACCCGAACCGACCGGCACCGTGAGCTGCCGCCCGGCCGTCCCGAAGGGGCGGCTGCGGTGGTCATCGGGGGCGGTCTGGCCGGCACGACGGCGGCGCTCGCGCTGGCCGACGCCGGGCTGCGGGTCACCCTGGTCGAGGGCCGGCCCCGCCTCGGCGGACTGGTCTTCTCCTTCCGCCGCGACTCCGCCGCCGGCGCACTGTCCGTCGACAACGGCCAGCATGTCTATCTGCGCTGCTGCACCGCCTACGGCCGGCTGCTGGAGCGGACCGGCGCCGCGCATCTGGTGCCCCTCCAGGAGCGGATGGACGTCCCGGTCCTGGACGCCGACCGGATGCGGCTCGGCCGGCTGCGCCGCACCGCGCTGCCCGTCCCGCTGCACCTCGCCCAGAGCCTCGCCGGCTACCCGCATCTGTCCCCCGCCGAGCGGGCCGGGGTCGTGCGGGCCACCCTCGCGCTCAAGGGCCTCGACCCGGCCGACCCCGCGCTGGACGGTCTGGACTTCGGCAGCTGGCTGCGCCGGTACGGCCAGTCGGCCCGGGCGATCGAGGCGCTGTGGGACCTGGTCGGCATCGCGACCCTCAACGCCCGGGCCGGAGACGCCTCGCTGGGCCTGGCCGCCAAGGTCTTCAAGACCGGGCTGCTGTCCGCCCCCGGCGCCGCCGACATCGGCTGGTCCCGCGTCCCGCTCGGCGACGTCCACGACACCCTCGCCCGTACGGCCTTGGAGAAGGCCGGGGTCCGCATCGCCCTGCGCACCCGCGCCGGGGCGCTCGCGCGGCGGGACGGCGGCTGGCAGGTGTCGGTGGAGAACGGCCCGCACGGCACCGAGCAGCTCACCGCGGACACCGTCGTCCTCGCCGTACCCCAGCGCGAGGCGCACGGCCTGCTGCCCGACGGGGCGCTGGACGGCAAGGACCGGCTGCTGGACATCGGCACCGCCCCGATCCTCAACCTCCATGTCGTCTACGACCGCAAGGTGCTGCGCCGCCCCTTCTTCGCGGCGGTCGGCTCGCCGGTCCAGTGGGTCTTCGACCGCACCGACGCCTCGGGGCTGACGCGGATCGCCGGGAACGAGCGCTGCCAGTATCTGGCGGTCTCGCAGTCCGCCGCGCAGGAGGAGATCGACCAGCCGGTCGCCAAGCTCCGCGCCCGCTATCTGCCCGAGCTGGAGCGGCTGCTGCCCGCCGCCCGGGGCGCCAGGATCCGCGACTTCTTCGTCACCCGCGAGCGCACCGCGACCTTCGCGCCCGCCCCGGGCGTCGGCAGGCTCCGCCCCGCCGCCCGCACTCAAGCTCCCGGCCTGTTCCTGGCCGGTGCGTGGACCGCCACCGGGTGGCCCGCGACCATGGAAAGCGCTGTTCGCAGCGGCACTGCCGCCGCTCGCGAGGCACTCAACGAACTCGGCTTCCCCCAGGGCCAGTTGCCTCAGGAGGCGGCATGACTACGAGTACGAGCGCTCGCACGAGCACGAGCGTAGGAAACAGAGGAGAAACCGTGAACCCGGCTTCCCCAGCTATCGACACCGAGAGCGTCACCGCGCTGCTGGAGCGCGGTCGGACACTCGCCACCCCCGTGCTGCGTGCGGCCGTGGACCGGCTCGCTCCTCCCATGGACACCGTCGCCGCCTACCACTTCGGCTGGATCGACGCGGAGGGCCACCCCACCGCGGGTGACAGCGGCAAGGCGGTGCGGCCCGCGCTCGCGCTGCTGTCGGCCGAGGCCGCCGGGGCGGCCCCCGAGGTCGGTGTCCCCGGGGCGGTCGCCGTCGAGCTGGTGCACAACTTCTCGCTGCTGCACGACGACCTCATGGACGGCGACGAGCAGCGCCGGCACCGCGACACGGTCTGGAAGGTGCACGGCCCCGCGCAGGCCATCCTCGTCGGTGACGCGCTGTTCGCGCTCGCCAACGAAATACTGCTGGAGCTCGGCACGGTCGACGCCGGCCGCGCCACCCGCCGGCTCACCCTGGCCACCCGTAAGCTGATCGACGGTCAGGCCCAGGACATCTCCTACGAGCACCGCGAGCGGGTCACCGTCGAGGAGTGCCTGGAGATGGAGGGCAACAAGACCGGCGCGCTGCTGGCCTGTGCCGTCTCCATCGGCGCGGTCCTGGGCGGCGCCGACGACCGCACCGCCGACACCCTGGAGAAGTACGGCTACCACCTCGGCCTCGCCTTCCAGGCCGTCGACGACCTGCTCGGTATCTGGGGCGACCCGGACGCCACCGGCAAGAAGACCTGGAGCGATCTGCGTCAGCGCAAGAAGTCGCTGCCGGTCGTCGCCGCGCTGGCGGCCGGTGGCCCGGCCTCCGAGCGTCTCGCCCAGATCCTGGCGGCCGACGCGAAGAAGAGCGAGACCGAGATTGCCGACTTCACCGAGGAAGAGTTCGCCTCCCGCGCGGCCCTCATCGAGGAGGCCGGCGGCCGCGAGTGGACCTCCCAGGAGGCCCGCCGCCAGCACGCCACCGCCATCGCCGCACTGGACGAGATCGCCATGCCGGAGCAGGTCCGCGCCCAGCTCGTCGCGCTCGCGGACTTCGTCGTCGTACGACAGAGATGAGCAGTATCGACACCGAATAGTTCGCAGTCGCCGGCCGGTGCTGGGGGCACCTCCCACGCCTTTAGGGCAGTGGGGGACGGGCGCCGGCCGACGGAATCCCTGAGCACGCTTTTCACAGTTCACTGCCGAAGGGGAAGCCATGACAGCGACGACCGACGGAAGCACCGGGGCACTGCCGCCCCGGGCCCCCTCGGCCAGCGATACCACCGCTGAGAAGACCGCCACACAAGCGCCCGCGCGCACCGCCGTACGGCAGGACACGGTGGACGCCGCCCGGCGCGCGACCGCACGCGCCACCGACTATCTGCTGTCCGTCCAGGACCCCGCCGGATGGTGGAAGGGCGTCCTCGAGACCAACGTCACGATGGACGCGGAAGATCTGCTGCTCCGTCAGTTCCTCGGAATTCAGGACCCGAAGCTCACCGAAGCCGCCGCCCGCCACATCCGTGGGGAGCAGGGCGCGGACGGCACCTGGGCCACCTTCTACGGCGGGCCCGGTGAACTCTCCACCACCATCGAGGCCTATGTCGCCCTGCGGCTCGCCGGGGACGCCCCGGACGCACCGCACATGGCACGGGCCGCCGCCTGGATCCGCGCGGAGGGCGGGATCGCCGCGGCCCGGGTCTTCACCCGCATCTGGCTGGCGCTCTTCGGCTGGTGGAAGTGGGACGACCTGCCCGAACTCCCCCCGGAACTCCTCTACTTCCCCAAGTGGTTCCCGCTCAACATCTATGACTTCGGGTGCTGGGCGCGCCAGACCATCGTGCCGCTGACCATCGTCTCGGCCAAGCGCCCGGTCCGCCCGGCGCCGTTCGCCCTCGACGAGCTGCACACCGATCCTCGCCGTCCCAACCCGCCGCGGCCGCTCGCCCCCGCCACCAGCTGGGACGGGGTGTTCCAGCGCCTCGACAAGGCGCTGCACGTCTACCACAAGGTCGCCCTGCCCGGTCTGCGCCGGGCCGCGATGCGCTCCGCCGCCCGCTGGATCATCGAGCGGCAGGAGAACGACGGCTGCTGGGGCGGCATCCAGCCCCCCGCCGTCTACTCCGTCATCGCCCTGCACCTCTGCGGCTACGACCTCGACCACCCCGTGCTGCGCGCCGGTCTGGACTCCCTCGACCGGTTCGCCGTATGGCGCGAGGACGGTCCCCCAGGGCCCGACGGCACGGGTGGGGGTCCCACCCGCATGATCGAGGCCTGCCAGTCCCCGGTCTGGGACACCTGTCTGGCCACCATCGCGCTGGCCGACGCCGGAGTGCCCGCCGACCACCCGCAGCTGGTCAAGGCCGCCGAGTGGATGCTCGCCGAGCAGATCGACCGGCCCGGTGACTGGAGCGTCAAACGGCCCCAACTCCCGTCCGGGGGCTGGGGTTTCGAGTTCGAGAACGACAACTACCCGGACGTCGACGACACCGCGGAGGTGGTGCTCGCGCTGCGCCGGGTCCGGCACCCCGATCCGCCGCGGGTCGAGGCCGCGGTCCGGCGCGCGGTGCGCTGGAACCTCGGTATGCAGTCCAGGAACGGGGCCTGGGCCGCCTTCGACGTCGACAACACCAGCCCGTTCCCCAACCGGCTGCCGTTCTGTGACTTCGGGGAGGTCATCGACCCGCCGTCGGCCGATGTCACCGCCCATGTCGTCGAGATGCTCGCCGACGTCGGCCGTACCCACGACCCGCGCACCCGCCGCGGCATCGCCTGGCTGCTGGCCGAGCAGGAGCCCGACGGCTCGTGGTTCGGCCGCTGGGGCACCAACTACCTCTACGGCACCGGATCGGTGCTTCCCGCGCTGGCCGCCGCCGGCCTCCCCGCCTCGCACCCCGCGGTCCGCCGGGCCGTGCGCTGGCTGGAGCGGGTACAGAACGACGACGGCGGCTGGGGCGAGGACCAGCGCTCCTACCAGGACAGGGAGCGGTGGGCGGGGCGCGGTGCCTCGACCGCCTCGCAGACCGCCTGGGCGCTGATGGCGCTGCTCGCGGCCGGGGAGCGGGACAGCGAGACGGTACGGCGCGGGGTGGACTGGCTGACCGCGACGCAGCGTGCGGACGGGTCCTGGGACGAGCCGTACTTCACCGGCACGGGCTTCCCCTGGGACTTCTCCATCAACTATCACCTGTACCGCCAGGTCTTCCCGCTGACGGCCCTGGGCCGCTACCTCGGCGGGGGACCGGCCGGCGCGCCGGTGGAGTCCTGATGACGGGCCGGCCCCCGGCGGACGCGGAACCGCCGCTGCTGATCGCCTGTGCCCTCGGCATCGAGCGGTTCGCGCTGCGCCGCGGGGGTCGCGGGGGAGCGGCGGGGGAAGCCGGCCCGCGGGTGATCACGCTCCGCACCGGCATGGGCCCCCAGGCGGCCGAACGCGCCCTCACCGAAGCGCTGCGTACGGGGTCGGTCACCGAACGTTCCCCCGTGGTCGCCAGCGGCTTCTGCGCCGGCCTCGCCCCCGGGATGCGCCCCGGGGACGTGGTCGTCGCCGAGGCCACCCGCGGGCACCACGCCGCCGCGCCGGAGACGCCCTGCCATGACAACGGCCCGCTGTTCCGGGCCCTGCGGGAGCGCGGTCTGACCGTGCACAGCGGGCTGCTGTGCGGCTCCGACCATGTCGTACGGGGCGCGGAGCGGGCCGAGCTGCATGCCGCCGGCGCGGTCGCGGTGGACATGGAATCCGCCGCGACCCTCCGTGCCGCCCGGGCCGCCGGCCGCCGTCCGGTTGCGGCCGTCCGGGTGGTCGTGGACGCTCCAGAACATGAACTCGTACGCATCGGCACCGTGCGCGGTGGAATATCGGCCTTCCGAGTGCTGCGCTCCGTACTTCCCGTTTTCCACGAATGGCACCGTTCTTTGCTGCTCCCCTGGAGGTGAGCCAGATGGCCATGCCGCTCCGTCAGTCCATCCGGGTCGGTACCTATCTCTTTGAACAGAAGGTGATCCGGCGGCGGGAGAAGTTCCCGCTCATTGTCGAGCTGGAACCGCTCTTCGCCTGCAATCTCAAATGCGAGGGCTGCGGAAAGATCCAGCATCCGGCGGGGGTGCTCAAGCAGCGGATGCCGGTGGCGCAGGCGGTCGGGGCGGTGCTGGAATCGGGCGCTCCGATGGTCTCCATCGCCGGTGGTGAGCCCTTGATGCACCCGCAGATCGACGAGATCGTACGGCAGTTGGTGGCGAAGCGGAAATACGTGTTCCTGTGCACCAACGCGATGCTGTTGCGCAAGAAGCTGGAGAAGTTCACCCCCTCGCCGTATTTCGCGTTCGCGGTGCACATCGACGGCATGCGGGAACGCCACGATGAATCCGTCGCCAAGGAAGGTGTTTTCGACGAGGCGGTGGCAGCGATCAAGGAGGCCAAGCAGCACGGCTTCCGGGTCACCACCAACTCCACCTTCTTCAACACCGACACCCCGCAGACCATCATCGAGGTCCTGAATTTCCTCAATGACGACCTCCAGGTCGACGAAATGATGCTGTCGCCCGCCTACGCCTACGAGAAGGCCCCCGACCAGGAGCACTTCCTCGGCGTCGACCAGACCCGGGAGCTGTTCAAGAAGGCCTTCGCCGGCGGCAACCGGCGCCGCTGGCGGCTCAACCACAGTCCGCTCTTCCTGGACTTCCTGGAGGGCAAGGCGGACTTCCCGTGCACGGCCTGGGCGATCCCCAACTACTCGCTGTTCGGCTGGCAGCGCCCCTGCTACCTGATGAGCGACGGCTACGTCCCGACGTACCGGGAGCTCATCGACGAGACCGACTGGGACAAGTACGGCCGCGGCAAGGACCCGCGCTGCGCCAACTGCATGGCGCACTGCGGCTACGAGCCGACCGCCGTCCTCGCCACCATGGGCTCGCTGAAGGAGTCCCTCCGGGCGGCCAGGGACGCCGTCGCGGGAAACCGCAGCTGACCCGTCGAGCAAGGGGAGCCCCTCGCCACGGCTCCCCGGCCCACCGGTCCGGCCCGGCTCATCCGCCGCACGACGGGTGAGCCGGGCCGGGCCGGACCCGTGAGGAGAAGCAGTCGTGACCGGATTCGACCTGACCAAGCTGCTCGCCGAGCGCGGCGACGAGCGCTACGACCTGCACACCCGCCATCTCAACCACCAACTGCCGCGGATGCTGCACACCATCGGCTTCGACAAGGTCTACGAGCGGGCCGAGGGCGCCTACTTCTGGGACGCCGACGGCCAGGACTACCTGGACATGCTCGCGGGCTTCGGGGTGATGGGCCTCGGCCGGCACCACCCCGTCGTCCGGCAGGCGCTGCACGACGTCCTGGACGCCCAACTGGCCGATCTCACCCGCTTCGACTGCCAGCCGCTGCCCGGCCTGCTCGCCGAGAAGCTGCTGACCCACGCGCCCCATCTCGACCGGGTCTTCTTCGGCAACAGCGGCACCGAGGCCGTCGAGACCGCGCTGAAGTTCGCCCGCTACGCCACCGGCCGCCCCCGCGTCCTCTACTGCACCCATGCCTTCCACGGCCTGACCACCGGCTCGCTCTCCGTCAACGGCGAGGACGGCTTCCGGGACGGCTTCGCCCCGCTGCTGCCGGACACCGCCATCGAACTGGGTGATCTGGCCGCGCTGGAACGGGAGTTGAAACGCGGCGACGTGGCGGCATTCGTGATCGAGCCCATCCAGGGCAAGGGCGTCCACCCGACCCCGCCGGGATTCCTGCGCGCCGCCCAGGAACTGCTGCACCGGCACAAGGCCCTGCTGATCGCCGATGAGGTGCAGACCGGCCTGGGCCGCACCGGTGACTTCTTCGCCTACCAGCACGAGGACGGTGTCGAGCCGGATCTGGTGTGTGTGGCCAAGGCGCTGTCCGGCGGATATGTGCCGGTCGGGGCGACGCTCGGCAAGGACTGGATCTTCAAGAAGGTCTACTCGTCCATGGACCGGGTGCTGGTGCACTCCGCCAGCTTCGGAGCCAATGCCCAGGCGATGGCCGCCGGTCTGGCGGTGCTCACGGTGCTGGAGGACGAGCAGCTGGTGGCCGGCGCCCGGCGCACCGGCGAACTGCTGCGCTCCCGGCTGGCGAAGCTGATCCCCCGCTATGAGCTGCTGCACGAGGTGCGGGGCCGCGGCCTGATGATCGGCATCGAGTTCGGCCGCCCCAAGTCCCTCGGTCTGCGGAGCCGCTGGACGATGCTCCAGACGGCCCGCAAGGGGCTGTTCGCGCAGATGGTCGTGGTGCCGCTGCTCCAGCGGCACCGCATTTTGACCCAGGTCTCCGGTGACCGTCTGGAGGTCATTAAGCTGATTCCGCCGCTGGTCATCGGAGAGCGGGAAGTGGACCGTTTCGTCGAGGCGTTCACGGCCGTCATGGACGACGCCCACGGGGGCGGCGGCCTGATGTGGGACTTCGGGCGGACGCTGGTCAAACAGGCGGTCGCCAACCGCTGACCACGCTGCTGGGGGACCGCACATGGTGGCCGAGGCGACGGCACGGGCCGTCAACGACATGACGGCGCGCTGGGCGCGCGCGGCAGTGGGGGAGCGGGACGCCGTCCTGACTGCGGCCGGCGTCTGGCCGCTGCTGGCCCTGCTCGCCGGACCGGCCACCGGCCCCGCCCGCAAGGAGCTGGCCGAAGCCCTCGGCACCGATGCGGAGCACGCCGTACGCGAAGGCCGGGAGCTGCTCGCCGCACTGACGGCGGCGGACGGCGTCGATGCCGCGGTGGGCCTGTGGGCCCGCCGCACGCTGACCCTGCACCCGGAGTGGCTGGGCAGCCTGCCGCCCACCGGGCACGGGGAGCTCACCGGCGACCTCGCCGCGGACCAGGGCGCGCTGGACGCCTGGGCGCGGCGGCACACCGATGGCCTGATCGAGCGGATGCCGGCCCGGCTCGCCCGGGACACCCTGTTCCTGCTGGCCAGTGCGCTGCTGGTGCGCACGACCTGGACCGAGCCGTTCGACGAGTTCCCGGTCCGGCCGTCCGAAGGGCCGTGGGCGGGGCGGGAGTTGCGGGCGCTGAGCCGTTCCGGGCCGGAGGTGGAGCAGGTGCGGGTGCACGGCACACCGGCCGGTCCGCTGACGGACGTACGGGTCGCGGGCGACAACGGACTCGATGTCCATCTGCTGCTCGGCGGGCCCAAGCTGCCGGGCGGTGAGGTGCTGCACCACGGTGTCGCGGCGCTGGGCGGCGGCTGTCCGACGGTGTCCGGGACGGCGCTGACCGACGGCGCCGGCCCGGGACTGGGGGTGACCCTGGTCCCGAGCTACGACGGCGTTCCGAGCCTCCGCCTCACCACCACCGCGTTCACCGTCGGCGCCGACCACGATCTGCTGGAGCAGGCGGACCTCTTCGGGCTCACCTCCGCCACCGACACCTCGCGCGGACACTTCCCCGGCATCAGCGACCAGCCGCTCGCGGTGTCGGCCGCCCGGCAGTCGGCGACCGCGACCTTCGGTCCGCTGGGCTTCCGGGCGGCCGCGGTCACCGTCATGCCGGCCGCCGCGGGGTCCGTGCCACCGCCTCCGCCGTACCGGGCCCAGCGGATCTCGGCCCGCTACGACCGGCCGTTCGGCTTCCTCGCGGTGCACCGGGCCTCGGGTCTGGTGCTGGTCGCGGGGTGGGTGGCCACGCCGTGAGCGGGCGCCGCCCCGTCAGTCCGTCAGCAGCCGGTCCTGCAGCCGCTCGCGGACGGCGGGCGTCAGCTTCAGGCCATCGGTGAGGTACTTCTCCGTCGAGCCCCAGGTCCGGTGGATCGCGTCGTAGGCGGCCGTGAGGTAGTCGGTGTGCGCGCCGAACAGCGGCGAGAGCAGCTCCATGACCTCCTGCGACATCCCGACCGCGGAGTTGTCGGAGCGGCGGATCTTGTAGCGGCGGTGGGGGTCGTTGGACTTGAGGTAGTCCGCCTCGATCGCGTCCCGCTCCACCCCGACCGCGAGCAGGGTCACCGCGACGGACAGCCCCGCCCGGTCCTTGCCGGCCGCGCAGTGCATCAGCGCCGGAACACTGTCCTCGGCGAGCGCATGCAGCACCTTGCTGTGGTCTTCGGTGCGGGTGGTGATGATGTGGCGGTAGGTCTCGGCCATACGGGCCGCCGCCTTGCCGTCGCCGAGTGTGGAGCGCAGCTGCTCCAGTTCACCGTCGCGCACCATCGCCCAGAATTCCGCGCCGTCGGCCGGATCGGTGAGCGGAATGTTCACATTGCGCACGCCGGGCAGCGCGACATCGGGGCCTTCCAGCTTGATGTCCGAGGAATTGCGGAAATCGAAGATGGTGTGCAGCCCGAGACCGGCCAGAAAAGCGGCGTCGGTCTCGGTCGCATGGGCGAGGTGGCCACTGCGGAACAGCCTGCCCTCCCGTACGTGACGCCCGTCCACGGTCGGCAGTCCGCCCACATCGCGGAAGTTGCGGACCTCCGTGAGCTCGGGCTGGGCCTGTGGGACCTGCGGCGTCTGCTGCGTCACGGGCGCGCTCCTCGGGTTCGGCCGCCGACGCTGCTCGTCGACGAGGCGGGGCACCTCCGACGATACGACATTGATGCAATAGGCAATCAGGTCATTGCGGTGACGTTCTGACGCGCCATGGAGCACCCGGGGAGCAGGGTGCGATCGATCATTATTCCAACTTGAGCAGAATTTGACCTGGTGGCATTAATCACCCCTCGTCAACCCCTGGTTACGGTGGCGTAAGTCACTTCTTGAGGTGAAGTATGTCCTGACGTGGCAGACGATTCGAAGTACTTCAGCAACGGCGCCCTGGGCGCCATCGGGTCGTACGCAGCCGTCGGGGACAGCTTCACAGAGGGGGTCGGGGATCCCGGCCCTGACGGGGCGTACATCGGTTGGGCGGACCGGCTCGCGGTCCTGCTCTCGGACCAACAGGCGGAGGGGGATTTCCGCTATGCGAATCTCGCGGTCAGGGGCCGGCTCCTGGACCAGATCGTGGAGGAGCAGGTGCCACGGGCGAAAGCCCTCGCCCCCGCACTGGTGACGTTCTGCGCCGGCGGCAATGACATCCTGCGGCCGGGCTCGGACCCGGACGCGGTCGCCGAGCGCTATGAGGCGGCGGTCGCCGATCTGCGGGAGGAGGTCGGCGCGGTCCTGCTCTGCACCGGTTTCGACACTCGCGGAATCCCCGTCCTCAAGCATCTGCGCGGCAAGATCGCGACGTATACGGCGCATGTCCGGGCCATCGCGGACCGGCACGACTGCCCCGTCCTGGACCTGTGGTCGCTCAAGTCGGTGCAGGACCGGCGGGCGTGGAGCGATGACCGGCTGCATCTGTCCGCCGATGGGCACACCCGGGTGGCGCTGCGGGCGGCGCAGGTGCTCGGGCTGCGGGTGCCGGCCGATCCGGACCAGCCCTGGCCCCCGGAGGCGGAGCGCTCGGCCGCCGACGCGCGGCGGGACAACATTCACTGGGCGCGGGAGCATCTCGTGCCGTGGATCGGACGCCGGCTGCGCGGGGAGTCCTCCGGTGATCATGTCGAGCCCAAGCGGCCCGATCTGCTGCCGCTGTAGGGCGGCCGCGGGCCGGGAAGGGCCCTTGGCATGACTGAGGCCCCGGTTCCGTGGATGCGGAGCGGGGCCTCAGTGGGTGAGGGAGGAATACGGCAGGTCGGCCCAGACGACCCGGCCCTGACCGCTGTCGGTGGGCCGCGATCCCCAGCTCTCGGACAGTGCGCCGACGAGGAACAGTCCTCGTCCGCACTCCTGGTCCACGCTGCCGGGCTGGATGTGCGGCGCCGAGTCCTCGGGGCCGCCCTGGTCCGTTATCTCTATGCGTATGTGCGCGCCGAAGAGCGCGAGCTCGCAGCCGACCTTCTCGCTGTCGGTGTGCCGGACCGCGTTGGTGAACAGCTCGGAAACCACCAACTCCACGTCGTCGCGGACTTGTTGATCCGCGCCCCACTCGCACAGCAGCGCACTGACGCGTCTGCGCGCCTCGGGAACGGACGTGCGTCGCGCCGGCAAGTGGAACGCGTCCTGCGGGTACTGGGCGACAAAGCCGCCACAGCGCCCTAACGAAGGAGCGTTGTTGGAGGAAGCCACGCCGTAACTATGTGCGATGTCGGTCACCAATGGCAAGGATCAGTCTGTAATTTGCAGAATCGGAAGTGCAGTCTGTTCGTTGATGCTGACGGCATGACACACTGCTGACCGTTGAAGTCAGTTGGAGGCGATCGAACGTGGCGGACCCACGGTCGGCAGGGGCACCCACCGTCCTGCGGGTGGTGCTCGGCAAGCGGCTACAGGACCTGCGTGAGAAAGCGGGCCTCTCCTTCGAGCAGGCCGCCGCGGCCCTCGATGTGACCCACGCCACCATACGGCGGATGGAAAAGGCCGAGGTCGGACTCAAGCTCCCCTACGTCGAGAAGCTGCTGGCGACCTACGGCGTCACCGACGAGAAGGAGATCGAGGGCTTTGTCACCCTCGCCCGCGAGGCCAACAAGCCCGGCTGGTGGCACCGGTTCCGCGATGTCCTGCCCGAGTGGTTCAGCGCGTTCGTCAGCCTGGAGAGCGAAGCCAACCTCATCCGGGCCTACCAACCGCACTACGTCCCCGGGCTGTTGCAGACCGAGGACTATGCCGCCGCCGTCCTGAAGGCCGGGATGCCGCATGCCTCCGCGATGGATATCGACCGTATCGTCGCGCTGCGCATGGAGCGCCAGTCCCTGCTGACCCGTGACCACGCCCCGATGCTGTGGGTGGTCATGGACGAGACCGTGCTGCGGCGCCCGATCGGCGGGCCGAAGGTGATGCGCGACCAGGTCACCCGGCTCATGGAAGCCACCGCGCTGCCGAACGTCCGGCTCCAGATCATGCCCTTCGCCGCGGGCCCGCACCCCGCCATGTACGGCCCGTTCCACATCTTCCGCTTCCCGATCCCGGAACTCCCGGACATCGCGTACGCGGAAAGCCTCGTCGGAGCCGTGTACTTCGACCAGCGCAACGACGTCTCGCAGTTCCTGGAGGCCCTGGACCGGATGTGTGCGCAGGCCGCGCCGGCACACACCACCAAGGCCATTCTGGGTGGCTTTCGCAAGGAGATCTGAACCATGGATCGCATACGCATCTACAACGGCATGCCCGCCAACGAACTGGGCACCGAGGGCTGGCACAAGCCGTGGAGCGGCGGAAACGGGGGCGAGTGCGTCGAGGCCATGCGGCTGGGGGACGGCCGGATAGCGCTGCGGCAGTCGACCGACCCGGACGGCCCGGCCCTCATCTACACCCACCACGAAATGGTGAGCTTCATCGAGGGGGCGAAGGCCGGCCACGCCGACTTCCTTGTCGCGGCGGCGCCGGGCCGGCGCACCGAACGGAGGACGGCATGAGCGAGCCGGGCATATCCCAGGGGGAGCCGGACGGCGAGCTCCCGGAGATGGGACCGTACGTCCAGGGGCCGGAGCACTCGGGCTTCTCGGCCGCGGAGATCGACACCAGCCGCCCGCACCCCGCCCGGATGTACGACTACTACCTCGGCGGCTGGGACAACTACGAGGTCGACCGGGTGGCCGCGGAGCGGGTCATCGAGGTCCACCCCCAGGTCCGGCTCAGCGCCCGCGCCAACCGCGCGTTCCTGCGGCGGGCGGTGCGCGAGCTGGTCGCCGGCGGCATCCGCCAGCTCATCGACATCGGCACCGGCATCCCCACCTCGCCCAACACCCATGAGGTGGCCCGCGAGACCGCTCCCGACACCCGCGTGGTGTACGTCGACAACGACCCGATCGTCGCCACCCACGCCGGGGCCCGGCTGACCAACACCGAAGGCACCGGCTTCGTGCTCGGCGATGTCCGTGACCCCAAGGCGCTGCTCGACCACCCCACCGTCCGGGAGCTGATCGACTTCGACCGGCCGGTGGCGCTGCTGCTGGTGGCCGTACTGCACTTCATCCGGGACGACGAGGACCCCGCCGCGCTCATCGCCACCCTCGCCGAGGCGCTCCCCGCGGGCAGCCATCTCGTCCTGACCCATGCGACCGGTGAGCCCTATGAGGACTATGCGGCGGGCCGCACCGATGAGCGGGCGCGCGACGGCGTGGTGAACGTCTACAAGAGCGCCACCGCCACCCTCAATCTGCGGTCGAAGGCCGAGGTCGAGCCGCTCTTCGGACCGTTCGCCCTGCTGGAGCCGGGTGTCGTACGGGTGCCGCTGTGGCGGCCGGACGGCCCGGTGCCCGGCGCGAAGGAGCTCAACGACACCATTTTCTACGGCGGAGTGGGCCGCAAGAGCTGACCGGCCGGGGCGCCCGGCCGGTCCGCGCTCCGTCGCCCGGGCTACGCCCTCGTGGGCGAGACCTGGGCATCCGGTGGGCCCGGGATCCGGTGCCCGTCACCGCCCGGCGGCGCCGTGACCGGGGCCGTCGCCTTGGCACGGAGGGCCGTGTGCAGCTCCTCCGGCCCGACGAGTGCGGTGTGGGTGCCGCGCGAGGTACAGGCATACGCCCCCGCGACGGCGCCCAGGCGCGCACACTCCGCAAGGCTCCGGCCCGCCAGCCGGCCGTAGAGGAATCCGCTGGTGAAGGCGTCGCCCGCGCCATTGCTGTCCACGACGGGGCCGGGCGGGACCGCGGCCGGCACCGGGCGGGGGGTGCGGTCGTCGGCGCTGAGGAGGTAGGCGCCGCCCGCACCGGCCGTGGCGATCACCGCCTCGGCGCGCCCCTCGTGCAGGATCTCCCGCATCACGGCCGCGATCCGTTCACCCGCCCCCGCCGTACTGAGGAACACCAGGTCGGAGCGGAGCGCGAACTCCCGGTGATGGTCCGTCAGTCCGTCCCAGTCCTGGAGATCCGTGGAGACGGGGAGGCCCAGCGACTCGATGTCGTCGTACAGGAAGCGGGCGAAGTTCATGATCGACAGATGGACGTGGCGGGCGCGGCGCAGCGGCGGCAGATAGTGCTCCGGCGGCATCCGCAGCTCGGCCGGGTCACGGGCGTCGTAGAACGACATCCGGCGGCCGTCGGGGGCGACGAGGTTGACCGCACGCCGGGTGCCGTGCGGAGAGATCAGCGGCCGGAAGTCGACACCGCTGCCGGCCAGCCGCTCGCGGACCAGAGTGCCCGGATGGTCGTCGCCGATGAAGTCCACGAACCCGGTGGTGAGCCCGAGCGCCGCGCAGCCGAGCGCGACGCCGGTACCGGTGTGCCCCGCCCCTTCGTACAGCGGCGGGACCGCGTACGAATCGGCGAGTGGCACCGGCAGCGCGCCGACCGACACGACGGTGTCCACGCCCGACCCGCCGACGACGAGGACGTCATAGGCGTCATACGGCTCAGAAACCTGCTGGAATGTCACAAGCGTCCCTGAATCCCTTGCTGGTGAGACGAATCCCTTGCTGGTGAGACCGTTTGCGGACGAGGTGCATCCGCTGCCGGGAGTCTAGACGCAGGCTCGTCCCATGACGGGATGTCAGGGAATCCGGTGACACGAGGGAGGACGGGACGCACAAGGAGCCGGGCCGGTGATCAGTGGCCAAGGGGGAGCGAGGAAAAACGGTGACAGAGCACTCCAATGGCGGGCGCACCGCGATCGTGATCGGCGGCGGGCTCGCCGGGATGCTGGCCGTCACCGCACTGCTCGGACAGGTCGAGACGGTCACGGTCGTCGAGCGGGACCGCTATCCGGAGGGCCGCGGCTTCCGTAAGGGCGTTCCGCAGGCCCGCCATCTGCACATCCTCCTCAGCGGCGGCATCCTCGCGCTGGAGGAGCTGCTGCCCGGCACCATCGCCGCGCTCGGCGAAGCGGGCGCCCGCAGCCTGTATCTGTCACGCGATCTGCTCACCCGTACCGCCACCGGCTGGCAGCGCCGCTTCGACGAACGCCGGCATCGTGCCCTGAGCGTCACCCGGCCGGTGCTGGACTCGGTCGTACGGGAGCGGGTGCTGCGGGCGGCGGCCGGCTCGGCCACCCGGGTCGAGGTCCTTGAGGCGACCGAGGCCACCGGGCTGACCGGGGACGCGAGCCGGGTGACCGGGGTCCGGGTGCGGTCCCGGGACGGTGCGCCGCGGTCCGGGCGGGAGCTGCCGACCGGGCTCGTCGTGGACGCCTCGGGCCGTGGCTCCCGTACCCCGCAGTGGTTCGCCGAGCTGGGCCGGCCCGCGCCGCACGAGGAGACCGTCGACGCGGGGCTCGCCTACGCCACCCGGATGTACCGGCCCAAGGACCCGGCCACGGCGCCGGATGCGGGCGTCAATGTCCCGGGCTGGCCCGAGTGCCCGCGGGGCGCGGCGTACGTGCCCGTCGAGGACGGCAAATGGCTGCTGACGCTGTCCGGTGTGCGCGGGCACCACCCGCCCACGGACGCGGCGGAGTTCACCGCCTTCAGTGCCACCGTCGGCGACCCGTACGTGCATGAACTGCTCGCCCGGGCCGAGCCGCTGTCGCCGGTGCACGGCTTCCGCGACACCTGCAACCGCCGCCGGCACTTCGAACGGCCCGGTGCGCTGCCCGAAGGGCTCCTCGTCCTGGGGGACGCCGCCTGCACCTTCAACCCCGTGTACGGGCAGGGCATGTCGGTCGCCGCCCTCGGCGCGCTGGCCGTACGCCGCACGCTCGCGGACGGCGGCGGTCCGCGCCCCGGCAGCACCGCGGAGGCGCAGCGGGCGGTGGCCCGCGCCGTGGAGCCCGCCTGGATCGCCGCGGTCGGCGCGGACCGCCCGTACGCGAGTACCGACGACGCCAGGGCGGGCGTCGGGGAGCGGCTGTCCACCTGGTACCTCGGCCGGCTGTTCGCCCGCGCCGCCATCGACCCGGTCGTCGGCGCGGCCTTCCGGGACGTCTTCTGCCTCACCGCGCCCCCCACCCGTCTCGTCGCCCCGCAGATCTTCCTGCGCACCGTCTTCCTGCCCCGTCGGCCCGGGCTGCCCGGGCCGCCTGCGGTGATCGAAGGGGGCTGATCCGCCGCGGGGTCCGGGGAAGGCGGGGGGCGGACGCCGGCCGGGCCGTAGGAGGGGGCGGGGGAGTGGGCGGGCGACCACACGCGCTCCCGCCCTTCCGCCGACCCCCGTGGCCCGTCCCCCCCGACCCTCGTCACCGCAATGGATGCCTCCCGCTGGCCGCGGCGAAAGACACCCCGCGCAGGGGCGGGAAAGGTCACACCGCACGCCAGGAATGCGACGGCCGGTCGCGCGGTTTGCGTCTGCGGGTGATGGTGTTGAGTCCGGGTGTCGTGGTGCGGAAACCGTACGACGGTGCCGAGTGGCGCGGTGTGCCGGAACCCACCGCTCATGCGGCCCGTTCACTTCGCGACTGCCCTGACCATGGAGGTGCCGTGACCGGTTCCCGACCCCGCCGCACTCGACTTTCCGCGCTGCGGCCCGCGAGCTTCGGAATCGCACCCACCGGGGAGCGGCTGGCCAGGATGCGCAGGTCGCCCCAGTTCGTGGACGGCCAGTTCCGCAATCCCGTGCCGACCAGGCAGCTGCTGCACGGCTCCGCGCTGCCGATGGCGCGTACCCAGCTGAGCCGGGAGGGCCGGCTGCGCCGGGCCCCGGTCGGCCGGATCCCGGTGTACCGTCCGACCGCCGCGGACTGGGGCCGGCCACCGGATTCCGGGCTGCGGCTCACCTGGATGGGCCATTCGAGCGTGCTGGCCGAGATAGACGGGCAGCGGGTGCTCTTCGACCCGGTCTGGGGCGAGCGCTGTTCGCCGTTCACCTGGGCCGGCCCCCAGCGGCTGCACCCGGTGCCGCTCGCCCTCGACGAGCTGGACCCGGTCGATGCCGTGGTGATCTCGCACGACCACTACGACCATCTCGACATGACGACGGTCCAGGTCCTGGCCGGCACCGGCGCGGCCTTCGTCGTGCCCCTCGGCGTCGGCGCCGACCTGGAATTCTGGGGAGTGCCCGCGGAGCGGATCACCGAACTCGACTGGCACGAGTCCACCCGCGTCGGCGGCCTGACCCTCACGGCCACCCCCGCCCAGCACTTCTGCGGCCGCGGGCTGCGCGGACCGCAGCACACCCTGTGGGCGTCCTGGGTGGTCGCGGGCCCCGAGCACCGGATCTTCCACAGCGGCGACACCGGCTACTTCTCCGGCTTCGCGGAGATCGGCGCGGCGCACGGCCCGTTCGACGCCACGATGATCCAGATCGGCGCGTACAGCGACTTCTGGCCGGACATCCACATGACCCCCGAAGAGGGCATCCGGTCCCACCTCGACCTCCAGGGCGGCGAGCCGCGCGGGGTGCTGCTGCCGATCCATTGGGGCACGTTCAACCTCGCACCGCACCCCTGGGCGGAGCCTGCCGAACGCACACTGGCGGCCGGCCGTGGATCCGGGGTCGACACGGCCCACCCCAGACCCGGCGAGCCCTTCGAGCCCGCCGCTCCGGCGGCCGTCTATCCGTGGTGGCGGGCGATCGCGGTGCCGCCCGTAAATGGCTGGCCCGCCTGGCCGTCGGCGGTGTCCCCCACCGACGTGGGCCTCGCCGCGGATCGTTGAGCCCGCGCCGGAGGCAAGCCGCTCGCCGCGCCCCGCGCCAGTGGCAATCCGCTCGCCGTCCCCCGCCCCGGAGGCAATCCGCTTGCCCTGCCCGGCACATGGCGATGAGGATGACGCCATGCCTGCCTTCGCCGCTCCGGACGGAACCCAACTCGCCTATCACGTCGTGGGCGAGGGCGAGCCGCTGCTCTGTCTGCCCGGTGGACCCATGCGGGCCTCCGGCTACCTCGGTGATCTCGGCGGACTGTCCGAGCACCGAAAGCTGATCAAGCTCGATCTGCGCGGTACCGGCGACTCCGGACGCCCCGCCGACCCGGCCACCTACCGCTGCGACCGGCAGGTCGCCGATGTCGAAGCCCTCCGTCTGCACCTCGGACTGGACCGGGTCGACCTCCTCGCCCACTCGGCGGCCGGCGATCTCGCGCTCCTCTACGCGGCCCGCCACCCGCAGCGTGTCCGTACCCTCACCCTGATCACCGCGCGCGCCCGCGCCCTCGGTGTCGACTTCACCGAGGCACACCGCCGGGAGGCGGCCGCCCTGCGCAGCGCCGAGCCCTGGTTCCGAGCCGCGTACGACGCCTATGAGCGGGTCTGGGCCGGCTCCGTGGCCGACGCCGACTGGGACGCCATCGCCCCCTTCTTCTACGGCCGTTGGGACGCGGCCGCGCAGGCGCATGCCGCGTCCGAGGTGGCACAGGCACACGACGAGGCCGCGGAGATCTACGCGTCCGGTGACGCCTTCGCCCCCGACGAGGCCCGTGCCGCCGTCGCGGGCATGGAAGCGCCGGTACTGCTGCTCGCCGGTGAACTGGACAGCGGCCCGCTTCCCCGTATCGCCGCGGACATCGCGCAGTTGATGCCCCGGGCCGAACTGGTCGTCCAGCCGGGCGCCGGCCACTACCCCTGGCTCGACGACCCCGGCCGCTTCACCCGGACCCTCGCGACGTTCCTCGGCCAGGAGCCTGCCGGGCGCGCCGTCTGACGCTCATCCGGGGCGCTGCTCCGAGGCCCGGGCGGCGCGCGGCGCGGGTGGCTGCCAGCCGCGTTCCAGCAGGTCGAAGGCGGCGTCGATGGCCGCGCGGGGGTCGTCCCGGCCGCGGGCGAGGGCGAGCGCTTCGAGGGCGAAGTGCGCGAGTGCGGCGCAGGCCGGGTCGTCCCCGCGGGCGCCGGTGTCGGCCGCGATGGCCTGCGCGAGGGCGGTTTCGTGCCGCATCCACATGCGGTGGCCGTAGTCGCGGAGTGCCGGGGTGCTCATGACGAGCTGTCTCGGCCCCGCACACCTGGCCCCACACCCCGGGCGTCACCCTGCTCGGAGACGCCGCCCACCTGATGGCTCCCCTGGGAGGCTACGGCGCCAACTTCGCCATGCTCGACGGCTGCGAACTCGCGCTGGCCCTGGCCCGCCACGACACCCCCGACGAGGCCGTCACCGTCTATGAACGGACCATGATGGCGCGCGCTGCCGCGGTCGGTGACGGCGCCGAGGCCCTGGCACGCGTCTTCGGGCCGGGGGACCGCGACCGCTCCGACGTCCCCGACTACGCCGAGGCCAAGGAGCGGTACCGGCAGGGCGCCGCCGCATATCGCAGCCGGTGACCGGGCGTGCGGTCGGACGCCACTGTCCTGAGGTGCCGGACGGGCGGGCACGTCCGGGCAGCCGATCCGGCGCAGGGCGTGGATCTCGCCGACGCCAGGAGGGGACGGCGTGGAGCGCCCGCCCTGCGGGCGGCAGTTGGAAGACTCCTCGGCGCCCGGACGTCCCCGGGTCCGAACCAATGTCCCCAGCGCGCATCGTGCTTGCGAGCGCCGTTCGCAAGCTATCGAAAGGGGCACGGTCGGAAACCTCAACTCGCCATGAAGGAACGGAAGTTCGGTTCACCTCGGACTGATGTGCGGGTGGCGGCCACTCAGGGAGGTGGCGTGGGGTAGCGAAACCCCGAAGTGGCTCCGGACACCACCCCGGCAACAACTAGCGTGCGTGCTCCGCGAACTGCCACGGCCGATCCGGAGGGCGCCGATGCCTACCGCATTCCCCCAGGGGACCCAGCTGTCCCAGGAGGGTCAGAGATCCCCAGGGTCCCAGGGTTCCCCGGGGGCCGCCCCCGTACCCGCCGCCGCCCGGCGGCGGGAGCGTGAGGGCGGACGACACGGCCGTGCCGCGTTCCCCGAGTCGGCCGCCGACTCGGCGATACGGTCCCGTCTGGTCAGGCTCGCCGCCATCCCCTGCCTCTTGGTCGCCGTCCTCTGCACGGCCGTCGCCGCCTTCGTCGTGCAGGCCGGGGGCGCCCGGATCACCGGACGCGAGTGGGTGGTGCTGTGCGGCGGGCTCGCCCTGGTCTGCGTCATCGTGCTGACCGCGGGTGCCGCCGCCAACTCCGAGGCCCGGGCCACCGTCGCCCGCTACGCCCGGCTGCGCCAGGTCTGCGCCCGCAGCCAGTCCGACCTGTACGACCTCCTGGACCGCGTACGGCAGGGCGAGTGGATCCAGCGCCGCGAGCCCGACCCGGGACCGGTGCCCACCGGCGACACCCTCGACCTGCTCGCCCATGAGGTGGCCGCCGCGGGCCGGGCCGCCGAGTCCGCCGTCATCGACGCGGTCGCCATCGCCCGCAGCAACGCCAGCGGCAGTGAACAGAAGGTCGAGGTCTTCGTGAACCTCGCCCGCCGGCTGCAGTCCCTGGTGCACCGCGAGATCGAGCTGCTGGACGAGCTGGAGAACCAGGTCGAGGACCCGGACCTGCTCAAGGGCCTGTTCCACGTCGACCACCTGGCCACCCGCATCCGCCGGCACGCCGAGAACCTCGCCGTCCTCGGCGGCGCCATCTCGCGCCGCCAGTGGAGCCGCCCGGTGTCCCTGACCGAGGTGCTGCGCTCCTCGATCGCCGAGGTCGAGCAGTACCCGAGGATCAAGCTGGTGCCGCCGATCGAGGGCACCCTGCGCGGCCATGCCGTCGCCGACGTGATCCACCTGCTCGCCGAACTCGTCGAGAACGCCACGATCTACTCCGCGCCGCAGACCCCGGTCCTGCTGCGCGCCCAACTCGTCACCGCCGGACTCGCGGTCGAGGTCGAGGACCGTGGGCTGGGGATGTCCGCGGAGGAACAGTCGCGGATGAACGGCCTGCTGGCCGACCCCGAACACATCGATGTCGCCGAGCTGTTGAGCGACGGCCGGATCGGGCTCTTCGTGGTCTCCTCGCTCGCCCGGCGGCACGGCATCGTGGTCCGGCTCCAGAGCAATATCTACGGCGGTGTGCAGGCCGTGCTGATCGTGCCCCAGGGGCTGCTCGGCGCGGAGTCGGCCGGGGGAGACGCGAACGCGGCGGCGCCGCACACCGGATCGCCGGACACCGGATCACCGCAAGCCGGATCGCCGGACACCGGCCCGGCACCCGCGCACGACCTGCTGGACGAGGGGACGTACGAGAGCGGATACCCCGTCGACCAGGCCCCCGCCGCCGACGCCGGGCAGGAGCGGCACGACCGCCATGACCCCGGTCCCGCGGTGCCCCGCACCCTCGCCATTCCCGCCCCCGGGCCCGCTCCCGACCACGCGCTCGACCTGTCGCCGCGCGGCTACGAGAGCCGCCCGGAACCGGCCCCGGCCCCCGCGGACCCCGATCCCGAATCCGTCGCCACCCGGCGCCGGCTGGTCCGCGCGTCCGGCGCCCACACCCCCGACGTCCGCCTGCCTGACGCGCACCTGCCCGACGCGCACACCCACGAGACGTCCGCCCCCGACCCCGCGCCCGCCGACCGGCCCGGCCCGGTCGTGCTGCCGCCCGCCCCGCCCGCCGTGGACAACGCCGCCCGCCCGCGGCTGCCCCGGCGGCGCAAGCAGACGCATCTCGTTCCCGAGCTGCGCGGCGATCCGATCCTGCCGTCCACGACGACCCGTACGGGACCGGAACCCGAGCACGACCCCGGCCTGATGGCCGCCTTCCGACGCGGTTTCAGTCTCGGCGACGACAGCTACGCCCAGGACACCGCGGGCGGCAACGGCACCATCCCGGCCCAGGGCGGCGACCCCAGCAGCCCGGCCGGCAACGACCTGCTCTACGACCGTGACCACGACGCCCCGATGGCCCGCCCCCGAGGAGACGACCGTAACCATGGTGAGTGATGTGCGTGCGCAGGCGCATTTGCAGCCGCAGGGCGGCCAGCACACCGATCTGTCCTGGCTGCTGACCGGGCTCGTACAGCGGGTGCCGCACGCCCGGAGCGCGCTCCTGTTGTCGTCGGACGGCCTGGTCAAGGCCGCCCATGGGTTCGACCCGGACAGCGCCGACCACATGGCCGCGCTGTCCTCCGGCCTCTACTCCCTCGCCCGCAGCGCCGGTGTGCGCTTCGGGGAGGGTGACGACGTCCTTCAGGTCGTCGTCGAGCTGGAGTCCACCTTCCTGTTCGTCTCCACCGCAGGTTCGGGCGCCTGTCTGGCCGTGCTCGCCGGCCGCGAGGCCGATGTGGCGGTGCTGGGCTACGAAATGTCGATGCTGGTCAAGAGCGTCCGGCCGTATCTGTCCACCCCCGCACGTCAGCAGGCGCCCGCGGGTGGTCGTTGACCATGACCGTGCGTCGCCTTCGGCGGCAGGGCGGGGAGCCGTGGTACGACGACGCGGCCGGCCGGCTGGTCCGTCCGTACACCATCAGCAACGGCCGGACCCGTCCGACGGCGCACTTCGACCTGCTGACCATGGTGATGGCCACCGGCCGGCGGCCCGTCTCCTGCCAGGGGCCCGACTACGCCCAGGTGCTGGGGCTGTGCGGCGGGCCGGTCTCGGTCGCCGAGATCGCCGCCCACATACGGTTGCCCGCCGTGGTCACCAAAGTGCTCCTCGCCGACCTCGTCGACTGCGGGGCTATCACCGCGCGGGCCCCCGCAGCCGTTTCGGCAGGGCCCGCGTCCCGTACCGACCGAGCCCTGCTGGAGGCGGTGCTGAATGGACTTCGCAAACGACTGTGACCCCCGCACCCAGGGGGACCCCACGGCAGACCTCTTCCCCACCGCGCTCAAGATCCTGGTCGCGGGCGGGTTCGGGGTCGGCAAGACGACCTTCGTCGGTGCGGTGAGCGAGATCGAGCCGCTCAGCACGGAGGAACTGCTCACCCAGATCAGCGTGGGGACGGACGATCTGGCCGGCGTCGAGGAGAAGAGCACCACCACCGTCGCCATGGACTTCGGCCGGATCACGCTCAGCCCCGCGCACGTCCTCTACCTCTTCGGGACGCCCGGGCAGCAGCGCTTCTGGTTCATGTGGGACGAGCTGTCCAACGGTGCGCTCGGCGCGGTCATCCTCGCCGACACCCGGCGCCTGGACCAGTGCTTCGCCGCCGTCGACTTCTTCGAGCGGCGCGGCATCCAGTTCATCGTCGCCGTCAACGAGTTCGAGGGCTCCTACCGCTACGACCCGGACGAAGTCCGCAGCGCCATGGATGTCTCCCCGGACATTCCCGTCGTGCTCTGCGACGCCCGCCAAGGCGGCTCGGCCACCCGCGTCCTGGTCTCGCTCGTCCAGCATCTGCTCACCCCCGCCCTCGCCGCGACCCCGGAGCTGCCATGAACCACCCCGCCTCCCGCGTCCCGTACATCTCCTACGACCCGACGCGCCATCTGCTGCTGACTCCGCAGGACGACGAAGCCCCGGCGCGCGTCGCCCGACTGCGCGCCCTGGGGATCGGCGAGTCCCCGCTGCCCGCGTTCGACGAGTTCGCGCGCAAGCTCGCCCGGACCACCCGGGCGCCCTACTCGATGGTCAACTTCATCGACGAGCGGCGGCAGTACTTCGCCGGTCTCTACACGCCCTCCCAGGACCAGGCCGTCGAGCTGGGACCGGCGCCCGCCAGTGCCCAGCCGGGCCGGGTGATGGACCGGGACCACGGCTACTGCCCGCATGTCATCGTCCGCCGCAAGGCCCTGGTGCTGGAGGACGTCTGCGACTATCCACGGTTCGCCGGCAACCCCGTCGTCGATGAGATCGGCATCCGCTCCTACCTCGGCGCGCCGCTCATCGACCGTACGGGGACGGCGCTGGGCACCGTCTGTGTCGTGGACCTCGAACCGCGCCCCTGGGGGCGGGAGGGGCTGGAGACCATCAAGGCGATGGCCGCCGAACTCGTCGAGCAGATCCACCGGATGGAGAAGCAGCAGATCGACGCGCCCTGATGCGGTCCTGACTCCCAGCCACGGCTCAGACTCCCAGCTCCAACTCCAACTCCAGCTCCGGCCCCGGTGCCCGGCGGACGGCCTTTGTGCCGGACGGCCGGCCCGGGGCCGCGGTGTTGGCCCTGACACGGGCCATCGGCTCTGACCCGGGCCGCCGCGGCGCCGGGTCAGAGCCGGTCGCTCACCTCGGCCGGGCGAACCAGGAGTGCGGGCGCGTCGGTCCGGTGCGCTGGCCCGGCACCGTGGGCGTGGGGTCCTCGGGCCGCACGGTGACCGGCGGCTCCGCGGGGGCCCGGTCGGTGGCCTCGTCCTCCTCGGGCCACTCCGAGGGCTCCAGCCGCAGCAGATCGGCGAGCCGGCTGGACCAGTCGCCCTGCGCCCGGCCCAGGGCGAGTTCGCCCAGGCGCAGCAGCTGGATGTCGGAGGTGCCGGCCGGCGCGAAGATGTGGTGGGCGTCGCGCAGGAAACGTTCCACCGGCCGGTCGGTGAACAGGCCGCACGCGGCGTGGATGTCCATCGCGTCGCGCGCCGACTCCAGCGCCGATTCCACATTGACCAGCTTGGCGTTCATCAGCTCCGCGTCGCACGGCAGGCCCTGGTCCAGCAGATGGACCGCGTGGTACGCGGACAGCCGGCCCAGCAGCAGCCGTGACTGGATGCGCCCGAGCTTCAGCTTGATGTTGGCGAGGTCGGCCAGGGGTTTGCCGTAGCGCTGCCGCTCCGTGCAGAACCTCGTCGTCTCGTCCAGCACCGCCTGATGGATGCCCAGCGACACGGCGGTCAGATTAGGGCGTCCGTACAGCACGCTGGAGGAGTAGGCGACCGACAGCCCGTCGCCCTCCCGGCCCAGCAGATTCGCCGCCGGGACCCGGCAGTTGTCGAAGAACAGCTCACCGAAGCTGAAGCCGTGCAGGCCCATTGCGGGCTGCTGCGGCCCGACCCGGAAGCCGGGGGTGTCGGACTCCACGAGGAACGCCGAGAGGCCCTTGGAGCCCTCACCGGTGCGGGCCACGACGCCGTGCAGATCGCCGACATGGCTGTTGCCGACGTAGATCTTCCGGCCGTTGAGGACATAGTCGTCGCCGTCGCGGACCGCGGTGGAGGACATGCCCAGCACGTGGCCGCCGGACTGCGGTTCGGTGACCGCGATGGTCGGCAGGCAGTCGCCGGAGGCTATGGCCGGCAGCCAGGTCTTCTTCTGCTCCTCGCTGCCGAAGTGGACGATCTTCGCGACGCCCAGCTGGGACGCCTGCACCATGGCGCCCATCGCGGCACTCACCCGCGAGAGCTCCTCGATGATCAGGGTCTTGGCAACGTGCCCGGCACCCATCCCGCCGTAGGCGCGGTGCACGGTCGCGCCTATCCACCCCTGACGGGCGATCAGACGAGACAGCTCATGGCAAACGGAACGGCTCGCCTCCATCTCGGCAATCCGGGGGCGGACCTCGCGCTCGGCGAAGTCCCGCACCCGGTGCCGGAGTGCCTCATGTCTCTGGTCCGTGAAATAGCGATGCAAGACGAGTCCCTCCTTCGCGATCTTCCCCGCGCTGGTCGCACCCCGCCTTGGGACGGCACGGGCGGTGCCGTCTCCAGCGAACGTTCCGGAAAGTGATCTTTCACTTACCCCGTGCAATACCCGTTGGCATACCTACTGCGGGGCACATGAAACATCAACTGGAGGTGTTCGGACGCGGAGTTGATGCGTGCAGCACCCGCGCACCACCCCCTGTGCCACAACGACTGTGGCGCGGTACCGAGGCCCCCGGAACCGCGCCACCCCACGCCTCCCCGGGATCATGTGACCGGGGCTCCTCCGTCGGTCCGCCTCCCCGCAGTACGGCGTCAGCAAGAAGGAGAGACAGGCTCCCGCGAACGCCGGAAGCTGGCTACGGTGAGCGCATGACCAGTCACAATGGCGATCACGTCAGCCGAATTCTGAAGGCGGCGACGAAGGGGCGCGACGGTAAGACCGTCCGGTGTGATCGCTGTGAAACGCCTCTTCGTTTCACCGGGCGGGAACGTCCTTCATCCGGACAAGCCGCCGCGATGGTCGTTCTCAACAGCCACTGCGCCAACCCGCAATGCGTCGACGCCGGGGATCCGAATCAACAGTCATCAGTGGATTGAGTAACTGCGCAATGCCCTTACTGCAATGGCACTGACGTCATATCCACCGGGTTCGGCGGCATGTGGCAGTGCCGGGCAAGAACCGCCCGATCGGTGCCACGCCGCGCGGACACCGGGCCACCTACGCCACGCGCGCCCCATGGCGTACCGCCGCCCGGCGCGGAAGAGTGGGCGGCGAGGACTCGTCAGCCACCGCCCCGGCAGTCAGGAGACGACGCATGCAGGCCATGCAGCAGGACTTCCACCAGGCCCCGGACGGCGCCCGGATCGCCACCTACACCTGGCTCCCGGAGTCCGGCCACCCGCGTGCCCTCGTCCAGATCGCGCACGGCGCCGCGGAACACGGCCGGCGCTACGACCGCTTCGCGCGCTTTCTGGCCGGCCACGGCTATGCCGTCATCGCCTCCGACCACCGCGGTCACGGCGCCACCGCCGCCTCCACCGGCGGCCGCGGGGTGGTCGGCGAGGACGCCTGGCGGGCGATCGTCAGCGACCTCAAGGGCATCGGCAATCACGCGGCCGGCGCCCACCCCGGCCTCCCGCTGGTACTGCTCGGCCACAGCATGGGCGCGATGCTGGCCCGCGACTACGCCCAGGAGTACGGCGCCGACCTCGCCGGGCTGATCCTCACCGGCACCTTCCGTACCCTGCCCGGACTGGACATCGACGGTGCCGTGGCCGGGCTGGAGGAGGAGATCGCCGAGCGCGGCCGCGGCGCGCTCTCCGCCTTCATCCCGCGCACCTTCAGCTCTTTCAATGACGCCTTCACCTCCCGCACCGGCTACGAATGGCTCTCCCGTGACGCCGCCGAGGTGGATGCCTATGCCGCCGACGAGGACTGCGGCTTCCCCTTCTCCGCCGGTCTCGCCGTCGACTGGGTATGCGCCATCCGCAAGATCAACGATCCGGCGAACCTCGCCCGGATGCCGCGCGGCCTGCCCGTCCATGTCGCCGTGGGGGAGCTCGACCCCTGCCACCAGGGGATGACCCTGGTCCATGAACTCCTGGAGGACTTCCGCTATGTGGGCACCCGCGATCTGACGTGGACGGCCTATCCGGACGCCCGCCACGAGATCCTCAACGAGACCAACCGCGAGGAGGTCCAGGACGACCTGCTGGCCTGGCTCGACAAGCACATCTGAGCCGGTGGGCCCCCGCGCCCCGTACCCTTCGGGCCGGTCAGGCCCGTCCCGACAGGAACCCGGTGATCCGCTCGCGCAGGCCGCGCGGATCGAGGCCGTGTGCCGCCAGGTGCTCGTCGAGCTGCCCATAGCGGCGCAGCTCCTGGCGGCCGACGCCGAGCCCCAGCAGCCGGTGCGGCCGGTCCTCCAGCGCCTCGGCCGCCGGCCGCGTCGAGGTCCCCGCGAGACAGGGCTCCACGATCACCACATCCGAGGTGCCGGCGGCCGCGGCGCGCAGCGTGGCGGCGTCGAAGGGCCGCACGGTCGTCGCGTAGAGCACGGTCAGCGGCAGCCCCTCGGTCGCGGCGAGCACGCTGTCCAGCATCGGGCCGACGGCGATCACCACCCCGCCGTGCCCCTCCCGCACGGTCCGGAAGCGCGCCCCGTCCACCGTCCGGGGCGCGGCGTTGGTCTGCATGGACAGCCGGACATAGACCTTGTCGTCACCGGCCGCCGCGGCGTGCCGCAGCAGCGTCTCGGCCTCGTCCGGGTGCCCGGGAACGTGCACGGTCCAGCCGTCGAGCGTGTCCAGCAGCGCGACATCGCCGGGCGCCATATGGGTGAAGCCGCCGCTCGGCCAGTCGTAGGAGGCCCCGGCGCTCACCAGCACGCCGCCCACGCCCTGGTGGCCGAGGTCCAGCTTCAGCTGCTCGAAGGGGCGCTCCACCAGAAAGCTGGCGAAGGTGTGCATGATCGGGCGGAGCCCGGTGAGCGCCATTCCGCCGCCCACACCGATCAGCAACTGCTCACGGATGCCGACGTTCACCACCCGGTCCGGATGTCGCTGTTGCGCTTCGGTGAAGCCGGCCGCCCCGATGTCGGCGAGGACGAGTGCCAGCCGCTGGTCCTCCGCCAGCATCCGCGAGGTGACCGAGGCGAAGCGCTCACGCATGGTGTCCATCACTGAAACCCTCTCGAAGTCCTGGTCGTATACGGGAAGATGGGGCGGCGGCTCAGGCGTCCTTGGGCTCGACACGGGCGATCACCGCATGCGGACGGCCCGGGTGCGGCGCGCTGAAGGCCGCGTGCAGCGCCTCGTGGTCGCGGCCGTCCACGGTGGCCACGGACCACCCCGCGGCCTCGAAGCGGGAGGCGATCCCGCCGCGCCACCCATGAGTGGCGGAGGCGTTGTCGATGACCACGGTGTGCAGCCGGTCCAGGCCCACGGCGGCCGCGTAGGCCAGGGCCTCGTGATTGCTGCCCTCGTCCAGTTCGGCATCGCCGATCAGTGCCCATACGGCCGGTCCGGGCCGGCCCTGCGCCCGCAGGCCCAGGGCGGTGCCGACGGCCAGCGGCAGCCCGTGGCCCAGCGAACCGCTGCCGATCTCGGCGCCGGGCACCAGCATCCGGTCGGGGTGGTGGCCGAGCGGCGAGTCGTACGAGCCGAAGCCCGGCAGCCACTCGGTAGGGAAGAAGCCCTTGGCGGCCAGCACCGCGTAGTAGGCCATCGGGCCATGGCCCTTGGAGAGCAGAAAACGGTCCCGGCCCGGGTCCGTGGCGGTGCCGGGGGAGACCCGCAGCACCCGGTCGTAGAGGACCCAGAGGGCGTCGAGCGTGGAGGTGGCGGCCGGTCCGTGCTTCTCATCGCCCGTCATCAGGCTCATCAGGTCCGGCAGTTCGGCGAAACCGATGCGGTCGCCGTGCGGAGCGGGCCTCGCCGGGGTGCCCGCCACGGAGGTTGTCGTCAGAGGCGTCATACGACAGAGCCTGCAACCTCAAGTGCGCTTGAGGTCAAGCGTGGGGCCGCGGGCCGGGAGATCCAGGGCCCGCGGCCGCCGGGGTCAGACCTGCCCCGGCTTGAAGACGTCCTGCTCGATCAGGAGCTTGTCGATCCGGGCCTTGTCCACCCGGTTCGTCACCTCCTCGACCTCCTGGCGGTCGCGCACGCACTTCGCCAGCGTGAATGCCGAGGACACCACGAAAATCAGGCCGAGGGCGAGAAAACCGCGCTCCCACGGCCCCACCGGCAGCTTGATGATCCCGATCACCAGCGCCACCAGCGACAGCCCGAAGGAGATCGCGGCCTGCACGAAGAAGGCCGTGGTCGTCGGCCGCTGAATCGATGGAGTAGTCATGCGCGTAGCGTGGCGGCACGGTGACACCGGCGCATGAGTACAGCTACTCATCTCGCACCCGCCGCCCCGCCGGGGGACGGGAAAGTGGCAGCCCCCACCCTCTGACATGCGGTATTGTTCTCGTGCGCGGTCAGCCGGGACATCCCGGCCGGATCGGGCACCGGGACGTGGCGCAGCTTGGTAGCGCACTTGACTGGGGGTCAAGGGGTCGCAGGTTCAAATCCTGTCGTCCCGACGGTGCAAGCGCAGGTAGGGGTCATCTTCGGATGGCCCCTACAGTGCGTTCGAGGGTGTTTGGGGGAGCAGCGCGGGAGCGCTCCGGTACCGGCCCTGTCCCGCTCAAGTGCCGTGCGTGCCTGCTGGGTTGGAGCCCGACGGGCCTCATGACCCATGCGGCCGCCGCGCGCGCGAGATCTGCTGCGGCGGGGCGGCCCCTGCCGATGCCTGGCGATATCGGAATGTGGATGAGCCTGGAGCGAACGGCCCGCCCTCTGTTTGTATGAGCCCCTGGAACGCATTTCAGGAGGTGAGGGACACATGGTGTCCACGGAGAGCATTCTCGCGTTCGCGGCGATGTCGCTGCTGGTGATCGTGATTCCGGGGCCGAGTGTGCTGTTCGTGATCGGCAGGGCCCTCGCACACGGCCGCCGCACAGCGCTCGCGACGGTCCTCGGCAACCTGGTGGGTTCGTACGCCCTGGTGGTTGCCGTGGCATGGGGCCTCGGCGCGCTGGTGGAGGGCTCGGCGGCAGTGTTCATGGCCGTGAAGATGGCCGGAGCGGCGTACCTCGTCTATCTGGGCGTGCAGGCGTTCCGGCACCGCAAGGAGATGCGCGCGGCGGCCATGGAGGCCCCGGCGACCGAGCGGCGTGGCGATCTGCGCACGATCCTGGACGGGATTCTCGTGGGCGTCACCAACCCGAAGGGCATCGTCTTCTTCGCCGCGGTGCTGCCACAGTTCGTGGACCACGCGGCGGGCCACGTCCCCCTCCAGATGATGGTGTTGGGCCTGGTCCCGGCCGCCATCGGCCTGATCACGGACACCCTGTGGGGCCTGGGCGCCTCGGCGGCCCGTTCCTGGTTCGCCCGCTCGGACCGGCGCCTGTCGATGGTGGGCGGCGCGGGCGGCTTCGCAATGATCGGGCTGGGCGTCACGGTGGCGGCGACGGGCCGCGCCGACTAGGAGCCGGACGGCGAGCTGTGCGAAGGCCGGATCCGGCTTTCATCCCTGTACGCGTGGGGCCTCGTCCCTGATCTTCTTCTTGTGCTTCTCCGTGAGCTGGAGGTAGCGCTCGCAGTAGCCGCACTCCACGCACACCAGCACCTTGCTCGGAATGTCCTCCGCCCCCCAATAGCCGAGCTCCACCATGAACTGCCTTTTGATCGCCTTCAGGCAGTAGACCTCTTGCGAACCGCAGGCGGGGCAGGTTCCTTGGCGCATGTTCGGGACCGTCATGGCCCGGCAGCCTAGTGGGCGGGTGGTGAGCCGCGGCCAACAGGGGAGTGGGCGGGCGGGGTTGGGAGTCACTCAACTCCCGGTTAAGTCCGGCGATCCCTACTGTCCGTAAGTGGACTGGTGCACCGCGTTCCTGGCGTGTCAGGATGAGCGCGAGGTGACGGAGCCTTAACTGTTCGTTGGGCTCAATCAACGGGGGACGGTAGAGATGAACGTGGGGGGAGACAGCCGGTCCAAGGGGGCGGGCAGCGTGCTCGCGGAACGGCTCAACCACCTCTTCGCGAACATGCATCCGCCGGGGGCTCCGTATACCAACGCCTTTGTGGCCGAGGAGATCAGCGGGGGCGCGGAGGAGTACGGCGGGGTCAAGGTCACCGAGCAGTATCTGTCGATGCTGCGCAACGGCAGGCGTACGAACCCGAGCCCGGAGCTGCTGCGCGCGCTGGCCAAGTTCTTTGCCGTGCCGGTCGGTTATCTGCTGGGGGACCTCTCGCAGCCGCAGGCCGCGCGGGTGGAGGAAGAGGTCCGTTTCCTGGCCGCGATGCGGGACCAGCGGGTGCGCGCGATCGCGCTGCGCTCCGTCGGGTTGCCGCCGGAGGTGCAGGACAGTCTGACGACGATCATCTCCCAGTTCCGGCAGCAGATGAACCTGCCGGCCGATCCGCCGGAGCAGGGCGGTGACCGACGCGGTGAGTGAGCCGGTGCGGACCGCTGAGGGCGGCCAGATCTTCTCTTCCTGGCAGCGGGTCGGAGACGAGGACGGGACGAGCATGCGAGTGGGGCAGATACGCCGGCGGTGCAAGCGGCTCATCAAGGAGCTGGCGCTGCCGGCCACAACGGATCTGCGCGGAATGTGCGACATCGTCGCCGCGCGGGTGGCGCGGCCCGTCCACCTGGTGCCGATGAGCCTGGGCGGCGTGGTCTCGGGGATGACGGCCGTCACGGACGACGCCTACTGGGTCTTCTACGAGGTCAAGACCTCACCGTGGCACCAGGCGCACATCGTGCTGCACGAGCTGAGCCACCTCCTGCTGGGACACGGCCAGGATCCGGCGGTCACCGAGGACGCGCTGAAGCTGTGGACGCCGTCCGTCGATGTCGCCACCGCCATGCGCAGGATGGGCCTGACCATGGGCTTCGCCCGGCATCACGGCTATGACAACCTCGCCGAGCGGGAGACCGAAGTGCTCGGCACGCTCCTGATGGAGCGGGTGGCGCCGTCCTCGGCCGAACGTGCCCTGCCACTGGAGGGCCAGGCGGCCGAACTGGCGGCGGCGCTCGGGCCCGCGCTCCAGCACATCCGGCGGCAGGAGACCCCGGCCGGGGTCGAGCGGACCGACGGCGCGGGAGCGGGCGCGGCGCAGGACGGGGGCCCGCGTGTTTGACGTCATCTATCTGTCGTTCGGCGTCGCCGCCTGGGCGATCGTCGGGTACAAGTCCGTCGCGTGGTTCCGGGACCGCAGCAACGCGGACCTGGGACTGGCCTGTGTGATGACCGGCGGGGTGGCGACGGTCTTCCTCTTCTCCGCGCCCAGCGTCTACCGCGCCTTCGACCGGCTGATGGGCGTGGCCAACCTCGCCATGGTGTTTCTCTACTCCTCCGTCGTGGTGTTCGCCGCCGGTGCGCTGGTGTTGCTGCTGCGCTGGACGGCGGGCGAGGGCGCGCAGGCGCGGGCCCGTGTCCGGCGCAGGGCGCGCGTCGCCGTCGGGACTGTGGCCGCGCTGTGGGCGGTGGCGATCACCGGCTTCGCGGTCGGCCGGCCGGACGCCGTCGAGCACCCCCGCGACTTCAGCACCGCCTACACCGACTCCCCGGGGGTCATGCTGTTCCTGGTGCTGTATTTGGCCATTTTCGGATTGAGCTCGGCGGCCCTGGGGACCCTCTGCCCCCGCTACGCCGCACAGCTCGGCGGCACCCACCTGGCGCGTGGTCTGCGGGTGCTGGCCGCGGGCTGCTGGCTCGGCCTCGTCTACTGCTCCTGCAAGGTCATCGGCTTCGTCCTGTCCTGGACGGGCCACCCGGCACTGTGGCTCTCCAACGGGGTGGCCCCGTTGAGCGCCTCGGTCGCGGCGCTGATGGTCCTCGCCGGATTCGCACTGCCCGCGGCCGGCCCCCGGGTCGCCGCCTGGCGCCGACTGCGCCGGCTCTCCCCGCTCTGGCGGACCGTCACCGCACAGACCCCCGAGGTCACGATGGGCACCCCGGTGTGGTCCGTGCGCTGGCCGTTCGCCGATCTGGAGTGGCGGGCCAACCGGCAGATGGCCGAGATCCGGGACGTACAGCGCGGTATCCGCCGTCATGTGGAGTCCGACGCCGTCGACATCGCCCGCGAGCGGGCCCGCGCGGTCGCGCTCGACGACCGGCAGCTGGCCGCCGTCGCGGAGGCCGCCGCGCTCCGCCGCGGCCTGGAGAACCGCGCGGTGGGCCATGTCCCCGAGCACGGTGCCGACAGCGTGGTGGTCGCCAACGGCACGGACCCGGCCGAACTCACCGCGGAATACGAGCACTTGGCACTGGTCGCGGACGTCTACCACTCGCCGCTGATCGACACCGTGCTCACCGAACTGCGCCAGCGGAGCTCGGTGGCGCACGGCTGAGGAAGCACCACAGACGGGGTGGCCCGGCACGGGGGTCCGGGCCGCCCGTACCACCCGGGCGGCACCGGCCCATGCGACCGGTGCCGCCCTCGGGACCGTCGCCGGGTGGCGTGCGCAAGGCGGGACTTTGCGGACACCCCCTAGGGTCGGGCTCATGCAGAACACCGCCGAGACCGGCCCCGACGCGCCCATCGATATGACGCCCCTCCTCGACGATCCGTACGCCGCCTACGCCGCGCTGCGGGACGCCGGGCCGGTGCACCGGATCACCGGAGCCGACGGGCACCCCGCCTGGCTGGTGACCCGCTACGACGACGTCCGCCGCGCCTTCGCCGACCCCCGGCTCTCCCTGGACAAGCGGCATGCCGCGCCGGGCGGTTACCGCGGTTTCGCCCTGCCGCCCGCGCTGGACGCCAATCTGCTGAACATGGACCCACCGGATCACACCAGGGTGCGCCGGCTGGTGGTCAAGGGCTTCACCACGGGCCGGGTCGAGGCGCTGCGCGCGCCCACACGGCGGATCGCCGGCGAGCTGCTGGACACGATGGCGGAGCGCGGCTCCGGGGACCTGATCGCCGACTACGCCGCGCCGCTGTCGATCGCCGTGATCTGCGATCTGCTGGGTATCCCGCACCGGGACCGCCCCGATTTCCTGGCCTGGTCGGACGCCCTCATCACCCCGGACCCGGACCGGCCGGAGCTGATGAAGGAGGCGATCGGGGCGATGCTGACGTTCTACACCGGACTGATCGCGGCCAAGCGCGCGGAACCGGGCGACGACTTGCTCTCGGATCTGATCGCGGTGCGCGACGAGGCGGCCCCCGGCGAGGAGGACGACCGGCTCACCGAGGACGAACTGACCTCGCTCGCCTTCCTCATTCTCTTCGCCGGATACGAGAGCACGGCCCATCTCATCGGCAACGCGGCGCTCGCCCTGCTCGACCACCCGGAGCAACTGCGGCAGTTGCACCGCAATCCGGCCGAACTCCCGGCAGCCGTGGAGGAGTTCCTCCGCTTCGACAACCCGTATCCGGTGGCGATCCGTCGCTTCCCCACGGAGGACATGGAGATCGGCGGCGTACGGATCCCGGCCGGGGAGAGCGTGCTGCTGTCGATCGCTTCCGCGAACCGCGACCCCGCGCGCTTCCCTGAGCCGGACGCGCTGGACCGCGGCCGGGGCCTCTCCGGGCACCTCGGGATGGGGCACGGCATCCATCACTGTCTCGGTGCTCCGCTCGCCCGCCTGGAGGCCGTCACCGCGCTCGAGGCGCTCCTCGGCCGCTTCCCGGAGCTGCGACTGGCCGTCCCGCGTGGTGATTTGCAGCATCGTCGGGCGCTGCGGGCGCGTGGCCTGATTTCGCTGCCCGTCACCTGGTAATCGGCAAACGAACAAGTTTTTGAGGCATAACCGTTCGCTCATGCGGTAGAAAGGTTCCTGAGACCCGCCCGGTGTGCATCCCCCGTCGCACCGGGCGGGTCCTTCTTTGCACCTGTTGCAGTTGCGACACGCCCGGTGGTTCGGCGCGGCCCTGAGCCGTCTGGCTCAACCGCGCTGCGGTCCGCGGCACCGCTTCTTAGCGTGGCGCCATGGCAATTGACGCAGGTGTGTCCAGGAAGGCCGGTGTGGTGGCGCTGATTGCCGTCGCCGGTATGTCGCTGACGTCCATACCGGCCGCAGCCAACGGGGCGACGGCCCGTCAGTCCGCCGCCGGGGTACAGGCGCCCACCGACCCCGGCACCGCGAGGCTGCCCAGCGGCCTGAGCGCGCTGTCCTGGATGGTGGCCGACGCGGACACCGGCAACGTGCTGGCCGCGAAGAGCCCGCACCGCAAGCTCGCCCCGGCCAGCACCCTCAAGACGCTGTTCGCGGTCACCGTCCTGCCGAAGTTCTCGGCGGGCTCGGTACGCCGGGTCAGCTCCGCCGACCTCGCGGGGGTCGGGGCCGGCAGCAGCGTCGTCGGCGTCCGGCAGGGCCGCCGCTACACCGTCGGCGACCTGTGGCGCGGGGTCTTCCTGCGCTCCGGTAACGACGCGGTGCATGTGCTGGCCGCGATGAACGGCGGCTGGCGGACCACGGCGGAGGAGATGCAGGAGAACGCCCGGAAGCTCGGCGCACGCGACACCACCGTCAAGTCCCCGGACGGTTATGACGCGCCCGGTCAGGTGTCCTCCGCCCACGACCTGACGGTCTTCGCCCGCGCCGGGCTCGCCAACGAGGACTTCGCCCGCTACTGCGCCACCGCCCGCGCCACGTTCCCCGGCGCGGGCGGCGCCACGCAGATCGAGAACACCAACCGCCTGCTGGCCGGCTCGCACGGAATGTCCCGCTACCCCGGCATCATCGGCGTCAAGAACGGCTACACCAGCAAGGCCGGCAACACCCTGATCGCCGCCGCGCGCCGGAACGGCCGCACCCTCCTGGTCACCGTCCTGAACCCCCAGTCGCAGGCGTACAACGGCGTCTACAAGGAGGCCGCCGCCCTGCTGGACTGGGGCTTCCGCACCGCCGGCACGGCCCAGCCGGTGGGCACCCTGCATGCCGCGCGCGCCGCCGCCGACGGCGCCGGTCCGATGCGCCCGATGGCTGCCGAGGTCACCGAAGCCGCGCCCCGTGGCGGCTTGCCCTGGCGCACCACCCTCGTCCTCGGGGCGGGCGGCGCCGGTGTCGCGGCACTGGGGCTGGGCCCCTTGCTCGCTCGATGGCGGCAGGCCCGCTTCCGCAGTGGACGGAGGGGAGGGGCAGCGTAGGCCCCTCGGGGGTGTCCGGCGGGTCGGCCCGCGCCTGATCCCCGGTGGGGCGTTTTTCGGTCATGTCTCCTGTCGCCGCAGCCGGGGCGCGGTCTCCGCGGCCGGCACGGACCCGGAGGCGGTCAGACGCCCGGTCAACTCCTGGGCCCAGGCCAGGAGTCCGGTGATGTCGATCCCGTAGGGGGCGGTCTCCTCGTACGGCGCGATGGCCGTCGCGCCCCGGTCGAGCAGCGCCGTGCCGCCCGCGGTGTTGCCACGTGCCGCATGGGTGAGTCCCACCGCGAGCTGGGCGAGTCCCCGCCACAGCTCGCGCTCCGCCTCGGGCGCCGCCTTCCAGGCGTCCTCCAGGACCTCATGGGCATGGAACGGCATTCCGCCGTCGAGCAGCCGCTGCGCCTCGGCCAGCGACTGCGCGGGCGTCCGGGGCACGCCCTCGGGCTGTCGGGCCACGCCGGGGGAGCCGTACGGCAGCGGCCGGCCGAGCCCGTCACGCGGGCGGGCGTTACGGGCCCGCCCCTCCTCGTCACGGTCCCGGCGGCGCGGCCCGGCGGGGTCGGGCGCGCCAGGATTCCCGGGCGACGTCGGGGTCGGGGTCGGGGGCGCGCTCGGGGGCCCGGACCGGCCCCCGCCCGCGCCTTCGCCGCCTGTTTCCGCCCCGGCCCCACAGTGCTCGCAGACCGCACTGCCGGGCCGTTCTCTGATCCGGCCGCAGGCGTCACACACCTGGTCCAGCCAGCAGGCCGGATCGCCGCCTTCGTCGACCGCCCGGTGCGGGGCGGCCGGGCGGGACGGGAGGGGCCGGTCGTGGGGGCTGTCCGCGTCGTTCACGCTTCGATTGTGCGCCGTGCGGCCGGCCGGTGTCGCCAGGGGGGCGGGCGCGCTGCCATACGGGCGAGCGTCCGGCCATTGTCAGGTTTCTTTCCTGTTCCTCTCGGGTGGGGCGCCGGGCTGCCACGACTCAGACCAACTCCACCTCGTAGAAGCAGAAGTGGTCCTTGATCCGGGCGACCTCGGGGTGCGGCTCGGGGTAGGCCCACACGAAGTCCTCCGGGCCGTCGGCGAGCGACCAGTAGGAGGCGGTGCCCTTGAAGGGGCAGACGGTATGCGTCCCGGACGGGGTGAGCAGCTCGGTGCGTACGTCCTCGGGAGGGAGGTAGTAGCGCACCGGATAGCCGGTCTCGGAGAGGAGCAGCGGGCGGCGGCTCTCGGCGATCAGCTGTCCGCCGATCTCGACGCGGACGTGGTCGGTGCCTTCTTCGACGTCGATGCGGTGGCCTCGGGTGGTGCTCATGGTCACTTCCCTTCGGTGGGCGGGGGAGGTGATCCCTCCCGGTCCAGCATCGCACCGGGAGGGCGCGGGGCGGGCGGGCCACCAGCGGGCCACGGGCCCGGCGCCGCGTCGTCGCACCCGCCCGGCCACCCGCCCGGCCACCCGCCCGGCCCTCCGCGCGCCGCCGCCTCACACCTCGCGGATACCGCGCCCCGCCCACTCCGGCGCAGGCCCGATGAGGCCGGCGAGGCGCTCGCGGGCCGTCGGGGGCAGCGCGGCCGAGCGGCCGGTGGCCTGGTCGATGTGCAGGGTGAACAGTTCCTCGGTGGCCACCGGTTCGCCGGAGGGCTCCCCGGCGAACATCTCATGGACCAGCCGGAGCTTCTTGCCGTCCACGCCCAACACGGTCGTACGGACGGTGAGTTGGCTGTCGCGGGCGACCTCGCGGAGATAGCGGACATGGGCCTCGACCGTGTACAGGGAGCAGCCGGTGCGCTCCCGGTAGGCGGCGTCGAGGCCGGCCGCGTCCATCAGGGCGTCGGTCGCGAAGCCGAAGATCAGGACGTAGTAGGCCTCGCTGAGATGGCCGTTGTAGTCGATCCACTCGTCCCGGACCGTTTGGCGGAAGAGGGGCAGGCCGCCCGTGGTGGCGGCGCTCATCGGCGGGTGCTCCCCAGCCGGCCCGTGGCGCGGAGGACGTCGATGACGCCCTGGTCGCGCGCGGCGACCAGATCCGCGTACGTACGGTCGCCCGCGGCCTCCCGGCAGCCGTCGACCATGGCGTCGCGCAGCGCGCGGTCCAGTTCGGGCGCCTCCAGACGGGTCCACGGTGACTTCAGGGACGGGCCGAAGTGGTCGAGCATATGGGCCATCCCGCCCTCGCCGCCGGCCAGCGCGAAGGTCAGGCACGGGCCCATGAATGCCCAGCGCAGGCCCGGCCCTTCGGTGATCGAGGCATCGATGTCCTCGACCGTGGCCTCGCCGTTGGCGACCATGTGGAGCGCCTCGCGCCAGAGCGCCTCCTGGAGGCGGTTGGCGATGAAGCCGGGCAGTTCGCGGTCCATGGTGATCACGGACTTGCCGGCCACGCCGTAGAAGCGGGCGGCCCAGGCGACGGCCTCGGGGTCCGTCCGCTCGCCGCCGACGACCTCCACCAGCGGGATGAGGTACGGCGGGTTGAAGGGGTGGCCGACGACGAGGCGGCCCGCGTTCCCGTCCGCCGTCTGCATATCGGTCATCGGGTAGCCCGAGGTGGAGGAGGCGATGACCACGCCCGGCCGGGTGGCGGCGGCCAGCTCGGCGAGCAGGGAGCGCTTCAACTCCAGCTTCTCGGGGGCGCTTTCCTGGACGAAGTCGGCGTCGGTGACCGCCTCGGCGAGGGTGCCGGCGAGCGTCAGCCGGTCCTGCGAGGCGCCGTCGGCCAGTCCTATCTGTTCCAGCGCGGGCCAGGCGGCGGCCACCAGGCGGCGCAGCCGGTCCCCGGCGTCCGCGGCCGGGTCCCAGGCGGTGACGTCGTAGCCGCGGGCGAGGAAGTGGGCGACCCAGCCGCCGCCGATCACTCCGGCGCCGATACAGGCGACGCGGCGTACGTCCTCGGGGGCGCAGGGGGCAGGGGTGGTTTCCGGCATGAGGGAGCGGCTCCAGGTGGCGGGAGAGGGAGGGGGGACGGGGCGGTGCGGCCGCGGGTCAGGTGCGGGGCTTCAGGCCCAGGAGGGCGCGGGCCCGGTCAGGGGTGGCGACCGTGGCGCCGAGCAACTCGGTGATCTGGACGGCGCGTTCGACGAGCTGTCCGTTCGTGGCCTTGACGCCCTTGCTGAGGTACAGGTTGTCCTCCAGGCCCACCCGCACATGCCCCCCGAGCAGGATCGACTGGGCGACCCACGGCATCTGCATCCGGCCGAGCGCGAAGCTCGCCCACCGGGCGCCCTCGGGCAGCATGTGGACCATCGACTGAAGTACCCCCGGGTCGGCCGGTGCGCCCCACGGGATGCCCATGCACAGCTGGAAGACGGTGGGGTCATCCAGCAGCCCCTCGGCCAGCAGCTGCTTGGCGAACCACAGCTGACCGGTGTCGAAGATCTCCAGCTCGGGCCGTACGCCGAGCTCCTGGATGCGCTTCGCGCCCGCCCGCAGCATGTCGGGGGTGGAGACGTAGAGGTTGGAGCCGTCGCCGAAGTTGAGCGAGCCGCAGTCCAGGGTGCAGATGTCGGGCAGCAGTTCCTCGACGTGCGGCAGTCGCTCCAGGCCGCTCACCAGGTCGGTACCGGGCAGCTGCCGGAGCGGCCGGTCGGGGTCGATCACCAGGTCGCCGCCCATGCCGGCGGTGAGGTTGATGACGACGTCGGTGCCGGTCTCCTTGATCCGCTCGACCACCTCGGCGTAGAGCCGCGGGTCGCGCGACGGTTCGCCGGTGCCGGGGTCGCGGACATGGATGTGCACCACGGCGGCGCCCGCGGCCGCCGCCTCGACGGCCGAGGCGGCAATCTGCTCGGGCGTCACGGGGACGTGCGGGGAGCGGCGGACGGTGTCGCCGGCGCCGGTGAGCGCGCAGGTGATGATGACCTCGTGGTTCACGGGGGTCCCTTCTACGGGGCGGGTGCCTCGGTCTACGGGTGGGTGCCTCGGGCTCGGCGGAAAGCGGCGTCAGACCGTGGGGGCCGGGGTGAGTTCGCTTGCCACGAAGGCGAGCAGCGCGGTGTGCATGGTGTCGGGGCCGGTGCTGTCCGGAGCGGTGGCGAGTACCTGGGTGGCCAGCCCGTCGATCAGCGCGGTCAGCCGGAGCGCGGTGAACTCCGGATCGACGGTGCGGAAGACGCCCTGGTCGACGCCGCGGCGTACGACCTCGGCGACGGTGGTGCGCCACTGCCGGTAGTAGTGCTCATGCAGCCGCCCCACGGCGGTGGAGCGGGCCGCCTGGGCCCACAGGTCGAGCCAGACCAGCCACTGGCGGCGCTGCTGCTCGGTGCGCGGGATCTGGAGCGCGATCAGCTGGAGCAGCTCGGCACCGGCGTCGGGGGCCGCGGCCGACTCCGCGGCGCGGCGCGCGGTGTCCTCGTCCATGCACCAGCGCACCGCCGCTTCCAGAAGCTCGTCGCGGCCGGGGAAGTGGTAGTGGACGGCGGCCGGGCTGGTGCCGCAGGCGGCGGCGATATCGCTGACCCGTACGCCGTGGAAGCCGTGCTCGGCGATCAGCCGGACGGTCTCCCGTACGAGCTGGAGCGGCCGGCCGCCCTCGGGAACGGCGGCCGGTTCGCGGCCGGCCGGCGCCGCGGGCCGCTCCGGGGCGCCGAGCAGCCAGCCGGTGTCGACCGCCCCGATATCGGCGATCCGCACGATCTCGGCCAGCGTGAAGCGCCGGGTGCCACCCAGCGACCTGGACAGCTTCGAGGGGTCCATCACGATCCGCCGGGCGAACTCGCGCTGGCTGCATCCGAGCCGGCCGATCACCTGCCGGACACGGTCCGTGACCTCTCCGGCGTCGTCGGTGACCCGGTCTCCGGTGGTGTCCTCCATGGTCCGGGACCGTAACAGCGCGTTGAGAACATCGCAACGGTGAAGGGGAGGGTGCAGGAGTATGGGCTTGGTAAGACTGGGTTCAGGGTGCGAGGGCATGGGAAACCTGAGAGGAGAGTCAGTGATGCGGCGGCCGCTGCCGCTGTGGCCGCGGATAAATGGGCTGGGCACGCCGCAATCCGGGTGAATGTGGCAAAGTGACGTCATGGCTGACCGGGGAGCGAAGCGGCCCACCGTGTCGGTGCCGGACGACTGGCCCGCCCACCCGGACCTGACCCTGGCCCTCAACGGCATGGGCGGCTTCGACTGGGACCTCGACAGCGGGCTGATGCATATGGACCCGCCCGCCCTCGAGGTCTTCGACATGCTTCCGGCGGAGTACGACGACCGTCCGGCCACCCTCAACAGACGCGTCCCGGCCCATGAGGCGGCCCGTCTGGATGCCCTGGTCGCCCGGGCGCTCAAGGACGGCAGCGACTCCTACGGCGCCTACTTCCGGGTCCGGCTGCGCGATGGTGAGCTGCGCTGGACGCACAGCCAGGGCAGCATCCGCCGGGACAGCACCGGCCGGCCGCGCCGGATCATCGGGGTGGTCCGCGACGCCAGCCACGAATACACCCACGCGGCGGAGCGGCTGGCCGGAGACGAGGAGCGCCGGCGGCACACCAGCGTCGTCGAGCGCACCACCGCCGCTCTGGCCCACGCCAGGACGGTCGGTGAAGTGATCGCGGTGCTCGCCGATGAGCAGGGGCTGAGCCGGCTGGGGGCGGAGAACGTGATCCTGGGCCTGGTAGAGGCGGGCCGCATCCGGCTGATCTCCGAGGGCAAGGCGGGCAGCTTTGTGCCCGACCTCGAATACACGCGGGTGGGCGACGAATTCCCGATGAGCGAAGTCGTCCGCACCCTCACCCCGCGCTATGTGGGCAGCCGCGCGGAATTCCGGCACAAGTGGCCCCGGCTGTGGCCGGCCATCGAGCCGCTGAACGTCAACTCCGCCGCCTATCTGCCGCTGATCGCGCAGGGCCGCCCCATCGGGGTGATCGGCCTGTTCTTCGAGCGGGAGAGCGACTTCCGCGACCAGGAGCGCAACGTCCTGGTGGCGCTCGGCAGCAGCATCGCGCAGAGCTTGGCCCGCGCCATGCTCTACGACCAGGAGCACGATCTCGCCGCCGGCCTCCAGCAGGCCATGCTGCCGCGCCGGATCCCCGGTATCCCCGGCGCCCAGATCGCCGTCCGCTATCGCTCCGCCCGGATGGGCCGGGACATCGGCGGCGACTGGTACGACGTGATCCCGCTGCCCGACGGCCGGGTCGCCGCCGTCATCGGCGACGTCCAGGGCCATGACACCCAGGCCGCGGCGCTGATGGGCCAGCTGCGGATCGTGCTGCGCGCCTACGCCGCCGAGGGGCACGCCCCCGCCACCGTCATGGGCCGCGCCTCCGCCTTCCTCAACGAACTGGACACCGACCGCTTCGCCACCTGCACCTACGTCGACGCCGACCTGAGCACCGGCTCGGCCCGGATCGTCCGGGCCGGCCATATCGACCCGCTGCTGCGGCACGCCGAGGGCATCTGCCGCCGGCTTCCGGTGGCCGGCGGGCTGCCGCTCGGTATCGCGTCCGAATTCCGGCGGCTCGACTACCCGGTCACCACGGTCCAGCTCGCCCCCGGCGACACCCTGCTGCTGTGCACCGACGGCATCGTGGAACAGCCCGGCACCGACCTCGACATCGGGATGCGGGAGCTGGCCCGCGAGGTCCGCGACGGCCCCCAGGACGTCCAGCAACTCGCCGACCGGCTCTGCGAATCGGCGGGCGGCCGGACCGGCGAGGACGATATGGCGCTGCTTCTGCTGCGCCGGCTGGGCGCCCCGGAGCACGACATCGTCGGACGGTTCCGCCAGCACATCGCGCCCGCCGACCCCGATGGGCTCTCCGCCGCCCGGCACATGATCCGGGCCGCCGTGCGCGCCTGGGGCGCGGCGGACCGCGCCGAGGAGATCGAACTGGTCGCCGACGAGCTGATCACCAATGCGCTGCTGCACACCGATGGCGAGGCCGTCGTCAACATCCGTATGCCGCACAGCGTCGGGCGGCTGCTGCGGCTGGAGGTCGAGGACCACTCCAGCAGCCTGCCGCGACGCCGGGAACCGGGCGAGGCCGGCGTCTCCGGCCGCGGTCTGCTCCTCGTGGACCGGCTGGCCGATGTCTGGGGTGTGGAACCGCGCGGCAGCGGAAAGTGCGTATGGTGCGAGTTCGACTGCTCCTGACCGGCCGGCGCCGAGCCGGACCGGCACGGGCGGTCAGCGGGCACGAGTACGGGTACGGGTGCCGGGGCTTCGGCACGGTCGAGTGAGGACGGCTCTATGGGAACGCGGGCTGCGGAACAGCGCCAGGAAGCCCGCCAGTTGGCGGCACGGCTGGAGGCGGAAGGCGTCCGGAACGTGGCGCTGACCTGGGTGGACAACGCAGGCGTCACCCGCGTCAAGACCATCCCGGTGCAACGGCTCGCGGCCGCCGCGGAGCGCGGCGTCGGGATGTCGCCCGTCTTCGACGTCTTCACCTCCGACGACACCATCACCGAATCCGAGCACCTCGGCGGGCCCGACGGTGACCTGCGGCTCTTCCCCGACCTGGACCGCGTCACCGTACTCGCCGCACAGCCCGGCTGGGCCTGGGCGCCGGTGGACCGCTTTGACCAGCTCGGCCGGCCGCACCCCGCCTGCCAGAGGCAGTTCGCCCGGCGGATGGTGGAGCGGGCCGGCGCGGCCGGGCTGGAGCTGCGGATGGGCTTCGAAACGGAGTGGGTGGTCACCCGCGCCCCGGACGGGCCCCAGCAGGCCGCCACCGGCCCGGACGAGACCTTCGACTACCCCTGCGCGGGCCCCGCGTACGGCATGACCCGGGTCGTGGAACTCTCCGACTACCTCCGCGATGTCACCGAGGCGCTGACCGTCCAGGGCATCGACGTCCTCCAGCTCCACCCCGAGTACGCGCCCGGCCAGTTCGAGGTCACCACCGCCCCGGCCGACCCCGTCCGCGCCGCCGACGACGTGGTGCTGGTCCGCGAGACCGTCCGCGCCGTCTCCGTCCGGCACGGCCTGCGCGCCTCCTTCGCCCCGTCGTTCGTCGCCGGCCAGGTCGGCAACGGCTGCCACCTCCACCTCGGTCTGTACCGCGACGGCGACAGCCAGCACCGCACGCCGGACGCCTCATGGGGCCTGGCACCGGACGCGGTGGCCTTCCTCGGCGGCGTCCTGAACGCGCTGCCCGCCCTGCTCGCCATCGGCTGCCCCTCGCCCGCCAGCTATCTGCGGCTTCAGCCCTCCCACTGGGCCGGCGTCTACCAGTGCTGGGGCGTGGAGAACCGGGAGGCGGCGCTGCGCCTGATCACCGGCGCCCCCGACGACCCGGACGGCGGCCATGCCGAGGTCAAGACCTTCGACGCCGCCGCCAATCCGTATCTCGCGGTCGGCGCGGTCCTCGCCGCCGGGCTGCACGGCATCGAGACCGCGGCTCAGCTGCCGGCACCGCACGCCGGCGACCCCGGCACCCTCGGCGTCCGCGAACGCGCCCGGCGCGGCATCGTACGGCTCCCCGCCACCCTCACCGAGGCGGCCGACCGGCTGGAGAAGTCCGCCCCGCTGTACGAGGCGATGGGCGAGGTCCTGCACGGCGCGGTGCTCGCGGTCCGGCGCGCCGAGGAGGCCCACTTCGCCGGCTGCGAGCCGGAGGAGATCGCCGCGGCTACCCGGTGGCGGTGGTGAGGCGGACCGGCCGTACGCTCCGGCCGTAAGGGGCAAGCGTCCGGAGCGCCTCTTCCCGCCCCGGGGCCCACCGCGCCCCCGTCACATGCTTTACTGCCGCGTGCCCCCTACAACGACCTCCGACAAGAGCGAAATACCGCTGCGCTCCCGGATCTTCGCCGATCTGACCCCGCTGCGTACCTCCCCGGACTACCGCCGTCTCTGGTGTGGCAACACCGTCTCCTGGATGGGCCAGCAGATGACCGCGCTCGCGGTCTCCCTCCAGGTCTATGCCCTCACCCACTCCACCTTCGCCGTCGGCTTGGTGGGTCTGTGCTCCCTGGTGCCGCTGGTCATCTTCGGGCTGTACGGCGGCGCCATCGCCGACACCGTCGACCGCCGCAAACTGGGCCTCTACAGCGCCCTGGGCGCGACCGTGCTGTCCCTGGCGCTGGCCGCCGCCGCGCTGGCCGGATACCACCGGGTCTGGCTGCTCTACACCGTTGTCGCCTGCCAGGCCGTCTGCTTCGCGATGAACTCACCGGCCCGCACCTCGATGATCCCGCGGCTGCTGCCCGCCGAGCAGCTGCCGGCCGCCAACGCCCTCAACTCCCTGACCGGCAACCTCGGTCTGATGGGCGGGCCGATGCTGGGCGGCGTCATCGTCGGGCTGTGGGGCTATCAGACCGCGTATCTGATCGATGTGGTGGCCTTCAGCGGCTCGCTGTACGCGATGTGGCGACTGCCGTCCATGCGACCCGACCAGGGGGAGGGGCCGCGGCGCCGGGCCTCCGTACTGGACGGCCTGCGCTTTCTCGCCACCCGCCCGAATCTGCGGATGACCTTCTTCTCCGACCTGGCGGCGATGGTGCTCGCCCAGCCGCGCGCACTGTTCCCGGCGGTCGCGGTGCTCTGGTTCGGCGGGGACGCCAAGACCGTCGGCCTGCTGGTCGCCGCGCCCGCGGTGGGCGCCGTATTGGGCGGGCTGTTCTCCGGCTGGCTCGGCGGGATCCGCCGGCACGGCCTGGCCATCCTGATCGCGGTGGCCGCCTGGGGTGCGGCCATCGCCTGCTTCGGGCTCTCCCGGAACTTGTGGCTGGGGCTGTTCTTCCTGGCCGTGGCCGGCTGCGCGGACACCGTCTCGATGGTCTTCCGCAGCACCATGCTCCAGGCGGCGACGCCGGACGCGATGCGCGGCCGGCTCCAGGGCGTCTTCATCGTCGTGGTCGCCGGCGGCCCCCGCCTCGGCGACTTCCTCACCGGCTCGGCGGCCGACCTGACCTCCCCGGCCACCGCGATCATCGGCGGCGGCCTGGCCTGCATCCTGACCGTCACGGCCCTCGGCCTGGGCCGCCGCGCCTTCGCCCGCTACGACGCCCACGACCCACAACCGTGAGGGGGGCCGCCGGCGGGACAGGACGCCAAATTCCCCGCCGTACGCCGCGCCCTTCGCCCCGCCGCCCCGGTCAGTAGCGAGTCAGTGCCGTCGCCCCGGACGCCGTCCCGATGGCCATATGCGGATGCGCGGACGGCCGGACCCAGGACAGGATGCGCGCCATCGCCCCGGCCGGTACGGACACACAGCCGGCCGTGGCGCCCTTCCCGTGGACATGGAGGAAGATTCCGGCTCCGCGGCCGCGCACCGAGTGGTGGTAGTTGAAGCTGATGACCAGGGCCCGGCTGTACTGCGTCGGGTAGCCGGCCAGCCGCTCGGACTCGGCGGCCGCGCAGTCGGGAGGCAGCGGGTCCACCCAGCGGTTGTAGGAGGCGGAGGCGTTGTCCTCGCACCACCAGGAGTGAGCGCCGACCCTGCGGTACGGGATCGTGGTGCCGGACGGTGCCGGGGCGGTCCCGAAGCCGAACGGCAGGTCGTAGAGGCCGGTCGGGGTGGTCGAGGTGCCCTGCACCCGGCTGCCGCCCTCGGCCAGTCCGCCGGCTCCGAAGCGGGCCGGCGCCGAACCCCGTTGCTGCCAGCGGCCGTTGTGGCGCTGCCACCACTGCACGGTCCCCGTGGTGGCGCCGAGGGTGGCCGCCCGGGCGGTGATCAGCTGGGAGCCGCCGCCGGTGTCGGCCATGGCGGCGGGGAGGGGGACGCCGGGGGCGGGGGAGACGGCGGGTGGCGCGGCCGCCACACCGGGGGCGGCAGGCGCACCCAGCGCCATACCGACCGCCGCCAGCAGGGCCGTGGCCGCGATGCCTGGCCCGCTCCGGGCCCTCGCGCGCAGCGTCGCCGCCCCGCCCCCGAACCCGCCGCGGGCCCTCCCCGGCAGCGCCCCGCCCCCGAGCCCGCCGCCGGCCCCCGCCAGGCGCGTCCTCGTCCTCGTCCCCGTCCTCGTCCTCGACCTCGACCTCGTCCTGGTCCTTGTCCCTGTCCCGGTCCGCGTCATGGGCATGACCGCACGGTAGGGCGTGACCGATGTGCCCGGCGACGCCCGATCGGGTCATATACGCCGTGCCCCGCCCGCGCGCAACCCGTCCGCGGCAATCCGCCGTGCGCCGGGGCCATGGACGGGCGAAACTCGGGTACGGGGGCTGATGTGCCACTAGCCGTCTCATTCTGGAGGCCCGCAGTGCAGCGGCAACCGTATACGTGCAGTGCGCGCACGCTCGACCGAGATCCGCAGCCCACACCGGATCCGGGGGGACCACCGCCGAACCCCGTCCCGGACCCGCTCCCCGGCCCGCCGGTCCCGCCCGCGCCGCCCGAACCCATCCCGCCGGAACCGTCGCCGATACCCCGTCCGCCCGGACCCGATCCCGACCCGGTCCCGGAGCCGTCCCCGGCTCCTTCGCCGCTCTCCTAGGAGCCGCCCGGCCTTTCGCCCCGTATACCGCGGGTACCACGTCCCCGCACCACAGAGGAGGTGCTGATCATGGCCATCGCCACGGTCAACCCGGCCACCGGCGAGACCCTGAAGACCTTCGACGCGCTCAACGCGGGCGAGATCGAAGATCATCTGGTCCGGGCGGAGCAGGCCTTCCAGGAGCACCGGACCACGAGCTTCGCCCGCCGCAGGGAACTGCTCCTCGCGGCCGCCGACCTGCTCGAGGCCGACCAGGACGGCATCGCCCGCACCATGACCACGGAGATGGGCAAACCGCTGGCCCAGGCGCGCGCGGAGGCCGCGAAGTGCGCCAAGACCATGCGCTGGTACGCCACCCACGCCGAGGAGCTGCTCGCCGATGAGCACCCCGACCCCGCCGATGTGAGCGACTCCGGCGCGCGCCGCGCCGTGGTGCGCTACCGGCCGCTGGGCACCGTGCTCGCGGTGATGCCCTGGAACTTCCCGCTCTGGCAGGTCGTACGGTTCGCCGCGCCGGCCCTGATGGCGGGCAACACCGGGCTGCTCAAGCACGCCTCGAACGTTCCGCAGACCGCCCTCTACATCGAGGAACTCTTCCGCCGCGCCGGCTACCCCGAGGGCTGTTTCCAGACCCTGCTGATCGGGTCCGGCGCCGTCGAGGACATCCTGCGCGACCCGCGGATCGCCGCCGCGACCCTCACCGGCAGCGAACCGGCCGGCCGCGCGGTGGCCGCCGTCTCCGGCGACGAGGTCAAGAAGACCGTCCTGGAACTCGGCGGCAGCGACCCCTTCCTCGTGCTCCCCACCGCCGACCTCGACAAGGCGGCCCGCGTCGGCGTCACCGCCCGCGTCCAGAACAACGGGCAGTCGTGTATCGCGGCCAAGCGGTTCATCGTGCACGAGGACGTCTACGACGCGTTCGCCGAGCGGTTCACCGGCCGTATGGCCGCGCTGACCGTCGGCGACCCGATGGACGAGAACACCGAAGTCGGGCCGCTCTCCAGCGAACAGGGCCGCTCCGACCTGGAGGAGCTCGTCGATGACGCGGTCCACAAGGGCGCCATCGCCCTGTGCGGCGGACAGCGGCCACCGCAGCACCGCGCGGGCTGGTTCTACGAGCCGACGGTGCTGTCCGGTGTCACCCCCGAGATGCGCATCCACCAGGAGGAGGCGTTCGGTCCGGTCGCCACGCTCTACCGGGTCGCCGACCTGGACGAGGCGGTGCGGGTCGCCAACGACACGCCGTTCGGGCTCAGTTCCAACGCCTGGACCCGGGACCCCGAAGAACAGGACCGGCTCGCCCGCGATCTTCAGGCCGGCGGGGTCTTCTTCAACGGGATGACCGCCTCCCACCCGGGCCTCCCGTTCGGCGGCGCCAAGCGCTCCGGCTACGGACGGGAGCTCTCCGGGCACGGCATGCGGGAGTTCTGCAACATGACGACGCTCTGGTACGGGCCGGAGGACTGAAACCCTCTAAGGCCGGCACGGGAGTTGGCCCCCGTGGTGCGTCTGCCCGGGCGCGGTTTTCGCCGGGGACGTGAGCGGGTACTTTCCGGTTAGGCCGAGTCGTCCAACGGCCAGGTTGGTCGGCTCGGCCCCCTGTGGCCCGAATGGCCTGCCCCGCACGGGAATTCAGTGCGTCAGATCCGCCGTGTCCGGCACCGCGAACTCGCACCACAGGGCCTTGCCCGCGCCCCGCGGCTCCGCGCCCCATTCGTCGGCGAGCGCCTCGACCAGCATCAGGCCCCGGCCGGAGGTGGCGGTCTCGCCGGGGCTGCGCCGCCGTGGCCACCGGCTGGAGCGGTCCTCGACCTCCAGCCGGATCCGGCGCGGGGTGCCGGACAGCAGCTCCACGGAGACCAGGGCGCCGCTCTCGGTGTGCGTCAGCGCGTTGGCGATCAGCTCGGAGGCGGCGACCTCGATGTTGTGCATCACGGCGCCCGCGCGCCACTGGTCCAGGGTGCGGCGCAGCGCCGAGCGGACCTCCGCGGCGCCCGACGGGTCGGCCTGATGGACATGCAGCCGCAGCCGCGGGGTGGTGGCGCCCCCGGGGCCGGGCAGCCGGTGCAGCAGCAGGAGGGCCATATCGTCCTCCGAGCCGGGATCGGCCCACAGATGGTCCGAGAGCCGGTCGGCGAGCGCCTCCAGGTCCGCGGGCCCGGCGCGGACCGCGGCGGACAGCGCGTCGATACCGGCGGAGATGTCCCGGCCGGGCTGTTCCACCAGGCCGTCGGTGCACAGCAGCAGCGTCGATCCCGGCTCCAGGAACAGCTGGGTCTCCGGGAAGTGGTCGTGCCCGAAGTGTGTGGCCAGGCCCAGCGGCAGTCCGCCGCGGACCTCGGGCCAGTCGATGTGCCGGGAGCTGTTGCTGATCAGCGGGCCGAGGTGGCCGGCCCGCGCGACGTGCAGCGCCCCGGATTCCAGGTCGGCCTGGATGTACGTACATGTCGCGAAGCGCTCGGTGTCCAGCTCGGCCAGGAAGCGGGAGGCCCGCACCAGCACGGTCTCCGGGGAGTGGCCCTCGCTGGCGTAGGCGCGCAGCGCGATCCGCAGCTGGCCCATCACGGCGGCCGCATGGGTGTCGTGGCCCTGCACATCGCCGACCACCAGCCCGGTCCGCCCCTGGGGCAGCGCGATCACGTCGTACCAGTCGCCGCCGATGTCCCGCCCGACGCTCGCCGGGTGATAGCGCACGGTGACCGCGCCGCCCGTGAGGGGCGGCAGCCGGCGCGGCAGCATCGTCGCCTGAAGCCCCGTCGCGAACTCCCGCTCCTGATCGAAGAGGGTCGCCCGCTGCACCGACTGCGCGACGACACCGGCCAGCGCCAGCGCCAGGTTCCTGGCCTCCGGCGACTGCACCGCCGGTTCGGCGTTGAACAGCCCCAGCGCACCGATGACGGTGTCCTGCGCGACCAGCGGCAGGAACGCCGCGCTGCCCGTCGGCAGCACATCGGTGTACGGGCGCAGCCGCGGATAGCGGGCGATCAGCTCGCCACGGCTGCTGAGGAAGATGGAGTGCCGGGAGCGCGCCGCGTCGGCCAGCGGCAGGGTGTCGTCCAGCCGTGAGGTCATCATGTCGTCGGGCACCTCGCCCTCCAGCCCGGCGGTGGCGATGATCTCGAACTGGTCGTTCTCGACCAGCCCCAGGACCAGCCCGTCCGCGCCGAACCGCCGGGCCCCACCGGCTCCGGTGAGCACCCGGGTGACATCCCTGACGGACAGCGCACGGGCCAGCGCGGCGGTGGTGTGCTGCACCATCACGGTCTGCCGCTGCCGCTCCTGCTGGAGCGAACGCAGCAGCGCGGAGTCCGCCAGCTCGCTGGTCGCCTCCCGGACGATGCCGATGATCCGGTACGGCTTGCCGTCCGCGTCGTGCAGAATCCGCCCCTGCGAGTGCGTCCAGCGCTGGGTGCCGTCGCGGCACTGGAGCCGGAAGTAGGCGCCGTACGACGACTGGCCGTCCTGGAGGGCCTGGGAGAGCGCCTCGTCGAGCCGTAGCCCCTCCTCCGGCGGCACCCGGGTGACCAGGGACATCGGCGCGCCGTCGTATTCGTCCGGGCGGAGGTCGAAGACCTCCATGGCACCGGCGTCCAGGTCCATGGACCCGCGGTCCAGATCCCAGTCGAAGGTGCCCATCCGGTTGAGGGAGAGCCGCTCGCGCAGTCCGACGGGCTCCCGGTGCGACACCCCGGAGGCGTCCTCCGCGACATGCCGCCACGCCCGGTCGGCCCGGGGGTCATAGTCCTTGTCGGACGGTTCCAGGGGCGGGCCGGTCATGGTGCGCCGTGTCTCGTGACCCCGCCGCGGGGGACGTACGGGCCCGCTTCCCGCGGGCGGCGGCGCATCGGGACGGCGGCCCGCGACCCCGCGCCGAGCACCCCTCGTGCCCTCGGTCGCGGGCCGTTGACCGGGGCCGATATCCACCGGAACGCGGCCATGCGAACACCCTAGGCGCGGGCCGCAGGCCCCGCATTTCCGGTACGCCGGGAAGGCCGGGCCGGCCGGGAGCGCCGACCGGCACCCGTCGTGACACGTCGTTCTCGCCCTGACCAGCGAGGACGCCAAGAACGTACAAGAAGGCGGGACGGGGCGGGCGGCACTCTCGGAGGCATGACGAACGAGAACACCGCCGTACGTTTCGAGACCAAGATCGCCGTGCTGCTGCGCGAGGACCTGGAGCCCTGGCAGCGGCTGAATGTGACCGCGTTCCTGGTCAGTGGCCTCGGCTCCGAGATCCCCGAAGTCATCGGGGTGCCGTACGCCGATGCCGACGGCACCCCGTACCTGCCCATGTTCCGCCAGCCCGTCCTGGTCCTCGAAGGGACGAAGGAAAACCTGACCGCCGCGCACGGCCGCGCCCTGTCCCGCGCGCTTCCCCGGTCGGTGTTCACCTCCGACCTCTTCGTCACCGGGAACGACCGGGACAACCGCGCGGCGGTGCGGGCGGTACCGAAGGACCGGCTGGACCTGGTGGGTCTCGCCGTGTACGGACCGCGCAACGCGGTCGACAAGGTGCTCAAGGGCGCCCGTATGCACCCCTGAGCACCGCTGGACACCCGTGTACGCCGTCCCGGGGGCGCGCCCCCGGGACGACTGCTGTCGTCAGGCGTGCGCCCCGGCCGGGGCCGCCACCGGGCGGGTCTGGCGGGTGCGGTGGGCCAGGGTGGCCTTCCGGGTCGCCACGTCGACGGTGTACGCGTCGATGGTCAGCCGGGCGCCGGACACCTTCAGCACCATGAATCCGTGGTCGGAGAAGTTCTGCCAGGCCGCCGGGTGCCCGAAGTGTGCCGTGCCGTCCTCCGTCTTGGCCGACGCACCGCACACCACCTGCCGGGTGCCGCCCGTACGGGCCGTCGGCTCCAGGATCTGAAGCGTGTGGTCATGACCGGACAGGATCAGATCGGCCCGTCCGCAGACCACGTTCTCGTACATGTCCTTGAGGTGGACGCCGCTGGTGTAGTTGCCGATCTCGAAACCGTCGTAGGAACCGGCGCTGCCGTGCTTGCCGTTGTTGAGGTACGGGTGATGGCCGATCACCACCTTCCAGCGGGCCCGCGAGGCGCGCAGCGCGCCGTCCAGCCAGCTCCGCTGCTCGCGCATGTACGGCCCGTCCCAGCGGTAGTGCGGGTCGAGCTGGGCCACGTACGACGACCAGGGGATGGTGTCGATGGCGAAGAACTCCACCAGCGGATCGGCGGCGGGCAGCGGCACGCTGTAGTAGCGGCTCGGCATGTACCAGCGCCGTGAGGTGGCGGCGTAGGCGACCTCGCGGTCACCGCGGGACGGGTCGCCGCCGCTGCCGGGGATCAGCCCCGAGCAGTCGTGGTTGCCCAGCACCATCAGCCAGGGCACATCGATACCGCTGTTGGGCTTCTCGAACTTGTCCTGGAACTCCGAGTCGTCGTCGGATTCCGGCCCGTTCTCGTAAATGTTGTCGCCGAGGCCGACCGCGAGGCCGATCCCCTCGGTGCGGCAGAGGTCCCGGGCGGCGGCCGCCACCGCGTACTGGGCCTCGTCCCCCGTCCCCGCGTCACCGGTCACCAGAACGGCGAACTCGCCCTTGCCATTGGGGTGTTCGGGGAACGGAAAGGCTCCCGGACCCCCGAGGCGGGGTGCGGCGGACGCGGGCGACTGGGCCGGCGAAGGCAGTACCGCGAGCGCCGCACCGGCCATCGCACCGCCCAGCAGGGTCCGCCGGTTCACCCACTGCGGAACGCGCCCCGTCGTCCGCATCGACGGCCCCCCGGCCGTCGCCTCCGACCCGGCCCGCAGCCACTCCCGCTCGGTCATATCCGCCTGCGGCGGGATCAGTTCGTCATCACACATGTCTGGTTTTCTCTCATGCTCGCCGGAGGCGATGGTGACGAAAAGATGAAGCGGAAGTGGACGTATGGCGATCGGCAGCCGCAATGCTACGCGTCGGTAACTACCCGTATTCCGGGGGCTATCAGGGCGTGAGCGGGGGTCGTGGCGGGCGCGCTGCTCCGGGAGCCGGCCCGGCCGGACGGGTGCCGCGACGGGCGGCGGTGGCCGGGGGCCGTCACATGGCATTCACGGACGGTTCACAAGGTGGCGGAGGGTCCGGCCGAGATGCCGGACGTACTGGCGCTGGAAGACCGGGACCAGCGGGCCCCCGAGGCGGGTGAGCGTCCGGGCGGGCCGGCTGAAGGCGGTCACCGTGAACCAGACCGAGCCGTCCGCGCGCAGCTCGGCGACGAACGCCTCCTCGCCGCATTCCGGATGCCCCTGCCGGGCCCCGTATCCGAACCCGACGCGGTTCTCCCCGTCCACCGTCCACACCACGGTGCACGGCGCCCGCAGCCGCAGCGGGCCGAACCCCAGCGACACCTCAACCTGCACGCCCGGCGCGGCCCGTGGGGCGTCCGAGCGGATTTTGGTGCCCGCCGCGCGATGCATCCGGAAGGTGGTGATCGCCTCGCCCGCCGCGGTCAGCACCGCGCGGCCGTGGCCCAGCGGCAGCTCCTCGCGGAGGTGGTGGTAGCCGGGCGGCAGCGGGGTGTGCCGAGTGCCGCCCTCCTCGGGGTAGTTCAGATCGCGCATGACGGGCTCCTGGAGGACGGGCGGCGACGACGGCGGGGCAGAGTGACCGTACGCGCAGAGCCGTGGGCGTTCAACGACACCGGCCGTCCGCGGGGTGGCGGGCCCCGCGGCCGCCGTCAGCTGCCGTCAGCCGTCGTGACCTGGGCCGGAGCGGGGGGAGTCCGGAGCGGTCGCGGGGCGGACCGGCACCACCCGGTGGACCAGCCCGATGTCCAGCGCCTCCGCCGCCGGGACCGGACGCCCCGTCAGCACCAGGTCCATCGCCCGGCTCGCGCCGATCGGCCGCGGCAGCCGCACCGTACCGCCGTCGGTCAGCGGTACGCCCCAGTGCCGGCAGAACACCCCGAACACCGCGTCCTCCTCCGCCACCCGGAGATCGCACCAGAGCGCCAGCTCCAGGCCGCCGGCCACCGCATGCCCCGCGACCGCCGCGATCACCGGCTTGCCGAGCCGCATCCGGGTCGGGCCCATCGGCCCGTCCCCGTCCGGGGCCACGCGGTTGCCGCGCCCGGTGCCGATCGCCTTCAGATCGGCACCGGCGCAGAACGTCCCGCCCTCGCCCCACAACACCGCGACCCGGGCATCCTCATCGGCGTCGAACTCACGGAAGGCGTCGGCGAGTTGCCGGGCGGTCACGCCGTCCACGGCATTGCGGGCGGCGGGCCGGGACAGCACCACCGTCGTCACCGGCCCGGCGCGCTCCACCCGTACGGTCATCAGGACGCGTTCCCGGCCGCATCCGCCGCGCCCGGCCGGGCCCGCTCCAGCACCGAGGTCAGATCCGCGCCGGCCGGCAGGGTGCCGAAGGCATGGCCCCACTCCCCGTCGAGCCGCGAGGCGCAGAACGCGTCGGCGACCGCCGGGTGGCTGTGCCGCACCAGCAGCGAACCCTGGAGCACCAGCGCCATCCGCTCCGCCAGCGACCGCGCCATCAGCTGCGCCCGCTCCGGATCGGCGAGCCCGCCGAGCATCTTGCGGACCCCGGCCACCGCCGCGTCCAGCCGCCGGTCGGCGCCCGCCGCGGTGTCCACCTCGGCGAGGAAGGCGTCCAGCGCGGCCGGCTCCTTGCCCAGGGCCCGCAGTACATCGAGCGCGGCGACATTGCCCGAGCCCTCCCAGATGGACAGCAGCGGCGCCTCCCGATAGAGCCGAGGCATGCCGGAATCCTCGACATAGCCATTGCCGCCCAGACACTCCAGGGCCTCCGCGGCGTGGGTGCTGCCCCGCTTGCACACCCAGTACTTGCCGGCCGCCAGCGCCAGCCGGCGCAGCGCGCTCTCCCCGGCGTCCCCGGCCTGCGAGCGGTCCACCGCGCTCGCCAGCCGCATCCCCAGCAGGGTCGCCGCCTCCGACTCGACCGCCAGATCGGCGAGCACCGAGCGCATCAGCGGCTGGCGGTCCAGCTCCCGCCCGAACGCCTGCCGGTGCGCGGTGTGGTGCAGCGCCTGCCGCAGCCCGGCCCGCATCCCGGCCGCCGACCCCAGCACACAGTCCAGCCGCGTCATGTTCACCATCTCGACGATGGTCCGCACCCCACGGCCCGGCTCGCCGACCGGCCAGGCCACCGCCTCGTCGTACTCGATCTCGGAGGACGCGTTGGAGCGGTTGCCCAGCTTGTCCTTGAGCCGCATCAGCCGCATCCCGTTGAGCGTGCCGTCCGGCAGCACCCGGGGCACCAGGAAGCAGCTCAGCCCCTCCTCGGTCTGAGCAAGCGCCAGGAACACATCGCTCATCGGCGCCGAGGTGAACCACTTGTGGCCGGTGAGGCGGTAGGTGCCGTCGCCGGCCGGCACCGCGCGCGTGGTGTTGGCCCGTACGTCGGAGCCGCCCTGCTTCTCCGTCATCGACATGCCGGCGATCAGGCCCGACTTGGTCAGCGGCGCCCGCAGCCCGAAGTCGTAAGCGCGGGCGGTGAGCAGCGGCTCGTACTGCGCGGCGAGCTCCGGAGCGGCCCGCAGCGCGGGCACGGCGGCGTAGGTCATCGAGATCGGGCAGCCGTGCCCCGCCTCGGCCTGCGACCAGACGTAGAACTTCGCGGCGCGCACCAGATGCGCCCCGGAGCGGCCGTCGGCCCAGGGCGCGGCGTGCAGCCCGTGCTCCACCGCGACGGTCATCAGCTGATGCCAGGCCGGGTGGAAGGCGACCTCGTCGATCCGGTGCCCGAACCGGTCGTGGGTGTGCAGCCGCGGTGGCTGCTCCTCCGCCCAGCGGGCCTGGTCCTGCACCTGCGCGGAGCCCGCCAGCGCGCCGAGCTCGGTCACCTCCCGCACGCCCCACTCGGCGCCGTCCCGGCGCAGCGCCTCCAGCAGGGCCGGCTCGTCCGCCGTGCTGAACCCGGTCAGCGGCGGGGCCTGATTCACGACTTCATGGGTGACGGTCATACCGTTGACGTTACAGAAACTGAACAACCGTGGGAAGACTGTAATGCCGACCGGAGCCGCCCTCGCTAGAATTTCCGGCACATATGAACGACGACCGCATCCGCACGATCGACGACGCCGAGGACGCCGCGCTCGCACTGCGCCCGCTCACCGCCCGCTCCATCGTGTTGAGCACCCTCCTCGGGCATCACCCGCCCCGGCTGCCCGTCCGCGCCCTGGTGCGGGTCGGCGAGCTCTTCGGCATCGCCGAGGGCACCGTCCGGGTCGCGCTCTCCCGGATGGTGGCCGCCGGTGACCTGCGGCAGACGGATGGCTCGTACGCCCTCACCGCCCGGCTGCTGGCCCGCCAGACCCGGCAGGACGAGAGCCGCTCCCCGCGGACCGTCCCCTGGAGCGGCGGCTGGGAGATCGCCGTCGTCGCCACCCCGGAACGCCGCCCGGCGGCCGAGCGCACCGCGCTGCGCCAGGCCATGGCCGGGCTCCGGCTGGCCGAGCTCCGTGAGGGCAGCTGGCTGCGCCCCGCCAACCTCGACCGGCCCCGCCCCGCCGTCGTCACCGACCAGTGCACCTGGTTCACCGGTACCCCGGACGGCGAACCGGCCGCGCTCGCCGGCCGGCTGTGGGACCTGACCGGCTGGGCCGGGCGGGCCCGCGCGCTGTCGGCCGCACTGGACCGCGCCGGCACCCACGCCGACCGCTTCACGGTCGCGGCGGCCGCCCTCCGCCATCTCCTCGCCGACCCGCTGCTGCCCGCCGAGCTCCTGCCGGAGAACTGGCCGGGCGCACAACTCCGCCGCACCTACGCGGAGTTCGAGACGGAGCTGCGCGATCTGCTACGGCAGTACCTGGCCGGTTAGAGCTCTCGTGCGCAGCCCCGTACGGACCGCGCCCGGACGCCGACGGGCCCCCGGCGCGCCCGGTGCGTACGCCACAGCCGGGCTCAGCCGCCGGACAGCCTCTCCTCCAGCCAGTCGAAGACGACCTCGCAGTGCTGCTGCGGGGCCATCGGGGAGCAGTGCAGCTGGGCGCCGGTGGCCGCGGTGAGCTTCACATAGTCCTTGGGAGCCGTCAGCTTCTCGAACAGCTGGCGCGGCTGCCCGGGATAGAACTGCTCGAACTCGTAGTCCAGCACCAGCGTGGGCATCTTGATACGGCTCACGACGTCCGTGATGTCCAGCGACTTGATGAGGGTGGCCGGGGTGTAGAAGTCGGTGAACATCTTGCCCGCACGGGCCGCGAGCATCGCCGGTACCGAGAAGGGCTCCATGCGCTTCTTCATCGTCGCGGCCTCGGCCGGCGACAGCCCGGGGACGGCCTCCTTGTTCCAGACGGTGTTGGTCTTCTCCTTGTTGCCCGGAATGAGGATCTCCCGGATCTCCGGCGGGAAGCCCAGCCAGGGCGAGAGCACGCCGGGCATCGCCACCAGCGCGGCGATCCGGCGCTCGAAGGCCGCCGCCCGGGGAGCCAGATCCCCGGCCATGCTCAGCCCGGTCAGGGCGATCTTGCCGGTGTCCACGTCCGGGCGGGCGGACAGCCAGTCGACGAGCGGGGTGACGACCTGCTCCCAGCGCGGGGTGAAGACCACCTGGTCGACGAAGAGCAACTGGCCCTGGCCGGGCCCGTCGTAGACCAGGGCGTTCCAGCCGCGCTGAAGAGCGGCCGCCACGCCGTAGGTCCACATGTCGACGTTCTGCCCGTCGCTGCCGTTCGTGAGGATCACGGTCGGGCGCCGCTCGCCCGAGCTGTCCGGCCGGAAGAACCACACCGGCAGCGGCGTCTTCCCGTACGGGACGCGTGCCGTCACCGGAACCGGGTCGCACCGCTCGCAGAACGCGTCCCAGGCGCCGCGTCCCGCTTTGTAGAGCGCCTCCTCGCTGCCGGGGGTGTCGGAGCCGAGGACGAAGAACAGCGCCTGTGCGTAGTACTGCGCGGCCCGCAGGGCACGGAAACGGGTGGTCTGGGTGTCGGGCTCACCGCTACCGGGCGGCTTCCGCAGCTGATCGCCGAGCGACTTGAAGGTCTCGGTGTACGTCTGCGCGGACAGCCCGGCCTTGTTGACCGTGTTCACGGCGGTGAGGACCTCGCCCACCTCGGCGGAGCCGTAACCGGATCCACCGAGCGCCAAGAGCCCGTTGAAGTTGAAGGCAGGGTCCTTGAAGAGCGTCATCACGCCGGGCGTGGGATCGCTCGCCGAGGCGTAGGCCCGGGCCGTGCGACGGGTGGCCGGCGCCGTCGCGGGCGATGCGCTGCACCCGGCGGCCAGGAGGGCCCCGGCCCCGCCGACGAGCCCGGTCAGCGTGGTGCGGCGGGTGGGGCCGGAAGCGCGATCAGCCGATGCGTTCGTCATGCCGCCCGAACGTACGAGCCGCGCCCCCCGGCCCCCCTCTGCGACACCCGGCCTTCCCCCGAACGCCACGCTCCACGGCCCACCTGAAGTTCAGCAAGCTGCTGACCCGGCTGACCCGTCTGACGCGGTCCGTCATCACGCCAGGGCGTCGAGCGCGTCCTCGGCCAGGACGGCCAGATACCGGGGGCAGCCCCATGTCTCGGCGCCCCGGGCTTCCTCCGGGGCGGTGAACTCACCCGGTGCGTAGAGGTGGTTGAGGTGTGCCGGGAAGTCCGGGCAGGCGGGCGGATGGGCCTCGTCGTGCGCACACGCCGTGTCGGGCGACGCCGTATGGACCCCGGTGAGCACCTCCCGGATCTCCTCACCGACGTCCGGGGCCAGTTCGACGGCCTCCGCGCACCACAGGACCAGGAGCAGCAGCACCAGACGTTCCCGCGGGCTGTCGTCCCCGGTGGCCGCGTACCGCCGCGCGGCCCAGCGCACGGCGTTCTCGGCCTCCCAGGACTTGTCGTACTCCGCCTCGTCGAAGCAGTGCGTGAGCGCGCCGATGTCGAGCCGTCCGTCGGGGCGGAGGTAGGTGTCGTCCAGGAGGCGGTCGTCCCGGGTGCCGAAGAGCGAGTCCCGCGCATAGCGCAGATTGCTCAGCGCCTCGTCGGCGAGGTCGCGCAGGAAGCCGTGGCACAGCCACCTCTTCAGGAGCTCACCGGAGGTCCATGCCCTGAGCTCGGCCCGGCCGCCGGGACTGCACAGGAAGTAGCCCGTCATGACGTCGCCGCTCGGGTCACCGGACGGCTGGGGGTGCTCGGCGGCGGTGTGCGGGCAGGAGGTGTCGCGCAGTAGCGGCAGCGCCGCCTCCAGGCCCGCGATCATGTCGTCCAGCACGGACTGCTCGGTGATCAGACCGGAGGCCGCGTACCACTGGCTCGCGTGCAGGGTGACGACGTACCCGGCGAGCACCCCCTTCGTCGGATGGCGGGGGAGGGCGCCGGCCTGGAAGGACAGCTCCTCACCGGGGTCGCCGTAGGGGTAGCCGTTGAGGAGCGACGACAGGCTGCGCAGTCTGCTCGTGTGGGCGGCGGGGATCCGCTCGGGGAGGCCGCCCGCCGTGAACGGGTCGAGGACGTCGGCGGTGAGCCGGGCGAAGCCGGCCACGTTGGCCGGGCAGCGCCAGGTGTCGCCCTCGGGCGCCGGGCCGGCCAGGCTCTCCAGGTCGGGCCCGGCCAGCCACACCTCGTCCGCCAGGAGTTCCTTCAGAGCGGCCTCATACGGGTGGGAGGTATGGGGGCACGGCAGCTCCCTCAGCGCCCGGTCGACGGCGAGCAATGCCTCCAGTGCGCTCCGGGCGGCCTCCGGCCCCGGCCGCCAGGTGAGGTAGCCGGCCACCCGCACCAGCCCGAACGTCCACAGCGGCGCCTGCTCGCCGCCGGGGTCGGCGAGCAGGCGGCGGACGCAGTCGCGTACGAGCGGATCCGCTTCGGCACGGTCCGAGGCCGCCGAGACGTGCCCCCACGCCTCGATGAGCCGCTGGGTCCGGGTGGCAGGAGTGTCGATCATGATCGGTACGACGTCGGGGTACCCGTGCCGGGTTCCTGGCGGCCGGCGGCGGGCCGGTGCCTCGTGGCCGGTATCGGCGACCATCTGCGCATACAGCGGAACACGCTCACGGATGCCTATTGCGGGTGTAAAGCCGCGAATGGGACGGCGGGGAGGGCTGGAACCCCACCATCCCGGGTCCGAGCAAGATCCACCCGGGGCTGGCCGGGGCGTTCGAACGGCGGTTTGTATCCTCGGCAGGCAGTACCGAAGCCCCGGGCGCCGTCCCCGCGGCGCCACCGGCCTGAGAGGAAACACCATGACCACCGAGCTGAGCGCCGAAGCCCTGAGCGGGCTGCTGGAGCGTGCCCGCAAGGACTATCAGGATCTCGCCGGGCGGGGGCTCTCGCTGAACCTCACCCGGGGCAAGCCGGCGCCCGAGCAGCTCGACCTCTCCACGGACCTGCTGAGCCTGCCGGCCGGGCGGCACACCGCCGCCGACGGTACGGACGTGCGCAACTACGGCGGTCTTCAGGGGCTGCCGGAGATCCGGGAGATCTTCGCCGATGTGCTCCAGGTACCGGTCGGGCAGCTCCTCGCGGCGGGTAACTCCAGCCTTGAGCTGATGCACGACTGCCTGGTGCACGCCCTGCTGAGCGTGCTGCCGGGGGCCGAGTCGCGCTGGGTGGACCAGGAACGGATCGCGTTTCTGTGCCCGGTTCCGGGTTACGACCGGCACTTCGCGCTCTGTGAGCGGTTCGGGATCGAGATGATCCCGGTGCCGATGACGGCCGAGGGGCCGGACATGGCGGTCGTGGAGCGGCTGGTCGCCGAGGACCCGGCCGTCAAGGGCATCTGGTGCGTCCCGAAGTACAGCAACCCGGACGGGGTCTGCTACAGCGACGCGACGGTGGCGCGACTGGCCGCGATGAGCGCCGCCGCGCCTGATTTCCGGATCTTCTGGGACAACGCGTACGCCGCCCACCACCTCACCGACGAGCCGGCCGAGATAGCCGATCTGCTCGCCGCCTGCGCCGAGGCCGGGAACCCGGACCGCGCGTTCGTGTTCGGCTCCACCTCGAAGATCACCGCGGCCGGCGCCGGCGTCGCCTTCTTCGGCTCGTCGCCCGCGAATGTGCAGTGGCTGCTGGGCAACAACGCCAAGCGGTCGATCGGCCCGGACAAGGTCAACCAGTTGCGGCACGCGATGTTCCTGCGGGACGCCGACGGGGTGCGGGCCCACATGGAGCGCCAGCGCGCCCTGCTCCAGCCGAAGTTCGAGATGGTGGCCCGGATCCTGGAGACGGAGCTCGGCGGCACCGGGCTCGCCCGGTGGACCGACCCCAAGGGCGGCTACTTCGTCACCCTCGAAGTGCCGGACGGCTGCGCCAAGGAGGTCGTACGCCGGGCCGCCGAGGCGGGCATCGTGCTGACCCCGGCCGGCGCCACCCACCCGTACGGCGACGACCCGCGCGACGCCACCATACGGATCGCGCCCAGCTACCCGGGCCTCACGGAGCTGGAGCAGGCCATCGAGGGCCTCGCCGTCTGCGTCCGGCTCGTGGGCTACGAGCAGCAGGCCGCCTAAGGGCCTCTGTCGGCCGGCGCGGCTCAGACCGCGTCGGCCGGCCCCTTCCGTCGTCGCAGCTCGTATGCGGCCGGCACCACGGCCACCGTCAGCAGACTCAGCCAGAACTGCGACCGGCTGTCCGGCAGCCACGCCATCGCCCCGATCACCCCGCCCAGCGCGATCAGCCGCATATGGCGGCGCCTGAGCCCCTGCTGCAATCCGCCCGCCGCGGCCGGCGTCCCGCCCCGTGCGGCGCCGTCGTCCCGTACCGTGCCGTCGTCCCGTACCGTTCCCGTGCTCATGCGGGCCGACGCTAGTGAGCCCGTCCTGCGGCGCTGTTGCCGCAGTGTTTCCGTCTGCGGAACGTCACGGCGGGGGCCGGAGCGGCCCGTGTGCCGTGCTCACCGCGGCAGTACGCACACCGGGACCGGGGCCGTGAACGGGGCTCCCGCGCGCCGCAGCGCCCCGGTCCGGGCGTCCACCGCGAACACCGTCACCGACCCCGACTTCTGGTTCGCCGCGAACAGCCAGCGCTGATCCGGCGAGAAGGCGATCTGCCGGGGGAAGTCCCCGCCCACGGGCACGGTGTCCAGCAGCCGCAGCCGGGCCCCGGCCGCCTCCACGGCATAGCGGGTCAGGCTGTTGTGACCCCGATTGGCGAGAAAGGCGAACCGGCCGTCCCGGGTGACCAGGATCTGTGCGGGATAGCTGGTGCCCGGACCGGTGCCCGTGGACTGCGGCGCACCGGGGGTGAGCCGTCCGCTGCGGCGGTCGTAGCGGCAGACCACGACCGTGTTGTCGACCTCGTTCGCGAGGTAGGCGAAGTCGCCGGAGGGATGAAAGGTCAGATGCCGGGGGCCGGCCCCGGGCCGCAGCGACGCCGACGACACCTGGGTCAGCTTTCCGGCCGGGGTGTCGAGCCGGTAGGTGTAGACGGTGTCGTTGCCGAGGTCCACGGCCAGTACGTGACGGCCGTCCGGGGCGGTGATGATCTGGTGGGCGTGTGGCCCGTCCTGGCCGGGGCCGGGCGGCGGGCTGGTGTGGGTGACCAGATCCGTGCGCTCGCCCAGGGCACCGGTGGCCGGGTCGACCGGATGCACGGCGACGCTGCCGGAGAGGTAGTTGGCGCTGAGCAGCCAGCGCCCGCCGGGATGCACCGACAGATGGCAGGGGCCCGCGCCACCGGTGGACCGGGTGCCCAGCACCGCGGGCGGCCCGTCCGGCCGCAGCGCCATGGCGGTCACCCCGCCCTGCTCCCGCTCGTTGACCGCGTAGAGCGTCCGGCCGGACGGCGCCAGGGCGAGGTACGAGGGATCGGCGACCCCCTCCACCACCCCGCCGGCGGTGAGCTGCCCGGTCACAGTGTCGTACGTCCCGAACCCGACGCCGGTGCCGCCGCCCGCGACCGAGGTGTACGTCCCCAGGAAGAGCGGACGGACGCGGGGCGGGCGGGGCGCCGGGCGGTGGGTGGCCCGGGCCGGTCCGGGGTCCCGGATCGACAGCAGCCCCGTCCCGGCCGCCGCGGTGAGCCCCGCGACGGTGCCGAGGAATCGCCGGCGGCCGGTCCCGGTCCCGGCCGGTGTTCCCGTGTCTTCTGCTCCCATGCCACACCTCGTGCTCGCGGTCGGTGGCCCGTGATCGGGTGGTCGTAGCAGGGTGTCCCGTCCTGCCCGCTCGGGCAAGCAGAGCACCCCGCGGGGTGCGGTGCACCGGGCTCGCGGGGTCTTCCTTCGGAGGGATGACCCTGACGGACCCGTACATCCTCAAGATGACCATGGTCCTCATCCGTAGCACTCGAGTCGTACGGCATAACCCATACGCGGACTGATTCGCCGGACCCCCCACCGCTCATAGGTTGTTGATCAAGGCACGGAGATGAGTCGAGAGGGCCACGGATATATGTACGGCAAGGCATTCGCCCCGGAATATCAGGGTGAGTTGGGCTCGGCCCTGGGTGTGAACTCCTCCTACGAGGAGGTGCTGGCGACGGCGAGCCGGGCACACGCCGACGCGGGCACACCACTGGAGCGGTCCCGGGCCGCGCTCGCGGTCGCCGAGGCCAACCGCCGGCTCGGCCGCGTCGAGGCGGCGGGCGACGCCTGGCGGGACAGCTACCGCAGCGCCCGCACCGCCGAGGACGCGGGCGCCATGGCCTGGGCGCTGTGGAGCGGCGGCACCCTGGCCCGCCAGTGCGGGACCCTGCCGCTCGCCCGCCGGCTGCTGACCCACGCCGTCGCGCTGGCCGACGGCAGCGGCGACCGCCTCGCCCACGGCTACTCGCTCGCCGGCCTGGCCGAGACCGGCCGCATACAGGGCGACTACGCCGCGGTCGCCGAGCTCCATGAGCAGCTGCTCGAACAGGGCCGGGCGCACGGCGAGGCCCGGCACATGGTCTGGGCGATGTCCGGCATAGCCCAGATGCACCGCAACACCGGCGGCTACGACAAGGCGCTGGAGCTGTTCGAGGAGTCCGCCCGGATCGCCGCCGAGGCCGATGACTTCCGCGGGCGCGCCTGGTCGCTGCGCGGCGTCGCCGATGTCCTGTCCGTACAGGGCGAGACGGACCGGGCGCTGGCGCTGCTGTCCGAGGCGGAGGCCATCTGCCGCACCATGGACCTGGCGAGCGCGCTCGCGTACAACCACAAGATGCGCGCCAACGTCCTCTACCGGGCGGGCCGTTACGAGTCCGCGCAGGAGACCTACACCCTCTCGCTGGCGGAGTTCCGCGAGATGCAGGAGCCCCGTGGCGAGGCGCTCTCCCGGCTCGGCCTCGCCAAGTCCCGCGCCCGCCTCGGCCGCGACGAGCACGAGACCCTGGCCGAACTCGCCGCGCTGGAAAAGGACTTCGTACGCATCGGACTGCGCCATGCGCGCGATATGGTCATCGCCTTCCGCGCAGAGCTGACCGCGCGAGAGGCGGCAGAAACTCCCGCTCCTCGGTGCGATGCCACCACGCCCCGGTATCCCGCAGTTCCCGCCAGGTCGTGAAGCGGTAGCGGAAGACCCGGGCCCTGATCCGGGCCGGCGGCAGATCGGGGAACGGATTGCCGCGCAGCAGCCGCAGGGTGTCCCGGTCGTTCTCCAGCAGCCGGGCCACGAACGGCACGAACCACGCCTGCGCGTAGGCCGGTGACAGCGCGGCGAACCACATCAGCCAGTCCAGCCGCAGGTGATACGGCGCGAACTGACGCGGCAGCCGGCGCACCTCGCCCGGCTTGCCGTGGAACTCGTACGCGAGCCAGGTGGTGTCCGGCCCGGTCACCGCGTCCGCCGTCCCCTCCACCACGATCTCCCGGCGGACCCGGGTGATACTGCCGAACGCGCCGTACGAGTTGACCAGATGCAGCGACTCGTAGGACGTGTTCATCAGCTGCTGCCGGGCCAGCAGATTGCGGGCCGGGCGGTAGCTGAGCGCGAGGACCCCGGCGGTGGCGAGGAGGACCAGGACCTCGAACCACACGGGCGGTGCCGGGAGTGGCGCGGCGGGCTGCGCCCACAGCGGGGCGGCGGCCGACAGGGCGAGCGCGATGGTCACCCAGTTCAGCCAGGCGAAGTTGCCGGACAGCACCAGCCACAGCTGGGTGACCAGCATGACGACCGCCGCCCATCCGGCGATCGACTGCGGTGTGAACAGCAGGACCGGAACGGCGAGTTGGGCGGCATGGTTGGCGGCCACCTCGACCCGGTGCAGGGGCTTGGGCAGATGGTGGAAGAACCAGCTCAGCGGCCCCGGCATCGGCTGGGTCTCATGGTGGTAGTAGAGGCAGGTCAGATCCCGCCAGCAGGTGTCACCGCGCATCTTGATCAGCCCGGCCCCGAACTCCACCCGGAACAGCAGCCATCGCAGTAGCCACATGACCGTCACCGGGGGAGCGGTCTCGGCGTTACCGAGGAACACCGCCAGCGAGCCGGCCTCCAGCAGCAGCGATTCCCAGCCGAAGCCGTACCAGGTCTGCCCGACGTTCACGATGGACAGATACATCGCCCACAGCGCGGCCCACAGCACCATCGACGCCCACAGCGGCACGGCGTCCGCGGCCCCCGCCGCCACGGCCGCGGCGAGCAGGACCCCGCTCCACGACCACAGGGCGAAGAAGCGGTCCGAGTAGTGCCGGTGGAAGACCGAGGGCGCCGCGCGGAACGGCACCATCGCCACATACGCGGGGACCGGCAGCATGCCGCGGGCACCGATCAGTGCCCGGAACTGCCGCACCGCCGCGAGGAAGGCGACCACATAGAGAACGGCCAGCGTGCGCTGGAAGACCAGCCGCCCGAGCCAGTAACCGGAATCGGAGAACCATGCCACCCGCCCATGGGTAGCACCGCGACCGCGCGCTCTGCCGCATGGCGCGCGGCCCCGGTGGCTGGATCCTTCGCTCCTTCCCCAGCGTAGGGAGCGAGGCGAATGCAGCAACCGCAGGGCCATTGGAGTGAGTGATGTGCATCACAAATCTCACCCTTTCCCCCCGTCGTTGAGGGGAGCGATATTCGCGCTTTTCGAGGACTTGACTTTCGCAAGGGAAAACGTCGAGCGCGCCGCGTGCCGCGTCGTTACTCTGAGGGGCGACGGACGACCTTTCTGGGAGACGCCAACACCATTGGCCCGTCGCGGGAACGCCACAAACCTTGGCTGACCTCCCGGTTTGTGAACAAGGCGCCACCGCGTCGGAACCAATACCTCGATGAAGGAGTGCGTGGTGGCTTTGCACAAGGCTCAACACAAGCAGCCCCGTTTGAAGCAGGGCGAGCGGCCAGGTCGGATCAAGGAAGTCCGCAATCTGGAAGTCTGGGACCGCTGTGCCCCGGTGCGTCTGGCCGGCTGCGAGGACGATCCCGCCGAGCCGAATATCTTCCGCGGCATCGACTGATCGGCTGATCTCAGGTGTGACGCCGGCCCTGACCCGTGGGCCTCCTCCTCCCGGGTCAGGGCCGGCGCCCGAGCAGGCACAGCAGCCGGGTGAGCGCGTCGGCGTCCGCCGGCGGCTCGACCGCCGGGGCGAACAGCCCGGAAGCGGAGAGCCCGGGGGCATACGGCTCCACCTCGCGCAGCGCCGCCGTCGCCAGATGGCCCGGCAGCCGCTCCTCGGCGCCGATCGCACGGGACAGATCCCAGGCGTGCACCACCGCGTCGGCCGTCATCTGCGTGCAGTACGCGCCGGCCCGTTGCGAGCCGTAGGACAGCTGGACCGGGCGGCCCAGCGCACCGCGCTCCGTGAACGCCGCCACGGCGGCCACCGCCGCGCGGTCCCAGGCCCCGGCCGGGTCGTCCCCGAGCACATCGCCGTCGTACGCCGATCCGACGTCCGTGATCGAGGCGCCGTCCCGCGGGCACCGGCAACGGCGCCCCGACGTACGGCCGGTCACCTCAGGGCCGCGGTGACCCGAACGGCCCAACGGGGGCGGTCGATTTCCCGCCCCCGTCTGCTTCCCGCCCCCGTCCGCGGTCAGTCGGCGTAGAGCTGACGCCGCGGCACGATCTGCCGGTCCTGGCTCGGGCTGGACCACAGCAGCTTCATATGGGCCTCGCCGGTCTGCTCCGTGTAGTCGATCCGGATCCGGATCCGGTGCCGGTGACCGGCTTTCAGGGTGACCGTCCCCTTGTCGGTCTTCGGACCGTGCGGGGTGGCACTGTCGATCACCACCTTGCCGTCGATCCACAGCCGCACGGTGTCGTCCGAGACGGTGGTGAAGGTGTACGTCTCGTCGTAGCGCGGCTGGATGCTGCCGGTCCAGCGGGTGCTGAAGTGATCGGTGGGGATCTCCGGGGCCGGTGAGCCGTCGAAGCGGTAGGACTTGTTCACCGTCGGATCGACGGAGGTCACCGCGGGCGGGCCGGAGAAGGAGTCATTGGCCCAGCTGTGTGCCGTCAGCCCGGTGCCGCTGCCGGCGGGCGCCGCGGCCGGCGGCCGGATGGTGAGCCGGATGACGCTCGCCCGCGGATCGGTGGCCGCGCCGGACGGCGTGATATCGAAGCCGTCCCCGGAGCGGGCGACCTTGACCTGCTGGGAACTGCCCAGCACGCGGGCGGCGGTGAGGCCGAACGGTGCCCGGGCCGTGAGGTGGAGGGGAGCGCCGGCGGCCGGCCAGGAGGTGACCGCGGCGTACAGCTCGTTGCCCCGGCGGGAGACCGCGCCCCAGGGCGGGTCCGCCACCAGCCCGGTGTGCCCGGCCCCGTACACCGCGTCGCCCTGGCCGTGCGCGGCCAGCCAGCCGCCGGTCTCGCGCAGCCGGTCGACGGACGGCTGCGGGATGCGCCCGAGCCGGTCCGGCCCTACGTTGAGCAGATAGTTGCCGCCGCGGCTCGCCACGTCCAGCAGATTGCGCAGCACGGTCTCCGACGACTTCCAGTGGGTGTCGTACTTGGCGAAGCCCCAGTGGTCGTTGAGCGTCATACAGCTCTCCCACAGCTGCCCGTCCACCGGCTCCGCCGGGATCTCCTGCTCCGGCGTGCCGAAGTCGCCGTCGACCACCTCGCGCTTGCCGACGCGGTTGTTGAGGATCAGGCGCGGGTTCAGGGTGTGCAGATACGCCTGGAGGTCCGCACCGTCCCGGCGGGACCAGGGGTTGGTGGGGTTGTCCGTGTCCCACTCGCCGTCGAACCACAGCAGCGCCGGGGCATAGTTCTCGATCAGCTCCTTGAGCTGGGCGTACATCCGCTCCTTGTAGCGCGGGAAGGTGTCCGGTCCGGCGAAGTCCGGGTCGTGCCAGTCCCAGATCGAGTAGTAGAAGCCGAGTTTGATGCCGGCGGCGTCGGCGGCCTTCTTCAGCTCGGCGAAGAGGTCGCGCCGCGGGTCGAAGGCGGAGTGGTCGCGCAGATTCCAGGTGTTCTGCCGCGTCGGCCACATCGCATAGCCGTCATGGTGCTTGGCGGTGATGACGATATAGCGCTGACCGGCGTCCTTGGCCGCCCGGACGATCGCGCGGGCGTCGAAGGCGGACGGGTTGAAGGTGGCCGCCTGCCGCTCGTACTCCTCGTCCGGGATCCGGCACTCGCGCTTGATCCACTCCGCGTTGCGGCAGACCGTGCCGTCGGGCCGGGTGTACTCGCCTTCCAGATTCGAGTACGCGCCGAAGTGGATGAACATCCCGAAGCGGCTCTGCCGCCACCACGAGGTGCGCGCCGAGGTGAAGGGATCGTCGGTGGCGTGATTGGTGCCGGGGCCGGCGGTGGGCCGGGGCGGGGGCTGTGCGGCGGCCCCGGGGCCACCGGCGGTCAGCAGCAGGGCGCCCAGCGCCCCCGTCAGTCCCAGCAGCCCGAACCGTCTTGTGCGGCTGTGCATCGCTCGCTCCTCGGGTCAGTTGGTCACGTACGTGCCTCCTGTGCCATCCCGCATGGTGCAGCCCCGGCACCCGGACCGGAAGACCCCGGGCGCCACAAACATCGGAGCACCTTGGGGAAGAAGGCGGAGAGTTGGGGGAGTTGACCGCTGGTGAGCCGGAAGACCTCGGACCTAAGAGGAGTGCGGGGGAGTGGCCGAGAAGTGGGCGTCCGATGGCCGGAAGCGGTGCTGACGCATGGTCAGCGCCCTGGCGGGTAGCGCCCCTTGCCGGTTCAATGAGCGAGCCGGCCGCACCCACTGGAGGCACCATGGAAGCCGTCGTCCGATCCGCCGCCGGGCCCCCGGCCATCCGCTGCGCGGGCCATGAACGCGACTATCCGGCCTTCCTCGACCGTGCGGCACGGATAGCCAACGGCCTGACGGAGTGGGGAGTCGAGCCGGGCGACCGGATCGCCGTGGTGCTGCGCAACGAGCCCGCCCATCTGGAGATCACCGCCGGCGCCGCGCTCCTCGGGGCCTCGGCGGTACCCGTCAACTGGCACTTCCGGCACCACGAACTACGGCATGTGCTCAGCGACAGCGGCAGCAAGGTCGTCTTTGTGCACACCGATCTGCTGGCCGCGGTGTCCGCCGTGCTCCCCGACGGCGTACGGATCGTCGAGGTGGCCGTCCCGGCCGGTGTCGCGGCCGCCTGCGGCATCGCCCCGCCACCGCCCACCGGCGAACACCCGCTGCTCGACGACTGGCTGGAGGACTGCGCACCGCTGCCCCAGGCCGCCGCCGAACGCCCGCCCACCATCATCTACAGCTCCGGCACCACCGGCCGCCCCAAGGGGGTGCTGCGCGAACCTGTCGCCGCGGACCGGCTGGAGGAGGCGGTGCTGCGGTTCCTGGAGTACTTCGCCGTCGCCCCCGGCGGCCGTACGCTCATCCCCGCCCCGCTCTACCACGCCTCGCCCAGCCAGCACGCCGTCCTCGCGCTCGCGGCCGGTCTGGACATCACGCTGATGCCGCGCTTCGACGCCGAGGAGTTCCTCCGGCTGATCTCCCACCACCGCATCGAGCAGGTGCAGGTGGTGCCCACGATGTTCGTCCGGCTGCTGCGGCTGCCCAAGGACGTCCGTGAGCGCTACGACCTGTCCTCGCTCACCTCGGTCGTGCATGCCGCGGCGCCCTGCCCGCCGCATATCAAACACGCCATGATCGACTGGCTGGGGCCGGTGCTGCGGGAGTACTACGGCGGCAGTGAGACCGGCGCCGTGACCTGGTGCGACAGCACGGAGTGGCTGGCCCACCCCGGCACCGTCGGACGGGCCACCGGCACCTGCGGAGTCGCGGTCCTGGGCCCCGACGGGGAGCCGCTGCCGACCGGTGCCACCGGCGACATCTACCTCAAACCCGCCGAAGAATGGCCGCGGTTCACCTACCTCGGCGACCCGGACAAGCGCGCCGCCATGGAAGCGGCGGGCCTGCCCGGGTACGTCACCATCGGGGACATCGGCCACCTCGACGCGGACGGCTATCTCTACCTCAGCGACCGCCGCAACGACATGGTCATCTCCGGTGGGGTCAACATCTACCCCGCGGAGATCGAGGGCTGTCTGCTGGCCCTCGACGGGGTCCGGGACGTGGCGGTCTTCGGTATCCCCGACGAGGAGTTCGGCGAGGTCCTCGCCGTGCATCTGGAGACCGAACCCGGCGTGCTGCTGAGCGCCGAGACGGTACGTGCCCATGTGGCGGCGCGGCTCGCCGGGTACAAGGTCCCCCGGGCCGTGGTCTTCGAGGAGCGGCTGCCGCGCGACGAGTCGGGAAAGCTCTTCAAGCGGCAGCTGCGGGATCCGTACTGGGCGGGACACGACGGCGTGATCTGAACGCCGGGCCCGCCCGGTGGGCCCAGCGGTTCAGCACATTCCTCCGTCGAGGACCGGAATCAATTGCTCCTCCTCATAGGTGAGATGGTCTTCCACCTCCTTGGTGAGGCGCTCGACTTCGGCGAGCACCCGCTGCGGATCCGCGTCCTGGGCGGAGATGACTTTCTGTAGGTCGGCGAGAAGGACGGCGAGTTTCTTGTGTTCCTCCTGAAGCCGCTCAAGGGCCGGCGCGAGTTCGGGATGGTTCCGGCCGAGCATCGGAAACATTCCGGCGTCCTCGCCGGTGTGGTGGTTGCGAAACCCCTGGCAGAGGGTCAGACAGTTCACCCGGAGCTGGGCGCCGAGACCGGGGCCCGAGGCGGCGATTTCCTTGCGGATCAGGGTGAGTTCCTGGCGGAATCCGTCGTGTACGGCCTTGAGTGCCGCACCCGCCGAGGACGCGTTGATGCGCGGCGGCCCGGCCGGGATTTCCTCCAGGGCCACCACCGGAAGGATGCGCTCCGTCCGCTCCTGGTAGTCGGACCAGCCGGGATCGGTCGCGGCCGCGCGGGCGAAGGCCCGGTCGCGCTCGGCGCCTTCCAGGACAACGGCTTGCGCCTCGTAGGTGAAGACGCCCGCCTCGACGGTGACCCGGGGATGGGCCACCAGGTTGTGAAACCAGGCCGGATGCTTCGGGGCGCCGGCCGCCGAGGCGATAACCAGGACCCGTCCGTCGCCGTCGGGAAGGTAGCCGAGCGGAGTGGTGTGCGGGGCGCCGGACCGCGCACCCGTAGTGGTCAGCAGCAGCAGTCGGCCGCCCTCGAAGGGGCCGCCGACGCGGCCGCCGTTGGCGCGGAACTCCTCGATGATCTGTCGGTTGAAATCGATCGGCATATTCGGTGTCTTCTCCAGGATGAGGGAATGCGGTGAGCCCGCTGAGATATGCGGGCAGGGCGAAGAAGCCCTGCGGGAGAGACGGAGAACCGCTCATCGGGCAGGGCGAATTGACCTCGGGTGAAAGGCATTCGGCCGAGGTTCGGGGGCGCCGCAAAGGCGGCTGGGGAAAAGGGCGCGCGGTTACGCGGAAGGTGCGTGCGGAAGCGGGGCGCAGGCAGGGTGAAACCCGTACGCGAGCCGAACCCGCAGGAAAGGAAGAGCGCGCAGCGCGCGAAAGCTGAAAGAGCGGAGGGGGCGGGCCTCTTGGCGCCCGCCTGGCGGTCACGTGGTGACCGGGAACCTCACTCGCTCATGGCACATGGCCGACCCGGTAGTCACGCGACAAAGGTAATGCCATAAAGGAAAGAAGGCAACGGCGAGGCGGAATAGGGTCAGGGGTCCGTAGCCCCCGGGTGCCGGATCGGGCGGCGCGCCCGACCGCCCGACGAGAGGGGCCGAACTCGCCGTCACGGACGACCGATTGCGTCACCGGCTCACCGGCTCACCGGCTCACCGGCTCACCGGCTCACCCGCTCACTCGCTCACCGCCGTACGGCCTCCAGCAGCACCAGCCGCTCCGGGAACAGCGTCGGTGCCTGCACCCCCACCTCGGCCAGTACCCGCCCCGGCAGTGTCACGCCCCGCTCCCACCAGGGCAGTGCGGACGTGACCGGCCCCTCCGGGCGGTCCCCCGGCGCCAGCGGCGACAGCCGGTAGTCCGCGTCCGGATCCAGCCCCGGCAGCCGCACCCGCCCGGCGGGGGCCTGCACACTCGTGGCCATCTGCACCAGCGCGAACACCGCCCGCCCGGCGTCCCCGGCCACCACGCCGTGCACCCACAGCGCCGGGTCGGGATGGTCGCCGCGCACCACCGTCCCGCTGTGCAGCAACGGCCGCAGCGTCCGGTACAACGCCACCCACTCGGCCAGCCGCGCCCGCTCCGCCGCGCTCGCCGCCGTCAGGTCCCACTCGATCCCGAAGTGACAGAACAGCGCGGTCCCCGCCCGGAAATCGAGGGTGTGCCGCCGCCCCGTCGTGTGGGCGACCGGCGCCCCCACATGCGCGCCGAGCAGCTCCGGCGGTAGCAACAGCCCGGTCCAGCGCTGGATGTGCTGCCGTTCCAGCGCATCGATGCAGTCGCTGGTCCACACCCGGTCGGTGCGTTCCAGCACGCCCAGGTCCACCCGGGCGCCACCCGACGCACAGGACTCGATCTCCAACTGCGGGTGCAGCGCCCGCAGCTCGTCCATCAGCCGGTAGGTGGCCATGGTCTGGTGGTGCGCTGCGGCGTCCACGAGGTCCCGATTGTGGTCCCACTTCAGATAGTCGATGGGGTGCTCGCGCAGCAGGGTGTCCAGCCGTTCGCGGACATGGGCGTACGCCTCGGGGCGCGCCAGATCCAGGACCTGCTGATGGCGGGAGGCCGGCGGCAGCCGGGACGGGGAGTCGGCCAGAATCCAGTCCGGATGCGCACGGGCCAGATCGGAGTCCGGATTGATCATCTCCGGCTCGACCCACAGCCCGAACTGCATCCCCAGCCCCCGCACGGTGTCGATCAGCGGCCGCAGCCCGTCCGGCCAGACCGCCGGGTCCACATACCAGTCGCCGAGCCCGGCGTGATCGTCCCGCCGCCCCCGGAACCAGCCGTCGTCCAGCACGAACCGCTCCGCGCCGACCTCGGCCGCGGCCCGCGCCAGCCGTTCCAGGGTGGCCAGGTCCTGGTCGAAGTAGACCGCCTCCCAGGTGTTGAGGGTGACCGGCCGGGGGGACGCCGGATGTCCGTCGCGGGCCCGCAGCTCGTGGTGGAAGCGGCCGGCCAGCTCGTCCAGGCCATGGCGTCCGTAGGAGCCGTGGAGCCAGGGGGAGCGGTAGGTCGCGCCCGGGGCCAGCCGGACCTCGCCCGGCAGCAGCAGTTCGCCGCCGGCCAGCACCGTCTGCCCGGCCGGGGTGCGCTCGGCGAGCGTGCGATGGTTGCCGCTCCAGGCCACATGCAGCCCCCACACCTCACCGGACCGGAAGCCGAAGCCCGCCTCCCCGGCGGTCAGCAGCAGCGTCGCATCGCTGCCGGTCCGCCCGCGCCGGCCTTCCCGCAGATGCGTGCCCAGCGTGAACGCATGCCGCTGCGGGGCGCGTTCGCGCAGATGCCGGCCGGTGAGATCGAGCAGCTCGGTGGCCTGCGCGGGGACCGGCAGCGCGGGCGTCAGCCCGGTGAGGTGGTAGGGCCCGTCGCCGGTGTTGGTGACCGCCGCGCGCAGCCGCACCAGCCCGGCACCGGTCAGCCCGAGCTCCAGCGTGAGCGCGAGACTGCCGGCCGGGTCCACCGCCTCGACGGTCAGCCGCCGGCTCTCGTGCTCCACGGACCTGCCGCGCACGGTGAAGGCGGGCGCGGCGGTACGGCCCGCACGATGGCCGCTCAGCCCCGGAGTGCCGGGCCAGCCCGCGGACTGCTGGGGCAGCACGCTCAGCGGGACCGGCTCGTCCAGTGCGTTGGGGACGGTCTGCGGGACGTCGGCGGAGCACAGCCCGGCGAGCCGGCCGGCCGCGACCGCACCGAGGTCGGCGCCCCAGTGCACGACGCGCGGCAGACCGGTTCCGGACACGTCCAGCACCAGGCTGGTGTTGGCGGCCCGGAAGTGCAGGAGGTCGTCCATGGCGAGATCCCTTCGTGACGGCCGGGAGGGTGGGGCGTACCGGGGGAGAGGCGGGGAGGCGTGGGCGGTGGGACGGGCGGAACTGTGCGGCCTCGCTGCCGAGAGGTACCGGACGCACCGCCCGGCGCACCAGAGGGCCTCCAGCCGGCAGCCACCATGACCCCGGAGGTAATCGACCCGTACCCCGAGGGCTGCTGGTGCCGGGGGTGCCCGACGGCTACGACCCGGCCGTCACGGCGGCGAAGCTGCGGGCGGCGGCGGCCGGATGAGGCCCGGCCGGGGGGCCGGAACGGCGGCCGGCACTCGCCCCACCAAGGCGCCCGCTAAGGCACCCGCGAAGGTGACCGCGAAACGCGCCCGCGAAGGGGCCGATTCTTCCCACCCGACCGTGACCGGCCGCTCCCTCCCCCGCTAAAGTCTCACCAACAGCGCAGGTGAAACCGCTTCCACAGGGTCCGGGGGCCAGTCGCCCCGGGGGGAGGACACAGAGCGACATGAGCCGCCGTTCCCACGGGTTAATGGCCATCTGGGCCGAGGCGCAGCGGCAGCAGCAGCGCCAGCAGGAAGCCCAGCACCGCGCCCGAGCACAGCAGCAGCGCGACCAGGAACGGCAGGCCCGGGACGCGGAACGGGCCATGGCGCGGATGCACCGCGAGCGGCAGGCGGCCTACCGGCAGCAGCGTGAGGCCGATGCCCGCCGCCGCACCGAGGAACTGGACGGCCGGGTCGCCGCACTGACCGGCCTGCTCGCCGAGGGCTGCCGCGCCCCCGCCTTCTCCCCGGCCGCGCTGCTGCGCCCCGAGCGCATCGAGGAGTTCGCGCCCGGCGCCCTCGCCACCCCGGTGCCGATGCCCGACCCGGCGCGCTACCAGGCCCCGCCGGGCGGTTGGCAGGCCGGCGTCCGCCGGGACCGTGCCCAGGGAGAGGCCCGCGCCCGCTACGAGCAGGACTGGTATGCCGCGCAGGCCGCCGAGAGCCGGCGGCAGGCCCAACTCGCGGCCTACCGGCAGCAGTACGACCAGTGGGCCGCGGGCGCCCTCGCCGGGATCCGGCAGCACAACGCCGGGATGGCGGAGCTGCTGTCCGGCCTGCGCGACGGCGACCCGGACGCCGCCGTCGAGTACTTCTCCGCCGCGCTGTACTCCTCCACCGCCTGGCCGGAGGGCTTTCCCCGGCAGGTCGCCGCCGCCTACGACCCGGGGGCCCGCCAGCTCGTCCTGGACTGGGAGCTCCCCGGCTACGACATCGTGCCGGAGACCAAGTCCGTCCGGTACATGCCCACCGCCGACCAGGAGAAGGAGACCGCCCGGCCGGCCGCGCAGCGCCGGGCGCTCTACCGCGATGTGCTGGCCCAGAGCGTGCTGCTGGTGTTGCGTGACCTCTTCGCCGCGGACACCTACGGCACGCTGGACTCGGTGGCCCTGAACGGGTTCGTGGACGATGTGGACCCGGTGACCGGCCGCCCCGCCCAGGTGTATCTGGCGACCGTCATGGCGGCCCGCAGCGCCTTTGACGCGTTCCACCTCGCGCAGGTCAGCGCGGTGGAGTGTCTGACCGAGGGGCTGCGCGGGCAGCTCGCCGCGCGCCCCGACCAGCGGACCGCGGTACGCCCCGGACGCCTGCCGGGCGACGTCGGGGGCGAGGTCGTCGCCCACGGCACGGACAGCGAGCCGGATCTGTACGAGATGGACCCGCTCGCCTTCGAGAACCTGATCGCCGAGCTGTTCCGCGCCATGGGCATGCAGGCCGTGACCACCCAGCGCTCCGGCGACGGCGGGGTCGATGTGGACGCGCTGGATCCCGACCCGATCCGCGGCGGCAAGATCGTGGTGCAGGTCAAGCGCTACCGCCACACCGTTCCGCCGACCGCCGTGCGCGACCTCTACGGCACGGTCCAGGCCGAAGGCGCCAACAAGGGCGTGCTGGTGACGACCTCCCGCTTCGGCCCCGGCTCCCACACCTTCGCCAACGGCAAACCGCTAAGCCTGATCGCCGGCTCCGAACTCGTCGATCTGCTCGGCCGGTACGGGCTGCGCGGACGGCTCGGCACGGAAGCTCCGGCCGGCACCGCCACCGCCGACGAGGCGCCGGACCACAACGTCCTCGGCATGAACTGGTCCGGTGAGGTCGCCCTCGATGTCTGCGCCCTGGTGTGCAAGGGGACCAGCGTCCTGAGCGACGACCACTTCGTCTTCTACAACAACCCGCGCAACCCGGACGGCTCGGTGCGGATGCTGCCCGGCTTCGCACCCGACCGGGCCGCGATACAGGTGCGGTTCGAGGCGCTGCCGCCGGACGCCGACCGGCTGGTCCTGGTCGCGGCGATCGACCCCCAGGTCAACCCCGACGCCGATCTCTCCGGCTTCACCGACGCCCGGATCCGGCTGCTGGACGCGTCGGGGGAGGAGCTGGGACAGCTGGAGGTCTCGGAGGGGCGCTGCGGCGAGACCGCGCTGGTGCTCGGCTCGTTCCGGCAACGGGCGGGCGGCGACTGGGACTTCGTAGGGGGCGGCAAGGGTTTCCCCGGCGGCCTGGAGGCGCTGGTGCAGGAGTACGGCATCGACGTGGCCTGACGGGCGGGGCGGGGCGGTGGGGCGAGGCGGAGCGGTCCGGTTCCCGGCACGCCCCGGTCCCGGTCGCCCGGGTCAGCTCTGCCACAGCCGGGCGAGAACGGCGTTCACCTCGTCCGGCCGGTCCTGGTGCGGCGCGTGGCCGGCGCCGGACACCCGCACATGCCGGGCACCGATCGCCCCGGCGAGGTACGCGCCGCAGGCCATCAGCGCCGTGCCGGTGAACTCCCGGTGGTCGGGGTGGGCGGTGTCCCAGGTCCCGTTGATGACGGTCTTGGGCATGGGGCCGAGGTTAGGCGCGCTCTTCTACGGGGCGCCGGGGAGTGTCCCCGGATGGCCGATTGTGGCGGCTGGGGTGGGCGTGCCGTGCGGGGCCCGCGCGGCACGAATTACCCGCATGGCGGTCGCTGCGAGCCACGGTGCTGATCAAGGCTGGCCGGAGGGCTGACGGCGGCGGGAACGGTGACGTGATGGTGCACAAGGAAGGGCGCCGATGGGGCGCGACGGTGGTGGCCAGGCTGCGGTGGGGCAGACAACTCCGGGAGGCCAGGAAGGACGTCGCCACGCACCGCGGTCAGGCGGAGGCCGACGCGGACCCCCGCTACCGCCTCGCGCTGACGCGGTCCCTGCGCGAGCTGGGCGAGCTGCTGGCAAAGGTGGACCGTCCGGCCGAGGGGCTGCCGCACGTCGAGGAAGCCGTCTCGATCTGCCGCCCCCTGGCCGACGTCGAACTCGCGCGCCATCGCGCCCTCCTCGCCGAGTGCCTCGGCACGCTCGGTGAGCTGCTGACGACGCTGGTCCGGCCGGTCGCGGCGCAGGCCGCACGGGACGAGGCCCTCGCTCTGAAGAAGGAGCCCGGGGAAATCGTCGCCTTCTACCGTGACCTGGCCGAGGCCGAGGCCGACCCCGACCGGCGCCCCGCCCTCGCCGCCGCCCTGTACTACCAAGCCGCTTGGCTGAAGGATCACGACCGGCGGGCCGAGGCGCTGCCGTTCCTCGAGGAGTCCATTGCGCTCCGTCGCGAGCCGGTGGAGGCCGAAGCGGAACCGCTCCTCCGCCGTATCGCTCTCGCCCGGTCCCTGTGCCTCCTCGGCGAGATTCTGGGGCAGCTGGACCGCCCGGCCGACGGATTGCCGTACATCGAGGAAGCCGTTGCCCTCGGCCGTGACCGGGCAGCGGCCGACGCGGACCCGCGTCGCGGCATCGGGCTCGCCCTGTTCCTGCGGGGCCTCGTCCGGCTGCTGCTTCAGCTGGACCGCCCGGAGGAGGCACTGCCGTTCGCCCGGGAAACCGTCGAACGCTGGCGGAGGGTGTCGGAGGCCCATGCCGACGACCGTCGCTACCGGGCCGGCCTCGCGCTCTCGCTGCACACCCTCGGCGAGATTCTCGCAAAGCTGGACCGCCCGGCCGAAGGGCTGCCGTTCGCTCAGGAAGCCGTCGACCTCCACCGTGCCTGTGTCGGCCTCCTCGGCAGCCACCATCTCGCCGGCGCCCTCCAGACCCTCGGTGACGTGCTGGCGGCGCTGGACCGCCCGGCCGAGGCGCAGATGGCACGGGACGAGGCAACGGTCCTCGGGGAGACGGAACCGGAGACCCCATGAGCCGTCCGGCCGCCCGATGGCGGCAGAGGTGAGTCCGTACGGGGGAGAGCCGCGGACATCGGCGTCTCGGGGCATTTCCGGTCATGTCCCTGCTGATATCTGTCGGGGATGAGCGCGTACACCCGGTATGCAGCCGTCGCCCTGCTCGCCGCGCTGGCCGTGAGCTGCACCCGCCCGCACCCCGTCCCACGGCCCGCCCCGAGGCCCTCCCCGGAACCCACCCCGCGGGCCCATGCCGGCGCCCCCGTCACCCGGGCCGCCGGCCGGCGGCCCTTCACCCTGGTGGCCGCCGGGGACGTGCACCCCTCCGACCGCGAGGTGCTGGCCACGGCCCGGCGGGACGCACCGCACGACGGGTACGACTACCGGCCGATGCTCAAGGGCGTACGGCCGGTCATCTCCGCCGCCGATCTGGCGCTGTGTCATCTGGACGCCCCGCTCGGACCGCTGACCGGGCCTTTCACCGGCTACCCCGTCCTCCAGGCGCCCCCGCAGATCGCCACCGCACTGAAGGCGACCGGCTACGACTCCTGCGCCACCGCCTCCCACCACGCCCTCGACCGCGGTGTGCCGGGCGTGCGGCGCACCCTGGAGGCGCTGGACACGGTCGGGCTGCGCCATGCCGGCTCGGCCCGGGACGCCGCCGAGGCGGGCCGTCCGGCGCTGCTGCGGGCGCCGGGCGGCGCACGGGTGGCCCAGCTCGCGTACACCTACGGCACCGGGAGCGGGCGGCGGCCGGCGTACGCACCGTGGACGGTGAATCTGCTCGACGCCAAGCGGATCATCAGGGATGCCCGGGCGGCCCGCCGGGCCGGCGCCGATGTCGTGGTCGTCAGCCCGTATTGGGGCACGGAGTACCGAACGGCCCCCGACGCGCGGCAAATCAGGCTGGCCCGGCTGCTCACCGCCTCCGAGACCGGCGGCCGGCCCGACATCGATCTGATCGTCGGCACCCGTGCGCACACCCCGCAGCCGTACGAGAAGGTCAACGGCACCTGGGTCGTCTACGGCCTCGGTGACCAGCTCTCCGGCGTCATGAAGCAGCCGGGCGGCAACTGGGGCAGCATCGCCCGCTTCCGGTTCGCGCCGCCGCACCACGCCGGGGAACGCTGGCGGGTCACGGAGGCCGAGTACGTCCCGCAGTTCATTCAGCAGGGGGCGCGGGTCCGGGTGCGCAATCTCGCCACGACCGGCGGCCACGACCGGATCCGCAAGAGCATCGGCACGGCGGTGCTGAGCCGGGGCGCCGCGGCCGATGGGCTGACGATGGGGCGGTGATCGCGCGGAGCGGTGGCACCGGCACCGCCGCCCGGGCGGTTCGATCACGGCCGGATTACCCCTTCACCCCGCCGCGACTCCCCTGGAGCCTTCTGGCATGAAGATCACCCTTGATGCCCGCTGCCCGGCCGCCGTGAGCGAGGTGCCCGCATGACCACCCGGCCGATCGCCGTCGTGGGCGCCTCCGCGGCCGGGCTCGCCGCGGCCGAGGCGCTGCGCCGCGGCGGCTGGCGCGGCCCGCTCAGCCTCATCGGCGCCGAACCCCATCTCCCGTACGACCGGCCGCCGTTGTCCAAGCAGCTGCTGCACGGCGCCTGGGAGCCGGACCGGCTGCGGCTGCGCACCGAGGAGCAGCTCGCCCCGCTGGACCTCGATCTGCGGCTCGGCACCCGGGCCACCGGCCTCGATGTGGCCACCCGCACCCTCACTCTCGATGGTGGGGCGAGGCTCGGCTGCGCCGGCGTGATCATCGCGACCGGCGTCGCGGCCCGTACCCTGCCCGGCGCCGACCGCATCGCCGGTGTGCACACCCTGCGCACCCTCGACGAGGCGCTGGCACTGCGCGCCCGGCTGGCCGGGGGTGGGCGCCGGCTGGTGATCGTCGGAAACGGCGTACTGGGCTGCGAAGCCGCCGCGGTGGCACGGGAGTTGGGCCATGACGTCACCCTCGTCGGGATCGAGGAGACACCGATGGCCGCCGTCGTCGGCAGCGAGGTCGGCGCGCTGCTCGCCGAGGAGCAGCGCGCCCGGGGCGTGCGGCTGTGCACCGGGGAGGTGGACGGGTTCGAGACGGAGCCCACCGACCCGGCCGGTACCGGGGCCCCGCGGGTCACCGCCGTACGGCTGGCCAATGGGGGCACGCCCGGCAGTGGGGGCATAGCCGCCGGGGGAGGGGAAGAGGAAGGCAGCCGGCTCCCCGCCGACCTCGTGCTGCTGGCGATCGGCTCCCGGCCCGCCGTCGAGTGGCTGGCCGACCCGGCCCTGGACACCACCGACGGGCTGCGCTGCGACGCGTACTGCGCCGCCGCCCCGGGCATCTATGCCGCGGGCGACGTGGCCCGCTGGGACCACCCGGTGCACGGCCGGCCGCTGCGGTTCGAGCACCGGATGAACGCCACCGAACAGGGCATGGCCGCCGCCCGCAACCTCCTGGCCGAACTGAACGCGACGGCCCCCGCCGCCCCCGGTGCCGGGAACGACGCGCCCACCCAGGAGCGCCGACCGTTCGCCCCCGTGCCGTACTTCTGGTCCGACCAGTACGGCCTCAAGCTCCAGGCGTACGGGCTGACCGCGGGTGCCGACCGGGTCGAGGCCACCGTCCTGGACCGGGCGGAGCGGCGCCTCCTCGCGCTCTACGGGCGGGGCGGGCGCGCCGTGGGCGTCCTGGCGGCCGGGCTCCCGCCCCGGCAGCTCCGGGCGCTGCGCGCGGTCATCGCCACCCCGCTGCCCTGGGAGGAGGCACGCGAGCGGATCGGCGCCGCCACGGCCGCCGGCGCAGACACCCCGAGGCGGTGACCGATCGGCGCCGGCGGTGCCCGATCATGGAGGGATGGCCGACTCGTACGTACGGGTGCGCGGCGCCCGTGAGCACAACCTCCGCACCATCGATGTGGACATCCCGAGGGACGCGCTGGTCGCGTTCACCGGGGTGTCCGGATCGGGCAAGTCCTCCCTCGCCTTCGGCACCCTCTACGCCGAGGCGCAGCGCCGGTACTTCGAGTCGGTGGCCCCCTACGCCCGGCGGCTGATCCACCAGGTCGGCGCGCCCAAGGTTGAGGACATCACCGGATTGCCGCCCGCGGTCGCCCTGGAACAGCGGCGCTCCGCGCCCACCTCCCGCTCCTCGGTCGGCACCGTCACCACCCTCTCCAACACCCTGCGGATGCTCTTCTCCCGCGCCGGCGACTACCCGGAGGGCACGACGGAACGGCTCGACTCCGACGCCTTCTCGCCCAACACGGCGGTCGGGGCGTGCCCGGAGTGCCACGGTCTGGGCACCGTCCACCGCGTCACCGAGCAGTCCCTCGTCCCCGACCCCGCGCTCTCCATCGCGGAGGGCGCCATCGCCGCCTGGCCCGGCGCCTGGCAGGGCAAGAACCTCCGTGACATCCTCGCGGCCCTCGGCCATGACATCGGCCGGCCGTGGCGCGAGCTGCCGCAGACCGACCGGGACTGGATCCTGTTCACCGACGAACAGCCCGTCGTCACCGTCCACCCCGTACGCGACGTGGGCCGGATCCAGCGCCCCTACAAGGGCCAGTACATGAGCGCCCGGCGCTATGTGCTGCACACCTTCGCCGACTCCAAGAGCGAGACCCTGCGCAAGCGCGTCCAGGGGTTCATGGTCGCCGAGCCCTGCCCGGTGTGCGCCGGGCGGCGGCTGCGCCCCGAGGCGCTGGCCGTGACGTTCGAGGGCCGGGACATCGCCGCCCTCGCCGGAATGCCGCTCGGCGCCCTCGCCGAGCTGCTGCGCCCCACCGCCGCACGGGCGGACGACGAGGTGGCCCCCACACTGGCCCGCGACCTGGTGGCACGCATCGAGGTGCTCACCGAACTCGGGCTGGGCTACCTCAGCATGGACCGGCCCGCGCCCACCCTGTCCGCCGGTGAACTCCAGCGGCTGCGGCTGGCCACCCAGCTGCGCTCCGGCCTCTTCGGCGTTGTCTACGTCCTGGACGAGCCGTCCGCCGGCCTGCACCCGGCCGATACGGAGTCCCTGCTCACGGTGCTCGGCCGGCTCAAGGAGGCGGGCAACTCGCTGTTCGTCGTCGAGCACGACATGGACGTGGTCCGGCGCGCCGACTGGATCGTGGACATCGGCCCGCGCGCCGGGGAACACGGCGGACAGGTGCTGCACAGCGGGCCGGTCGCCGGGCTCGCGGACGCCACCGCCTCCGCCACCCGCCGCTTCCTCTTCGACACCGCACCGCCGGCCGCGCGCACCGTGCGCCGCCCCGCGGGCACCCTCACGCTGCGCGGTGTCACCCTGCACAATCTGCGCGATCTGGACGCCGCCTTCCCGCTCGGCGTCTTCACCGCCGTCACCGGCGTCTCGGGGTCGGGCAAATCGACGCTGGTCACCCGAGTGCTCGCGGAGGCCGTGCGGGAGCACCTCGGCGACGGGACGCCCGAGGCGGGCGAGGACGCGGCCGGGGCCGGGCCGATGGCCCGTGCCCAACTCACCGGCGCCGAGGGCCTGTCGGCGATCGACCGGCTGGTGCGCGTCGACCAGAAGCCGATCGGCCGGACCCCGCGTTCCAACCTCGCCACCTACACCGGCCTCTTCGACGCGGTACGCAAGGTCTTCGCCGCCACCGACGCGGCCCGCGCCCGCGGCCACACCGCCGGACGGTTCTCCTTCAACGTCACCGGCGGCCGCTGCGAGACCTGCCAGGGCGAGGGCTTCGTCGCCGTCGAACTGCTCTTCCTGCCCGGCACGTACGCGCCCTGCACCGCCTGCCACGGCGCCCGCTACAACCCGGAAACCCTGGAGATCACCTACCGGGACCGCACCGTCGCCGACGTCCTCGCGATGACCGTGGACACGGCCGCGGACTTCCTCGCCGACATCCCGGCCGCCGCCCGCAGCCTGCGCACCCTCCAGGACGTGGGCCTGGGCTATCTGCGGCTCGGCCAGCCCGCCACCGAGCTGTCCGGCGGCGAGGCCCAACGCATCAAGCTCGCCACCGAACTCCAGCGGACCCGCCGCGGCCACACCCTCTACCTCCTCGACGAGCCCACCACCGGGCTCCACCCCGCCGACACCGAGGTGCTGCTGCGCCAGCTCCACGGCCTGGTCGACGCCGGCCACACCGTGGTGGTCGTCGAGCACGACATGGGGGTGGTGGCCGGCGCCGACCATGTCATCGACCTCGGTCCCGGCGGCGGCGCGGACGGCGGCCGGATCGTCGCGGCGGGCACCCCTGCCGAGGTCGCGGACGCGCCCGGGAGCCGGACCGCCCACTACCTGGCACGGCGGAGGGCGCGGCCGGACGCTTCTTGACGGTCCGCTAATGTACGCAGGTCAGATCACCAGGTATCACCACCGCGCACAGCACTGCGCAGCACCACGAAGGGGGCACCTCACATGGCAGACATGGAGAAGGCCAGGGCGGCGTTCGACCGGTTCGACGCGGACGGCGACGGCCAGGTCACGCCGGAGGAGTTCAAGCACGCGATGGCCGAGATGGGCGACCCGTTCGTCACCGGCCCGGTCGCCGAGGCGGTCATCAAGGCCAAGGACACCGACAGCGACGGCCGGATGTCCTTCGACGAGTTCTGGCAGGCCCTTCAGGCCTGACGCGCCGCTCACACCCCCTTCGCCTCCCGTTCGCCCGCGGCCGCGCGCAGCGCCGCCAGCCCGCGGGCGATCGGCGGCCGGCGCTCACTGCCGCGCCGCACGGCCGCCAGGAACCGCCGTACGGGGAGCGGCTCCCCGCGCAGCGGCACCCGGACGACCGGACAGCGCTCCGGCACCGGTGCCAGCCTCGGTATCAGACAGACCCCGAAGCCGTGCGCTACCAGGGCGGCGACCGCGTACCAGTCCACCGCGTCATGGCGCACCCGCGGGGTGAAGCCCGCCGTGGCACAGGCGGTCAGCAGCAGCTGATGCTGATCGGCCGGATCCCCGGCGCGGATCCAGCTCTCCCCGGCCGCCTCCGCCAGTGTCACACCCCGCGCCACCCGCCCGGCGAACCGGTGCCCGGCCGGCACCAACAGGTCCTGCGGCTCCTCCAGAACCGGCTGCTGGGTGAAGCGCGCATCGTCCGGCGGGGGGAGTTCCCTACTGGCGCGAAGCCGCGAGTTCGGGGGAGGACCACCCGGCGCCGGAATCACCACGGCGATGTCCGCCCGGCCGGCCAGCAGCAGCTCGAAGCGGTTCTCGCCCGGGTCCTCGCCGATCTCCACCGCCAGCCGCGGCAGTTCCTCGCGCAGCCGCGCCGCCGCCGGTGCGATCACCCCGGCGATCGCCGTCGCCACCCCGGTGATCCGCAGCCGCCCGGCCACCCCGTCCGCGTACCCCGCGAGATCCGCACGCGCCTCCTCCCAGCGCACGAACAGCGCATCGGCGTGCTCGACCAGCGCCAACGCCGCGGGAGTCAGCCGTACGTTTCGGCCCGCCGGCTCCAGGAGCTCCAGCCCCAGCCGGGCCGACAGCTGCCGCAGCTGTTGGGAGACCGTCGACGGGGTCAGATGCAGCGCCTCGGCGGTCGCGGTGACGGTGCCCCGCTGATGCAGGACGCGCAGGGTCTGTAAGCGGGGATCGATCATGCGGGGAGAGCGTAGACGCCCACGGGCGCCGCCCCAACCGTGCGGAGGTGCCACACAGTTCTCTACGGAAACTTTCGATGGACCCACCACATGGGCCCGCCCGAAGGTGGACGGCATGACCGAGATCCTGACCGATGCCTTTCTGCCGGGCCTGTGGGCGGGCTATGCGCTGGCCGTTCCCGTTGGCGCGCTGGCCGTGCTGCTGGTGAGCGTGACCGCCCGGACCTCGTTCCGGGTCGGTGCCTCGGCGGCGCTCGGGGTGGCGACCGCCGACGGCCTCTACGCGCTGGCCGCGGTAGCCGGCGGCGCGGCCCTCTCGCGCGCGCTCGCCCCGGTCGCGGGCCCGCTGCGCGCGCTCGCCGCCGTCATCCTGCTCGGCATGGCGCTCCGGACCGCCGTACGGGCCCTGCGCCACCGGGGCACGGAGAAAGGCCCGGAACGGGACGTCCTGGGACGCCCCGGCCGGGCCTATCTCGCCTTCCTGGGGCTGACGTTGATCAACCCTTGGGCGGTCCTCTACTTCTCCGCGCTGGTGCTGGCCGGTGGTGCGGGGGCCCTGGGCGACGGCACCGCCGGTCCCGCCGCCTTCGTGGCGGCCGTGATCACCGCCTCCGTGAGCTGGCAGCTGTTCCTGGCCGCGGGCGGAGCCGTGCTGGGCCGGACGCTGACCGGCCCACGGGGGCGGACCGTCACCGCGCTGCTCTCCGCCGTGGTGATCTCAGCCCTGGCGGCCGGGCTGCTGCTGCGCGGCTGAGGCGGTGCCCACCGGCGGCGGTGCGGCCCGGTCGCCGGTGCCCCAGCCGGACGGCTTTGGCCCCACGGTGAAGGCCAGTTCACGACCCGAGCGCAGCTCGTCGGTGGTGAGGTAGGTCCGGTCGTGGTGGGCGCCGTCCAGACGGACCGACTGCACATAGCGGTCGGCGGCGGAGGTGCCGGGCGCCGTGACCGTGAAGTGCCCCGACGGGTAGTAGCGCCGGTCCAGCGTCAGATCCACCCGGTCGAAGACCGGGGTGCTCAGCCCCCAGCTGTCGGTGCCCGGCTGTACCGGGAACACCCCGATAGAGGAGAGCACCATCCACGCCGACATCGTCCCCAGATCGTCGTTCCCGGTCATCCCGGACGGCGCGTCGGTGAACAGGGTCAGCGCCGCATGCACCACATCCGTCGTCTTCCAGGGGCGGCCGGTCGAGAGATAGGTGTACGGCGCGATCAGATCCGGCTCGTTCTGCGGGTTGTACTTGTCGGCGTTGTAGTAGTCGTAGGGGCCATTGACCCACACCTCGCGAGCGGTCTTCTCCGGGTCCGTCAGCAGCTTCTGGTAGGCGAAGAACGCATCCAGGCGCTCATCGGCCTTGTCCTTGCCGCCGATCAGCCGCAGCATCCCCGGCAGATCCTGCGGCACCAGCCACTGGTACTGCCAGGACGTGCCCTCGTGAAAGCCCTCGCTCTTGGCCGGGTCGGCCGGACCGGTGAAGGCGCCCTGTGCGTCGCGGGCCCGGAAGAAGCCGGTCGAACCGTCGAAGATCTTGCGGTAGTTCCGGGCGCGGGCCGCATACCGGTCGGCGTCCTTGTCGTGCCCCAGATCGCGCGCCATCTGGGCCAGCATCGCGTCCGACAGCGCGTATTCGAGGGTCGCCGAGGCGCCGTGGTCGAAGTCGGAGTCGCCGGGCTTGGTGTGCGGACGGCCCTTGACGTACGGGGCGAAGCCGTCCTTCAGATAGGGCGCGTTGGCCTCCCGGCCCACCGCCGGTGAATCCGCCGGGGGCACTCCGTCGGCGTTCTTCCTCAGCGCCGCGTACGCCTCCTCCTCATGGCCCCGCAACAGCCCCTGCTGATAGGCGTTGGTCAGGAACGGGGTGACCGGATCGCCGGTCATGATGTTTGTTTCGACCGTTCCGTAGCCCCACTTGGGCAGCCAGCCGCTCTCCTTGGCGATCCGCAGCACCGACAGCGCCATATCGCGGGACTCATCCGGCGCCAGCAGCGACAGCAGCTGCGCCTGGGTGCGATAGGTGTCCCACAACGACCAGTTCTGGTAATAGGTGAAGCCCTTGGCGCGATGGGTCCGCTGGTCCCAGCCCGTATAGCGGCCGTCCACATCGCTGCCGATGTTCGGCGCGAGGAAGGACCGGTAGAGCGAGGAGTAGAAGGTCCGGCGCAGTGTCCGGTCGCCGCCCCGGGCCTTCACCAGGCCCAGTCGCCGTTCCCAGGCACGGTCGGCCGCGGCCTTCGTACCGTCGAAGGAACTGCCGCCCTCGGCCCGCAGATTGCGGGCGGCGCCCGCCGCGTCCACATAGCTGAGGGCCGTGGTCGCCTCGACGGTCCGGTCCGAGCGGGTGTCGAAGCGGGCGTAGGCGCCGTGCCGTCCGGTGGCGGTGGACTTCCTGGACCCGGCCGTCACCTTGTCGCCGTCCCAGGTCCCGTACGAGGTGAACGGCCGGTCGAAGCGGGTGATCGTGTAGACGGTGTACGGCTTGGTGTCCTGGCAGAAACCGCGGCCCGTGATGGCGGTGCGGATGGTGCGGGAGTCCAGCACCTCCACCCGGGTCGAGACCGTCTTGTGCAGCGACTGGCCCGTATTGAGCAGCACATTGGCCTTGTCGGTGGCCGGGAAGGTGTAGCGCTGCTTCCCGGTGCGGGCGGTCGCGGTGAGCTCGGCGGTGATCCCGCCGTAGGACGTCAGGCCGACGCGGTAATAGCCGGGCCGGGCCGACTCGTCGTCGTGCCGGTAGCCGGACGCGTACTTCGCATAGTCGGTCTCGGTGATGTCGCCCGTGGTGGGCAGCACCGGCAGATCACCGCCGAGCCCGCAGCCCACACCCGAGATGTGCACCGAACTGAAGCCGCGGATGTGGTCGTCGTCGTAGCCGTAGCCGCTGTAATGCCCGGTGTCCGGGGAGAGTTGGACCATGCCGAACGGTACGGCGGCGCCCGGGTAGGTGTTGCCGTCCTTCTGGCTGCCGATGAACGGATTGACCAGGTCGGTGAGCGGGCCGCCGGGCGGCTCGGCCCGCGCGGCGGGGACCGCGAGCGCGCTCCCGATGAGCGCGGCCGCCAGCACCGCGCCCGCGGTACGCAGCCGGGTACGACTGAGCCATGGCATGGATCCGGACCTCCGGGGGTTGGGTCGCCGGACTGCCGGCCGGCCCGTGCGGACGAGCCCACACGGCCTGCGCGGCCGACAACGTTGTCAGAGCGCGCTCATTCTTGGCGGCGACCCGGTACGCGTCAAGAGGTGCCGCGGAAGTAACTCCGGTGCGCCCGGCCCCGGTCGAGGAGCCGGGGGCACCCTTGCGGGGGCCGACGGGGCGCACCGGACACCACGCGCGCAAACGGGGAGAAGGCTCAGCGGACGGCTGCGGCGGCGGCCTCCGGTGCGCCCGGTGCGGCCACGGCTCGCCGCTAGTAGTCGAGTTGCGTCACCCCGTTGTAGCCATAGCTCTCCGGGTGCAGTTCGTGCAGCGCGACACCGGAGCGGGGGAGTGGGCCGAGGAGGTCCGTCAGCAGCTCATCGGCCGCGGCGATGAAGGCGGCCTTCTCCGCGGCGCTGTTGGTGCCCGCGGTGAGACTCGCCTCCACATGCGCGTCACGGCCGTCGGTCAGAGGCTCGCTGTCGACGTAATAGCGGCCGGGCGGCACCAGGTTGCGATGGACGATGGTGCGCGTGCCGGACTTGCCCAGCACCGTGACCGCCAGCCGCGTCAGCCCCTCGGCGAGGGCGCGCTGGACGTCGGTGGGGAGATCGGGGTCGGGAACGGTGACCCGGAAGTACGGCATGGCTCTCCTCGGTGGTGCTCGCGGTTCCGCCGCCGGAACCGGGGGCACGGAGCCAGCGTCACCACCAAACCCATCGCCGAAGACCGTCACATCAGCCCTCAGCCCAAGGAAGTCCGTCCCCAGGCCGGCGCTGTGGAGCTGTTCGGCCAGCGCGTCAGCGCCGCGCTTGGCTTCGGCCCAACCACGTACGTAGGGCATTGCCGGCGAAAGGTTCTCGGCTCGTTTGGCGACTACACGACGCGGGTCCGTCACGTTCTCCACCCCCTCCTTGCTATTGGTCAGTCCGTCTTGCGAGTGCACGAGTCGCCTGCCTCTTCAGAACCACGGGAGCAAAGCAACGCCCGCCGCAGCAGCTCGGCCAGGCGCTCCGCCGTCTCCGGCGAGACTCGGCCGAGTTCGATGAGGCCGTGGCCGAAGGCCTTCAGGTCGGCACGGAGGTAGGGGAAGTCACGTGCCATGCCGGCTGCGGTCAGTACGTCCCGCAACGCGGTGGTGGCGTTGCGGGCTGCGTACCACTCGTCTGTCTCCAGCGGTGACCAGCGGGCGGAGTCCTCGGGATCTTCCTTACTGGGCACGGTCGCTTACCCGCTCAAGCTTCTCGGGCCCGGCCGCTTCGGAGCTCGGGTACTGCTCGCCGTAGCGGTCTGCTCGCTCGATCAGGGCTGATGCGGCCGCGAACATCACTGCTAGCGATGCCGTGCGCAGCGGGGATGCCTCGGGGCGGCGAATGGGCGCGCGTAGCCACTGGTGGCGGTCATCGGCCATCGGCATCGGCCCGGGTACGACGACGAAGGAGCCGGCGTCGAGGTAGCGGTACTCGGGCGGGGTGGGCGTCTCCAGGGACACGAGACGCGCGAAGCGAGCCCGCGACTTGGACGACAGAAGAAAGCCGATCTGCTTTGCTCGACGGTCCATCATGACCGGGCCGAGCGGCATTTCGCGGCGTACCAACTGGTCGAAGGTCTCCATGCCCAACCGCTGGCTCATGACCACCACATCGAAGAGGCGCCCGGTCGGCAGCGTGTAAGGGCGCCTGGGGTCATCCGCCCAATGAGCCCGGCACATCACTGGATCGTCAGCGACAGCGGACAGCCATTGAATGCCTCGCCTCGTCATCCTCTGCACGTCATCCCACCTCGGTCGGCAACTGCGGCGGCTCGTCTGCCGCGGTGCAACCAGACTCCTGCGTGAGGCCCTGAGCTGGGCAGATGACGAGTGGTGATGGGGGATGACGGGCATTGCACGGTCGCGTCATCACCCGTCAGGGTCCGGACCGCGGGAAATCCACCGGAGTCGCCACGCGGCGCGTGTCAGATCCCTAGATTCAGGGGAAGGAACGGGCATCGCCCACGCCGTCCGGGGAGGCGATCACCACGGAATCGACGCCGACGTCGTTCGGTCCTCTCCTGCTGCGTGCCAGAAAGAGCCACGGTTGGAGTCAGGCTCGGCTGGTCCATGAACTACGCCAAGTCGCCGTTCGTCATGGCCAGTCGCTCCCGGCCGATGCGAGCGTGAAGCGGCGAATCGCCAGTTGGGAGAACGGCCACAGCGCTCCGGATGAGTTCTACGGCCCCGTGGTCTGCGAAACCCTGGGGATGTCCTCCGCTGAACTGGGGTTGGGCCACCTCACCGGCCAGGACTCCGCCCTCCTGGACGCCAGCTACCCCACTAGCCCCGACGCTGCCATTGCGAATGTGGACCGCCTCTGGCGGGCGGACCTGAACGGCTATGACCCCCTGCTTCAGGCCCAGGCTTCCGAGCCCGCATGGAGTGAAGCGTCGTTACGGTGGCTTGTTGCTCCGGACGCGGCATTTCCCAAGGCGCTGGTGATCGAGAGCCGCGTGTGGGTCTCGGCGACGTCGCGGTGATCAAGTCGACCTGCGACATGTTCGCCCAGCTCGATGACCGGTTCGGCGGAGACCATGCTCGGCAGTCCGTGATCCAGTACCTCAGCCGGGACGTAGCGCCCCTGCTCTCCGGCCAGTACACCGAGTCCGTGGGGCGCGCCCTGTTTTCGACCGTCGCCGAAGCCACCCTGCTGGCGGGGTGGATGTCGTACGACGCTTGCCAGCACGGGCTTGCGCAGCGGTATTTTCTCCAGGCACTCAGGCTCGCCCAAGATGGCAACGAACGGCGCCTGGCCGGCAGCATCCTGTCTGCGATGAGCCACCAGGCCACGTTTCTGGGCCAGTTCACCCACGGCGCCACCCTCGCTCGTGCTGCCCTGATGGGCATCTCCGCCGTTGCCACTCCGACCCTGCGAGCACAGTTCCACGCGATGGAAGCGCGGGCGCTGGCACGCACCGGTGACCGGCACGCGTGCGAAAGCGCGCTCACCGCAGCTGCCAAAGCGCTGGAGAGTTGCAATGCGGACGAGGAGCCCGAGTGGATCACCTACTTCGACGCTGCCGAACTGGCAGCGGAGGCCGCCCACTGTTTCCGCGACGTGCGCAGCGCTCGTCAGGCCGTCTCCCACGCGGAAAACGCCATGAGCGGCAGCCACGTCCGCAGCGATTTCTTCGCCACCATGGTCCTGGCCGACGCCCACCTCCACGCCGGCGACGTGGAGGAAGCTTGTAACGTCGCCCTAGACGCTCTTGACCTCGGGGAACAGCTCCGGTCCGCCCGATGCGTCGCCTACCTTGCCGAGTTCCGCCAACACCTCGCGGTGTCAGGGTCTACCGCCGCCGACCGCGAGTTCCACGAGCAGGCCGCGGAACACCGTTTGTGGATCGCAAGCGGGCAAGTGCTGACGGCTTCGTAGTCGTCAGGTCAGAATGGGCTCCAGTCCCGCCGGCTGCCCCCGGTACGGAGCGCATGCAGCCGGCGGCTGAACTCGGTAGCAGACTTCTCGCTGCTGCCGACTTGCTGGCCCATCCACAGCACCATCATCAGCTCACGGACATCGGCCAGCACCGAGTAGCCGGGCCAATTCATGATGTCGAACCCGTAGTGGTGGACGAAGCCTTCGTAATCGCTCCGGTCATGCCAGCCGAAGCGGTCGTAGAAGATCGCCGTAAGGATCAGGTCCCACTCCCGCGGGGCCAGGCAGACGCCATCCAGATCAATCAGGACGGCCTGCCCGCTGCGGTGCCGCAGAATGTTGCCGATGTTGGCGTCACCGTGGATCAGGCCGTACGGCAGAACGAAGTCCAGCCGGTCGTACTCCTTGTGCAATCGCCGAGCCCGCTGTTCCAGGAACGCTGCTTCATCCGGCGAGACGCCATTAAGGGCTTCGAACGAGGACCACACCTTGGCGAACGGATCGAAGTACGGCAGACGCAACGACTCCGGCTCCTCAAGCCAGTGCAGCTGCCGCAGCAGCTCTGCCAGCTCGGTCACCGTCGCGTACTCCTCGCGGTCCTGGGCGCTCTCCCAGAACGTGGCGACTCTGCCGCCGGCCGACAGCGGCTGACGCACGCCGGGCAGCGCTCTCGTTGCCGGGTAGTCCTGCGACTCAAGCCAGCGGGCTACCTGGACAGCCCGCTCCATCTCCGCTGCCGCATTTGGATCACGCGCGATGCGGACGATCACCGGAACGGACGGCAGCCGGTAGACGGCATTCGAGCCGAGCCGCAGCAGCTCCGCCCCGGACGCATCGATCCGGGCCTCTTCGCACGCCTCGCGGAGCACGGCTTCCACGCCCTCTGCCGTGAAATCCCGCGGTGCGTCTGGACTCGTGCCGAGGTCCGAGATCATGCGATCGACCGTACCGGGCCGTGCCAGATTGGTGCCAGAGGGCAGGAGCGGAGCGGGTACAGGCCACCCGCCTTATTCCTGAGGCGGGCTTTGTCGGCTCTGGTCACCATCTCGCCTCTCCAGGCACCGCCGTACCTCCTGCCATGCAGTAATGACCTCGGCAGTCTTCGCCAAGACATCGTGTACCTGCGACAGCAGCAGACTCACGGTTCCCGAGAGCGCCAGAACCAACAGGGCAATGCTGTCCCAGTTCATCGAGGCCCGCCCTTCCGAACGACCGATCCGCCGAGTTGGCTTGATCGGCGAGGCAGTACCCTTTCGAGCCACTCTTGATCAGCTTTGAGCTCCTCAAGCCTTTCTCGTACGTCGTCGCCGTATACAGCGTCTCCCCACCTGAAGCGGATCTGCATGGTCCCTGGCACTTCGGGGTCCCTGTGCTCTAGGTAGTACGTGCACTGGTAGCCCCGTCTCGCTGTCCCCTGCAAGCTGCAATCGCAGAATCGGCGCGTGATCTTCAGTGGGAGGCCCCATACGTCATCCACTAGGGACTTGAGAAACCCGTCATGCGCTAGAGGTACGTCCCGGTGCGTGTCCAGCTCGAAGATCCACTCGTCTCCAGTGATCCACGATCGAGTCGAATAAGCGGTACTGGCGTGCTGGAAGATCGCGATGCGCCGAAGAAGGCCAGAACCGAGCCATGCCAAATCTCGGCCTCTTTGAACCAGTGACGCAAACTCACGCTCATCCTCACGCTCGTAGGGCGAGGGCCCGGGTTCGTCCCACAGGGGAACAAAGCCGCCCTCTTCCAGGTCACGTCGCCGCTCTGCAAGAAGGTGATGCCAGCGAGTCCCTGGAGTCCCCCTGAGGACCAAGCGGCTCTCGGTGTTGACCAGCCTGAGGTGAAGATCAAGATTTCGTATGCCAGCTACACGCAGCCGCATTACACCACCAACCTGGACGCCCGGTTCCGCAGACGGCAGGAGATGCGCTAAGGCGTAATCGCTCGTCGGGAGCTTCTTGCCCGAGCGAGATCCGCTATGGCTGTCGAGGACAACCACTGAGCGATGAGGGGCCAGATGCACACCAGCAATTCCCACTGGATGCGCCCACCACTCGCCCCCGCGCCCCAGCTTCTCCATCACTGCTGCTTCGAGGACTGCCTGTGCGTCCTGAGCGTCCGGCAGTAGCGGCAGGTGACGATGATTCCGAAGCGCCTCTGAGGCGTACTGGACGGGCTCGCCCGAATAATGGCTGCGAGTACGAGCAAGGCGGGTGAGACGACCACCAGCGGTCACAGTTGGATCCGTCCTCGAGCGTTGCTGCCCCACACACTCGAAAACTGATCGGTGCACCCAAATTTGGGCGCGCAAGAACAGACTCGACAAGTACAGGTGGAGCGCTGGCTTCTTCGTCCCTCGGATGGCACCGCAGAAGGGGCAGCGCGATGCCGGAACAGGCCGCCTATCCGGCCTAGCCAGAGATGGTGCCGCATGAACCCGCACCACGCAACTTTGTTCTCCAGGAGCCAATTTCGTTCGGCAAGCACCAAGGGCGGTCGGCCCCGTCTATAGGCATCCGCAGCCGAAAGGGCCGCAGGGAGGGTCCGGTGGCCCCAGATCTTCCGCTCCACGACCGTCGGACATCGTTCGTGACGACTGCCACTGCCACTGAAGCAGTCACGGGCATGCCAGATCCGTGCCAGATGGTGGGGCACGGGCGGACAACGGCGGACTTTGACGGACGGTTGGCTTGGTAATCCCGCAGGCTGGCCCCTGCGCAGGTCAGCGCCGTGATCACCAGTGCCCCCTCGGTGAACGGGTCCTGCCGCACGCCGGGATGGCGCTGTCGGCGGCCCGGTCCGTGGAGCAGATCGCGGCCGAGGCCACCGGGACGATGACCGGCACCGTGCGGCTGGCCGCCACACCGACGGTCTGCCAGGGGCTGGTCGAGGGCCACCCCCTGCCCAGCGGCAGCCACTGAGCAGACGGGGGGAGCCGCGGCCGACTGCGCCCATGGCTCGTGGAGGTCATGCCCGGGTGTCGCGGCGGAACAGCGCGGTCCAGAGGAAGGGCTCGCCGAAGTACGGGGACTCCGGCGGCTCGTCGTGCATACGGCGCAGTTCGACCTCCGTCAGGTCCGAGAAGATCCGGCGCAGCGACTCGGGGCTGTAGGCGAGGCCGCCGTGGAGGCGGGACTGGCGGTAGAACTCAACGTCGGGGAGTTCGGAGCCCATTGCGCCGGCCGCGAAGCAGGTGAGCGCGAGATGGCCGCCGGGCGCGAGCAGCCGGTCGAGGAGGGCGAGGTAGCTGATGCGCCGGTGCGGCGGCAGATGGTGGAAGCAGCCGGAGTCGTGGATGAGGTCGTACGGCCCGTCGAGTGCGTCGCCGGCCATCGCGAAGGCGTCGCCGCAGTGGAAGGCGACCTGGGCGCCCGCCTCCCGGGCGCGGTCCTCGGCCCAGGCGACGGCCGCCGGGGAGAGGTCGACGGCGTCCACCGCGCAGCCCAGCGAGGCGAGGTGCAGCGCATTGCGGCCCGGCCCGCAGCCCAGGTCGAGGGCCCGGCCCGGGGCGATCAGCCCGCGCTCGACGTACGCGACCAGATGCTCGTCCGGCTTTGCCACGAAGAACGGCACCGCCCGCTCGCGGTCCGCGTAGAAGCCGTCCCACCACGCGGCCCCCTCGCTCGTCCAGCGGTCGGCCTCCGGCGCGAACAGGCCGTCCAGAAGCCTGAGTACGTCGTCCACGGTGCGGATGTTCCGGTCCATCGGGTCCCCCTTTCCTGTCCGGCGATCGTAGGTTCAGCAGGCACAAAAGCCCAGATCAGAGGCGATGTCGGGACACTGTTGGCGGCTGTGTGCGGGGCTGGGGCGAGACGGCGAAGGGCGCCACCCGCGCCGCGGGGTGGCACGCCGCTCACGCCCCCATCGAAGGCCGGGAAGGGGCCAATTCCCGCTGCTCCGGGCCGAGTTTCCCGGCCGATTTCCGGCCGGTCCGGGTGTCACCGCCGTCCGGCCGGGCGGTCCGTGCGCTCTGTCCGGAGACGGCGGCCGGCGAGGCCCTCGTGGCGGCGCAGAGTGACGGATGAGAAGGGTGTTCCGGCCGCGTCGTTCCGTCGGCCGGGAGGCCGGAAAATCATGGGGTTCTGCCTTGCTCTCTTCAGGGGCGCATGCCTCAATGGGCAGCGATTCAGGTCGCTGACCAACCGTCAGATCTGGACGGTGCGTCGGCACGGGGTCCGACCGCGGCCCCCGGGTGGCTGCCTGTCGTTCCTCCCGCACCCCTCGACGGCCGGTGCCATGGACCTGCACCCCCCTCACGAAGGCGGTAACCCCCCTATGAAGCACCTCAGACCCGGCAGATTCGGCCTCCGTACGGCACTTGTCGTCGCCGTCGCCACCGCGGGCACCCTCGCGATGGCACCGACCGCCCCCGCGGTGACCCCCGGCACCGCCACCCTCTCCTTCGACTGCGGCTTCTACGGTTCCGGTAAGGGGACGCTCACCGCGACCCAGAACGGCACGGCCGCGACCATCAGCCTCTCCACCTCGGCGATCACCTCACCCATAGCCATCGGCGCGAACACGGTGGCGTCCACCCTCACACTCACCAAGAACGGCTCCGGGACCACCCAGTTCAGCGGTCAGGCCAACCCGGCGATCCCGGCCGGCAGTCCGGTCTCCACCGGACCGCTCAGCGGTAAGGTCGCCGCGGGCGACCGCCTGGAGGCCACCTCCCTGAAGGTCGTGGTGTTCGGCGTCACGGCCACCTGCAAGGCCACGTCCAAGCAGTCGCCCGGACCGTTCGTCTTCTGAGAGACGGGCGGGGGCCGGCGGACCCACGCCCGCCGGCCCCCGCCGCACGACTCCCGCCCGGTCAGCGGGCGCGGCTCACAGCTTCGCCGGGCCGTCCCCCGCACCGGACGCCTCCCGTTCCGCCCGCGCCAGGTTCGAGCGGCGGTAGGAGTAGGCGAAGTAGATGACCATGCCGATCACGAACCACACCGCGAACCGGACCCAGGTCTGCCATGCCAGGAACGTGATCAGCCAGATCGAGAAGCACACCCCGATCGCCGGCACCACCGGCATTCCCGGCGTACGGAAGGTCCGCGGCAGGTCGGGGCGCTTGTAGCGGAGCACGATCACCGCGATGCAGACCACCACGAACGCCAGCAGGATGCCGATGTTCGTCAGCTCGGCGGCCTCACCGATCGGCAGGAAACCCGCGATGGCCGCGGAGGCGAAGCCGACGATCCAGGTCACCCGGGTCGGCACATGGTGCTTCGGGCTCGTCTTGGCGAACCACTTCGGCAGCAGACCGTCGCGGCTCATCGAGAACCACACCCGGGTCACCCCGAGCATGAAGGTGAACATGACGGTCAGAATGCCGATGATCGCGCCGACCGCGATGACATCCGCGAGGCTGCTCAGCCCCACCGACTTGAACGCCGATGAGAAACCGCTCTCCGGGTCGATGTCCTTGTAGTTCTGCATACCCGTCAGCACCAGACAGGCCAGGACGTACAGCACCATCGAGACCGCCAGCGAATAGATGATCGCCTTCGGCATATGGCGCTGGGCGTCCTTGGATTCCTCGGCCGCGGTGCTCATCGCGTCATAGCCGAAGACGGCGAAGAAGACGGTGGCCGCGCCCGTGAAGGCGCCGGTTACCCCGAACGGGAAGAACGGGTGGTAGTTCGAGGTGTTGATGTGGAAGAAGCCGACCACGATCACCACGACGACCACCAGGACCTTCAGGCCCACCACGATCGTCTCGAAGCGTGCGGCGTTCTTGATGCCCAGGGTCAGCAGGTAGGCGATCAGCAGACAGAGCACCGCGGCGAACAGGTCCACCCGGTGCCCCGGCCCCGTTCCCGGCGCGCCCAGCATCCAGGCGGGCACATGGACGCCCATTTCGCCGAGCAGAAAGCCGAAGTAGCCGGAGATGCCGATCGCGACCACCGCCACGATCGCGGTGTACTCCAGCAGCAGGTCCCAGCCGATGAACCAGCCCGCCACCTCACCGAGCACCGCATAGCCATAGGTGTAGGCCGAGCCCGCCTTCGGGATCAGCCCGGCGAACTCCGCGTAGGAGAACGCCGCCGCGGCGCTCGCGATCCCCGCGATGAGAAAGGAGATCAGCACCGCCGGTCCGGCCTTCTCGTTCGCGACGGTGCCGGCCAGTGTGAAGATCCCCGCGCCGATGATGCCGCCGACGCCGATGGCGGTCAGCTGCCACAGGCCGAGCGCCCGGGTGAGCTGCTGGCTCGCGGTGCCTTCCGCCTCTTCAATGTGTTCGATCGGTTTACGGCGCAATACGCCCTGTCCCGCGCGCAGGCCCATCGTCATCCCTCCGTACGCTCCGTCGTGGTCCGACGGCGGATCATCATGGACCCTCGGGGGCGACTAAGGAAGGCGACTCCCTAGTACTGCCGGGACTCGCCGGGAGACGTACACGGGAGAGGTGTTCAATCGGCGTCCTCCAGCCGGAATCCGACCTTCAGGCCGACCTGGTAATGGTCGATCTCGCCGTCGACGATGTGCCCGCGGACCTGGGTGATCTCGAACCAGTCGAGATTGCGCAGGGTGTCCGCGGCGCGCTTGATGCCATTTCTGACCGCGGCGTCCATGCTCTCCTGGGACGTACCGACGATCTCGGTCACGCGATAGGTGCGGTCGGTCACGGTGGTCTCCCTCGCCGGGGCGGCGCTCCGCCCGTCCACTTTCCACCGTGCATCAGGGCGCCGCACCCCACCAGCGGAGCGGCGGGCGGGCCGGGACCTACGGGACGACGGTGACCGGCCAGCGGCCGGCCTTGACCAGCCGCACCGCGACCGAGCCCATGATGCGGTGCCCGGCCGACTCCGAGGCGCCGACCACCACCGCGTCCGCCTTGAGCTCGTCGGCCATCTGCACCATGCCGTTGTACGGGTCGCCGCGCAGGGTGTGGAACTCCCAGCGCACCTGGTACATCCCCTGGAGCCGCTCGCTCGCGCTGCGGATCTCGGCCATCAGCTCCTCGGCGACCTCGTTGGTGGCATCCACCACTGGCGCCCCCATGGCCGCACCGGCCGGCAGCACCGGCTGGACATAGACGAGGGCGAGCTTCGAGCTCTGGCGCCTGGCCAGTCCCGCCGCGTAGGCGGCGGCGCGCCACGACGAGTCGGAGCCGTCGATGCCGACGACGATGACCTTAGGGCCGTCCGTTCCGCGCTCGAACTGCGCGGCTGCGTTCTCCTCCACACCACGGAGGTTATCCGCACACACGTGCTGCCGGGCCCCCCGGGCCGCGCCGCCGTCCCCGGGGCCCGCCCCGGCCCGGTCAGGCGGGCGCCGGCGGCCAGCTGTCCGCCGACAGCACGCCCAGCACATACGCCCTGGCCACCAGTGCCGTACGGCCCTGTACCCGCCAGCGGCGGGCCAGCCGGGTGAGGTGGTAGTTCACCCCGTCGACCGTCAGGCCGAGCGCCGTACCGATCGACGCCGTGGTCGCGCCGCCCGCGGCCAGCGCCAGGATGCGGGCCTCCACCGGGCTCGCCGGGGCGCGCGGCGCCGGGGCCGGAGCGCTCTCGGCGACCCGCAGCAGCGCCAGCAGGGCGGGCGGGTGCACCGACGGATCGCCCACCGGATCGATCGTCAGCTCCCCTTCCCGTGCACTGCCGTCGGACCCGTCCTGCCAGCGCACCTCCACCGGATAGCGCGACCGGCGCCCCATGCGCAGCGCCTCGATCAGCCGGTCGACCTGTGCCTTCGCCCGGGGCTCGAAGAGATCCAGCAGATTGCGGCCGCGCAGCTGTCCCGGTGCCGCGCCCCACTGGGTGGCCATGGCCGGGTTGGCGATCAGCACCGTGCCATCGGCCCGGCACACCGCGATCGGGGTGGGGATACGGTCCAGCAGGATCAGGAAGTAGTTGCGCCAGGGACCGTCCGCGTACGGCCCGGCCGGGTCGATGTGCGGGCGTTCACAGTCTGGTGCGCCCGCGCCGTCGGTGCCGGCGCCCGGCGTACCGCCGGCAGTCCCGTTGTCCATTGCCTCTTCTCCGGTCCGCGCGCAAGAGCGAGCAGCGAAAAACCACTGCACAATCATGCAGTTGTCCGGGCGTCACCTGCGCACGGGGGCGCGCACGCTGGAGACATGACCGACACCCTCGCGCTCCACAGCGACGAACGCGCCGCCGATGACGGCATTCCGGTGGCCGACCTGACGGACACCGGGCTCACCCACACGCCCCTCCAGCAGTCCATGGACCTCGCCCGGATCCACGGCCCGGTCTTCAAGCGCAAGCTCGGCGAGCGGGAGACGCTGTTCGTCTCCGCGCTCGACCTGGTCACCGAGGTCGCCGACGAATCCCGCTTCAGCAAGGGTGTGTCGGTGATCCTGGAGAACGTCAGAGAGTTCGCCGGTGACGGTCTGTTCACCGCCTACAACGACGAGCCGAACTGGGCCAAGGCGCACGAGGTCCTGATGCCGGCCTTCGCGCTCGGCTCGATGCGTACGTACCACCCGGCGATGCTCAAGGTCGCGCGCCGGGTCATGGCCGCCTGGGACCGGCGGGTCGCCGACGGCACCCCCGTCCAGGTCGCCGAGGACATGACCCGGATGACGCTGGACACCATCGGACTGGCCGGCTTCGGCTTCGACTTCGAGTCGTTCTCCCGCGGCGACACCCCGCACCCGTTCGTCGAGGCCATGGTGCGCTGCCTCCAATGGAGCGGTGCGAAGTTCTCCCGCGACCCCGACGCCGACCACTCCGCGGCGGACGCGGCCTTCCAGGCGGACGCCGACTATCTCGCGTCGGTTGTCGACGAGGTCATCGCCGCCCGCACGGCGAGCGGTGAGAACGGCGACGACGATCTGCTCGGCCTGATGCTCGGCGCCCGGGGGCAGGAGGACGGCGCGGCGGGCGACGGCCCCACCCTGGACCTCGCCAACATCCGCAACCAGGTCATCACCTTCCTCATCGCCGGCCACGAAACCACCTCCGGCGCGCTCTCCTTCGCCCTCTACCACCTGCTCAAGGACCCGCTCGCGCTGCGCATGGTCCAGCGTGAGGCCGACGAGCTGTGGGGCGACCAGGCCGACCCCGACCCCTCGTTCGAGGACATCGGACGGCTGCCGTTCACCCGGCAGGTCCTCAACGAGGCGCTGCGGCTGTGGCCCACCGCCGCCGCCTTCACCCGGCAGGCCCACGAGGACACCCTGCTCGGCGGCCGCTACCCGGTGCAGGCAGGGCAGCTGATCACGGTGCTCACCCCGATGCTGCACCGCGACCCCGTGTGGGGCGACAACCCCGAGCTGTTCGACCCCTCCCGCTTCAGCCCGGAGGCCGAGGCGGCCCGCTCCCCGCACGCGTACAAGCCCTTCGGTACCGGTGAACGCGCCTGCATCGGGCGGCAGTTCGCCCTCCACGAGGCGACCATGCTGCTCGCCCTCCTCGCCCACCGCTACCGTCTGATCGACCACGGCGACTACCGGCTGCGCATCAAGGAGACCCTGACCCTCAAGCCCGACGGGTTCACCCTCACCCTCGCCGCCCGGACGCCCGCCGACCGGGCCGCGGTCCGGGCCGCGCTGGCCGTGCTCCCCGGCGGCGCCGACGGCACCGGGAACGACCCGGCCACCGACGAGGGCCTGCCGACCCGCGTCCCCCAGGGCACCGGACTGCTGCTGTTGCACGGCAGCAACTACGGCACCTGCCGCGAGTTCGCCGAGCGGCTCGCTGACGAGGCCACCGGACTCGGCTTCGCCGCCGATGTGGCGCCGCTGGACGCCCACGCCGGTGCGCTGCCCGCCGACTGCCCGGTCGTCATCGTCGCCGCCTCCTACAACGGCCAGCCCACCGACGACGCGGCCGCCTTCGTCCAGTGGCTGAACACCGCGCAGGACGGCGCCGCCGCGGACCTGCCGTTCGCCGTGCTCGGTGTCGGTGACCGCAACTGGGCCGCCACCTACCAGCACATCCCCACCCTGATCGACGACCGGCTCGCCGCGCTCGGCGCCCACCGGCTGCTGCCGCGCGCCGAGGCCGATGCCTCCGGCGACCTCGGCGGCACCGTCAAGGAGTTCACCGCGGCACTGCGCACCGAGCTGCTGACGCGGTACGGCGACCCAGCCACCATCGGCGCCGCCGCGTCGTCCGGGCAGGACACCGGCTACACCGTCACCGAGATCACCGGCGGCCCGCTGGACGCCCTCGCCGCCCGCCATGACCTCGTCCCGATGACCGTCACCGAGGCCCACGACCTCACCGCCCCGGAGTGGCCGCGGCCCAAGCGCTTCCTGCGGATCGCCCTGCCGGACGGCGTCACCTACCGCACGGCCGACCACCTCGCGGTGCTGCCGGTCAACGCCCCGGCCGCCGTCGAGCGGGCCGCCCGGGCCCTGGGCGCCGACCCGGACACCGTCCTCGCGCTGCACGCCGGCCGCCGCGCCGGACGCGACACCCTGCCGGTCGACCGGCCCCTGACGGTGCGGCAGCTGCTCACCCACCACCTGGAGCTGGGGATGCGGCCGACGCCCGAACAGGCCGCCGTGCTCGCCGCCCGCAACCCCTGCCCGCCCGAGCGCCAGGCCCTGGAGACCCTCGCCGAGGACGACCCGCGCACCCTGATCGAGCTGATCGAGGACCACCCGGCGCTGCGCGGGGCGCTGCCCTGGCCGGTGCTGCTGGAGCTGCTGCCGCCGCTGCGCACCCGGCACTACTCGCTGTCGTCCTCGCCCGCCACCGACGCCCGGCACGCCGACCTGATGGTCTCGCTGCTGCCCGGCGGCACCGGCTCGACCTATCTGCACGGTGTGCGGCCCGGCGACACCGTACTGGCCCGCGTCCAGCCCTGCCGTGAAGCCTTCCGCCTCGACCCGGCCGATGACACCCCCGTCATCCTGGTCGCGGCGGGCACCGGCCTCGCGCCCTTCCGCGGCGCCGTCGCCGACCGCGTCGCCGCGGGCCGGCGGTCCCCCGCCCGGCTCTACTTCGGCTGCGACGACCCCACCGCCGACTTCCTGCACGCCGCCGAGTTCACCGCGGCCGAAGCCGCCGGCGCCATCTCCGTACGCCCCGTCTTCAGCGAGCGCCCCGAAAACGGCCACCGCTTCGTCCAGCACCGGATCGCCGCCGAGGCCACCGAGGTCTGGGAGCTGCTGGCGGCCGGCGCGCGGGTGTACGTCTGCGGCGACGGCAGCCGGATGGCCCCCGGCGTACGGGCCGCCTTCCGTGACCTGCACGGAGCCCGCACCGGCGCCTCCCCCCAGGAATCCGAGACCTGGCTGCGCGAACTGACCGCCTCCGGCCGCTACATCGAGGATGTGTACGCGGCGGGCTGAGGGCCGTCGCGGGACCCGCGGGGCGGCGCTTTCGCCGCCCCGCGTGGGGCTTCGGCCGACGGCGACAACCGGCTGACGGGCCGGCGCATCGCTTCCCCGGTGCGGGGGCGCCCAACGGGACAACCCCTAGGACGCTTCTCCGCCCCCCTCGGCCTCGGCGCTGCCCCCTCCGGCCGCTCCCGGGAGGTGGACGACCAGCAGGGCGATCCCGGCGAGGGTCACATTGCGGGTGGCCGCCTCCAGGCCGTTCCAGGTCTTGGACTGCCACATGGAGAACCACTCGCCGCCGATGGCGAGGAAGCCCGCACCGAAGAGGAGGAGGAGCATCAGCAGGCCGACGGTGCTGACCAGCCGAGCCCGGGCGAGACGGTCCCGGCGTCGCATGCCCCGGGCCCACAGCCCGGTCGCCACGATCAGTACCAGGGCGGCGAGCGTCTCCCAGGCGATGATGCCGAGATAGGCGGCGTCCTGCCACGTTCGTGAGGTGATGGCCCGGCCCATCAGGTCCGGATCCTTGAACGTGGTGTCCATGGCCAGGACATGCCGGACGAACTCCTGGTTGGTGCCGAAGTCGGTGATATTTCCGAAGGCGACGAGGGCGATGTAGAGCGCGACGATGCCTGTGAGGGTGGCGGCCGCGAGCGGCAGTCCGGTGTGCGGTATCCGGTTGGTGGAGCTTTTGTCGGACATGGGTCCTCCCCGAGTCGGTGGTGTGGTCCGATCTTTGCTTATCCGTCAGCCGCCCCGTGCGCCCCCTGGCCCTCAACTCCCGTACGCTGCTCCCCGATCGACCGGGTGACCGACCGGTCGATCGGCCGTTGGGCGCATGGCCGGACGGCCGGAGACCTAGGGGAAGCGGGGCACATGAACGGAAAGCGGTGTGTGGGAACGGTCGCCGTCGCGGCGGCGGCGGTGCTCGCGACGACCGTGCCGGCGGGCGCCGAGCCGGCCGGCACGACATACGGCACCAGCACGTCCGTGGGCGTCCACAACGCCTATGAGAAGGAGAAGTACCCGTACTTCGCGGATGCCCTGGACTCCGGCGCCGCACTGCTCGAACTCGACCTCTGGACCAACGGGTTCGGCCGGTCCTTCCGGGTCTCGCACAGTAACCCACTGGGGAACAGCAGCAACTGCGAGGGCGCCGCGAACCCCTCGGAGCTGCGCACCAAGGACCGCGACCAGGACTTCGCCGGGTGTCTCGCCGATGTGCGGGCCTGGCACGACGCGCACCCCGGCCACCGTCCGATTCTGTTCAAGATCGAGATGAAGGACGGCTTCAACGCCAAGGGCGGCCGCGGACCCGCCGAGTTCGACGCGCTGGTGCGCGAGAAGCTGGGCGACGCCGTCTACGGCCCCGGCGATCTCACCGCCGGGCACGCCACGCCCGACGAGGCGGTGCGGGCCGGCGGCTGGCCCTCCCGCGCCGACCTGGCCGGTAAGTTCCTGATCGAGCTGATACCCGGCACCGTCGAGGAGAAGAACCCGTTCGACAAGCTGTGGACGGACGTGGAGTACGCCGGCCACCTCAAGAACCTCGCGGCACAAGGGAAACTGGACCGGTCGACGGCCTTCCCCGCGGTGCACGGCGCCGCCCCCGGCGACCCCCGCGAGCGCTATGCGGACCCGGCGCTGCGCCCCTGGTTCGTGGTCTTCGACGGTGACGCCGCGACCTATCTGAACGGCAGTATCGACACCGCCTGGTACGACACCCGGCACTACCTGCTGATCATGACCGACGCCCACAATGTGCCGCCGGCCATCGACGGCACCCGCCCGACCGAGGCCCAGGCGCTGGCCCGGGTCCGGCAACTCGCCGCCGCCCATGCGAGCTTCGCCACCGCGGACTGGTATCCGCTGCCGTCCGTCCTCAAGACCGTGGTGCCGCGCGGGGCCTGACGCCGGACGCGGCGGTCCGGGTGCCGGCCCGCGGGGGCCGCGGTCCCGGCTGCGCGGTCGCCCGCCGGTAGAGCGCGGCCACGTCCGGGCCGAACCGGCTGCTGTACGAGACGAGGTCGTCACCGCCCTCGTCCAGACCGCCGATCACACCGATCAGCGCGCCGGTCCCGGTGGCCGGATCGAGGTCGGTGAGCATCGGCCCGCCGCTGGTCCCGTTCGGGAACCCCGGGCAGCTGAAACGGAGTTGGGCCGGGCCCTGGGCGTCCGCCGTGTGCCGGCAGCTGACCGGTATGTCCCGGTCCTCGGGATAGCCGGTCAGCTGCGCCGGGCGCCCGGCCGGTGTGTCGAAGCGGATGCGTTCGGCGCCGGTGACGTCCGCTATCCGGCCGCCGGCCCGGCCCGCCCGGCGCACCCGCAGGAACGCCACATCGTGGTCGGGGTCCCGGTCGTGGATCCAGCGCGGATCGACATGGATCCGGGTGGGCACCCACAGGCCGTACGGCGCTATGCCGTCGTGCAGACCGGGCGCGAACACCAGCCGGGTGCGGAAGCCCTCGTCGTGCACACAGTGCGCCGCGGTGGCGATCAGGTCGCCCGCCGGGGACTGCACCACGCTGGCCGTGCAGTGGTGGACGGGTTTGCCCTCGTCGTCGGGGGAGAAGAGCGCGCCGATCGCCGGCGAGGGGGCCGCCGGGGCGGCCAGCAGCGGCCGGGACCGGGACAGCGGGGACGCCATGACGCTGTCGTGCCGTGCGGCGGCCACCGGTGGGCCGGGCCGCTCCTGGTAGGGCCCGGCGAGCACCGAGGCGGCGGCTTGGTCGCCGTCTGCCCGGGCCGCCGAGTAGGAGCCGGTGGCGGTGTCCCCGGGGGCCAGGAACGGATCGCGGGACGGGGAGCCCAGCGCCAGGACCGTGCTGCCCACGACCACGGTCAGCACGCCGAGCGCCAGGGTCACCCGCAGCGGAACGCCGTCCCGGCCGCGGCCGGTGCACGCCGCCCCGCCGTGACCCGGGCAGAGCTCGGCCGCCGGTACTCCGGCGTCCTCGGCCGCCCCGTCGGCGCGGTCCGCCGGCACGGTCCCGGGTTCGCTCGTCTCCACCAGCCGCCGCCTCCCCACATCAGCCGGCGGCACCCCCTGTACGCAGGGGCGACACCGGATCCAGACATTTCACCCAGTCTGATGCAGGGGTGGCCGCTGTGGTTGGTTCACCCGGCCGCCTCATTCCGCAGGAGCGGTGCGGGGAGCCGGAAAACCCGCACCGGGGCACCCGGCAGAACCCGGAATCCGCGGGTCCGGCGGGCCGGTCGCAGCGGGTGTGGTGAGACTACGGCCCGCCCGCCGCTCCTTAGGCCGGTCGGGTGACCAATGGCGGACCGTCGGGCCCGCCGGCCGCCCTCAGGCCGCGCGCCGCAGCCGCCGCCCCGCGAGGTTGTGCCCGATCAGCGTCTCGGCCAGGCCGGTCTCGTTCGGGAAGTCCATCGGCACGATGCCCAGGCCGGTCCAGCCGCTCCCTTCCGAGCCCGTCAGCAGCTTCTTGACCTGCGGGTTGAGGCGGTCCGCATTGGAGCGGGGCGGGAGCAGGGCGGCGGTGCTGACGTAGTTGACGAACAGCTTGCCGGGCTGGGTGACGGCCTTGCGGAACTGGGCCTCGATCTTCGGGTACTTCCCGAACGGCTCCGCCATGTAGTCGTCCTGGATGTCGAACAGCTGCGGATCGGCGTAGCGGACCCCGCCCAGGCCCTCGGAGTCCGCCAGCAGCACGACCCGGCCGCGGGCCTGACCCAGCGTCGGCAGCCCGGCGTCCAGCCGGAACAGCGACCGGTAGCCCTTGTCGTCCAGGTAGATGCCGAAGATCCGGCGGAACTCCTCGGCGGAGACCTCCGAGTACTCCTGCTTGACCCGCATCAGCACCGTCTCGGAGGGGTGCGCCCGGAGGAACGCCCGGCAGGCGTTGAGCACATCGCCGAACATCAGCTCCTGGTAGAAGGCGCCGTGATGGATGGCGAAAACGTTGTCGATGGCCCGGCAGCGGACGTCCAGGAAGCGTATGCCGGCGGCGAGTTGGGCGTCGACGGAGGTGTTCTGGCAGGCCACCCAGGGGCCGCCCAGCCGGGCCCCGGAGTCATGGGTGCCGGGGATCGTCAGCCGCTGGACCGGGGTGCCGTCGCCGAGCGCCGCCATCCAGTCCGCCACGGACACCGCGGACGCCCGGCGTTCGGCGGCACCGGCCGTGAACTGCCCGCTGCCGGCGCCCGCCAGCACCCCGGCGGCCGACAGTCCGGCCGCGCCCCTGAGGAATCCCCGTCGATCCAGCCCCGGTCCCAGCCCCATGCCGCTTCCCCTGCCCGTCGAGTCTGCGTGCGTGCGCACCGGCCGTCCGGTGCGAACCTGTGGTCGGGGGGCATCGAACCACATCGCGTGCGAACAGGGCACCCGGCCGGCGGACCCGAGGGGCACGCCGGCCGGGCGGCCGCCGCTGTCAGACCCGGAAGGACAGGGACAGCGCGAAGCGGTCCGCGCTGTCCGTCCACCAGTTCTTCAACTCCAGTCCCGCCGCCGCGAGTTCGGTGCGCACGCCCTCCCGGCGGAACTTGGCCGAGACCTCGGTGCGCACCTCCTCGCCCGCCGCGAAGGTCACCGCCAGGTCCACTCCGGGGATCTTGGCGGTCAGGTCCTTACGGGCCCGCAGCCGCATCTCGATCCACTCCTGCCCGGCGTTCCACAGGGCGACATGGTCGAAGTCCGCCGGGTCGAAGTCGCCGCCCAGCTCGCGGTTGATGACCTCCAGGACGTTCTTGTTGAACGCGGCCGTGACCCCCTGCGGATCGTCGTAGGCGGTGACCAGGGTCGCCTCGTCCTTGACCAGGTCGGTGCCGAGCAGCAGGGCATCGCCCGGGGACAGCATCGCGTGCACGGAGTGCAGGAACGCGGAGCGCTCCTCGGGGAGCAGATTGCCGATGGTGCCGCCGAGGAAGGCGAGCAGCCGCGGGCCGGGCGTCCCGGGGAGTTCCATGCCCTGCTGGAAGTCGGCGACCAGCGCGTGCACGGTCAGCCCGGGGTGCTCGGTGAGCAGCGCCTCGCCCGCCGCGGCCAGCGCGGATTCGCTGACGTCGATCGGCAGATAGGTGTGCAGTCCGGTCAGCGCGCCGAGGAGATGGCGGGTCTTGTCGGAGGAGCCGGACCCCAGCTCGATCAGCGTACGGGCCTGGGTGGCCGTGGCGATGTGATCGGCGCGGGTGAGCAGGATCTCCCGCTCGGCCCGGGTCGGGTAGTAGTCGGGCAGCTTGGTGATGTCCTCGAACAGCTCGCTGCCCCGGGCGTCGTAGAACCACTTCGGCGGCAGCTGCTTGGGGGTACGGGACAGGCCCTGGGCGACATCGGCGCGCAGTGCGGCCGCGGTGGCGTCGGCAGGGAGGGTGCGGGTGATGCTGAGCGGGCTCACGTCGCGGGCTCCTTGAGCGGGGTGAGGTGGACTTCGGTCCGGGTGGCGCGCAGCAGCGTGCGGTCGGGGACCTCGGTCCAGTGGGGGGAATCGTCGTACGGTTCGGAGGCGACGACCGTGCCGCCTTCGGGAAGGGCCAGATAACACAGCGTGTCGCCCCAGGTGGTGGCGGCGATGGTGGTGCCGTCGGTGAGCAGCAGATTGAGCCGGGACCCGGGCGCGGCCCCGGCGACCGCCGCGACGGTACCGGCCAGCGCGTCGCCGAGCTCGTCGCCGCGCGCCAGCCGGTGCAGCACTAGCGCCCACAGGAACGCCGCGTCGCAGCGGGCCGGCAGCCGCAGCAGCTCCTCCGGCGGCAGCTCGGCGGCCAGCGGGGCGAGCGCGTCCGGCCAGCCGGCCACCGCGCCGTTGTGGCTGAACAGATAGCGGCCGGTGGCATACGGCGCGGCCGCGGCCTCGGCGTCCGCCCCGGCCACCGTGGCGTCCCGCACGGCGGCCAGCAGCGCGCCGGTGCGCACCACCCGCGCCAGGTCGGGCAGCAGATCGTCGCCCCAGATCGGCCCGGCCCGCCGGTAGCGCGCGGGCACCGGGTCGCCGGGCGCGTACCAGCCGACGCCGAACCCGTCGGCGTTGACCGTGCCGTGCCGCTGGCGGCGCGGCGCCCATGACTGCCGGTAGAGGCCGTGCGGCGGGGCGAGCAGTATCTGCCCGAAGGGCTGCTCCGGTCCCAGGTAGGCAAGATGACGGCACATCAGGTACCGGCCTCCCCGTGTGGCGGGGCCGCGGGCCTCATGCGTCCACCGCCGCCGGGTCAGCGTCCCGGGCGGTCCGGAACCCGGCGAAGATCTGCCGGCGGACCGGCAGGTCCCAGTTGCGGAAGGTGCCCCGGCAGGCGACCGGGTCGACCCCGAACGAACCGCCGCGCAGCACCTTGTGGCCGTCGCCGAAGAACACCTCGGAGTACTCCCGGTAGGGGAAGGCGGCGAAGCCCGGATACGGCAGGAAGTCGCTCGCCGTCCACTCCCACACATCGCCGATCAACTGCCGGACACCGAGCGGCGACTGGCCGTCCGGATAGCTGCCGACGGGGGCGGGCCGCAGATGCCGCTGGCCGAGGTTGGCATGCGCCGGGGTGGGGTCCTCGTCGCCCCAGGGGTAGCGCCGGGACCGCCCGGTCGCCGGGTCATGGCGGGCGGCCTTCTCCCACTCGGCCTCGGTCGGCAGCCGCCGGCCCGCCCAGCGCGCGTAGGCGTCCGCCTCGTACCAGCTCACATGCAGCACCGGCTCGTCCGGCGGTACCGGCTCGGTCACCCCGAACCGCCGGCGCAGCCACTGACCGCCGTCCCGCTTCCAGAAGAGCGGGGCGCGCAGCTTGTGCTCCCGCACCATCGCCCAGCCGGCCTCGGCCCACCAGCGCCGTTCCCCGTAGCCGCCGGCCTCGATGAACCGCTGGTAGGCGCCGTTGCTGACCGGCGTGGTGTCGATCAGGAAGGCGGGCACCAGCCGGCGGTGGGCGGGCCGTTCGTTGTCCAGCGCCCAGGGTTCGGTGGAGGTGCCCATGGTGAACGGGCCGCCGGGGACCAGGACTTCGGCCGGCAGGAGGTCGTCGGGTGCGGGCGGCGGCTCGGGCGCGGTGAGCACGGCCGGGCCGGTGCGCAGCTGGTGCGTGATGAGCATGGTCTCGTCGTGCTGCTGCTCATGCTGCGCGATCATGCCAAAGGCGAAACCGGCGTCCAGCAGCGGACCGCCGTGCAGCGGGGCGCTCTCCAGGATGTCCAGCACCCGGCCGCGGACCTCGGCGACATAGCCGTGAGCCTCGTCGGGGGCCAGCAGCGGCAGTGAGGGGCGCTCGGACCGGGGGTGCTCGAAGGCGTCGTAGACGGAGTCGATGTCGGGGCGCAGTGCGTCACGGCCGCCGACGGTGCGCAGCAGCCACTGCTCCTCCTGGTTGCCTATGTGTGCCAGGTCCCAGACGAGCGGGGACATCAGCGGGGAGTGCTGGGCGACGAGGTCGGGATGCTCGACGCAGGTGGTCAGCAGGCGGGTACGGTCGCGGGCGGCGAGCAGCGCCGAGGCCGCGCGCTCACGCAGGAGCTCGGGATCGAGGGTCACTGGCTGTCCTTCCCAACGATGAGATCGCCCTCCGCGGCGTACAGGGCGTCGAGATGGTCGTCCGCGGGGCAGCGGCCGCGTGTCACATAGCGTTCGGTGAACGCCGCGACCGCCGCGCGCACCTCGGGCGAGGCCCCGAGGCGCGGCAGGGCTTCCTGCGCGGCGGCGAAACAGGCCACCGCGGCGGTGTGCAGCTCCGGGTCGGTCAGCGCGGCGCGGGCGGCGTGCCGCCACAGCGGATTGCGCGGCGCGGGGCGCGAACCGGCCGTCTCCGCGAGGGGTTTGACGATGCGGTACGCCCGCTCGGTGGCCTCCGGATCGTCGAACAGCGCGGCCGTGACGGCCAGCGGCACGATCCAGCCGGCGTCGCCCGACTGCGCGTCGATCATGCGCAGCTCCAGATGGCCGCGCGGCCGTACCGGTGGGAAGAGCGTGGTGACGTGGTAGTCCAGATCCTCCTGGGTGGGCGGCCTGGGGACGCCGGTACGGATCCACTCGCGGAAGGTGAGCCCCTCCGGAGCGTCCCAGTGGCCGTCCTCGGAGCGGACGCACATCACGGGTGCGTCGAGGACATAGCGCGCCCAGGCGGTGCGCGGATCCGGTCCCGGGGGCGGGGCGAGCGTACGGGCCGGGTCGAGCTGCGACCAGATGACCTGGCGGGTGGTGCGGTAGCCCGTCGGGCAGGATTCGCTGATCGGCGAGTTGGCGAACGCCGCGGCCAGTACGGCGCCCAGCAGATGGGCCAGCAGCCAGCGCCGGCTGTATCCGAGCGGTCCCGGCTCCTCGTGGCCGGCGTCCACACACACCTGCACGGACGCGGTGGCACACATCATGGACCGCCCGGCGGAGCCCCAGCGGTCGAAGTAGGTCTCCATGGCGTTGTAGCGGGGGTCGGTCAGGACCCGCCGCGGGGGGTGCCAGGGATTGTGGCCGTGGCCGGCCAGGCCCAGGCCCATGGCCAGCATGGCGGGCCGGACCTGCGCGAGATCGGCGGTGACGGCCTCGATGCAGTCGGTGAGGGAGGTGGCGGGCTGCGAACTGAGCTCCAGCTGGCCGCCGGGTTCGAAGGTCAGCAGAGAGGTGAGGGGGAGCGCGCGCAGGGCGGTGACCGCGCTCTTCAGCCGGGCGGGTTCGACCGGACATCGGGGGTTGCGCGCATCATGGACCAGCCATTCGATCTCGACGCCGATACGGCGCGGAGGGCCCGTCTTGAAGCATATTCCGCGCAGGTGAGCTTCCAGTTCCGCTTCCGATACCGCAGGTCGTACGGGCATCGAATCCCTCTCCCTTGTGGGGTGACGGCAGGATTGCCGCCCTCCACCTAATCTGCTGCGGGCGATGCGCTCAAGAGCGCGTTCGGCCGGCGGACGGCGGAGCGGGCGCCCACCGGGCGAGGGGGAGGACCGGGGCCCGGAGACCACCCGAGGTGCCGCGGCGCCTCCTCGGCGCCAGGACGGCCTTCCTGCCCGCCGCACGGCCCGGGGACCGTATCGGCGGGCGGCGGACGGGGCCCGGGAAGGGGTACGACCGTTCGAGTGAGTGCGGGGCGGGGCGCGGTTTGTCACCCGGGCGGCCCGAACGGACCGGCGGCCGGTGCGGGCGGCCGCCGGGTGTCACTGGCGGTAGCCCGCCAGGAAGCGTCCGATCCGGCTGATCGCCGCGTCCAGGTCATCGGCGTGCGGGAGGGTGAGGATGCGGAAGTGGTCCGGGCGCGGCCAGTTGAAGCCGGTGCCCTGGACGACCTGGATCTTCTCCCGCAGCAGCAGGTCGAGGACGAACTTCTCGTCGTCGTGGATCTTGTGCACGGCCGGGTCGAGGCGGGGGAAGGCGTAGAGCGCGCCCTTGGGCTTGACGCAGGAGACGCCCGGGATCTCGTTCAGCCGCTCCCAGGCCCGGTCGCGCTGCTCGTGCAGCCGGCCGCCCGGCAGCACCAGGTCCTGGATGCTTTGCCGGCCGCCGAGCGCGGCCTGGATGGCGTACTGGGCGGGGGCGTTGGGGCACAGCCGCATGGAGGCGAGGGTGCCCAGGCCCTCCAGATAGTCGGCCGCGTGCTGCTTGGGGCCGGAGACCACCAGCCAGCCGGAGCGGAATCCAGCCACGCGGGAGGACTTGGACAGTCCGCTGAAGGTCAGACAGACCAGGTCGGGAGCGAGGACCGCGGCGTGGTGGTGCACCGCGCCGTCGTACAGGATCCGGTCGTAGATCTCGTCGGCGAAGACCATCAGCCCGTGGCGCCGGGCGAGATCGAGCATGCCGTCGAGCAGCTCGCGCGGATAGACCGCGCCGGTGGGGTTGTTGGGGTTGATGATGACCATCGCCCGGGTCCGGTCGGTGATCTTCGAGGCGAGGTCGTCGAGGTCCGGCAGCCAGTCCGCGGACTCGTCGCAGAGATAGTGCACGGGCTTGCCGCCGGCGAGCGAGGTGACCGCCGTCCAGAGCGGGAAGTCCGGGGCCGGGATGAGGACCTCGTCACCGTCGTCGAGGAGGGCCTGCACGGCCATCGAGACGAGTTCGGACACGCCGTTGCCGAGGTAGATGTCGTCCACGCCGACGTCGGGCAGGCCGCTCTGCTGGTAGTGCTGGGCGACCGCGCGGCGGGCCGAGAGGATGCCGCGGGACTCCGTGTAGCCGTGTGCGCGGGACAGATTGCGCATCACGTCCTGAAGGATCTCCTCGGGGCACTCGAAGCCGAACAGCGCCGGATTGCCGGTGTTCAGCCGCAGCACGCTGTGGCCCGCCTCCTCCAGCGCGTCCGCGTGCTCGATCACCGGCCCGCGGATCTCGTAGCAGACGTCGGCCATCTTGCTGGACTGCTTGAACTGCATGCGGTGGCCTCCCGGTACCTCGCTCACCGCGCGGCGCGGCAGCATTCGTGACAACGTACTTGGTTTTACCAAGCCGGTACTTGGAAAGTCCAACCTCTGTCTATGCTTGGTGTCATGCCGCGCCGAAGTTATGACCAGTACTGCGCCGTCGCCCGGGCCCTGGATGCCGTCGGCGACCGCTGGACGCTCCTGATCGTCCGCGAACTGCTGGGCGGCCCCCGGCGCTACACCGATCTGCACGCCGACCTGCCGGGCGTCAGCACCGACATGCTCGCCTCCCGGCTCAAGGACATGGAACGGGACGGCCTGGTCACCCGCCGCCGGCTCGCCCCGCCCGGCGCCGCCTTCGTCTACGCGCTCACCGCCCGCGGGCGCGCACTGCTGCCCGCGCTCACCGCCCTCGCCGACTGGGGCGCCCCCGCCCTCGGCGAGCGGCGCCCGACGGACGCGCTACGGGCCCACTGGTTCGCGGTGCCCCTCATGACGAGGCTGGCCCGGTACTTCACGGACGGCACCGAGATCATCGATATCGCCCTCGACGAGGGCGAGTTCCATGTCGTCCTGAGTGGCGACGGGTCGGCAGTCGGCGACGACCCGGACGGCGGGCCCGGATATGCGGACGGCCCGGCCGAGCACCCCGACATCCGGCTGCGGATGGACACCGCGACCTGTGCCGATATCGCGTACGATCGCCTCTCCCTCGCACGGGGGATCGAATCCGGCCGGATCGCGGTCACCTCGCCCGAGGGGTCCGGTGGCCGGCAGCGACGGAAGAGGACGACAACGGCATGACGACGCGCCCCCTGGCGGTCTTCGATCTGGACGGCACACTCGCGGACTCCGGTCACCGCCGGCATCTGCTGCGGCGCACCCCGCGTGACTGGCGGGCCTTCTTCGCGGCGGCCACCGAGGACCCTCCCCCATGCCTTAAGGGCATGGGAGGTGCCCCCACCTCGCCGAGGGGGTGGCCCTGGCGCTGCGCAGCACCGAGGACTGCAAGGTCGTCTATCTGACGGGCCGTCCGGAGCGCTGCCGCCGGGACACCGTGGCCTGGCTCGCCCAACACGGCCTGCCCGAGGGGACGTTGTGGATGCGCCCCAACCATGACCGGCGCCCGGCGCGGCACACCAAGCTGGAGATCCTGCGCCGGATCGCCCGCGACCGGGAGATCCGCCATGTCGTCGACGACGATGAACTCGTCTGTGACGCCTGCGAGGAGGCCGGTTTCCGGGTCGTCCGGGCCCGCTGGGCCACCCCGTCCGAGACCCTGCGGGACGCCCAGCAGCGGGCCGGGCGCACCTAAGGGCTGACCCGTAGGGCGGCCGCCCGCCCCGCCCGCGTCCGTTCGGTCGAACTGACGGTACGTCAGCAATCGGACCGGGTAGCGCTCGGTGAATGGATCAAGCATCAGGAACCCGGTCGCGCACCGGGCTTGCGCTCCTGCTCACCGTGGCTTTGCTCGGCGCGCTCTGGACCCCGGCGGCCGCGGCGGCCCACGACCCGAGGGGCGCCCGGCGGACCGGCTCGGCCTGGCTGCCCTACTGGGGCGATGTCGACGCCGCCTACCGCGACGCGCTGCGGCACGCCGCCCAGCTGCACACCGTCAGCCCCTTCTGGTACGAGACCTCCTCCGACACCACCGTCAAGGGGCACACGGGCGCCGGGCGGCGCGACATCATCGACGGACTGCACGACGCCGGGATCGATGTCGTGCCCACCGTGACCGAGACCCTCGGCGCCGCGAAGATGGCCGAGCTGATGCACGACCCGCAGCGCCGGCGCGACCATGTCGACACGCTGCTGGACCTGGTCGAGAGCCGCTCCTACGACGGGCTCGACCTGGACTACGAGGCGATGGCCCTCAGCGGTGACCGGGAGGACCGCGACCGGGTGCGCACCGGCTACAACGCGCTCGTCAAGGAACTGTGCGCCCGGCTGCACGACCGCGACAAGCAGTGCGTGGTCACGGTGCTGGCCCGGGTCCGCGGCAGTGGCCAGGCCTTCGACTACGAGCGGCTCGGCCGGTACGCCGACCGGTTCCGCATCATGGGCTACGACCTGCACTGGTCCGGTGGCGACGCGGGCCCGCTGTCCGCCAGGGACTGGTACGACGAGTTCCTGCGCTACGCCACCGACACCGTCCCCCGGCACAAGATCGAGGTGGCCTTCCCGGGCTACGGCTGGGACTGGATCAGCGGGGTCACCGGCCATGCGGCCCATGTGACCTGGAAAGAGGCCGAGGCACTGCGTGAACGGGAGGACGCGGAATACCTCTTCGACGAGGTGTCCGGCACCCCGCACTTCACCTATCGCAAGGACGGCGAGGAGCACGAGGTCTGGTACCAGGACGGCCGCGGCGCCCGCGCGCAGCTGCCGCTGCTGAGGAAGTACGGGGTGCGCGGCACCGGCCTGTGGGCGCTCGGGTTCGAGGACCCGGACTTCTGGTCCGCGCTCCGCGACGGGTAGCCGGCGCGGCCGCGGACGGTGTGCCCCGCGCCGCGGTGCGCCCGCGCGATGGAGTGGCGGAGACTGTTCCCTACGGGATACCGACCGCTTAGTATGTCGCCTGGCGAGGGGGCCGGTGTGCCCTCCGCTCCACCGCGTACCCAAGGTCTGTGGAGGCACCAGGTGAAGGCATGGCGCGTACACGCGAACGGTGAGCCGCGTGCGGTGATGCGGCTGGAGGAGGTGCCGGACCCGCAGCCGGGGCCGGGGCAGCTGCTGCTGCGGGTGCGGGCCGCCAACGTCAACTTCCCGGACGCCCTGCTGTGCCGCGGCCAGTACCAGGTGCGGCCGCCGCTGCCGTTCACCCCGGGCGTGGAGATCTGCGGCGAGGTGCTCGCCGTGGGGGAGGGCGCGACCGGGGAGACCGGTGCGCGGGTGCTGGCCCAGCCGCCGCTGCCGGACGGCGGCTTCGCCGAACTCGTGGTCGTCGACGCGGCGACGGTACGCCCGGCCCCCGAGGCCCTGGACGACGCGGAGGCCGCCGCGCTGCACATCGGCTACCAGACCGGCTGGTTCGGACTGCACCGCCGGGCCCGGCTCCAGGCGGGCGAGACCCTGCTGGTGCATGCCGCGGCGGGCGGCGTCGGCAGCGCCGCGGTCCAGCTCGGCAAGGCCGCGGGCGCGACGGTCATCGGTGTGGTGGGCGGCCCGGACAAGGCCCGCACCGCCCGTGAACTGGGCTGCGATGTCGTCCTCGACCGGCGCTCCGACGACCTCGTCGCCGCCGTGAAGGAAGCCACCGGCGGCCGTGGCGCGGACGTGGTCTACGACCCGGTGGGCGGCGAAGCGTACGCCAAGTCCGTCAAGTGCATCGCCTTCGAGGGCCGGATCGTGGTCGTCGGCTTCGCCGGGGGTGCCATCCCCACCCCGGCGCTCAACCACGCGCTGGTGAAGAACTACACGATCCTGGGCCTCCACTGGGGCCTGTACAACACCAAGGACCCGGCCGCCATCGACGCCTGCCACGAGGAGCTCACCAAGCTCGCCGCCCAGGGCGTCATCAAGCCGCTGATCGGCGGACGTGTCCCGCTGGAAGGGGCCGCCGACGCCGTGCAGCGGGTCGCCGACGGCACCTCCGTCGGCCGGCTCGTGGTGGTCCCCGGAGCGGAGGAGGCCCGATGACCGACGCCGCTGACCTGCGCCGCCGCACCGCAGAGCTGCTCGCTGCCCATCCTCCGGCCACCACGGACCGGCTGGAGTTCCTGCGCGCCCGCTTCGACGCCGGGCTCGCCTGGGTCCACTTCCCCAAGGGCCTCGGCGGACTGGACGCGCCGCGCTCCCTGCAAGCCGTCGTCGACGAGGAACTGGAGGCCGCCGGGGCCCCCGGCAACGACCCCGGCCGGATCGGCATCGGCCTGGGCATGGCCGCGCCCACCATCCTGCGCTTCGGCACCGACGAGCAGAAGCAGCGCTTCCTGCGCCCCCTGTGGACCGGCGAGGAGGTGTGGTGCCAGCTGTTCAGCGAGCCCGGGGCCGGCTCCGACCTGGCGGCGCTGGCGACCCGCGCGGTCCGGGAGGACGGCGGAGAAACCGGGAGCGGGGGTGACTGGATCGTCGACGGCCAGAAGGTCTGGACGTCCAGCGCACATCTGGCCCGCTGGGCGATCCTGATCGCCCGCACCGACCCCGACGTCCCCAAGCACCGCGGCATCAGCTACTTCGTGTGCGACATGACCGACCCCGGCGTCGAGGTGCGTCCACTGCGGCAGATCACCGGCGAGGCCGAGTTCAACGAGGTGTTCCTCACCGGTGTCCGGATCCCCGACGCCCACCGTCTCGGTGCGGTCGGCGAGGGCTGGAAGGTCGCCCAGACCACGCTGATGAACGAGCGGGTCGCCATCGGCGGCGCCCGTATCCCCCGCGAGGGCGGCATGATCGGCGTCGCCGCCGCCGACTGGCGCGCCCGCCCCGAACTGCGCACCCACGACCTGCACCAGCGGCTGCTGAAGCTGTGGGTGGAGGCCGAGGTCGCCCGGCTGACCGGTGAACGACTGCGCCAGCAGCTCACCAAGGGGCAGCCGGGCCCCGAGGGCAGCGGGATGAAGCTGGCCTTCGCCCGGCTCGCCCAGGAAATCAGCGGCTGGGAGGTGGAGTTCCTCGCCGAGGACGGGCTGACCTACGACGACTGGACGATGCGCCGGCCCGACGGCGTCGACTTCACCGGCCGCGAGGCCGGCTACCGCTATCTGCGCGCCAAGGGGAACTCCATCGAAGGGGGCACCTCGGAAGTGCTGCTCAACATCGTCGCCGAGCGTGTGCTGGGGCTGCCGCCCGAGCCGCGCACCGACAAGGACGTCGCGTGGAAGGACCTCCCCCGATGAACGACGGGACCACCCTGCCCGGCGCCGCGCCCGACCCCGACCTCCTCTACTCCGAGGACGAGGACGCGCTGCGCGCCGCCGTACGGTCGCTGCTCGCCGACCGCGGCGATGCGGCCACCGTGCTCGCCGGCCTGGAGTCGGACGTCGCCTACGACACCGGCCTGTGGCACTCCCTCGCCGCGGAGATCGGCACCGCGGGCCTGCTGGTGCCCGAAAAGCTCGGCGGCGCGGGCGCGACCGCCCGGGAAGCCGCCGTGGTGCTGGAGGAGACCGGCCGCGCCGTCGCCCCCGTCCCCTATCTGACCAGCGCGGTCCTCGCGGTGACCGCCCTGCTCGGCTGCGAGCACGGCCGCGGGGACGTCGCCGCGTCGCTCGCCGCGCTGGCCGAGGGCCGCACCGTCGGCGTGCTCGCCGTCCCGCTGCCCACCGCCCCCGGCGGGCTGTCCGGTCCGGCGTCCGTACGGGCCGATGCCGGCGGCGCCCTGACCGGCCGGGTGACCTCGGTCGCCGATGCCGCGGCCGCCGAGCTCCTGCTCGTCCCGGCCCAGGGACCCGACGGACCGGCCCTCTACGCGGTGGACCCCTCGGCGGGCGGGGTGCGCACCGAGACCGTCACCCCGCTCGACCTCACCCGCCCCCTGGGCCACCTCACCTTCGACGGTGCCCCCGGCCGCCTCCTGGCCACCGGGGACCGCGCCAGTGCCACCGTCGACCGCGCCCTGCTCACCGGCGCCGGACTGCTCGCCTCGGAGCAGCTGGGCATCGCCGAATGGTGTCTGACCGAAACCGTGCGGCACACCGCCGAGCGCACCCAGTTCGGCCGCCCCGTCGGCTCGTTCCAGGCGCTCAAGCACCGGATGGCCGCCCTCTGGCTGGACGTGGCCTCGGCCCGCGCCGCCGCCCGGAACGCCGCCGACGCCCTCGCCACCGACAGCCCCGACGCCGCGGTGGCGGTGGCCGTGGCCCAGGCGTACTGCGCGCCGGTGGCGGTTCGCGCCGCCGAGGAGTGCGTCCAGCTGCACGGCGGCATCGGCATGACCTGGGAGCACCCGGCGCATCTGTACCTCAAGCGGGCCAAGAGCGATGAGCTCGCCCTCGGCTCGCCGGGGCGGCACCGGGAGGCCCTGGCGGGGCTGGTCGGGATCGCCGCACCCTAGGGCCTGTCGTCAAACTCCCGCCTGCCCCGCGACGCCTGGCACGCACGCTCGCTGCGTTGTCGGATCGTCCACGTAGACCCACTACGAGGACGACCCTCCGCCTTGCGATCGCACGCACCAGACGCCGCGGGGCCTGCCCTTCGGGCAGACGACGGGAGTTTGAC